>CAYPZD010000012.1:36270-65224 GCA_964415055.1 uncultured Verrucomicrobiota bacterium | reverse complement strand
TTTTCAGGATGCGTGATTTGGCATCGTCGGGCATTTTGGTGTCGGCTTCCTCGGGGTATCGTTCGGCGTAATGGCCGAACTGTCGACGAAGAAACTGCAATTGACTCGCATACCGCCGGCACCAGCTACACATCCGCATGTGCACCCAGTGGGTCACCCGTTCACGCAGCCCCAAAGGCCGGTCCTGCATTTCAGAAGTCAGGCGGGAGATGTGTTCACAGGAATAAAAGACGGCGTTATAACAAAGCTTGTACCAATGATCGACTTTGCGATAGCACGCTTTGAGGAGCTTGACCGGATTCATGAGGCGCCTCCGGATTTTGCCTCGGTATCCCATTTGGACTGGATACACAACTTCAACATGTTCCTGGCACGATGAAGCAGCACCCAAAGATTGGATTCCGAAATATTCAAGACTTCCAGAATGGTCGACGTCTTTTGAAATTCAAGCTCGCGTTGCACAAAAACCGCCGCGGCCTTATCGGGAAGTTGCTGGATACAGCCATGCAACACTTCCATAAACTCCTTGCGATCCAACAAGCTACTCGGGTCCGGTTCCCACTCCATGCCGGCATCATTGAGAGCCCTGTTCCAATGTCCTTCCTCATCAAACCATCCGCCCTCCGGACCTTCTCCGGCGACAGGAAATCTCCAATCTCTGGATTGTTTGCGGTAATGATCCAGAATGCGATAACGAAGAATACCGGTCAGCCAGGTCTTTTCGGAAGATCGGCCCTGGAACGTTTCGATTTTTTGAAGAGCAATGATGAGCGTCTCCTGAATCAAATCCTCCGCCTGCGACGCATCCTTGACCCGGCTCAGGGCATAACGGAACAAGTAGTCCCCATACTGGGACAGCCAACGCTCCGCCAACTGATCTCGAGTCTCCTGCACCATGCTGCGCCAAGCCTTCCAGTGAACAGAGAGCACATCAACAGATTTCTTCCCAAAAAAATAGCCAGGGAGCAAACATATGGAATGCAATTGCTTTACCATCCGGAATCGCAGTTGGGCGAAAAAGCGAAGGATCGAGAGTATTGGGCTCCACTCCGTGAACAACTGGCATATTACCGTCGTGAGGCTAGACACAAATCATGAAGGGGTCGGCAGGAGTATATTAATCTCACACAAAGACACCAAGGCACGAAGGGTTTTTTACCGAAAGACTTCAGTCCTATGGATTCATTCCTGTCTTTGTGTCTTTGCGCCTTTGTGTGAGATTAAAAAGATGCGCCATAATACCAAGGGACTGCCGTACAAGCTGACGAACACGCAAGCCCTCAAAGCTCGGGAGCAGGTGGTCCTTCGAGATCCTGTGGCTGGGACGATTTGAGTTCGCCGAGGGCGGCTTTGGGATCGTAGTCATCTGCCAGTCCCAACCGGGTGCGGAGCTGTTGGGCGAGCACTTCGTTGAGGCCTTCTTCGGGATCGAGCAGTCGAACCAACAGTTCGGCTTTCATCTCCTGAATGGTGGGCAGTTTGATGCGAACGATCTGGCTGTCGGTGATTTGATCGTAATAACGCTGGCGCATCTTTCGGGTGAGCAACTCACCAGCCACCGCTTTTTCATCCTGTCCCACGGCCAGATCCAGGAAGGCCCGCTCGAGGAAGCCCATCAACATGGCCTTCAGACGATCCTGTGAGGTGCTGCCGAATTCTTCTTCCACCCGCGCAAACACATATTCTTCCAAACTGGTTTCGATGGATTCCGGATATTTTTCCCGGACGTAGTCATACCATTTCTCTGCTTCCACCATACGGTTGTGGGTGTAGAGAAAATAGATGGCTGTTCGGATGAAGTTCTTGTGGGCGGTCCCGATGTTGTCGAAGTATTTCTCCTCGGCCGCCATCATTTCCTCGTAGGCGCGGTTGGTGTTGTCAATGATTTCGAGGTTGGGCCCGTATTCGTAGGCGCTGGTAAACTCACCCGGCTCATCGGGGACGGCAACGGGAAATTCAATCATGCGTCCCCGGAGGAAGGCCAATTGCATGCCCTGAAAAATCACGCGTCTCAATTGAATGTAATCTTTCTCGCGTTCGGAAACCTTCAGGCCAAGGTAGGCCCAATAGATGGCGTGCGCTTCCGGCAGGCGCCATTCGAAAGGCCCGTATTCATTGTCCACCTCCTGCATGACGGCGGGATCGGTTTTGTAGACCTCGAACATGATGCGCACCCGCTCTTTGTCCTCGGGTTCCTGTGGATTGAGCAGAACATCATAATCAGGTTTGCCATCCTTCAGAAGTTCATCCCAGGCGGCGGCCCACTGCGCTTTATAAAGCATGTTGGCGTCATCGAGATTAGCGCCCATCTTGTGTTGGAAGAACCAGGCCAGTTCGCGGTAGATGAGGGTTTCCTGCGGATTGTATTTCAGTCCGTAATCACGCAGCAACTCAATGCCACGCTGCACCCACAACCAGCGATCCTGATGGTCGGGAAATTTAACCGAGATGTTGTAAGCCAGGTTCCAAGCCTGATGCACCCAAACGGTCACAAAGTGAGGCTGCAGTTTAGTGATCCAGTCGGCGAGCTGAACCATTTCGAAATACTTGCCGTCTTCCTGAAGCTGCGTCGCACGTATCCACAGCATGTTGGAAATCAATCCTCGGAAACCACCCAGGGCAACTGTGGTGAACGCCAGGACGGGAGGCGCATTCTCAAGCGGCTGCAAACGAGTCAACCCCATTTCGCCTCGGGAACGATTCATCCCCTTCTGAACAAAACCGGCACATGCGAACATGATCACCATGAACAGGCTCAGAACGTATCTGGAATATTTTCCGGTTATGAAGTTCATTGGTTTCCTTGTGCGGTTGCGAGTTCACTCCTGGTAAAGGCCCACATGCCGAAGGCGGCAAAAATACCTCCCATGATCAGAACAATCTGGGTAAAAGCAGTCGCCAGAATGCCGATGGAAATATCCCGCCCTGTGCTGAGAAAACTGACCGGTGAAAAGTCCTTCACCAAATTGATCACACTCAGCGCACTTTTGGCGATGGGCAATGCCACATGATCCCAGGCGGATGGTGCATCCTTCATACCGGTTTCATGATTGATGCCACCGATGCCCCCCTGCTCGATCACCTGGGTCAAGGTGCCGCTGGAAAAGCCAACAATCAACAGGCCAATCGAAACAAACGAGGCCACCGGGAAAGACAGGAAACTGGAAGCCGCCAATCCGACGGCCGCCAGGAAACTCATCCAGCACAACACCACCGCCATGCCGCGGATGTAGTTCCAGCCAAAACCGCCCTTCATGTAAAGCGCCTCCATGCCGTCTTCCATGGGGAAGAATAAGGGAGATTGACTGCCATTCGTTACATCCACGACCAGCACGCCGTTGGCATCCACGAGATTGGGCGGGATTTCAAATTCAATGGGCGCTTCGGGTGAGATGTCCATTTGACGCAGCACGCGCTGCGGTGTTTCGGGAGGACCGATTTCCCAAAGGACATCGTATGTGGAGGTGTCGTATGGTTGGCTGGTGAAGAATTTGATACGAAGATACATGGCCTCATCCTTTACCGATTCAGGCGATCCTACCGGAATCACCCATCGACGAACATATCCGGGACGAACCATTTGATGCGCCACTTTAACCTGTTCCACCATTTGCTGTCGCACATAGGTCGGGTCCATGTCGGCCAGGTTGGGATTTTCCTCCAGGCGCTTGGCCATGTATTCATCGACGTAAGGATCGATGTCGGGGTAGTTCGGCTTGGCCGAACCTCTGGCCACAAAGATTTCTCCATTCAGAACAGTTCGCTGCTCATCAGACAACTGACTGGCCCGCCACATGGTGATGCCATACACGGCCCCGGATGAAATACTGAGCAATATGGCATTGATCAATATAATCCCCAACCATTTACCCAGCCAGATTTTCCAGCGGGGTATCGGTTTCACGGCCAGCATCTGCATCTGGCATTCCTGCACTTCACGAGCCAGACTGCCGCAGGCCATCCAGAGAGTGGCAAACCCAAGCAGGAAGGTAATGGAACTCAGGGTGTAGGTCAGCAGGATCTGCGTGAAACCCTGGGCCGATCCATCGTGCTTGATCATCAGGGGCAGCACCACAACCGAGGCCAACAGCAAACCCGTCAGCACGATCACCACCCGGTAACGGATGGCGGCCTTGACAGTCAACCAAATGATGGCAAGCAATCCCTGCATAAGCGTTCTTTAGTCTTTTTTATCCGAAGATTCGTTGTCCGCCTTGTCGGAGCTTCCGTCCAGCAGCGAGGAAAGTTTGTCGTTCGCCGCATCCAAATCAGCCTTCTTGGCTTCTGCCTTTTCAACCTTCGGTTCCGTGCTGGAAGCAGGTTGGCTGGAAGCGAGTTGATCGAGCTTGGCGTGATCCACTTTTTCAGCCGGCGTTTCGGTTGGCGCAGGAGCGGATTGTTTGGCTTCGGCAACGGTCAGGCGATCCAGCATCTTATTGCGGGAAGCGGATTGTTCCTCCGCTGAACCTTGGAGATACTCGGCCACCCTACCCGCCACTGCACCCGAGGTGGTGGTCTCTTGTGCTATCGCATTTTTCACCACGCCCAGGAAGTAACTCTCCAGATTCTGCGTCGGGTTGTCGACGGATACTTCTTCGGATTTGATCTCTGAACGGATGATGTCCAAAATCTTGTCCATCGTTTCCCGTTTCAAAACGGGTGAAGTGATGCGTGTGACATCCGGTTCGGTGAGCAGTTCCTGCAAAGTGCCTTTGGCCTGAATTTTTCCACCGTAATAAATGACGACACGATCGCAGACATCTTCGACATCGGACAACAAGTGACTGCTGAGAATGACGGTTTTGCCTCGTTTTGCCAGTGCAACGATCAGGTCCTTGATCTCGCGACAACCGATTGGGTCCAGTCCGGCGGTGGGTTCATCAAGAATCACCAGGTCGGGGTCATTGATCAAAGCTTGAGCGAGACCGATACGACGTTGCATCCCTTTGGAAAACTCGCCCACCTGTCGGCTGCGGGCGTTGTTCAGACCAACCATTTCGATCAACTGCTCGGCGCGCTTGCGGCGTTCGACCGTATTCAGATTGAACAGATTTCCGAAGAAATCGAGCGTCTCCTTGGAGTCCAGATAACGATATAAGTAGGATTCTTCCGGGAGGTAACCAATACGGGATTTGGTGGCGACGTGACGCGGGGAATGTCCGAACACCTCGATATGCCCTTTGGTGGGATACAAAAGCCCCAGGAGCATTTTGATGGTGGTGGATTTGCCGGAACCGTTGGGTCCGAGCAGACCAAACACTTCGCCTCGGCGCACTTCAAAATCAACGTTATTGACGGCTTTGGCCTTGGGGCGACCCCAGAAATCCTTGAATACCTTGGTCAGGCCTTTCACCGAGATGACGACGTCCCCCTTTTTTTCAGAGGAAGCGTTGGAGCCGGTCAATGCTTCTGTGTTTTCGGTTACCATATGGTTCCTTTGATAAACGTCTTACAAATTAGGCAGGTTGTGTTGCCTGCTTGGGCGCTGGCGTTTCCTCACTTTCAGAAGATTCGGCTTCCGGGTGTTGGAAAGGTTCCAGTTCTTCACCCGAACGCACCAGTCTGAAACTGTTGAACACAACCAACAGCGAACCGACCACATGCAACACGGCGGCGAGGATCGGGTTGATATAGGCCATGGACGCCAGAACAAAACCACCGATCACAAACACCACACCGAACATGAAATTCTGGTTGATGACCGAGCGGGTTTGACGGGAAAGTTTCACGAGGAATGGCAGGCGGCGAAGGTCATTGTTCATCAGCGCGATCGTCGCGCTGTGGATCGCCACTTCACTTCCGGCGGCGCCCATCGCGATGCCCAGATCACCGGCAGCCAGCGCGGGAGCGTCATTCACCCCATCACCGACCACGGCCACACGGTATCCCTTGGCTTTCATCTTATGGACGTATTCCACTTTGTTCTGCGGGAGACATTCGGCCACAACCTCTTCACAACCAATTTCGCGTGCCACGCGAGCCGCAACGGGCTGGCGGTCACCGGACACCATCGCGATGCGTCGGATATCGGAATCAACCAGATCAGCGAGGGATTCTTTGGCTTCCGTGCGGGTTTGATCCTGTAGACCAATCCAACCGATGAACTTCCCACCGCGGGCCACGTAAAGAAGGCTGTAACCTTCGGCTTCGCTCAAGTCGACGCTGCTGGCAAAATCATCGGTGAGCCCATTATCCTTGAGCCAATTGGCACGTCCGACGATCATGGATTCTCCATCCACATTGGCCGTGATCCCTTTACCTGCGGTTTCCTTGAAATCACCCGGCTCAGACAAGTCCAATCCAGCTTCATTGGCAAGATTTGCCAAGGCTTTGGCAGTCGGATGGTTGCTGTATTTTTCAGCGGATGCAGCCAGGTGCAACAACTCGGCAGGTTTGACACCGTCCTGTGGCGCGAGTCGGCTGACGGCCAGTTTACCAGTGGTCAAGGTTCCGGTTTTATCGAAGATGAAGGCGTTGATTTTAGCGGATAATTCAATATCTGCCACGTTCTTGATCAAGATCCCCAAGCGAGCCGCCGAAGAAAGCGCCGCCACCATCGCGGTCGGTGTGGCCAGAATGAACGCACAGGGACAGGCAATGATGAATACGGTAATCACACGGCTCAAGTCCTGGGTGAACGCCCAGACCAAAGCCCCTACCAAAAGAACCAGCGGTGTATAAAAGCCCATGTATTGATCCACAATGCGCATGATCGGCAACTTGGTCTTTTCAGCGGCAAGGATCAGATCGTGCACGCGACCGAGTGTGGTGTCGGAGTCGGCTCGGCTGACTTTCACTTCGAGCACACCGGTCAAGTTCTGGGTTCCGGCAAAGACTTCATCACCGTCCTTCTTGTCAACCGGCAAGGATTCACCGGTAATGTTGGCCTGGTTGATGGATCCCTCACCACTGGTGATGACGCCATCGGCAGCGATGTTGTCACCAGGACGAATACGAATGACATCCCCCACTTTCAAATCCTTGACTTCAACTTCTTCTTCCTTGTTCCCCTTGATCCGACGCGCCTTGGTGGGGGTCAGTTTGACGAGTGATTCGATGGATGCACGCGCGCCTTCGGCGGTGCGTGTTTCGATGATTTCACCCAGCAACATGAAGAAGGCCACCAGACCCGACTCCTGATATTCACCCGAGGCGAAGGAAGCCAGCACGGCGAGAGCCACCAGTTCATTGGTACTCAGGCGTCCTTTGCGCAGGTCCTTGATGGCGGTCCAGACAATCGGATATCCCAACAGGACAGCGCCGATCATGGCGTTGACATCGCCCACCACTTTTCCGTTCTCGAAAAAGTAATGGATAATGAAAGAGTTGATGATGAACAGGAGACCGATCAGGATCTGGTTCAACCGGATCTCGGTATGTTCGTGATCGTGTCCGCAGCCGTCGCAATGATCGTGATCATCATGGTGATGGTGGTGATGATGCGGGTCATTGGACTTCTGGCTTAAGAGTGAGGTGACTTGCATGACTTCAAATGGATTAAGACGTTTTGTTTAGGCGCTGGTTCTCCGTAAACGGGAACTCACTACTTCTACTGTTAATTCTCTTCGCTCTCCTCGTCATTGCCACCGGTCAGGGTGGGTTCACGATTCAACTGCAATCGCAGTTCCTGTGATTGGCCATCCTTGGTTCTTGGCAACATCCAGGTGTCGTTTGAATTTTCAAGGATTTTGCCCATGCGCTCGATAATGGCGCGCTGGCGGAAAAACTCCGGATCAGCCTCGTAATGAGGCAGCAGGTCCGTGAATGTTTTGGCGTCGGCAGTGACCATGCTGGTGATGCGATTGCTTCGGGTCAGACCATCGTTGATGATCGCCTGGGCTTCGCCTTCGGCTCGTCGCAGGATTTCGGCTGCTTCCCCTTCAGCTTCGTTGCGCATCTTGCTGACGTCCTGTTCGGTCTGAGTCACGGTATCAAATGCCTCTTTGACGAACAGCGGCGGGTAGGTCACCACATCCAAAGATTGCAGCTCAATGCCCAATTTGGCGTCTTGGATAATTTGCAGGAACCTTGATCGTACCTTCTCCTTGTGACCGAGTCGATTTTTGTAGAGCACATCATCAGCATCAAACTGAGCCGAAGCGTAAAGGATGGCGTTGTTCAATGCATTCTTCAACAAATCGGTTGTCTGACGGAAATTAAACTCATAGGCAACCGGATCATTGATCAAATATTGCGCGGTGGCCCGGACGTGAACAATGTTTCCATCCGCTGTCAAAGCATAACCATCCACCCCAGGACGCAGCGAAGGCATGGCGTAGGGCAATTGACCTGAGATTTCCTGCTCAGGTGTCACAGCGTACCATGAATTGGTGGCAATGATCGAACGGGTTTCACCGATGGGAATCTTGACGATTTCATCAATCGGAGATGGAAACGACCAGTGCAGTCCCTGTTGAAGCACTTGGTCCGGTCCGGTTCCAAGTGGTTTACCAAAGCGCAGCACGACGGCGACTTCGTTGGGTTCCACGGTAAAGATACCCGAACCGAGGAAAATCACCACCAAGCCGATCATCAGCACCTTGATGATCTTGAAACTGCTGGACAAAGCATCGGCCAGGGCGCGTGTACCGGAATCTTCCATGGGACGCACAATGGGCGCTTCCTCAGGTTCTTTGCCAACGTTGACATCTATCTTCTCCGGCAAATCCGGCAGATCAGGTTTTTTAGGGTCACTCATGACGCATTCACCTTCATTCAATCAATTCTTCCAATCGGAGTGTTATGAACCACCGTTGGTTCCTCAGAATTTGAGGTCTTCAGCCGTTTTCTTTTCTCCCTCACCCTTGGAACCTTCGGACAACAAGTTGAACGGAGGGGTGGTTGGATCGATCACCATGGTGGTCTTTTCCTTGGTGGCGGCTTCGAGAGCATCCAGACCAAGAATCAGCTTGGCGAGTTCGGGATTTTTTTGGAACACTTTGTAGTATTCGCTGGCATTCGCTTCGGCCTGTCCTTCAATTTCGATGGCCTTGGCGCGCGCTTCGTTGAGGATGCGCTCACGCTCGGCTTCCGCCTGGGACCGGATCATGCGGGCTTTGCTGTCGCCTTCGCCCTGATACTGGCTGACCAAACGCTGACGATCGGCGCGCATACGCTCGAACACCTTCTTGGTGTTGCTTTCAGGCAATCCGATTTGCTTGATGCCGGCGAAAGCCACTTCGATACCGTAACCGTCCTTGGCTTCGGCGCGGATGGCTTCGGCGATTTCCTGTTCGATGTCATCAAATTTGAGATCTTCTTCGCGGGGAGAAATCAAATCGCGGAATGGGTGCTGACCGATGACACTGTTCTTGGCGTCGCGCACCAGGCTTTCCAGGTTTTGTTCGGCCTTGGAAACGTCTCCATTGAAGCGTTCCAGGAAGATGGCGGGATCACTGATCTGCCAGCCAATGTAGACTTCAATGATCAATGGCTTGGCATCACCCGTGGTGGTCTGCTCGAACTTGCGTTCGAAGTTCTGAAGGCGGTTGTCGAAACGATACACCTTCTGAATCGGCCACGGCATCTTGAACCGGAGTCCTGGCTCGGTGATGGTGCGCGAGTATTTTCCAAACGTGGTGACCACGGCCACTTCGGACTGACGCACCTGGAAACAGAATAGGATCGAGGCGAAGATCAGCAGTAGAATGCCGCCGGTGACTAACGATATCGGATGTTTGTTCATAAGTCGGATACGAATTTAAAAATGGGTCTTTAGGGTTTAAATCAAATGGGTTTTAGCGTTCTTCAGGACGTGCATCGAGCAGGTCGTAACGGATATTGTCTTCCAAATTGAGCATAAAAGTTTCGTCCACTTGCTCAGGACCAATGATGTATTTACGAACATTGGTCAGCGAGTTCGCGATGGTGTCGTAATACTTGCGCTGCTTGAAAACATCAGGGGCGGATTCGTAAGCGGTCATCATGTCTTTGAACTGCTTGGCGCGTGCTTCACTGGTGAGGATGCGCTCGTAGTTTGCGCCCTGGGCTGCGGCAACCAGTTCGGCTGCTTCACCCCGGCTTTTCGGAACAATTTCAGCCGCATAACCTTCGGCAGCCAGGATCTTGGCTTCCATTTCCTGTTCGGCGCCAATGACATCTTCAAACGAAGCCGCCACCGGGGTCATCTTGTCGCCCACCGGAGGATGAATGTCCTGCAAACCAACAAAGATAATTTCGACTCCCAAACCCAGCTTGTCGGCTCGGTCCTGAATATTCTTTTTCAGTGCATCCGCCGCCGAGAGACGTCCGGTCGACATGATTTCGATCAGGTCCACGTTCACGAAATAACGCACCACTTCGCGATAGCCGATGGATTTGAGCAATTCAGCGGGATTCGTATGGTTATAATACCAGGCCTCGAAATCTTTCACCACATACTGAACCGGGACCGCTGCGGACAGGAAGTTGACCGGAACCGCCTGGCTATCCCCGTTTTCACCGTCCGAACTGAGCTGCTCGCTACTGGCAACCAGAAAGTTCAATTCTTCATCATAATGGCTGGCCGTCCAAAGCAAGGTTCGCTGCTGATCATTGGAGTGCCCGCCGTCGCCATGGTCATCTTCTTCTTCTGGAGTCGCATACTCTTCGTATCCCACATTAAAACTGCGAAGTTCCTTGGCAGGATGGCGGTAGACCTTGTCCATCGGCCAGGGGAGTTTGAAGTGTAAGCCGGGCTCCAACACCGCACCGCTGGTGCGTGGTTTGCCGAAGCGTTCGAGAAGGCCCAGTTCGTTGGGATCAATGATCACAAACGTAGTCGACAACATCAACATGCCCAACTGAAAGAGCACCAACCAGGCCAACGCTTTTTCGAGGAACTTGTAGAACCATGTATCGGAAACTTTGAAACCAAACTGGTAGTCAAGCGCTTGTGCCGCAGTGGTCACCAGTCCGGCGGGTTGTCCCAACAAACCAACCAAACGGCTTTCGTAAAGCGTGCGCTCGGCTTTGGCCTTGGTGCGGGGACGGTAGATTTCAAGGATCAGGTTGACAAAGGTTTCCAGTGTGGAAAGCCCCAACAAGACGACCATGATCTGGGCCAACAACTTGTCCAACTTCGTGAACTCGAACCATCCACCAGCAAATGAAATCACCACCACCACACAGATCACCGATCCGAGCAGCAGATAAGCGCCCCCCGGACGCAATAAACGCAGTTTTTCCATGCGTGCGACTCCTGCGCTGTATTTGCCGACCATGAAAAGGATGAGAGCAAGCGCGGCAAAGGACACCATGACGATCGGGGCTTTCCCCAGGTCAGGCTGCAAGGCATTCGGCAACCAATTCCAAAGCATGTAAGCGGCCACCGCCTGACCGACACCGAGTAGAGCGGTAAAGGCCGGCACGAAAAACCGTTCAAACTGCTCTCTGGCCTTTCGAGCCAGGAAGGTGTCTTCACCCGATTCCTCAAAGAGTGCCGACCGGTTGCGGTCCTTGGCGATCTCTTCGAATTCCATCTTCTCCAGTTGCTCGCGGTTTTCCAGGCGCATCTGGAAATAACTGATGGCAGCCACCAGGAATCCCGTGCCCAGGAAAACAGCGCCTACAGCGGACGTCGCGGAATGCGCGATCTTGCCGATAACAGCCGCCACGACACAGGCCACCAAGAGCCCGAGCATGTTGACCATTCCGTTTTTCTGTGTGTTACGTTCCATACTTCGGTTCGTTCCATCGATCCAGGTCGATGGTAGTGTTAATTCAATTCACGACTCTCAAAACTCATCACCGCCAGAGCCATCAAAGCTCCCAGATAGCAAAGGACATACGTAAACGACCGTCCCACATAGGACCAGGGAATCGTCTTGTCGTTTTCCAATGCATCCGCCAGCCAGAACAACTGCCAGTTGGGCACCAGGGCATAGACCACCGAGGCCCAGGCTTTGCTGTCCAATCCAGCCGCTTTCATTTGTTCGATGTCTTCAGCGGCCAAAGATTCCATCTCATCTAAATCTATTTTCTTGTTGTCGTTGGCATCGACCTTGGTGATGACCGTGGACAATAACTGTTTCTGATCGTCCGTAAAGGGTCCGGACTGGACATATTGATGCGACGGAAAGGCCACCCATGCGGGTTCCGCCCAACGACCAAACAAGTAATCCGACATCAACCCCACAAGGAATAACAAGGTGCAAATGGTCAATGTTGGGACAATCTCCAAGCGCGTCGAACACACCAAAGCCAGGCCAGCCAGTAACAAAAAAGCGCAAAGAATGAGGAGTGCAGCCGGGATCAAGCGGTAATCCACATCAATATGATCCTCAAACATCGACCCCGCGCGCTCCATATTGGCGATAATGATAAAGGCGATGGTCGTCAGGATGACCACGAAGGTCACAGCGTCGGAGGTAAAAGTGCGATTCAGGAAGTAATTGGTGAAACCGGCCAGCAAATATGCCAGTGCGATGGCGCCGGTAAACACAAAGAAAGCGGTCTTGTCCGCCTCACCATATGCGGTGAAGGAAATCTTACTGGCGACCAGCGCGCTCATCAAATTGACATAGGTCAACACCACCAACGTGGCGGCAAGCCCGACATATTTTCCGAGTATGAACACGATGCGCCCCACTGGTTTGGACAAAACGGCCAGGGCGGTTCCGGTCCTGATTTCGTGGGCCACCGAGGCGGAGGCACTGATGACAGCGCCGAACAATCCAACCAGCAACAGGGTCGCAAGCACACTGTCCTTCACCAGTTTCGGGTCATCCCCGAAACCGAAGTAAGGTGTGCTGGCCAGGAACACGGCAAATACAGCAGAGCTCGTCATCAGCAGGAGAAAAACCGGCTGACGCAACAACTCCATAAACGCATTCCATGCTATGGTTCTAAACTGTCTCATCGACGCTATAGACTATAAGGACCGGGGAGGATAATGAACTCCCGGTCTCAGTCAAAGCACAAATTTGGAACAAAAATTCCAGATGAAAAGGGCTTGTTGGAAATCAAAGTAAAAAAAACGCCTGAAATTGCAAATGGGCGTTTGACGGCACAGACTGGTCGGTAGGTGAATTAGTTCTTGGCGAAGTACTTTACATTCGGAAGATCTGACTGGACCCTATGCACATCTCTGGACTGCGGTAAGTCATTACCGCTCTGGATACGATTCTATGCAAAAGGAACACTCGCGATTCACTTTGAAGATTCTTGGGCACATTGGTTTTCAGTTTAGGAAATGGATGGTAAGTGTGAAGCAGCTGGCTACACAGTTGACCGATGGCATCCAAAGCGGTAATGACTTACCGCAGTCCAGAGCCGCATCCACCGTATATCACGGTCTGGAAGGAAATGAGAAGCATTCTAATCCAAAAGCCATACCCTCCCCCCCAATATTCAAACACCTTTTTGACATCCAAAGAACCATGAACACTCCCGCACAACGCATCCCGTTCCACGTACTTTTAATGTGTGCACTGGTCGTGTGGCTGATCTCAGGAACCGCTTGTCGACACACTGATAACAAGCAGCCAAAAGATTTCAGCCCAGGCACGGCCATATCTCCACGACCTACTGAAGATTCCGGAGGCACCTTGGACCCCATGCAGGCACGGTTTGACGTTCAGCACATTGATCTGGATCTGAAGATCGATCCCAAACGGAATTCCATCAGCGGAACAGCCCGATTGAGCCTTCTCATGCTTGAAACCACCGACTCCTTACTGCTGGACCTGGATTCACGATTCAAGATCAACGCACTGAAGGTCAGATCGACGGAACAAGCCGAAATTCCTTCCCGATTTGCACATTCAGAAGGCGCACTTTACATCCGACCATCCATTACCCTGAATCCTTCACAACGCATCCATGTCGAAGTCGCGTATCAAGGCAAACCGCAAGAAGCCGAACGCGCCCCATGGGACGGCGGTTTCACCTGGACGGAAACCGAAGACGGACATCCCTGGATCGCCACAACGGTGCAAGGCGAAGGCGGCGATCTTTGGTTCCCATGCAAAGACCATCCATCGGACAAACCGGAATCGGTCGATCTGCACATCACCGTACCCGATCCATTGGTGGTCGCAGCAAATGGCAAACTCATCTCAACGGAACGCCACTCCAACAAATGGTCGACCTATCACTGGCAAACGCACCATCCCATCAGCAACTACAACCTGGCGCTTAACATCGGTCCCTACGAAGTGATCGATTCCACCTACACCAGCGTGGACGGAACCGAAGTGCCGTTCCTTTTCTGGGTGCTACCATCCTCTCGCGAAAAGGCGGAGCAAGCGGTGCCCGAATTCAAGCGTCACTTGAACTTCTACGAACGCTGGCTGGGGCCTTACCCGTTTCGCGATGAAAAATATGGCATCGTCGAAACCCCACACCTCGGCATGGAACACCAGACCATCATCGCCTACGGCAACCAATTCAGGGGAGGGCCCCATGGATACGACTGGCTGCATCACCACGAACTCGGCCACGAATGGTGGGGCAATCTGGTCACTGCAGACGATTGGGCTCACTTCTGGTTGCACGAAGGCACCTGCACCTACATGCAGATGCTCTACGCGGAGGAACGTCAGGGGGCCATGGCCTATCATCACGGCATGTATACGGACCGCAAACGCATCAAGAGCGAATTCCCCATGGTCCCGGACCAAGCCACCTCCATTGACACCATTGACGAACAACTGGGTGTCGACATGTATTTCAAAGGAAGCTGGATCCTGCACACCCTGCGCTACCTGATCGGCAAGGAACACCTCCAAACCTGCCTGCGCCGCTTCAACTATCCGGACCCAAGCCTGGAAACCAACGCGGATGGCTCGGCCATTCATTTCTCGAACACAAAAGACTTCATCGGCCTGGTGGAAGAAGTCAGCGGACAAGACCTGCAATGGTTCTTTGATGTCTACCTCAAACAAGCCGCGCTGCCAAAGCTCATTGAGAAACGTGAAGGAGATGAGTGGACCATCCAATGGGACGTCCCCGAAGGCCATCCCTTCCCCATGCCTCTTGAAATCGAAAAAGGCGGTGAGATCAAAAAGTATCCCATGAATGAAGGACGCCTGACAATACCTGTCCACTCGAAACAAGTTCTGCTCGATCCAAACAACTGGATACTCAAGGAGAGACGCAGTGTACTTTTAGGCAACCCCTATGAAGAAACATTCGACTAACCCATTGCACAAGGCAGCGCTGGTCGT
Source organism: uncultured Verrucomicrobiota bacterium (assembly GCA_964415055.1). Classification (GTDB taxonomy): domain Bacteria; phylum Verrucomicrobiota; class Verrucomicrobiia; order Limisphaerales; family AAA164-E04; genus AAA164-E04. Next base: position 50,078 of record CAYPZD010000012.1, on the reverse strand, counting down.
CCCCGACCGGCACCCCTCACGGCATCCAAACCCACACCTCCACTTCCAATGGCAAGCCAACAAACGTCCAAACAGCCATCACCTAAAAAAGCGTATTGACACTCTAAATCGTCCTGATGTTTTCCCAATTGGCTTCATTGGTAATGGAATCGCAACTGAGCAATTTGCAAGACATTGCCCTCTATCCGATAGACCATCCGGTGTTCCGAGTTGATCCTACGGGACCAATATCCTTTTAACAAATGTGGAAGCGGTTCAGGTTTTCCGATGCCTTCAAACGGGTTTCTACACGCATCCCGGATCAGGAGGTTAATGCGCTTGAGCATTTGCTTATCCGTGGCGAGCCAGTATTGATAATCCTGCCAGGCCTGCTCTGCGAAAAGAACCTTCATTCACTCCCCGGGCCTACCAATTTGTGAACCTGTCCACCTCCATTTTCCAGCGATTCCATGGCAGCCTGAAGGCGTTTGGCATTGGCTGGCACCTTCAATAGATAAGCCGTTTCCTCCAAAGATTCGTAATCTTCAAGAGAAAGCATCACCACCGCCTGATCCCTTTTCCGGGTAATGACAACCGCATCCCGATCGTTACAGACCATATCCATCGTGGCAGCAAGGTTCTCTCGGGCTGCTGTATAGCTGATTGCCTTCATATGGACAGGATAATGTACATAAATCCAAACCTGTCAAGTCGGCACCCCCTCCCGCATACGGGAGGGCGCAGTTCAGTTTTTAGAACATGGAGGGATCGGTTCCACCCGGTTCCCAAATTTTCTCCTCGGGCCATTACTGACCAAATGACGTGGAACGCGGGAAGTCATTGGTATTCGATTGATTGTGGGGTTCCCATCGACACCGTCTGGATATTTGGTTGTTTTGAGGATTGAAGTGGGCGCAAGGTGGCACTTGCCCCTCCAAATTCGGATTTCTATTCTTTGTGCCTTAGTGACTTTGTGTGAAAAAATGTGTTCGACACTATCTTACAGCTTGCCCTCCGGCCGGTCATTGGCACGCAGGGAGTGATCGAAGGCTTCCATTTCGCGGAGCATGGCCTGGACGCGTTCGGGGTGTTGGGTGGCGAGGTTTTCGGTTTCGGAGATGTCGCGGCCGAGGTGGTAAAGTTCAATTTCGTTGGCGTGTCTGAGTTTCCAGAATCCCTGGCGCATGGATTCGAGTTTGCGGCCTTTGTAGTAATAGTAGGATTTGTGCGGTGACCGCGCGTCCTGACGTCCCTGCATCAAGGGGAGGATATCCATGCCATCGATCACGCGATCAGAGGGAGCGGAGGTGCCGGCGATCCGGGCAAGGGTCGGCATCAGGTCGATGCTTGCTGCCATTTCCGAACATTCCGATCCGGCAGGAATGTTTCCGGGCCAACGCATGATGCAAGGAACGCGCATACCGCCTTCGTAAGTTTGAAATTTGAATCCGCGCAAAGGCAGAGCCGAGCCTCCGTGACCATTCTTGAGATTCCAGGGTCCGTTATCGGAGGTATAAACGACCAGTGTGTTTTGATCGAGCTTGAGCCGCTTCAATGCGGCGAGGATTTCTCCCACGCTCCAATCGATCTCTTCAATGGTGTCCCCATAAAAACCACGTGGACTCTTGCCCAGAAATTTCTCCGATGCTGCCAGCGGAATGTGCGGCATGGTGTGGGGCAGGTAGAGGAAAAAGGGTTGATCCTTGCTCGTCTCCATAAACCGAATGGCTTCCTGTGTGTAACGTTGGGTCAGTGTGGACTGATCGCAGGGGTATTCGGCAACCTGTTCATTCCGCATCAGGGGCACCCAGTTTTTCCTGGGCTTTTCGCTTTTGATTTTTTCGGGGGTCATGCCTTCACGTAAGACCACATCGTCTGCGAGTTCCATTTCCGGATCTATGGTCATATCGTTGCTGTAAGGAATGCCAAAATAGGAATCAAAGCCCTGACGCGTCGGCAGAAACTGTTGATGATGTCCCAGGTGCCACTTCCCGATGCAGGCGGTTGCATAACCATGTTCCTTGAGCACGTCCGCAATAGTGATCTCATCAGGATTCAGACCGATGTCATGACGTGGAAACAAAACACCGGGTATGTTCACACGCGTCGGATAACACCCGGTCAATAATGCCGCCCGGGACGGTGAACACACCGAGTTGGCGGAATAGAAACTGGTGAACCGCATACCTTCCAGCGCCATCTTGTCCAGGTGCGGTGTGCGAATTTTCGGTGAACCGAAACAGCCGATGTCCTGATACCCCTGATCGTCCGTGAAGATCAGAATAATATTGGGGGACTTTGCGAAAGCGGAACAAACGACGAAGAGTCCGAGGGTAAAAAGAAGGCGCAATGAATTGGAATTTGTTTTCATAATGGAATACCGACACATGTGTTTTGAATGCACCGGATGCTAAGGGTCCCAAGATCGAAAGGAAAGCCTGACTTTTGATTGCGCATGCTCAAGAAACCAATACCACCAATCACTTGACCCCATATCCTCTCGGTGATTGAATTGGAAGGCATTCCATTTGTAAAATTTTACTAACCGTACACTTATGAAATCGAAACAAATTTCCTTCAAGCAGGCGCTGGGTTCGCTTGCGCTCACGGTGGGCCTTGTCTCGGCACAAGCTGCCGAGGTCAGAACGCCATGCTTCCTCAAAATGTCGGTTTATGAAGACATTCCGGGTATTTTGGCAACAGATGTGGAGGCCGATCCTTCCTATCCGAACAATCCATCCCAGGTGCATTACATCACGTCGATGGACACCACCGAGGTGTTTCCGACAAATACATTGGACAACTATGGAGCCCGCATCGAGGGTTGGATCACCCCGCAGGAATCGGGCGATTATGAATTCTTTCTGCGCAGTGACGATGGTGGTGAACTCTGGCTCAGCCCGGACGAGTCGGAAAGCAACCTGCGCTTGATCTGTGAGGAGCTGGACTGCTGCGATCCGTTCATGGATCCTGAAACGGGCGATTTGGCCACCTCGCTTCCGGTCAAAATGGAAGCCGGCGAATCTTACTACATCATGCTCCTTTACAAGGAGGGCGCAGGCGGTGATTTCGCACAGGCCGCATGGCGAAAAGTGGGTGACACCACACCCGCCGGCATGTTGACGCCGATTTCCGGAAGTTTTCTTTCCACCAATGCGGACAACAGCCACAACCCGGAAATCACCATTACAGGCCAACCACAGAACGCATCGGGCGAGGAAAACGGTTCGGTTACATTCTCGGTTGACTTCACCGCCACACCGGATGATCCGGTTTGTGTGCAATGGCAGAAAAACGGTGTGAACATTCCCGGAGGCACAGGCGCCAGTTACACGATGGATTTGCTGTCCGGTTCGGACAACAACGCCAGGATCAGCGCCGTGATCGCCGTCCCCGGCTTGTTCATCGAATCCGAAGAGGTGACCTTAACGGTCACACCCGACACCACCGCCCCCACCCTGGTGAGCGCCAAAGGTGTTCCAAATGAGCCTCAGGTGAAACTGACTTTCTCCGAACGTTTATCCATCGCGTCTGCCACCAATCGATCCAACTATCAGATCACCCATCCAGGTGGCACATTGAATGTCGTCGAGATTTCAGTATCGGGATTCGGCGATGTGGTCACCCTCACCACCGATGAACAAACCATCGGCACTGAATACACACTGACGCTCAACGGACTGGTTGACCGCGCCACCAATCCGAACCGGTTGGCAGCGGATACAACAGCAACCTTCAACGCCGTGGGACATTTTCTACAGAACGCTCAAGGGTTTGTCGTCTGGGAGGCTGAAGCATATGACCGCAATCTCGATGGTCTGTGGGTGGAAGATTTCGAAAGCAACGCCAACCGGGGTGAACCATCCGGCGGTGTGGGCATGTTGATTCCCAATGGAGCGGGGGGCAACGAATCCAACACCAAACTCGAGTATGACATCGTATTCACCCGCACCGGAACACATATCCTGTGGTACCGGGCCAGCGCTGACAGCGGCAATGATGATTCCATGTGGTTCCATCTGGACGGCGATCGCCCATCCACCCGCGTCGATGGCAATCAGGCCAGCATGAGTGGGTTCAACGGCAATCCATACGAATGGAACAGTAACCCTCAGGATGGCGGACCTCCCATGACTTTCGAAATCGACGAAGTCGGCATGCACACTATTTCAGTAGCCCGTCGTGAAGATGGCGCGTTTGTTGACAAGTTCGTCATCACAGTGGATCCGAATTTTGATCCCGATGATTTCGGTCCGTTCGGACCCGACTCCACTCTCCGCGAAGGTGAAAAAGCTGAAGGAGGAGCCACCGCGACGATCACTTTGAATCCGGTCGACACCGAAGGTGTTGAGAATACATCCATCACCTTGAGCGCCGCTGCAGAAGTTACCGAGGGCGTTTTGACCACTTATCAATGGCAGCGTCAAGAAAACGGTGACTGGGTGGACATCGACGGCCAGACGCTTCCCGAACTGACCATCGATCCGTTGACAATGGATTGGAACGGAGCTGTAGTGCGATATTCAGTTACGACAGTGGGTGATGCGGTGACCAGTACCGAAGCAACCATCACCGTCATCGCGGAAACGGAAGCACCGGGCATTGTGACCGTGAGCGGTATTGCTCCGACACGCAAAGTGGCGGTTCTCTTTTCTGAACCCATCACATCAGCCACCGCGGAAGATGCGGGCAACTATTCCATCACACCTGGTAACGTTGCGGTGAATTCCGCCACCCTTTTGCCCAACAATCGCATGGTGCTCCTGGACACTGGAAATATGACCGTCGGCACCAAATACACAGTGACAGCTGATGGCATAGCCGATACTGCCACAACGCCCAACCGAACCGAAAACGCGCAGGCCAAGTTCTACAGCCTGGGAGACCTGCTGCCACAATCGGATGACGGTTTGCTGGTCTTTGAAGCGGAAAGTTTCACGGACAATCTGGACGACTTATGGATTGAAGACAGTGAACGAGGCACCCCGTCCGGCGGTGTTTCGATGGTCAATCCAAACGGCGCGGGCGGATCGGAAGGAGCCACTCAATTACTCTACGATCTGGAGTTCACCCAAACCGGCACCCACATCATCTGGTATCGGGCCAGCTCGGAAGGTGGCACGGATGATTCCGCGTGGCTTTATCTGGATGGGGAACGCCCCGCCAATCGCACCGATGGGAACCAGGCAAGTATGAGTGGATTCTCCGCTCAAGCGGATTTCATTTGGCTCAGTGATCCACAGGACGGGCCGAGCCCCATGACTTTCGAAATCGACAATACCGGTGTGCACACCATCGGATTGGCACGTCGTGAAGACGGAGCGTTCTTCGACAAGTTTGTGATCACGACCGATCCGGATTTCAACCCGGCCGACTTCGGTCCCATGGGACCGCCTGAAACCCGACGCGGTGCCCCTCCTTTGCCGACCATTACTTTGCAGGATCCGGCACCGGAAGCCCGCTATGATGAAGGGGCGGATGTCGCATTCATTGTGGACGTGTCCACCACGTCTCGCACGATCGAGAAAGTGACGTATACCGCCAATGATGAAGTGATCGCCGAAGTGACAACAAGCCCCTACAACTTCACCTGGAAGAATGCTCCGGCCGGTGTGTACATTGTTCAGGCAACCTTGACAGATGATGTCGGCGCCCAGGTCGGCACCAGCGCCATTCCGATGGTGGTGGGACAGCCGAACGAAATCCTGTTCCTCGTTGCCGATCCGACCTTGGCAGCGAATCCGGGTGATGCGGCGGTGGCAGATCATTTGGAATCTCTTGGATACATCGTTAATGTCACCGATGACAATGGCAGCCAGACACTGGATGCATTTGGGAAGAAACTCATTGTTGTTTCCTCGACCGTCAACTCAGGGAACATCGGTGGCAAGTATGCCGGAGTTGATGTTCCGGTTCTTTCATGGGAAGAGGCCAATCAGGACGACTTCCGCATGACCACCGACGAAGCGGGATTCTCGCGAGGGAACACCGAACCCTTGACAGAATTGGAAATCGTCAACGCGACCCATCCGATTACCAGTGAATTCCAGAATGGTCCGGTCACCATTTTCAACACGGCCGATTCGATGGCCTGGGGGTATCCGGAAGGTGAAGCCACCATCCTTGCGACCGTCCCTGGAGACCTTGATCAAGCGGTCTTGTATGCCTACGAAAAAGGAGATGAGATGCTGGGAGGTTTCACCGCGCCGGCTCGTCGGGTCAGCGCGTTTCTATCGGACGGCGCATTTCTGGCGCTCAATGAGGACGGCATGAAACTGTTCAATGCCGCCCTGGCCTGGGCGCTTGACGAAACATTGCAAAGTGGAGGAGGCGGCGCTTCCGATCTACAACTGTCTGTTTCCAATGATGGCGCACAGCTGACCATCTCATGGGAAGGTGGCAATGCACCCTACACTGTGCAAAGCAAGAGCAGTTTGTCGGACGCGTCATGGACGGACAATCAGACCACGGATGCCACATCGGTTGCAATTCCGATTGAATCAGGCAATGCCTTCTTCCGTGTCGTGAGTGGCGGGCAATAGTCGAAGTTAAAAATTATTCTGACAAACCCCCAAGGTCTGAGGACCTTGGGGGTTTTTTTGGTGTGGGAAAGTTCTCTGGGTTTTCCTTTGGATGTGAGTCGGAAAACCGGACACCCCGAGGGTGGCGCGTCGGGGACGACACGCCCTACCTTGGGGCACACTGCAGGTAGATCGGGTCGTCCCCGGCCCGAAACCTCATGGCTCAGGATCTTGATTTTCAGTATCCAAAGGGAAGTCAACACACAATCAATAACCCATAACGATTCCAGAAAATGTTTAATTGGTGGTGAAGCCTTGTCGGGTCTGCCATTGGACGTTGTTTTACTAATCGGACACCCCGAGGATGGCGCGTCGGGGACGACACGCTCTACCTTGGGGCACACTGCAGGTAGATCGGGTCGTCCCCGGCCCGAAACCTCATGGCTCAGGATCTTGATTTTCAGCATCCAAAGGGAAGTCAATATGCTTCCAATTGCAGACCGGTAGCAGGCCTCAGTTCACGATATTTTATCATGAGAAATACTCCAGAGAACTTCTTCAATGGCATCCCGCATTTCAGTGAGAGCCTTTTCGCGATCGGCTTCTTTGTTCGATCTGAGCTTTTTAAAAAACCGCGCGTAAGTATCGCGTTGCTTGCGGTCCCATTGAGCGGTGAAACCCATTTTGGTTTCATCCTCGACCTGGGCTAGTTTCTGAACATGATCCTGACGCGCGTGTGCCCAGTTGATGATGATCTGGTAGTAAAGCAGCAAACGATCCAATAGAACGAATGGAAATTGAGGATTTCGATTGGGACCGACAGTCAGGCGCACCCCGCCAATCTTCATCCGCTTTACTGATACACGCGCCATGTTCTCGCCTTTCAACCAGGCCCCTACCGCCGCCAGCGTTGCGCCACTCAAGGTGAATAATCCAAAGGACAAGTTCGCAAATAAAAAGTCCAGCTTCACCCCCGCTCCGCCACCCAGGATGGCGGCCGCCATGATGATCTGACGACGGCTCAATCCGAGCAACTGCCAACTCCGTTCGGTAAAGAGATCTTCGCGGAGGATGGATTGTTCGGGAAGGGAAGGTCGGAATTGGCGGTGGCGGTATAGTATGCGAATCTTCGATTGAGCACTATTCTCGAGTTTGGAAATGGATCGCTGATAATCATCCACCAAACGTTTGCGAATGGCATCCTCCTGCTTCTTTTCAGTGGCTTTCGATTCGGTTTGAAGCTCCAACGCTTCCAAAAGGCATTCGGTCATGACACGCGCCGCTTCGCGATTGCGATGTTTCCAATCGTCTTCGAACGCGTTGACCGCCCGGACCATGGCCGGTTCCCAGTCCTGGTGCATGCGTTTGAGACTTTCCAACAAAGCCATGCGTTCGCCAAAGGAAGCGTGATGGGCATTGAATGTGCGCGTCAAATTGAAGGTTTTGGCACAGGCATCTTTCCAGTCCTGCAAAAAGCTGTCTTCCCCATCTTTCGGATTGATCAATGCCATGCGTGGGTTGCCGGTCATACGCAGGATTTCCATTTCACACAAATCACTTTTCCGCAGAGGGCGTGATCCATCCACCACATAGATGATCCCTGCACCTGCTGCGAGTGGTGTCAACAATTCCACATCGTGTCGCTTGGCTGCGTCCTGACGAAACGCATCTATATAGGCTTTCGCAGGATGTTGCCCTGCTTCGACCTGCTGCTGCATCCAATCAAGAGCTTCTTTGGGGTGTTGAAAGCCGGGAGTGTCCAGAAATCGAATCAGCACCTTGTCATCGACGCGTACGGAGTAGTCCGAACAGATGGTCGTCTCGCCTGGAAAATCACTGATGCGGACCGAATCGTCTTCTGTCAGGGTAGCCACCACGGAAGACTTGCCTTCATTGGGATGCCCCACCACAGCAAAAGTTGGAGTGTGTGATTCAGTGCTCATGATTCCAGCAGGCATTGAACCTGTGTTCCTTGCGGAAGATGTTTTGTCACGAACTGATTCCAGATTTCAAAATCCCTTTCGCGAACAGAGGTCAGCCAGGTTTCTCGATTGGGTTTTCCAATGAGCCCCACCATCAGCAAAACATGACCGGGAAGCAACTGCCGGACCTGCTTCATCTGGTCCATCTTTTCCATGATCGGAGGCTGCCAGGCTTCCTGAAGCCAGAGCACACAAGACGCTTCTTCGGTGGTGAGACGATTTTTAAGTTGTTCTCCGTCGATACAATCTGAAACGGAAACATGTCCCATCACCTGCCAACCGACAGGGCGCAAGCGTTGTGTGAGGTCGTGCGTCTCAATGGTGTCGGATAGATCGACATCCATGAGAACCAGGCAACGAGAGGCATCGGCATTCGTTTGCGCACTGGCTTCTTCTTGAGATTCGGGTACGGATGAGGATTCCTCCTGGTCGCTGTCGGCGGATTCCCCGGTTTGAATCAATGGTCGTTGTGAGACATTCAGAAAAGGAGTCTGGAATTGTTCCCACAGCTTCCTGGCGGACGGACTCTGCTGTGGATAGGCACGGAAGTGGCGTCCACTCAACCAGGCACTCCAGCCCCACAGCGCCAGTCGAGGCAACAAACCGTAAACGCAGAGACACAACAAAAGAAACAACCACCAGGCGGTCAGATTCTCATTTTGCAAACCGGCAATGCCTTCCCGCAAAATGATGCGGCTTCCTTCAATTTGGTCCGGAGACGGATACCCCTGCCCTTCCCCCAACCATGCGCTCCAAGGCAGGGCCATCCATTTGACCCAGGAGGCAACAACGGTTTTGGTGATTTGTTCCATGGAAGTCTGCCATCCGAATGCCAGATCGCGAAACATCACGCTCAAGGAAAAGGTCAGAACCGCACCGAGATTGAAGGCGACACCGAACAATTGAATCCGGGTGAGGATCGGCCAAGCGAGATATTTTCCGGAGGCGCCATGGTTCCTACTCAGGCGCAACCAGAAGGATTCCCAATGCAGGCGGCGTTCGGCAGGCAGCTGCGCCCAGACATGCCGGTGCAGGCGATTCGCCACCCAACGAAAACAAAATCCGGCAAGTTGTCTTCCCCATCCGGCATTGGCAGGCAGCAGCGAGGTCCCCTTTCCTGCCATAAACAGGAACGAAAGCACGTTCCACCCTATTTGCAACACCACCAGGATCCCCAGGAACAAGGCCACGTTCACCGGCTGTACCCCGTCGTAGCGTAAAAGCCCCGAAGCAACGCCGGTTCCGGTCAATAACCCGACCAACACAAACACGGCACTCAGCAAGCGCATGAACCCTGCCCAGGATTCACCGGGTTGAGGGAAAGTGTCGGGCAGGTTTGAACGTTGCTCCTCCAACCAAGCACGCAGGGCGGAGGGATCGGTCTGATCCGATCGATCTGACAGATCCGACTGATCAATCACACCTGCCTCGGCGCGGTGTGCTTGAAACCAATGTCGCAAGTGCTGACCCGCTGCCGCTGCGTTCTCTCCGGAGTGTTGCAGCACGAAATACTCAAAATCGACCACGTCCGCCAGGGTCCATGGTTTGGAAATTGATTTGGTTGCCGCCTTTTTCATCCGATTTGCGCCGGTATCCTGCCGTCAAACGAGTTACTTGGAAAGACTCAAAGAAAAACGGAAGCCCGTGAAGGCTTCCGTTTTCACATTAAAATGTTGAATGGTCGATGCTACTTATGACCGGAAATTCATGGATTGAGCCTGTGGCTCATGCATTTCATCGGGGCAAGGAGCATTGATCGGTGCATCGGGTTGAACATTGGAAGGTTGCACCATGCCGTTGGCCAGCATGAAGGCTTCCACTTCTTCACCGCTGACGTCGGCCAGCATTTGACCGTTGATTTCCACGCAGGGACTCAGCATTTGACCGCTTTTCATGATCATTTCCTGACGTTGAGCGGGATCATTGATGATGTCCCGGTCTTCGAAGGAAAGGTTGTATTTACGCATGATGGCACGCACTCCCTGGCTCCAACCACAGGTAGGTTTCAGGTATGCCACGATCTTCAAGGATTGATTCGATTCACTCATAAGCTCAGATATGTTGCAACAATTGCTACCACCATGCCAAAAAAGATCAAGGTTTCAACCAGGAATTTGCAACTTGTTTCTCATGATACTGATCATGTAAGACGGCATAACACGCCACCAAGGCCCAGATTCCCCCAATAATTCCATAGAATCCAATTCGGGTTTCGTTTTGGTAGGAATTAGGATTCACAACTGGTAATAAAGGCTTGTCACTTATGATCATGGAACTTTTGAAGCTCTTCAGCATCTCCCTTATCTTTGGTGCGTTGGGTAGATGTCTTATTCTTTATTAAGTCCTCGATACCGATAAAAGGAACCGTAACCTGCCCATAAAGACCCTTGATCTGGTTGGGTAATGCATCTTCAAACTTAACCCCATCTACAGCATTTAAAAGATCAACTCGACTTGGTGGGAATCCAAAAGAAATAACCGATTCCGAATTCGTAAATAATTCCAAAGGAAGATCTGCAGAGGTAAAGCCAAATTCAATCAAAGCATTCTGTAAACGATGCACATTTTCCTTTTCTGTGGAGTAGAATAGATCCATGTCCTTTGTAAACCTTGGGTAACCATGGAAGGCTACGGCATAGCCACCCACAATAAGGTAATTAACCCCATGTTTTTCGAGTAACTTTAATAACTCTTCGAAGTCGGGTAGGATATTCATGATAGAGGAATTTTGCAGCCTCCAACCTCAGTCGCTCAACTTCGCTTAAGCGATCTTCTGGCGTCTTGTTACGCCAATAGTGCCGGTCTTGCGCCGCCTGTTCATTGTGATTTGTAACTGTAACGGTTAAATTCATTAGGTTTTTTCAATGGGAGTAATATGATGCTGAAACAAATATCAGTCAAATTCCCTTTATTATGTAAAGCCATCACTCACTATCTGTGATTAAATCCTGCACCTGAGCATCCAACTCATTTGCTTTCTCGATGGCCTCATTGATAGGAAGTCCTTTGGACATGCCGGGGCGCAAGTGGCCGATATCGGTCAGCCAGGAATCGCAAAGAAGGCGTTGTCGTTGTTTGATCAGTTTGGGCAAATCGGATTTTTTACCAAGGTGTGAAGCGGCCATTGCATCGGGTGTTGGCCATTTGCCGAAATGATCGCTGGCGCCGAAGAAACCAAGGATCCATTGAGCTGTCAACCAATGCGCCTCGGCATTCATATGGACGCCGTCACCTGCAAATCGAAAGCCCGGATCTTTGGCTCGTCGGTCCAACAAGAGTTGTTTCATGGGGCTGTGGATATCCACCACTTTCCACTCCTCTCCCCGCATGGCAAGCAACCAGGCCGCATACAGTCCCAATACCTCGTCGTAACCTTCGTAGGGTTGTCCGTAGACATCCAATCCAGCCGGGAGTGTACGTTGAGCAATGGGTTTTGGGTCAAACACAGGAGGTGTGACGTGAATGATTTCAGCTCCGGCGGCCACCACGCGATCGTGCAATCGGCGCATGCCGACTTTGTAGGCTTCGAAACGATCCACACTGTAAGGATGATAAATGCCGCAGTTCATGCCATAGCAGGCAAGGACGATCTCGGGTTTAAGTTTGGCAAGGGCGCGATCAAGACGTTCGTGGAGATCGGGTCTGGGAAATTTGCCGCCCGCATGACCCGGTTCGGATAATCCGGAGACCGTTTCGCTGGGTAATCCCTGATTCAAAATGTTGACCGGCTGATCGGGAAAGGTCAATCGAAGATAGGTTTCAAGGTCGGCAACATATTGTCCTCCATAGGTGATGCTGTCCCCCAGAACCAACACCCGGCTGGTCGCGAGTGATTTCAATGAAAGATCATCGGACAACACAGAGCTTGTTTCGAGCAAACAAAACAAAGAGCAAGTGACGGCGCATATCAGACCGGAAAAGGACGGGAACATTTTATTCGCAAGCTTCCTGGTTTTCATGAAGTGAATCAATCTTCGTTTGGATGAAATGTTAATGACTCTTTCAAATTCCGGAGTCATGTCGCTCATCATGGGATTGGTCCATGAGTCGTTTTAGTTCAGCGACAATGGTTGGGTGTTGAGCACTGACGTCGGCATCTTCACCGATATCCAAGGACAGATCGTAGAGTTCGACCGGTGCATCCGGGTTGCGCAGGATATTGCGTTGAACACCCTTCCACAGCCCTTTGCGAATGGCGCGTTTGCCGCCTTGTTCATAGAATTCCCAATAAAGGAAATCGTGCTTTTCCTGACGATCCGGACCACCAAGGAGGGTGGGCAGAAAACTGATGCCATCCGTCAATGTGACCGACTTGCCTGCCACTTCGGCAAGTGTGGGCAAGACATCCTGAAAACCGGACAACAAGTCCGTTTCAGTTCCGGACTGGATGCGACCAGGCCAACGGGCAATCATCGGCACACGAATACCACCTTCGTAAAGGTCGCGCTTCTTTCCTTTCAGCGGACCATTGGAATCGAAGAACGGCATCTTGTGACCACCTTCCTGGTGAGGTCCATTGTCACTGGAAAACAAAACCAGCGTGTTTTCCGCGAGCCCCAGTTCGTCCAGCTTGTCCAGCACGCGGCCGACCTGGTGGTCGATGATTTCCATCATACGGGCAAACCCTTTTTCCTGCTCCGGCCAATCACGGTCTTTGAATTGACCGTGATCAGGCACTTCCATGCCATTACGCTTGGACCGTTCATCGTTGCCACCTTCATTGTTCGCATGGGGCATGTTCATGGCGAAGTAGAGAAAAAACGGTTCGTCGCGGTGATCTTCGATGAAACGAAGACCGGCCTGGGCGATGAGTTCGGGCGCGTAGTCGACCTTCTGTGATGCGACTCCCCGCCCTTCTCGTTCCTTGGGTTCGTCGTATTCAGGATAAACGATGTTGCGCAGTTTTACTTTCCTGCCGTTCTCAATCATCCATTCGGGATAGAAATTATGGGCATGGTACATGTTGATGTAGCCATAGAAGTAATCGAATCCGTTCCGTTGAGGATCATCCAGAGGCGGCGGATGTCCCACTCCCCATTTACCGACACAACCTGTCGCAAAACCTGCATCTTTGAGGGTCTCAGCAATCGTCACATCCCGAGGACGCAACAAGGCTTTGTCATTACCACGGATGCGTGTGTGCCCTGTATGCAACCCTGTGAGCAAAACACAGCGGGACGGCGCGCAGACTGTGGAACCCGCATAGTGCTGGGTAAAGCGCATGCCCTCTTTGGCCATGCGATCAATATGGGGGGTTTTAAGAGTGCTCTGACCGTAACAACTCAGATCGCCATAGCCCATGTCATCGGCCAGAATGTAAATGATG
>CAYPZD010000012.1:24575-36170 GCA_964415055.1 uncultured Verrucomicrobiota bacterium | reverse complement strand
ATAATCTTTAAACTTCTTAAGTTTGGGCTGGATGACAAAGACGCAGTAACCGGCCCGGGGGTTTTTGGCGAAGTAATCCTGATGATAATCTTCGGCCGGATAAAAAATCTCAAACTTTTCAATCTTGGTGACAATGGGATTTTTAAATAATGCGGCAGCCTCTTTCATGGATGCTTGAGCCGCTTTTTTCTGATCCTCATCATGCCATAGAATAGTGGATCGATATTGAGTTCCCACATCAGCACCCTGGCGGTTGAGTGTCGTGGGATCATGGGATCGCCAGAACATTTCCAGCAAACGTTCGTAGGAAATTGTTTCTGGATCAAAAGTTACCTGAACCACTTCAGCATGTCCCGTTGTTCCTTCACAGACATGTTTATAGGTCGGGTTTTTCACATGCCCCCCGGAGTAACCCGACACAACGTCAATGATACCATCGATGCCTTCGAGCATCGCCTCGGTGCACCAGAAACACCCACCCCCAAACGTCGCCTTTTTGCTGCGTTTCAGGACCTCTTCGGATACTTTGGGTTTCGAGTTGTCACTTGAGGTGGATTGTGATTGCAACGTCATCCATCCCAGAACACCTGCCAGCACGGCACAAGGCCAGATCCAAACTTTCATGGAACTATCCTCAATCAATCCCAGCAAAAATCAAGTGCGAGATTCACCTCTTTGCACTTTGAGAGTTACTCCCCCAGTGCCTGGTTGAAAGCAACAGCGGATTGGTAGGTGATGCCTTTGCCTCCAAAGATGTCGAGGGCTGATCCGATGGTCAGGTCGACCTTGCCTCCGCTTGCTTCATGGACAAGCTGGAGGTCTTCGAGAGAACGAGCGCCTCCTGCGTAAGTCACCGGAACGGGGCTCCACTCGGCGAGTTTTTTCACCAAATCCAAATCAACTCCCGCACAAAGGCCCTCCACATCCACACCGTGGACAAGAAACTCATCACAATAACTTGCCAGGTCGTCGAGCACGGATTTGCTGAGGACCAGGTCGGTGAATGTTTGCCAGCGATTGGTGACAACGTAGTAGGATCCGTCCCGCAATCGACAGCTCAAATCCAGCACCAGACGATCGGGTCCCACCGTTTCGGTTAAGGCGTCCAGGCGATCCCTTCGCAAAATAGGGCCTTCGAAGATCCAGGACGTCACGATGACATGCGAAGCGCCGGCTTCCAAAAAATCCAGCGCGTTGTCGGCGTGTATGCCGCCCCCAATCTGCAGTCCGCCGGGGTAGGCAGCCAAGGCTTCCCGGGCAGCCTGCTCGTTACCGGCCCCCAGTTGAATCACGTGTCCGCCTTTGAGTCCGTCTTTTCGATACAGCTCGGCATACCATGCGCTGGAACGTTCCGATACGAAATTGGTTTTCAAACCGCCACCGTCATCGGTCAGGGTGCCGCCGACGATTTGTTTGACTTGTCCGTTGTGTAGATCGATGCAGGGACGAAACATTTGTTTGATTTGGGTTGATTAAATCTGTGTGTCTGAATTCAGGTTCTGAAGTTTTTCGTAAGCGCACCGGTATCGATTCAAACGTTCCCGATCGGCGTCACCCACGGTCTTCATACGACGAATATCCATGTTGTCCTCAAGATCAGCCAGCTTGACCTGTTTGGCCAAGGGGTTTTCGGCGGCCCGTTCGATCAGGGATGTATAGGATTCTTCATCCCGCCGCGTCAAGGCATCCACCGCCTGCACGATGCGTTCGGAGAATCCTTCGGTTTTGAGCTGATCCAACGTCCAGTCACTATCCTCCACCACATCATGCAGGACGGCGATGGTCTGCAATTCAGGATCTCGAAATTGATGCATCAATCTGAGCGGATGCAGCACATAGGGTTGCCCATATTTATCGGTCTGTCCCCGATGTGCCTCAAGGGCGATACCGAGTGCTTTTTCAATGAAATGGGATTCCATGGGTTTCGTGCGCCCCGATGTTAAACAGTCGAGGCGTTTCCAAATTTTTGCATGGCCGCCAACACTTCCCGCCATCGATCGCCGAATTCTGATTGAAGCATGGCTTCCTGATCTCCTTTGAGTGGGAAAAACTTGGCGGAACCCGAGGCAGCGGGTTCGCCGTTGACGCTCAGTTCCGCACTGGCAAGAAAGAGTTTGCCCCGTCGATTCTGATCCAAGCGACCAATGCAGACAACGGGCACACCCGGTTCGATAACTTTTTGATACCGGATGTTCATATCGACCGAATAGGCAAATTTGCCACCCAAAATGCCGCAAGCCCAGGCCATCATCTCATCGATCACGGTGGCAATGACACCTCCGTGCACGGCGTGACTAAATCCAGCATGCTCTTTCCGGGGAATCCAATCGGCATACACAGCCTGCCCGTCTGTTCGCATTTTCAAAGCAACCCCCGCGGGATTGCCGTGTCCGCATCCAAAGCAACAATTGGTCTGTGGCAATATCTCCATTGGTTCAGCTTTGCATCATTCGAAATTCAATTCAATCCCCGGAACAAACATCAGGGAACTCCATGTTCATTCACCGTTATGAATCCACTTGGCCAGTTCCCCTGCCATTTTACGGACGGTGTCACCTTTGCCGGTTTCAGCGGCCAGACTGAGGATGAAACGGGTGTTGGAATCTTCATCGTCGATGTAAGCGACATCGAGTGTGTAATTGCTGATCATACCCGCTTTGTGAAAAAAGCGCGCCTTGGGAAAAATTTCATTCAATCCACCTTCCCAGGCATAGGGCCCCGCCTCCTTGTTCTCCAAGCCGTAAAGTCCATCCCCACCATACCGTATCAACGACAGTTGTTCCCGAGTGAGCCGATACCTTTCCGAAGCGGGGATCACCTCATGAAACATGATGCGCCGCATGCATTCGGCCAGTTCTCGGGTGGACGTACAGTTTCCAGTCGTGCTGCTCAATACCGTGGCTCCCCGTTGTTCGGCATAGGACACACCGGACCATTGGTGCTCAATGACGCCGGATGTGCCGTCCGGTTTCACGATACGCACACGCTGAGGTTCCGCATTTTCGTAAACGACCGGACGATGCACGACATAATCCCGCATCAAGGCAGAGTGCGGGAATCCTCTATCCGGAATCAGGAACTGGGTATTGATCCGATCGATGCCCACAAACCTGAGCAGCAGCGTATAATCTTCATTCGATGAACGCCGAAACACTTCACTGATCATTTCACTCATCGTGCGGGCGGTATCCAATCGCCACCCTGCCTCGGTGCGCCGCTCAAACATCAAGGCACAATCCAGGGGATATCGGAGTTCGTTCAGGTATTCCAATGCTGCCACTGCGGCATAGATCTTAATCGTGCTGGCGGGCCAGAAATCCACCGCATCTTCGCTGTTGCGGTAGTGGTGCCAGGTAAAATGGGGATGAGCATCTTCCCCCTCGATGACGACCACCGATGCCCACTTGGAAATATCAGGTGAAATAGGATCTATGAGGGCGTCAAGAGAAGCGGCATGCATGATACTTGAAATACAATTGAGAACCCCCGCGAACAAGGCGACCAGAGGGAACGGAATCGTCCAAGCTGGACGCATGAGCATTTCAGGAATTCGAATCATGTCCCTCTGGAGCAGGCGATGTTTGTTTGGATGAAGCCGACGGGTATTGCTGTTTAAACGCTTCGAGTGTCTCGGGATTCGTTTCAAAAAAATTGGTCAAAGCTGTCAGCATCTCCAAGGTTTTGGAACTGAGATGGTGTTCGATGCCCTCAATGTCGGACTGTTGTGTCGCGGCATCAATACCAAACAAGGAGAAAAAACGACTCAGCATCTCATGACGCCTCTGTATCTTGCGGGCAATTTCGCGGCCCTCATCCGTCAAAACCAGTCCACGATATTTTTCGTAGTTCAAATAACCGAGTTCATCGAGTTTCTGAACCATACTGGTCACGGATGCCTGGCGCACATCCAACGAGGAAGCGATATCCACGACCCGGGCATACCCTTTTTCTTCAATCAGTTCGTGGATGCGCTCCAAATAATCCTCGGCAGTCTGGCTGGGTTTTGGTGGCATAGATTCCGCCTTGGGTTTACAGTCCACACAGCCATTTGGCAAGCCATTGCGACAGGATTACATGGATCAAGGTCAAAACATAAATTCAGATAGGGTTTCATCAGTCGGACTGAACTTCCCATTTTCTCTTTTGAAGACTCCTTTGGCATACAGGGTTGTATTCAAGGAATTGATCGGTTTGGAAGTGGCAAATTCATAACCAACTTCGCCCAATTCCATCAGAATTTCCTCCTTGGTCATAGGCTTATCCCGGGTCAGGAAGATCACCGCATCTCTCAGCGTCATGGTATTGCGAGGAGATTCGACTCTTCTTGGTCTGAACTTTACGTTCGCCGTCCTGGAAAAGTAAAACTCCTGTGCGTTGAGCACGGTGTTGATTTGCTGAATGCGCTCAGCCAAACCAGCACGTTCCTTCAGCAATTCTTCTTTGAGCCTCAAGTATTCCTTGAACGGATTCGCAGGTTTTGTCTCTGATTCCGTCATTTGTCGATTTTTTTTGGAGTTGATATTTCGACTGAATATGATCAATCGATATTATATAATACATGATCTCTGATAAAGAAATTACACTTCATCAGATGGAAAGTCGTTAAACTGCATTTTCAGCAGGGACAGGTTACTACTCATGCGCCAATAAGTGAGTTTTTACAAGCAAAAATGAGTCTTTTTGTAGATTTCATCCACCGGATATTTCAGGAAATGAAGATTTGCAATACACCATATATTTAGTTTTAACTAAAATCCGACATCAGTTATCAAAACACGACATTATGTCGAAAAACCGACAAGAGCATCGGAAATCCGACATTCCTTCCATGGAAGACCATCCAAGCATTGCGGCGTTCAGCATGAAGGAGTCGTCATGACACCTTCATGGCCGGGTGGAATATTGGAATAGTGTGAATAGTTTGAAATCCCCTTGCGTCTATCCCCCTGAAAGTTGCATTCATCAAAGTTAAGCAAGAGCAGATAAGGTATCCCTCTTGTCAGAGTGCTTGAATACGTGCTAGAAGAGAATCATATGAAGATACGCTTTGTTAATACCGTCATCCAAACAACTCTCAGCTTGGTTGTGGTGGCCTTTGTTTCCGGCTGCGCCAGTGGTGTGCGCAATCCCTCCGGTGTGCCGGTTACCGAAATGCAGGCCGACGAGCGCGGATTTGTCGCCGGTCTCGGAATCGAATCGCAGGACATGGTGGCAGTCACAGACAAAATGGCCCGAAGCTTGTCCAACACGCATGAAATCAACAACTTCGATGGAACACCACGCATCGTGCTGGATCCAATCATCAACAATACCCGTTTCCCCATCCAACAGGATATATTCTTAACCCGCATGCGAGCGCTGCTCAACTCCCGCACCCAGGGCAAAATGAGATTTCTCGCCCGCGAGCGCATGGATGCCCTTCATCAGGAAAGAGATATGAAACGCAGCGGTGAATATACCAGCACGACCGATCCAAACGTGCAGGAGTTCAAAGGCGCTGACTTCTTCCTGACCGGCAAACTGGATGGTCAAACCACCCGCACATCCGCCGGAACCAGCGATTACATCCTTTATTCCTTCCAATTGATTGATGCCCGTAGCTCGGAAATCCTCTGGGAAGACTTTGCAGAAATGAAGAAACAGGGCCAGGAAGACGCGTCCTATCGTTAAACCTCCCGGTTTGATCGGTAATCAAAAGCTACAAACCCTATGACCGCGCATCGCTCCATTGTTTTCGGAGTGCTCCTCATCCTGCTTGCGTGGGGACAGTGGGGTTGCGCCTCCTCGGGTAAATCCTATCGTCCCCGCTGGACAGGAGATGCGGTTGCTGACGGATTACACGCCATCACCAACGCTCCCCCCAAAGACCGGGTTCTCTGGCAAATGAAAACAGCCCGGGCGGCGATGTTCAAAGGAAAGAACGAACTGGCAGCGGAACTACTGGATGATGCACTGGTATCCATCGAAGGCCGTTTTGGACCGGACAAAGAAGCCCGAAAATCACGTCGCCTCTTTCAGGACGAATCCAAAAAGTTCTTCATCGGCGAGCCCTACGAAAGGGTCATGGCGTACTACTATCGGGGCATCCTGTATTGGATGGAAGGAGATCGGGGTAATGCACGCGCCTGCTTCCGGAGCGCCCAAGTGCATGACAGTGATTCGGAACAAAACGAATATCGGAATGATTATGTTCTGATGGACTACCTCGACGGTCTGATCTCCATCAAGTTAAGCGCATCCGGCGACTCCAACTACAAACGAGCCAGGGAATCGGCCCGTCTTGCCATCCCGCCTCCTTACAGCGCGGATGACAATGTGATGATTTTCGCTGACTATGGACAAGGCCCGACCAAATTCGCGGCGGGCGAGTACGGCGAACGGTTGCACATCCGGGCGGGTCATTCCAATGCACGCGAAATCAGGATTACAACAGACGGAGCCGGCATTCACCTCGGACCTTATGATGACCTGAGCTACCAGGCCAGCACACGCGGGGGGCGGGTCATGGATCATATCCTGGCCAATCAGGCCGTATTCAAATCGACCACCGACACGGCGGGAGATGCGGCCTTGCTGAGTGGCATCATTTTGGCCCAAGGCAGAAAAACCCAGGACGTGGGACTGGGGTTGGTCGCGGCCGGATTGGTCAGCAAAATATTTTCCGCTGCCGCCTCACCACAGGCCGACACCCGTGACTGGGACAATCTACCGGATTATCTCACCTTCGGCACCTTGACTTTAGCTCCGGGCAATCACGCTTTAACCATAGAATACCTGGATGGCTCGGGGAATGTCATTCCCGGCATGACCCGCACCGAAAACGTGGTGGTGAATCCTTTGCCATCGGATACCGTCCTATATTTCAGCGATACCAAATAACAACGAAAGATGACTCTATGAATAAAACCTACTTGATCCTGTCACTCATCGTGACCTGCTTATGCTTCACCGTCAGTGGATGTAAAACCAAAGCCTCCTACGCCCCCGAAGTGGCTGACGGTTTCGACATGGAAAACCAATCGGCATTTGTTCTGATGAACAAACGCGTGGCCAAATCAGTCACCGTGGCCGGTATCCAGGAACGCATCCTGGAGGATGGACGCCTGGAAGTCACCGCCAATGTCCTCAGCACGGACAATCGACGCATCCAGGTGCAGATCAGCTGCGTTTTCAAAAACGAAAACGGATTCCCAACGGGTGACGAAACCCCCTGGACCACACTGATCCTGACCGAAAACGCCCAGGAAGGCGCCATCTTCAAATCCATGAACACCCGCGCCCGAAAATATACCATCCGCGTGCGCGAGGCGCGCTGATGCAAATCCGGAGAGTACGGTGAGGAACGCCCGTCTTGGATACGTTCCTCACACATGGCTGACAAACATCATTCTTAAACGCCACCCTACAACCAAATCAGCGCCTACGTTCATTAAATCTCCTTGAAAAACACCATTGATTGGACGGCTTCCATCCCTTTTCAGATTGAAAAATTTCGGGAAACTTGCTGAGCTGTCGGCATGATTATCAAGAAGGGTCTCGTTCGTCTCGGAAGTTTTACCGCTTTGCTGTTGTGTGGGCTCAGTTGCCTGACACTGAGGGCCGGTCTGGAACAGGTCACTTCGGTCGAGGGCATCACGGAGTATCGAATGGACAACGGGATGCGCGTGCTGTTGTTTCCGGATCCTTCACAGCCCAAATTCACGGTGAACATCACCTATTTTGTGGGATCACGTCACGAAGGTCGCGGTGAAAAAGGCATGGCGCATTTGCTGGAGCACATGCTTTTCAAGGGCACCAAAAAATACAGCAACATCATCAAACTCCTCTCCGCCCGAGGCGCCCAGTTCAACGGCACGACCTGGGTGGACCGCACCAATTACTACGAAACCCTCCCATCCGATCAAAAGGGCAATCTGGAGTTCGCCCTGGAACTCGAGGCTGAACGCATGGTCAACAGTCTCATCCAGGCCGAGGATCTGGAAACGGAATTCACGGTGGTTCGCAATGAATTTGAACGCGGTGAAAACAATCCCATCATGATCCTTTACCAACGCATGATGTCCATGGCCTTTGACTGGCACAACTACGGTTTCTCCACCATCGGTTCCCGCAGCGACATCGAGCGCGTACCGGCCAGGAACCTCAAGGCCTTCTATCAAACCTATTATCAACCCGACAACGCCATGCTGGTCATCGCTGGCGATTTTGAACCGGACGAAGCTCTGGAGTTGGTTGAAAAACATTTCGGCGCCATCCCCAAACCCGACCGCACCATGGACGACACCTACACAGTCGAACCTGTCAAAGACGGCTCGCGTCACGTCGAACTCCGACGCAATGGTGATGTCGCCGCTGCCGGAGTGCTCTACAACGTGTGCGCCGGATCGCATGAAGATACCGTGGTGCTGGATGTCATTGCATCCATTCTCACCGAGGAACCATCGGGACGACTCTACAAATCCCTGGTTGAGTCCGGACACGCCAGCTTTGTGTCACCGCTTTTCTTCCCGACACGCGAACCGGGCGCGTTCATTGTCCTGACTGAAGTTCAGCAGGAAAAAGATCCTGAACAGGTGTTGGAGATCATGCACAATGACATCGAATCCTTCTTCGAAAGCGACATCACCGAAGCGGAAGTCAATCGCGCCAAGACCAGCCTTCTCAAACAAATTGAACTCGCTTTCAAAAACAGCAATCAAATCGGCATCAGCCTCACTGAATCCGCCGCCGTGGGTGACTGGCGTTTGTTCTTCCTGTCCCGCGATCAACTGGAACAAGTGACTGTGGAGGACGTCCAGCGCGTGGCAGACCACTACTTCAAACGTTCCAATCGCACAACAGGTGTTTTCTATCCCACCAAAGAAACGGATCGCGCCATCATTCCCGAAACACCCAATGTGGCGGAATTGGTCAAAGATTACAAAGGCCGCGCTGCCATCGCCGAAGGGGAAGACTTCGAAGCCACACCCGACAACATCGAAAACCGTGTACGTCGCGAAACTTTGACGCCCGGCATCAAACTGGCGCTCCTCTCAAAGGAAACCCGGGGCGACAGCGTTACCGGCACGCTCAACTTTTACATGGGTACCCCGGACACATTGAACGACCCGGCATCCCTGATCGCGGCAGACACGGTCCCCGACCTGATCATGCGTGGCTCACAAAGTTATTCCTTCCAGGACATCAAAGACAGATTGGACGCGCTCAAAGCCAATGTCTCCATGAGCGCCGGGGAACATGGCAGTTCGTTGTCGGTTCGTTTCCAGACCGACCATGATCACCTGGTGGAACTGATCGGTTTCATCGGCGAAATTCTCCGCACCCCTCTTTTCCCGGAAGAAGAATTCAACGTGCTCAAACAGCAACAGCTCACCTCCCTGCAGGGCATGCTGTCCGATCCTCAATCCCTGATCTACCGACGACTCCGTCAGCGACTCAATCCCTATCCGGAAACATCCATCCATCATGTGCCGGATACGGAAGAACTCATCGAGCGGGTGGAGGCCCTGACATTGGAGGATGTAAAAGCATTTTATGAACGCAACTATGGAACGGGCCACGCCCATTTCAGCATCGTAGGCGACATGGATGAAGCAGCGGTGATCAAGGTGTTGAAAACATCTTTCGCCGACTGGAATCCACATTCCCCCTTCGAACGCATCACAAAAACTCGCCTGCCATTGACACTCACGGATGAAGTCATTGACACACCGGACAAGAAAATGGCCGTGGTCGCAGCAGGAGCCAGTTTGGCGATGGATGACACTGACGAACGTTATCCGGCCCTGTTGCTGGCGAATTACGTGCTGGGCGGATTTGCAGAATCCCGACTCTTCAACCGGCTTCGCCAAAAGGAAGGTTTGTCCTACGGTGCCTACTCGGGATTCAGCGCACGTCCTCTCGACAAAATAGCGGCGCTATCCGTCATGGCCATCTGTGCTCCCGAAAATGCCGAGAAAGCTCAAGCGGTCATGCATGAGGAGATCGATCGCTGGTTGACAGAACCCATCCCCGAAGAGGAACTCGCCGCCGCCAAACAAAGCTGGGAAACCTCCCAAAAGAACAGCCTTGCCAATGACCCGGTCGTCGCCGGCGAACTGGCCAACGGACTTTACCTCGGGCGCACCATGCTCTTCGACAAGCACATCAACGACCGCATCCAGACGCTCAGCTCCGATGATATTCTGAAAGCCCTGCAATCGGCCTTCAAAAAAGACGGCTTCGTCCGCATCAAAGCAGGCGATCTGAATAAATAAGGATAGATCTTCGTAGAAGAGGTAGATCGTATCGTCCCGATGCGTCCCCTTATGGCATGCAAACCCATACACGCCATTCAAAGGGAAGCCATCGGTATACCATATCCAAAAACCCTGCGCCCCCGCGCCTCAAGTTCCGATTCATCGGAACGGTCGTGAAAATGAAAATCACTTTTTGAACTCAAACTTCTTCGTCTCACCAAACCGGTTCCATTCAACATCAATGGCGGGAGGCGACAACAATTCGGAATGTACGTAAAGCCCATACCGTAATTGAAGGCTCTCTCCCTCATTCAAAACACGATCGCCATCGAATGTTAAACAGGCTCCCATCCAACCGTCATTGCGCACATGGAACACAGTGGGATGATTCGGATTGTCGGGATGATCCATCAAGGTGATCCCTTCCACCACACCGTTGTCAATCTGACCCGAGTAATCCACCCAACGCGCCTGTTTCCAGAACACTTCCTTTTCATCGATCAATCCATCCGCGTTCATGATCCGACCTCCACCGTCATGCACACCGATGCTTTTCGCCATGCGCACACCGATCAGGCCAAACGGCGTTTTGCCCAGGACAACCTTGGTCTGTGCTGCCACCAATTGGACATCGATGATCATGATGTATTGACCCGCCTCCCGTGGTTCGACAGCAATGCGCCTGGATTCCTTCAACAAGACCTTGCCTTCGGAATCCTTCCACAAACTCGACGACACCACCGCCGCATGTGAGTCGGCATCCTCCAAAACATCAATGCGTTGATGCTGGATGGTCCCCTTTCCGCCCCCATGATCTCCCCAAAAATCGACACCGTTGACCTGATGATGGGAGATCCAGATACTGTTATGATGGCTGTGTGTCACCGGATCATGCGGATGTCCCATGCGTGTGAGCGAACGTCCGGAAGGACCGTTCACCGGGTAAACAAACGGTCTGCGTAGATCGCTCCCAAAATGAAATCGCACACGCTCTTGACCTTTATGTTGAATCGACACTTGATCATGAGGCAAAGGAAGAGCCTGCATGGAGGGAACCGGTTTGGGGTGAAGTCCCCTCGCCAGTTCCTGAGCACCTGCAGTAAACCCCATCATCAGGCCCATAAGTAAACAACCACAATGAACTCGACGAAAAGATGACAAATGGATCGACATGCTGGCAATCTAACGACCAACCATCATCCAAACAACACCTAAGAAAGGATGACACTGGAGGGACGAGTTCCATCTCGATCCCATACTTCTTCCTCACCAATGCAACTGACCAATTGACGTGGAATGTGGGCAGCCATTGGTTTCCGTCTGTCTACAGCCTTTCCATTGCAGCCTGATCGCAGTT
>CAYPZD010000012.1:0-24475 GCA_964415055.1 uncultured Verrucomicrobiota bacterium | reverse complement strand
GCAGCCATTGGTTTCCGTCTGTCTACAGCCTTTCCATTGCAGCCTGATCGCAGTTTGGTCGATTCGAGGTTTGAAGTGGGTCAAGGCGGAGCTTGCCCCTCCGGACTAAGTTAGCAAATTTGCTAATTTGATGCTTTACAAGGCATAGAAATCAATTTATTTAACTGTTTAGTTAATTTAAGGGCGCATATGTCTTGTTTTTCCAAAGTTTTTTTGCAAATTGCTCCAGAAGTATCGGGCGCTGAACTGGCGACTCTTCTTGGAAAATCCAAACCCTACATCGCACAGCTCCGCACCGGTAAACGTGTTCCCACCGATGAAGACGTCATCTTGCTGAGTCATCGATTTGCTCCAAACCGGCTGGAGGAACTGCTTCTAAGCGCTTATTTGGACCGTTTGACCGGCAAATCGTTCGATGACGCATCCCTGAAATCCAAGGGAGAGGCCACGCTGAAAAAACTGCTCGCCCAGTTCCGTCCCGGCAACAAGCTGCCCGGCAAAAGAACACTGCGGGATTTTCCCGAACAATTCTCCCCACTTGCCATCATCACGGGAGACAAACGTGAGGTAAGGGGACGACATATCGGTGCGGGAGATTTCGGCGTACACATGACCACCACCGCCGACAGCAGATGGATCATGAGCCTTGGCCTGGATAAAGACACGGTACATTACATCGACAAAGATTTCGTGCTGTTAAGCGAGGAAGAATTGATCCGCAGATTCTCTCACCGAAACCTTCTGGTCATCGGAAGCCCTGCGGTAAACCACCTCGCCAGGCGCATCAACCGATCATCCATCTTTCGGTTCAATATCAACAGCGATGTCGATGAGGGATTGGAAGAAATCATCAAACAAGCCAAGGAAAAATCGAAATCCAAGGATGAACTGGCCTTGTTTTTTCAAGACTCGACCGAGGATCTCACCAAACTGATGCGCTATCTGTTTGTGGGAGGACTTTTTGATCCTACTTACCCGAAGGGCGACTATGTAACATCGACCTATCACAAAATGCCCGGCAACACGGATCTGGACTTCGGAATCCTGTCGTTCGCCGCCAATCCTTTCTATGCAGCGAAATGCGCAGCCGAAGGTCGTCCAAACGATCATCAATTTGTGTCCATTTTTGCCGCAGGTATTCATCACCCCGCAACAGCTCACGCGATTCGTCAGCTTGGAACTTACGGGAAGGAAACCGGTGTGTTCGACCATCATCCATACGGCGGTGTCTTTCGTGTGGAATTGGATCTGGAGCAGACCTTCTTTTCGGATCGGGTTCGGGACGGGATCTTCCAGTGGGAGGATGATGCGGACGACCAACGCACCCCGATTGAAGATCAGGGGAAATGTTTGATGTCCGAACTGGAATACATCGAGAACGAACGACGTTTGGAAAACCTCAACACACTCCAACTCAAACCGGAACACGCACTCGAAGCCCGTAGGCTGGTGCAAGCCTTGATCAAAGCCGGAGGTGCCCAATGAGAAAACGTCATATCAAGACATTCGCTTACCCCCGCGTGGGATTGGTCGGAAACCCAAGCGACGGATACTTCGGCCGAACCATCGCGTTCACTTTTAAAAACTTCAAAGCCGAGATCCTGCTTGGCGAAGATTCCACCCGCATCAGCTTCGTCAATCGTGAATCCGAGTTCGATTCGGTGGAAGACCTTTGCGACAACATCCAGATGCACGGTTATTATGGGGGGATTCGTCTCCTCAAAGCGACCATCAAGCGGTTCCGGGATCATTGTTGCGACGAAGGATTGAGTGCGGATCTGAACAAAAAGTTCAAGATCACCTACACCTCCAACATTCCCCAGCAAGTGGGTCTGGCCGGATCCAGCGCCATCATCACCGCAACTTTTAGAGCTCTGATGGAGTTTTATGAGGTGCAGATTGACAATGCCATTCTACCGAACCTCATCCGCGAGGTGGAAACACGCGAGTTAAAGATCCCCGCCGGACTGCAGGATCGGGTGGTGCAAGTTTACGACGATCTGGTCTTCATGGATTTCAATCAGGAAAAAATGGAACGGGATGGCTTTGGTCTTTACGAACCCATTCAGGTCAAGAGCATGCCGCGTTTTTACATAGGATACCGTGCGGATTTGTCCGAAGGGACAGAAGTATCTCACAACAGATTACGATACAAGTATGATGAAGGCGACAAGCATGCCCACGATGCCATGAAGTTTTGGGCGGATCTGACCCTCACCGCGAAGAAAGCCCTGGAAGAAGGCGATGACGATACCTTGTTCAAATGCATCAACGCCAATTTTGACAAGCGCAAAGAACTTTATGACACACTGAAAGTCCATATGAAACCGGAGCATTTGGAAATGGTGCAATGTGCCCGTGAAATGGGAGCCAGCGCCAAATTCGCCGGTTCGGGCGGCGCCATTGTTGGCACCTATCGCAAGGAATCAGATTATACGAAATTGAAGAAATATCTTGGAAGCAAAGGTATTCAGGTCATCAAACCCCAGTTCATCGAAGAAGAATTGATATGATCAAAAAAGCAGTCATTCCGGCAGCCGGCTACGGCACGCGATTTTTACCCGCTTCCAAATCAGTTCCAAAAGAAATGATCCCGGTGGTGGACAAACCCACCATCCAATACGTGGTGGAAGAAGCCGTTGAAGCGGGCATCGAGGAAATCCTGATCATTGTCAGTGACGGCAAAGACGCGATCAAACAACACTTTGCCCCCCATGCGGAGCTGGAATCCATCCTGGAAAAGAAGGGAAAAACGGAGGAATTGGAAGCCATGCAATCACTCTCCAAACTGGCGAAAATTCAATACGTTCACCAACTGGAAATGCGTGGACTGGGTGACGCCGTTCGGTATGCGAAGGATTTTGCAGGCAACGATCCGGTTGCGGTTTTGTTGGGAGACACGATTCTGCGTTCTCACCGCGAGCAATCGGTCCTGGGATCCATGGTGGACATTTACGCCCAACACAAGGGTTCTGTCATTGCTCTGCGTGAAATGCCCAGGTCCGTCATTAGTCGATATGGCGTGGTAGCATGTGAGCCAACACAAGACGAGGGAGTGGTTCGCATCACTGGTCTGGTGGAAAAACCTGCTCCGGAAAACGCCCCCAGCCTGTTGGCAGTCTCTGCTCGTTACATCATCACCCCCCGCATTTTTGAATTTTTGGAGAATACCCAACCGGGATTTGGCGGTGAAATACAAATCACCGACGCTCTGAATGCGGTCGCGCAACTGGAACCTATGTCCGGATTTCAATACGACGGCATCCGGCTTGATATCGGAAATAAACTGGAATTTATCAAAAGCAATTTATTGCTCGGCCTTGAACGTTCCGACATGAAGGACGATCTTTTGCAGTTTATCAACGAGATAAAAAAACCCAATACCCACTGACTTCGTGTTTGTTACCAAATTTCTTCCAAATGACATAAACAATTTCAATTAATATTTTATTAATCATTAAGAATAATATCAAAATATAAATAACAATTAGAATCTTGCTCCAACCAACTGATTTCATATAACTTCCATGGACTTGATTTTTCTCAATCGGATCTTCCAGCGCGTTCCTAAAATTGGCGTTGACAACATGCATACATCAGGGGAGATTGCAGAAGTTCGTTCATCATTCTTCAACAATTCGAAAGAAGCGTTTTATGGATAGCAATCGCCATCAACAACAAAAGAAACCCGCTGAGTACAGCAAACCCTGTCTCCAGTATATTGGTAATTTGGGAGACTTAACTTCCGGCGGCAGCGGCAGAAAAAGAGAAACAGCCAAGAGCACGACCAAGAAAAAAAGACAGAGAACCTGACTCTCATCATCCCACTGCTCTACCAAAGATGCGCCGCCGCCCCCACTGATGACTTGAATTCACCTGCCCCGAATCTTCCACCCGGCCATAACAATCAGACTCACGACCATACCTGTCAACCAAGCCCAAAGCGGCAAAAGACTGGGAGGATCGGAATACATGGCCGCCCAAAAGGCCAATCCAACGCCAACAACCGGGGATAGCACTAATAATGTGCCCACGAAAGTGGACCGAATCAAAAGGGCGATCCATCCACTTAGAAACATCACCCCGCTTAGAATGAACATGATTTTAAATGGGGTTTGCATAGGTAGATTTTACTCGACGGGGGTTGGACTGTTTATCTCACGAACATAGATTGGAAGCTGCGTCGTCTGTTTTCAGGTGGTTTGGAATAATATTCCTTCAGCTGTTTGACTACTTTAAGGACTGTAGGACCAGGCACTTTAATGACGGATTCCAAGTAAGGTTCTATGCGATCCATTTCTTGCAGAATTTCGCAAATCAAAACCAACGCATAAATTCGAGAACGTTCTTCTTCCTCATCAAGGAATTTTTCGAGAATCGGCACAGCATCCAATCCCATTCTTTTTAAAATGTTGACGGCTTGGTTATGTAAGAATGGAGACGATGATTGATATGCTGTCTCCAGATGGGGTTGAACCTTGGAAAAATTCGAATCGAGATTCCAACGAGTGGTTGCATCCTGAAATTGATTTGGATTCAGCGAGTCGTCCGCGCTTGTTTCCAGTGCCTTCAACAATTCAGGAGAGTGAACCAATTCCTTACCAGCCAAGGAGAAGAGCCAACTCCTTTTCCTGCTAGCCTGATCCATGCGGATTCGCAAGAGCACTGGAACAGGTTCATAGGGCTCGGCAACGGTCAGGAAACTGGCAATTTCTCCACGAAGAGATTGTGCTTCCGAGTGAATCTCCCTCAGTCGATCCAAGACAATTTCCTTGTGATCATCAGACTGAGGATACATTTGTTGGATTCTGATAGATAATGAGTTTAGTGGGTTTTCTCCGTGTGGAAAAGTCATGAGAAGGAACGATTCCAATAGTTTCTCAAAGGAGCCTTCTATCCATCGCCCCAATAACTCCGAGGCCATTCGCCGGGTGATCGGATCACCGGATTTTGAAAGATTTTCAACAAGAGCCAACTGATTTTCATCGGGCTTAAAAGGATTTCCTGAAACACCAGACAATCTGGAAATGAGCAACAACGCAGACTGTGATACACCTGTATCGGTGCTGGCAGCCATTTCGAATATAACCTTGGTAATATCGGACGTTGGTTCGTACCGGTTGCCGAGAAAACGGATCGCGAGTCTCTGAATGGAAATTAGCGGATCAGACGCTGCGCGAAAAAAGTATTCAGGAGCACCTTTTAAAGAACGATCACGCTCCAGAGCACGAACTAGAAATTGATAGGCATTGGTTCGAACGAAATCGTCCTGATCATCAATGTACTCGGACATCCTTTGTTTGAACGGACTAACATCCATAGGATAACCATTCAAAAAACAGAACGCCATTTTAGCATGGTTTGTGGTATTCTGCTCGAACAAGGATAAGAAAAAGCTGACGGGAAGCTTAAATTTCAACTGGTAAAGAATGGGTGATCCTGACGACTGGGTTCCAGCGAAAGAGCTGAATGATGAGTAAGGATTGAATCCCGTAATGGTCTTGAAGGAATCAAGAATCACCTCATCTGGCACAATCCATTCGTTCAAAAAACTCATCATCCGGTGATCCTCCCAATGCAATCCAACCAACGCTATCAACGCCTCACACCGCAGGTCCGGCTTTTGTGCCCGATTCTTGACCATGGAACCAAGAAAGTCCCAGGTCAGTTGGTTGGAGTGCCCCAGAACGTATACCGAATGGAGTGCAGTCCTTTTCATTTTATCATCCGGATCATTCAATTTTCCCAAAAGCAGAGGCAATGCTTTGACTCCATGTTTTGGAAGCAAGGTGCAAGCGGTCAATCGCACCTCATCGGCGGGTGGCGAGGGTTTCCATCGATCCAGCTTCAATTGAAAAGTAGCTGGCAATTTAGACCAGATACTCCGCCAGGAATTTGAAAAAAAAGAGTCTTCAAAATTGATTTGTTTGGACAGCAACTCAAAAGAAGGCACTTCCCGATTATTGATAACCCTACGATTCAAAAACCAATCGGAAATCAAACCCAAAGAAACAATCACAACCAACAATTAAATCCACTTACGCTTGATCAATCCTTTTTGCCACGCAGGCATATGATAATTCTGGGGGTTCATGTGTTTATTCCTTTTATCGCATGATGCTCTCGAAATCAATTAGTTAGAACACGGGACACCATGTTGTGTTCAAATTTCCTGACTCGACATGTGGCGCGCTTCGTGGCAACTAGTGGGGATGGACAAGCGACAAAGGCTGGAATCGATTTTGAAGGATCTGGGATCCTGCCTGGTGGCTTATTCAGGCGGGGTGGATTCAGCGCTGTTGGCACTGGTTGCCTACCGGACCTTGGGTGATCGGGCGGTTGCGGTCATGGCAGATTCCCCCAGCCTTCCGAGAAGCGAGCTGAAAGAAGCGGTGGAGTTGTCCGAACAATTCCATTTTCCCCTGGAGATCATCCGCACGAAGGAATTCGAAAACGAAGATTACCTCACCAATCCCACCAATCGTTGTTATTTCTGCAAACATGCTTTGTTTGAAGAGATGGAATCCTATGCCAAAGAACGAGGAGTGGCGGCCATCGTTTACGGTGAAAATGCAGATGATATCGGAGACTTCCGGCCCGGCGCCAAAGCGGCTCAGGAGTTCCAGGTGCGGGCACCACTCAAAGAGGCGGGCTTGACCAAATCGGAGATCAGAGCCTTTTCAGAGGAACTGGGTCTTCCCACCGCTTCTAAACCCCAGATGGCCTGCCTGAGTTCCCGTATTCCTTACGGTGAAAAAGTCACTTTGAAAAAATTAAGTCAGGTCGAACAAGCAGAGGCCATCCTGCGCCAAAATGGTTTCTTTGATGTGCGGGTACGCCATCATCAACTGGGTTCCGGCGCACTGGCGCGTATTGAAGTCGGTGCTACAGAAATGGAGCGTCTGTTGGATCCGGAACTTCGCGATGCCCTGACTCAAACCATCAAAGAACTGGGTTACCTATATGTCACGGTGGATTTGATCGGATATCGGAGAGGAAGCTTGAATGTTGCTATTGGTTCCAACAGCAGCGAATCATAACGAACTCATGGAAATAGATTCTAAAATCATCCCCTTTGACCAACTCACTGAGTGGAGATCCGGCATTCGATCCAGCGGAAAACGCCTGGTGGTGACGAATGGATGCTTTGATCTATTGCACGTCGGACACGTGCGATACCTCAACAGCGCACGAGCAGCGGGAGATCTATTGTTGGTAGGACTGAACGGAGATCAAAGTATTCGTGAATTAAAGGGACCGGATCGACCACTCAACACTGAATCAGACCGGGCCGTTCTCCTGGCCGCACTGCAATGTGTCGACGCCGTCTGCATCTTTCCCGAAAAAAGAGCGACACGCTTTCTGGAAACATCCCAACCGGACATCTACATCAAGGGAGGCGACTACACATTGGACACACTCGACCAGGATGAACGACATGCCGTGGAATCGTCTGGAGGTCGCATTCAATTCATCTCCTTTGTAGCCGGCCGATCCACCACCAACCTGATCCAGAAAATCAACCAACAATAGCGATTAAGGGGACAGTCCCAACTATTGACACGGTTGACTGTCAATTTTACCCTCTTCGCATGGCTCGGAAAATGCGTGTTGAATACGAAGGCGCCATTTACCACATCGTAAGCCGTGGCAACGGCAAGCAGGACATCTATCGAGATGTCCACGACAGAAAGACGTTCTTAAAAGCCCTCGAAGAAACATGCGAAAAAACGGGTTGGCGCATCCATGCCTATTGTCTGATGAACAATCATTTTCATCTCTGCCTTCAAACGCCTCAGGCCAATCTGGTAGCAGGAATGAAATGGTTGTTGGGCATCTACTCAGCGCGATTCAATAAGCGTCATCGAAAGACCGGACACCTGTTTGCCGGTCGATACAAATCACTCAACGTGGACGGAAGCAACAAGGGTTACCTGCACACACTCTGCGACTACATACATCTGAATCCGGTCCGGGCACACCTGCTTTCCAATGGGCAGCATTTGAAGGATTACCCCTGGAGCAGTTATCCCTTTTATCTACTGCCTCTCCCGCAACGTCCCGACTGGTTGGAAACTCGTGTCTTGATGGGAGAAAAAGGCGAACTAAGAGACAACACCGCAGGAAGGCACCAATTCGAGCAGTTGATGGAAAGTCATACGTTGTGGGAAGAATCCAGAACCAATGACACCTATGATTTAATCCGTCGTGGTTGGTATTTTGGAACCGATGGATTCCGGAACGACCTCTTGTCCAGGACCGAATCCCTCGAAGGAGCTACTCGCGTTCGAGGCGGAGAAGTGCTTAGAAAAGCTCAACACATGCAGGCATCCGAGCTCCTCATCAAGCTGCTGCACAAAGAAGGCATCACAGGTGAAGATCTTAAATCCATGCCCAAGGGAAATCCTTTAAAAATCGAGCTGGCCATGGAAATACGCAAAAGAACCACCATGTCACTGAAGTGGATTGCCGAACACTTGCACATGGGAACCTGGACCTATGTGTCCAACCTGCTGTCATTACAACGCACACATAAAATGCCAACGACCGGGACGAGTTCAGACGGCTCTTAGAGGGTTCTCTTATTCGAGCTTAACGCCTGCATTTAACATTATCGGAGGGGTAAGCTCCCTCTTACATCCACTTCAAACCTCAAAGCATTGAAACCATTTATTATGCTGCAATGGAAACGCCTCAGTCATTCGATTCGTCACTGTCTCCCCGCGTTCCATCTCTTTTGCTCAGGAACGTTTCTGAGGGGAAAGTTTGGGTATGTGATGGAACTCACCCCTCCATTGTCCAGGAATTGAACTGTACCTCGGAGCCAGGGGATCTCAGAGTCTTGACTTGACCTGACTGTTCAACAGGAGCAGTTTACCATTATTCCAAAAGCAAGGTAGCCAAAAGCCATGTACCATTCTCAATTCAAGAATATCTCCAATGTCGGTTTGCGTAAGAAAGCCGGTTTCACCCTCATCGAACTGCTGGTGGTTATTGCCATCATTGCCATTCTGGCCGGCATGCTTTTGCCGGCGTTGAGCAAGGCAAAGGAAAAGGCAAAGGGCATCAAATGTGTGAACAATAAACGTCAGCTCGGCATCGCCATGTTACTTTACTCGGATGACAATGAGGATGAGCTGATCAATCTGGCAGTGCTGGATACAGACGCGTCGAACAAGGTGGTCGAGGATGATCGTCAAGGCGGTATTCGATGGTGGCCCGATTTGTTGATCAATTACAGTCAGGACAGGGCTGTCAATCAATGTCCTTCGGTCAAGGTTCAAGACGGTTTCGGGATCGGTCTGAACTATCACGAACTGAGCCTTTGGTTGCCTGATGACGGCAGAACCATCAAGGTCACCACGGTGAAAAGGCCAGTGGAAACGATTCATCTGGCGGATTCGGCCGTGATCGAAAACCCATCGGAGCAGGATGCAGACAAGTGGACGATCACCACCGATCCATCCAAACAACACACGATTTTCCGAACCGTTTTTTTCCGAACCCCCAATAATGGATCCTACAACAGCCTGCCATCACGTGTCATCAACCGGCACGGCGGGCGGTCCACCATGTCCTTTGTGGATGGACACGCAGACAGCAAACGTTCGGCGGAAGCAGGTTGGCAGTATGAGCGCGGGCATCAGAATGCTTTATGGGATCGCGAATAGGTTCGGCCCTTGCTGCAAGGCCCCAGCCTCAATGAAGTTTTGTTGGAATGCGGAACCTGCGGGTACGATTCACGGTGGCGTGGAGTCCGCTCAACTCTGCAGGCTTTCCGACACCTCAACTCGCCTGCGGCCCAGAGCAGCGGTGCCCTACCGGAGCCTTAAATTTCGGCATATAAGGATTGTTATCCGCATGGGCGCTGATTAGGATGAAGGGCGTTCGGGGCAGATGTTCCGAAACAGCTCTTTGTCATGGATGCGGGAAAAATTTTAAAGCCCTGCTTATACTCGTGTTGAGATACTATCCTTGAACCGTAATAAAAAACATGGGGCACCACGCCTTAGGAGTCGACCCACGTCAGGCCTTGACTGGAAGTCGAAAGTCGGCGGGCCAGTCCCACCTATATGTAACACGTTCCAAGGAACTGTTGCCCACGGTACTAGCGGGGCTTTTTTCGTATCTTGCAAATTTAACCCAACATCATGCTGCTATCTGACTCTCCTCAGCCCCTCCCCTCAATGACTGAAAGAACCATTTGAAAAGTCGAATTTAAATCGCCGTACATGCAAGCTTGACATATGCATCACATGCTACTATGTATTGCATAGTAATGATTGAGCAACATTCACTCAACCAGCAAATCAGAATCACCGGTCTAATCGGTTTTGCTCTGGGAGCTGCGTGCGTATTGTTGCTCTCTTTGATAGTCGACCTCGGCATTCAATCCATACCCTTTTCAAAATCGGACAGCTTATTTGGTCATCTGAAATCCTTTACGGCAGATCAGTGGTTCGATTCAGTATTTTCCATGGCGAATTTCGCCCGAATCATGGGCGTCGCCACCTTCGGACTTTACCTATCTGGCCGGTGGAAGAGACACATATGGCTTGTCTATGTGGTGATTCCTTTAGTGCCTATCATTGCTGGCGGTTTATTTCTCACTCATCACTATTTTTTGCTGCTTATCATGCCTTGGTACCTTGTGCTCGCAATGATCATGTTACCGATGATTCTTTGGGAACTATTCTTTGGAACAGTAGATGGAGAATTTTTTATGGATGGAGAAGGCTGGCTCCTGCAGTTGGGATCGTGGTTGTTGTTCTGTGCGGCCTGTTGGTTGGTTCGATATGCAAAGAAGAAAAGGACATCTACATGAATTCCATCTTTCATCGTAAAAAGGTGGCAGTCTTGGGCAGCATTTGCCTGGTGGCCTGTCTCTGGCTCGCCTTCTTTGCTAATCACATCAATGGGACCCGCGCCATCGTGGATAAAATGTTGCCGGATGGCACACGGTTTATTGTAACACAGAAATGCAACTGGAGTGGCGAGCCGTTTACAACTGCCTGTTACTATAAAAAGCCGGGAAGTCCGTGGGGTAGGTATTATTACGATCACCAAGATCTATATTGGAATCATGCGCCCACATTCGTTGATCAGGAAACAAAACAACTCACTGTGTTTCGAGATGACAAAGCAACCGTCACCTTCAACTGGGAAACGGAAACGTGCATTCTCTGGCGTTTCAAACCTCCGCGTCGCTTTGTTGGCCCACAGGATTTAAAACCCGTTGGATGGGAACCACCCTTGTCATGACCGATTTTTTCGACAACTGGACGGTACAAGTGCGCAAAGGCATTCTTGAGATGTGCATCCTGACGGCGTTGAAGGATCGTGAGCGCTATGGTTATGACCTGGTAAAAAGCCTGGTGGGTGTGCCGGGTCTGGGTGTTACTGAAGGGACCGTTTATCCCCTGCTCTCCCGGCTGCGCAAGCATGGTTTGATCACCTCAAGGCTTGAAGAATCCAGCGAAGGTCCTGCACGAAAATATTATTCACTCACCGATGAAGGCCGCGATGCCATTACCTCCATGGATGCGCACCTGCAGACGCTGATCAAAGGCATGAACACTCTTAAACGCAAAGGAACCTGATATGGCGAAATGGACAAACTCAGCCAAGGCCGAATGGAAAACCTACGGCATTCGACTTCGCGAAGCTCTGAAGGGATCGGAAGCAGACGTTGCGGAAGTTGAAGAAGATCTCAAACGTCACGTGGACGAAGAAGCCCATGCTTACGGTTTGACGATTATCGACGGCGATTGGCTACGTCAGACATTGGGACGCATTGGTAATCTCGAGGTCCCTGAAAACACACCTCAAACTGCGCTGCCGTCACAAGAATCCATGGCAAAAAACGCCAAACCCGCCAACATCAAAGGTAGCTTACCGTTTGGTCTATTGCTGACAGCCGTTGTCTGGCCGTCTGCCAGTGTTGTCATCGAACTCATGTCACGCTTCTGCACGGGCGTCCTGTTTGATCCCATGCCTTCCATGTGGCACGTCGCCATGCTGGTGTTTGTTCCGATAGGCAATCTGCTGGCATTGGTGTGGATGCATCAAAAAGAGGAAAGCATCCCAAGGTGGGTGCCTTTTGTCATTTCATTCAATTTGGGTGTCAGTTTTGTTTACAGCATGATGTTTCTTCCCATCACACCCATAGGGGTTGTGGCCATCATTTATTTCGGATTTGGGCTGCTTGGTTTGACTCCTTTGGCGGCGTGGATTTCGGGCATGGTTCTTTGGAAGCGATTCCGATTGGAAATGCAACGAAGATCGTTGAAAGTCGTATCCGTTTGGCCTGGTTTTTTCATGGCTTTGGGTTTGCTCTTTGTATTGGAGACGCCCGAATTGATCACTCGCATCGGTCTTCGTTGGGCTGACTCAACGGAGGCATCGACGCGGGATCGAGGGGTCCGATGGTTACGGTTCATCGGACAGGAGGACACCCTGCTCCGTGCTTGTTATGAACGCCCGCGCCGCATCTTTGATCTTTCGGGTTGGTTGGTTCAATCAAATGATCAGGTCACGCAAGAAGACGCCCGCCGAGTCTATTATCAGGTAACAGGTCGACCCTTCAACTCAGTACAGCCACCCAATCTATACACAAGAGACGGAAGGTGGGATGTGTTGGATCAGGAGTTTACCTGGGAATTTGACGCGGCATTGGGAGGAACGGCGGTGGCAGGCCGGGTGAGTGGCCTTGAAATGACCGCGTCTCGACTGGACACACGCATCGAGACATCATCCGCCTGTGCCTATACGGAATGGACCATGGAATTCAAGAATGATTCCAGGAGAGCCAGAGAAGCGCGCGCGCAGGTTTTGCTTCCACCCGGCGGTGTGGTTTCACGATTAACGTTGTGGGTAAATGGGGAGGAACGAGAAGCGGCATTTGGAAGCCGATCGCAGACACGGGCCGCTTATCAGACAGTAGCGGTGGAACGCCGAAGAGATCCGGTCCTGGTCACCACATCGGGACCGGATCAAATCCTCGTTCAATGTTTTCCCGTACCCGCCAATGGAGGCACGATGAAGATCCGGTTCGGTATTACGGCTCCGATGAACATGAGCGACTTGACGCATGGTCGATTCCGGCTTCCCGCCCTATTGGAGCGCAACTTCAATTTACAAGACAAGCTCAAGCATGGTGTCTGGATTGAATCACGATCACAGTTGTCCGGTGCCGAACATCTATTCAAACACAGTATGCTCAAGGAAGGAGATCACGCGTTGCACGGCGAACTGGTGGATCGCGATTTGATCCACCCCGATGCCACGGTTCGGATGGAACGACCGGATGCCGTTCAACAAGTATGGACGGATGCCATGGAGGCTGGGCATGTGATATTACAGGAGTTGAAATTTACTCCATCAGAAACAACCGACATGACGGTGATTGTCGTGGATGGATCCGTTTCAATGTCGAAATATGCAGAGGAGGTTCGTCAGGCATTAACGGATTTGTCTTCCATGGAAAAAGTCTGGATGGCTATTGCCAGCGATCAGCAAAGCCCTTTCAACATTAATGGAGCTCCCCGTTTTCTTCCCTTGGAGGAGGCATTGCAACACTTCGACGATTTCAAGTTTCGTGGTGGTCAGGACAACATTGCGTATCTGCTGCAGGCCTGGGATCGGGCTTTGGAGATGGGAGCAGACAATGTGTGGTGGTTGCACGGACCACAGCCCGTGTTGATCGGGAATTCGGCATCGCTCCTTCAACGCATGGAGCGAACAAGAGGAAACATCGTACTCCATGCCGCTTCGATGGAACCGGGACCCAATCGCGTGCTGGAAGCGCTTGACGGATGGCACATTCGTCGTGTTCCGCGCTATGAAAGTATTGCTGATCATCTGAGCGCTTGGATCAAAGAGCCTGGGACACTGGATCCAGAGAACAAATTTCGACGCTCCATGGAGCCGAAAAACTCGGTGACAAACCTTGTTGAACTTCCCCGGGTCTCAAGGCATATCGAACGACTATGGGCTCGGGACAAAATGGTCCGACTCAGAAACAGTCGAAAAACCGAAGCAGCCACCGAACTGGCCACAACGCACCAATTGGTCACTCCGTTGACGGGAGCGGTCGTTCTGGAAACCATGGAACAATTCGAGGAAATGGGACTCTCCCCTGTCCCGTTGGAAACGGTGCCCAGCATCCCGGAGCCCGGAGTGGTCGCATTATGGTTTGTGGGTATGATGACACTGATGTTGAGGCTGAGAAAAAGAACTTAAAAGTCACTCTTTACTCAAACCTTCAGGGGTTCCTGCGATTCGATGATTTCCAGCAGGCACTCTATGTCAACGGGCTTTACCAAATAATCAACTGCACCGAGTTTTTTCAAACGCTGGATCTGGTCATTCCTACCGTCAGCGCTCAGCATGAAAACAGGGATATGTTTTGTTCGTGGATTTTTCTTGAGTTTTGTCAATACAACATCTCCCTCGCAGTCGGGCAAATGGAAATCAAGAAACACAACATCGGGTAGGCAATCGAAAGCCAATTGAAGGCCTTCTTCACCGGTCATGGCTGTGTGCAGAGTGGCGTGCTCGCTTATTTGTATGACTTGCTCAAACAATTCCAGATTATCCTCGTTGTCCTCGATGTAGAGCACTTTCAGTGGTTGAACTGAAGAAGACGTTTTATCTTTCCGTGAACCTCTGCCCCCATTGGAGTGGGGATGATTTTGTTCATCCACTCCTGGAAGTTCCACTGTGAATACAGATCCCTCATTTTCATGACTGGAAACCAGAATCCTCCCGTACATGGAT
The DNA here is from genome assembly GCA_964415055.1 of uncultured Verrucomicrobiota bacterium. GTDB lineage: Bacteria > Verrucomicrobiota > Verrucomicrobiia > Limisphaerales > AAA164-E04 > AAA164-E04. The sequence goes on along the minus strand of CAYPZD010000012.1, from coordinate 9,697 downwards.
TCCACAAGCGCTTTGCATAAAGCCAATCCCAATCCAGTTCCAGCAATCGACGGTTGCCTTTTCTCAGCGTCGAGTCGTTCAAATGGAGAAAACAACCGATCCATTTTCTCTGAAGGAATACCAATCCCGGTATCGCGCACTTCCAGGCGCAACCGGTTTTCAGGGACCGACAATATAGTGAAGGCCAACGTTCCTCCTTCCCGGTTGAATTTGATCCCGTTGGACGCAAGGTTGATGAGGATCTGCCTTAAACGTTTGTGATCCGCCCAAACGATCGGGTCGGATCCTGATTTATTTTCAAGGTGAATGGAGATTCCACTGGCATTGGACAGGGTTTCCACCAGGTCGATCACCTCATGGGTCAGTACTACCAAATCCACTCGCCGGAAGGACAAGGAAAGATTGCCCGATTCAATACGCGAGATATCCAGCACTTCATCCACCAATTCCAACAGATGCTCACCTGCCGTACGAATCCGGCGGGCGTTTTTCGAATCGGTATCGTTCAGATTGCTCATTTCCAGCAATTTCGAAAACCCAAGTATGCCACTGAGAGGCGTACGCACTTCGTGGCTCATTCTTGAGAGAAAAGCACTCTTGGCTTGATTGGCTTTTTCCGCCTGAGTGCGGGCATCATCCAGTTCGCGTGTTCTCTCCTCCACGCGTTGTTCCAATTTCTGGTTAAGATTTCGAAGTGCCTCTTCTGCCAACTTGCGATCGCTGATGTCCCGACACACACCCTGAATACCAATCACATGATCCCCAGACTTGGCGAGATTAAAGCAGGCATCAACATAACGTGTTTCCCCTGTTTTGGTCTGAATACGAAATTCATAGCGCCATTCAAACGCTTCCCCTGTGAGTCGACGTCGATTGTTTGATAAAAGCTTTTCACGGTCATCCGGATGTATCACAGCATCCAGGTGCTTCAACTCGACCAGTTCTTCCCGTGTATAACCTGTCAATTGCTCGAACTCAGCATTGCAAAGAATGAATTCCATTTGAGCACCACCCACAACAATCCCGTCTCGATTGCTCTCAAACAGTGCACGAAAGCGTTCTTCACTATCGCTCAAAGCCCGGTTAATCCGTTCCAGTTCTTGGGTTCTTTCCTGGACCTGAAGCTCAAGGCTTGAATTGAGACGTTTGATTTCTTCTTCGGCATGAACACGCTCAGTGATATCTCTGACGATGGCAATCAGCTGGGACTGATGCACCGAATCTTCCAAATGTTGAAGGATGATCTCAACCGGTATTTGCTCGCCATTCTTGCACAAGTGCGCGGTGGTGAATTTCAATGCCGGGATTTCATTGCTCAATAAGGGGACGAGCATTTCCCGGAATCGCCTTTCATCGAACGCCGGTTTGATATCCAAAGGAGACATTTGCAATAATTCACCTTCTGAATAACCGGTCTGGATAACCGCGCCTTTGTTCACATAGGAAAAAATGAGCGTTTCCGGATGGAACATGAAAATTCCATCCAAGGTACCGTCCAGCAAGGCAAAGGCACGCCGCATGGTACTTTCGGCATTCCTTTTGGCTGTCACATCCCGGACGATCACGGTGAACATTCGTTTACCTTGAAAAGCAAAGTCATTCACGGTGAGTTCCATCAGGACATCTCCCCCATTTTTGTGACGTCCAACTATTTCACCTTGAAAATGGTGGGGACTTTCCTCCCGATTCCCTGCGGTTTTCAATGCGTTCTGATCAAAGAGATTTTCAAGCGCGTCGGGAACCAATTTCGAAACGTGTTGGTTCTTAATTTCTTCGATCGAATATCCAAAGATCCTCTCCGCAGATGGATTCAAGGACTGAACAACCCCCTCCTGATCCAAAGTGAGGATGCCATCCACAATGTGATCGATGATGGAACTTGCCCACCGATTGGTTTCCTGTAATTCGAGATGTGATGCTCGTTGTTCGACCAATTGAACAATCTGACGTGAGAAATATTCAAGCAGCTTGAGTTGTTCAATCGTCAATTCCCTGGGCCGGGTATCCATGATGCACAACACACCCCACGAAAAACCATCCAACGATTTCAAAGGAATCCCTGCATAAAATCTAATACCGGGAGATTCAACAACCGCTGGAAAATCCTTAAACCGATCATCCTTCAGTGCATCGGGAATAATAAATACATTCTCGCTTTGCACGGCATAGTGGCAAAAGGATGGTTCACGCGGCATTTCCTGGACATCCATTCCTTTGCATGCCTTGAACCACAACCGATGTGCATCCACAAAGCTGACGAGACAAACCGGGACATCCAGGGTTTGAGCTACCATGTTGGTAATCTCATTGTAGGCATCCTCCGGCAATGTGTCCAAAATCCCCGTTCGACGCAATGAATCCAGGCGTCGTTCTTCTGCAGATGCAGGATTTTTTAGGTTAATTTCTGACACAATGATATTTGGTCCATGCACTCCAGCCGCTGAGATACGAGAAAATGTTAACTCTTAAAAGCTTCTTGAGCGAAGCTAGATTCTTCTAAAGCCTGAACAAATGACATTTTCGTGACAACTTCAAATGGGATTCTACACCTCAAACCTTCCATTAATAACTTGCGAGATCAACCCATGTGACCAAATATTCCCAGTTCAAAACGTTGAAATCCTAAAAAGAACCTATGGACAAAGTAAGAATTGGCATCGTCGGCATGGGAAACATGGGCAAGTACCACGCAGATTACCTGCTCAAAGGCGAAGTAGCCCACGCCGAACTGGCGGCTGTATGCAGCACTTCACCTCACAAACTGGAAGCCTACAAAGACCGTGTTAAAGTTTTCAGCGATGGTGTGGAAATGATCAAAAGCGGCGAGATCGATGCGGTGCTGGTGGCGACGCCCCATTATCAACATACTTCCCTGGGCATATGCGCCATCGAACAAGGAGTGCACTTGATGGTTGAAAAACCCATTTCAGCCCACAAAGCCGATGCGGAGCGACTGATTGCTGTAGCGGAGAAACATCCCAAAGTGGTCTTCGGCGCCATGTTCCAGCTCCGCACCGAACCTCGTTATCTCAAACTGAAGAAACTCATCCAGGATGGTGAACTGGGCGAAATCGTTCGCATCAACTGGATCATCACCGACTGGTATCGCACCGAAGCTTACTACGCCTCGGGCGGATGGCGCGCGACCTGGAAAGGTGAAGGAGGCGGGGTGTTGCTGAATCAGTGCCTCCATCAACTCGACGCCCTGCAATGGCTGGTCGGCATGCCGAGCAAGGTTCGAAGCTTTGCTCAACTTGGACGATTCCATAATATCGAAGTCGAAGACAACGTCACCGCCTACCTGGAATATCCCAACGGAGCGACCGGAGTGTTTATTTCATCCACGGGCGAAGCACCCGGCTCGAATCGATTCGAAATCGCAGGAACCCGCGGGAAGGTGGTTCTGGAAAATGATCAGATTCAATTCACCCGCAATGAAAACTGCATGCTGGAGCACAGCAAGCAATCCAAGATCGGTTTTTCCAAACCCGAAGTCTGGAATGTTGATATCCCCTTTGGCAACGCAGAGCTGCCTCACGCGATCCTGATGCGGAATTTCGTGAATGCCATTCGTGATGGAGAAGCATTGATTGCCCCCGGGACCGATGGCATTCATTCTGTTGAACTGGCCAATGTGCTGTTGTATTCCTCCCTGATCGATCAAAACGTTGAGATGCCCATGGATGGTGCAGCTTTTGAAGCCAAACTGAACCAGTTGATCAGTGAATCGACCTTTGAGAAGAAGGTCGTGGAAGTTTCAGACGAGGATTTTGCCAGTTCTTTCAATCGATAAAGGTTCACCCCGCCGCAGCACGGCTAGCGAGTGTGGTGATGACATCCATTGCTTCCAGGCAAGATTGTGAAAAGCGAGCGTGCTTTGGAATGCACGCGAGTCATCGCCGCTTTGGATACCTCGGGGAAACGATAAACACTACCTACTGGTATGAAAACAGTTGCACACGCAAGCGTTTTGAGAGGATATCGGCTTGCTCAAAGGTAAGGTCGCTACATCGTCGGACCACGCAGTCCAAAATGGCATCGCTGCAAACGGAACGGCATGAAGTAATACGTGTCCTGGTTCGAGGGCGGAAGGAATTTCTATTTTACATCTCGATTATTTGGTCGAGATGGGTTAGATAGAATCTTTCAACTTAAAGGTATCGATCAAACATGAATCCAGATCCAAAAACCAAGATGGCATCCAGCGAATTCGTCGCCATGGAGCGGCATGCAGGCCTCAGAGCGGAGTGGCTGAACGGAGGCGTATACGCCATTGCGGGCGGATCTCACCTGCATTGGCTGATCGCCACCAACATTGCAGGTGAACTCAGGCACCGGTTGAAAAACTCCGAAAACCATGTGCTCAATTGCGGCATGCGCTTGAAGGTGCCGCAAACGGAATTGTATGCACATCCCGATGTGTCGGTCGTCAATGGCGCTGCTCAATTTGAAGATTCTCTACAGGATACCCTGACGAATCCTAAAATCCTGATCGAAGTACTTTCGGACAATACCGCCGCCTGGGATCGCGGTGGAAAATTCTGGCACTACCGACATCTGGAATCCCTTTCGGAATACATCCTTATTTCACAAGAAACCTGGTTGGCCGATCAATACACGCGTCAACCCAACGGTTCCTGGATGCTTAAAACCGTGGAAGGCGAAGATGGAGTGGTACAACTGACATCGATCAAATGTCAACTCCCCCTCAGTGAGGTGTATGCCAATACCACAGTCCCCCACGGACAAGCCCCGGCCACCAACAAACCGTCTCAACCCATTGTAAAAGCTTAATTTTAATCATGATTCTTACAGGCATCGCAGATGAAGCCGGAGCGCTCATCGACACACAGATCAAAGCAGTCAAGGAACTCGGATGGAACACCATCGAAGCCCGGACCGTGGAAGTGGAAGGTTTCCCCAAAGGCAACCTGCATGACATCCCTGACGAGGCATTCGATATCGTTGAAAAGAAACTCAAGGATTCCGGGGTTGGAGTGTATTGTTTCGGATCCACCATCGCCAACTGGGGCAAAAAAATTGACGAACCCTTCGACCTCTCAGAAGTGGAACGCGCCATTCCACGCATGCAACGTCTCGGCACGAAATACGTGCGCATCATGAGTTACGCCGTGCGGGAGGGTGAAGACCAGATGGAAGAAGAGCGCTTTCGCCGTTTGCGCGAGATTACCAATCGTTTTGTGGATGCAGGACTTCAACCCGTACATGAAAACTGCATGAACTATGGCGGCATGAGCTGGCAACATGCGCTCAAGCTGATGGAAAATGTTCCCGGCTTGAAGTGGGTTTTTGACACGGCCAATCCGGTTTTCAATGACGACCGAAGCAAACCGGCTCCGCAACCGAAGCAAGATCCGTGGGAATTCTGGACACATGTTAAAGACCAGTCCATCCATATCCACGTCAAGGATGCCATCTGGAAACCGGAGAAAAATGATGCCGATTATACCCTCCCCGGAGATGGAGACGGCGCCGTCCACCGCATCCTGAAGGATGCCCTTTCCTCTGGCTATGACGCGGGCATATCGATCGAACCTCATCTTGCCGTGGTATTTCACGACGATTCGGTCAGCGCAAGCGACCAGGAAATCTACGATAGTTTTGTAAACTATGGCCGTAAACTGATGGAATTGATCGAAAAAATACAGGCCGAAATCAAGGCAGGCGCCTGATAGGGCGCAGACAAATTGTATTAAACGGAGGGGCCGGTTCCACCCTGCCCCACTCTTCCTCCTGGAAAACTTTTATCAACAAAAGAGGTGGAACGAGGGAAGCCTTGTGCATTCAAGAGACTGCAGCGTCGCCATTGGATCTTTTTATCAATTCGCAAGCCCTCAATGATTGGTGTGGGTATCCCGATAAAATCGGGAGAACTGGCCCCACCAAGAATAGATCTCTATTTTTGATCTGCGCCCAGCCTGATTCAATCCCCGGCCAGTGACTCTATTTCGATACTCTTGGAAGGAGTTCCCGATTCAGTGGGAACTTCAATCGTCAGAAAACCGTTCTGGTATAAGGCCTTGGCCTCATCCAGATCATATCCTGATGGCAATTCAATCGTGGTTTCGAACGGACCGAAATTAACCTCCATCAATAAAAACTTACTTTGAGGTGGCCGTTGATCGTCAGGCCTCATCCCGCTTATACGCAGCATGTTACCTTCAGCTTTCAGCTGAAGGTCCTCCCGGCGCATGCCAGACAGTTCCACCCGGATGACTAAACCGCCATCCACTTCATAAACATCCGTATTTGGAGACCAACTGCTGTCAGACATAGACGTTTCCGATCCAGATAAACCCACAAACTCGTTACGACGCTCCCCTGGGTTCCAGTGATTGAAATCCATAAATCATTCCGCTACAATACTTCTCCGCAAAATGGCCGATTCCAACCATACCAACAGGTTTCAGCTACAAGCCACCCTGTCGAGGAATACGCCCTCCATTGCGTTTTACATCAAGACCGCCTGGCGTGAACGAGGCGGCCCTTACTCATAGAACGTTATAACATATTCGAACTTTCAAATTTCGCAAACGGATCTTTAAGGAAAGTCGATCTTGGACCTCGTTTATACGATTCATCATTACACGATAAATATTAACTGTATCGTTACAGATTGCTCGGTTTAGTGGGATGGAGTTCTATTTGAACCGATTTGGATTTTATTAAGGTGGTCAGAAACGAAAAGTGTAATTCAGCTTGGTGGACAGTTTGGTATCCTGTGTATCGAAACGCAAGCTGCCGGTTGGCTCCTTGATCCACCCCTGGTGAAAGGAGATGTACAGGTCGCTGCCGGGTTTGATGGTCCATCGAATGCGACTTTGCCAACCCACATTCTCTGATCGATTGTCGTATTGAATTAAGTTCGACAAAGTCAGTCTGGGGGTAAACGCGTAGTTTAAAGAACCGGTATGAATCCGAGCGATAAAGTCGCCTTCGGGTAAATGCGCAAAGGTTTCTGTGGTTCCTATGGATGTCGTGAGATGTGGCTGCCATCGATAAGTCACGGTGCCGGAAACTTGTTCGGCTGTCCCAGACCAAAACTCTCCGTAACCGACGCGGACAAAGGCTGACAAAGGTCGTTTACTGGCCGAAGCCAACACCACACTGGAACGGTTGGTATCATATTCTCCGACAGGCAGTGTTACCCCCGGAGAAATTTCAAATGGAACAAACAAACGTTCATAGCCGCGATCGTAATCGATGAGGGCATGGAGTGCATCACCGGAATTGAAGTGCCAGTCCAGTGGTGTGATGTAGAGTTGGGATGTCTCCAGCTTCCCATTATCGAGACGGTTGAAGCGTGTGTAATAGACATCGTGGAACATTTGTTGGATATCCAGGAAGTCATTGGGTCTCGGATTATAACTACCGGCAACTCTCAGCATGCGCGTATTGCGGCGCTGCACAAATCCGATCCCCGGGTCAAAGTTTTCCTGGATTTCCCGGTAAACGACCATCCCGTCCCATATATCATTCGGGTAACGCACTGACACACCATAAGACGCATCCTTTTCGGTGACGCCCTCGTTGTCACTCTTCATGCCGTAAGCTTCCAGAACCGCGTTCTGGGATCCGTTCATGAAATGAGAGGTTGCCAGATGCACATCCGCGCCGTAGGTAAAACCTTGTTTACCGGGAGCAGGATTTCCATGAGTGAAAAGTCCGCCGACATAGGATTGTTCCAGGATGTTTTGCTTCACTCGGGCAACGAGGAAATTCTTGTTCTCGACGATGGAGGTGTCGCGGGTTTGCACGTTCAATACGCCGACGTCCGTACGCCCTATTTTGCCGGTCAATTTACCTCCGAAATCGATCGGCACTTCCTGTCCATTCAACAATCCAATCCGTCGACTGAAAAACGGATGCACATCGGTTCCCGTTCCCGGGATACCTCCAGGAGGACGAGGGCCGGTGCTTGCAAAATTGAACACTCCGACATCTTCCAAAAAGAAAGAGCGTTTTTCCGGGAAAAACAGGGAAAACCGCGTGAGATTGATCTGGCGTGCATCCACTTCGGTTTCGCCGAAATCAGTGTTCACGGTGGTGGTTAATTTCAAGTTGGGAGTGATGTTGTAAAGCGCATCAAACCCGGGTTCGAATTCAAAGTCGTCCTTGCCGGTGGTGGTTTTGTTGTTGATCCAGGTCCCCGCGACAAAAGGGCGCATGGTCAAGCCAATGCCCTGATTGAGCTGGGTCATGTTCTCGATGCGACCGGCTTCAGATACCTGAAGAAAAGGTGTCTCAATCCTTGCCCCCGACCAGAAAACTTCCTCCAGCTTGCGGAAGATGTTTCGGGCGATATTGAACTTCCAAACCGATTTATTCTTTGGAAAGTTGAGGCTCTTGAAAGGGATGACAAATTCAGCTGTCCAACCCTCGTCGCTTTGTGTGGTTCGCACATCCCAAATCGCATCCCAATTGGTGTTGAGTGTTCGGTTGCCAAAAATCAAGCCATCGACCAAGGCTCCTGCTGGATTTGTAGCGAAATAAAAGGCGTTTTGTCGATCGCTGTAGGTGTCCAGCAGAATTTGAATACGATCATCCGATCCCAGGCTCGCATCGCGTGACATTTGAGTGCCAATGATTTTTTCGGGCTCGGCATCGTATGCCTTTACACCGATGTAAAGATTGTCCGCATCACGCAACAGAAAAACATCGGTACGTTCGGACGGTTCACCACCAGGCGTTGGCTGACGTTGCACCAGATCTCCGATGGGGCGCGCACTTTTCCAGACCGCCTCGTCCAGCACGCCATCCAGCGTGATCTCATCAACGATTTCCTCGACATACACCGTTCTCAATCCATCGTTCAAAGCCTCCACCGAAGTGTCGGCATCCTGCGCCTGAATGATGGATTGACATGCGACAATCAAAACCAACCACCGGAAAGTGTTCATTAATTTCCCAAGGATCTGTGAAATCGAACCGAATGCTGAACAAAAAGTTTCCATAGAATTTGGTACCTAACCAATCAGTACACAGCGAAGTCATGGACCAATCAAAGCCAAGGTGAAAGCGCAATTCTGAAAGGGCGCGGTAAACAAATCCAGATTTATTTCAGCGTCACACGCCGAACTGAAAAAGCGTCGTCGCCGGAAAATACAAGGTGCATGGTCCTTCCATCCTTGCTCATCCACTTGGAAGGAAAGCTGGCTGTTTCGCCCGGGCCGACATCCCATCGTCGGAAAAAATAAACCGTGTGCCAGGGGCCCCAAGGTTCGGGCGCTTCGTAGATGCCAAATCCCCCTTCAAATCTGGGGCCTTGTGGATGAGGGGAATCGGGATGAATCTGACACCAGGAATAGCGTTTCAATCCGGTCATTCCGAATTACAAAAAAGCCCTTTGTATTCAATCCAGTCAACCGCTCCGACAATGCTACCAGCCGCTCCTCCGACATCCCCTCCTCCGCCAGCGAAGAAACCTCCCACTCAAAATCAGCCCCCCGCCCCATAAACACTCCCAACATCAAAACCAACCACCCCACCCTGCCTAATTTGGGGTCAGTCCCAACTATTAGCATTTTTTAAAATCGCTCCCCGGTTGTGCCGTCAAATAGGTGGGCATGTTCCGTTGGTATGTTGACGGTTAATGTTTGATCTGCTTGCCACTGACATTGATCAGGCTGGCGCACGATGAGTTTTTGTTCGCCTGCGGTCAAATGCACATAGGTAT
>CAYPZD010000011.1:60001-76710 GCA_964415055.1 uncultured Verrucomicrobiota bacterium | reverse complement strand
TGTTTATTCAAAACTTCTCACTCGCTTTGGGCCAGTTTTTCAGGCGGCGGCCAATACCATCCGACTGAAACTGTTCAAAATTGGAACCATCGTCCTGAAAAACACAAGACGCATTCGATTATTGATGAGTCAGGCATACCCCTATCAAAAACTCTTTGCACATGTTCACGCCAAACTGAACACAGGATAACATACCCAGAGTGCTGCCCCGGCACGTCGAAAAACAATGGGGGATTGGGGGAGTGTATCCTCAATTCGAAAAGAACCTTAAAAAGGTGCGTCTGACCTCTCTAAACTCATCCTTGAGCAAAAATGTAAACCATTTTGTGGGTATTTCTGGTTTTGATGAAATATCCGGGTTAGGTTCCTTCTTTGAACGATCAGGGGAGGGTTTGCTCAATCCTGAATGTACCGATCGGTTTCCAAGGGTCATCATGCGCAACTCATCGACGGCTTCATTGAGGGCTCGTGTCTTATCGGAAAGATCCTTGGACACGCGCGAGCAATCCTGCGAGTTCTGGGCGTTCTCCTGAGTCACATTACAAATCTCGGTCATGGCTTGATTCACCTGATTGATACCGCTGCTCTGATCATTGCAAGCCATGGCAATATCCTTCGACAAAGCGTCCATTTCTCGGATTTGATCCAGGATCTCCTGAATATTCGCGGACGCCTGACGACTGATCTCCTGGCCTCTTTCACTGTTATCGACCGAGTTTTGAATTTTGACGGCCGTTTCACGAGCCGCCTGGGCGCTTCGTTGCGCCAGGTTTCTGACCTCATCGGCCACCACGGCAAATCCCATGCCGGCATCACCGGCTCGAGCCGCCTCGACTGCCGCATTGAGAGCCAGGATATTCGTCTGAAAAGCGATTTCATCGATGCTGGAAATAATTTTTGACACTTCTTCGCTGGAGGCGTGAATATCTTCCATGGCTTGATCCATTTCTTTCATGGATTGAGCCCCCATGTCCGCAGCCCGACAGGCATCCTGAGCCAGTTCTTTTGCTCGATTTGCATTTTTGCTACTGGCCTGGGTCATGCTGGACATTTCCTCCATGGACGAACTGGTTTCTTCAATGGATGCCGCCTGAGAGGTGGCCCCTGAAGTTAGTTTCGAACTGGCTCCCATCAGTTCGTCACAAATATGCCGCGTCTGCTCCGAACAATCAGACATGATTTCCATGATGCGGGTCAGAGGGCGAGTAATTTTTCGATTGTTGTAGATGACAAAAACCATCGTCATCAAAAATACTGAAAAGGATACGGCCAGTTGGGTGTTCTGAACTCCCTTGAAATGATCGATTCGAATGTCCAACAGCGCGTCCAATTCGGTGATCGCTTTTTCCCAATACTGCAGCGCAGATTGTCTTGCCTCAGCCCCGGCTTCCAAAAAAGCTTGTTGGGTCAAGTCCCCCGCATCCCCATTGGCGATGCGCTGCGCCATCGCCGCAAATGCTTCATTGGATCGTTCATAGGCCTCGAGTGATGACAGTAACTTCTCGCTCATGTTTCCCGATAACCCGTAAAAATTCGAATCTTCATTGATCGCGGTTTTTGAGCTGGCGACAACACGAGCCACATCGGACTCGCGGATCATTGCTGCCGCAACCGCCATGCTTGCGCGATCCTGGTCAGTAAAAGATCCTTGCTCAAGAAGTTGTGCTCCCTTGTCCATCACTTTGGCCAATCTGGACTGGGTCTGCGGTATGGCCAGAAGGGTGACATCCATCAAATAATAGCTGTCCAAATCCGGATCCAATATCAGATTTGAAAGATCCCCGGCATGAGCGACAATCGTCAGCAAATCTTCCATTAAATGAAAATGACCGTTGCGCAAGGCTTCGACGTCTGAGTAAGTCCTGGTGGATTTCAATGCATCCCATTCACCCTTGATATTGCTCAAACGTACGTGGCTTCGGTCCCGCTTGGCCAATCCCTCATCGGTGAATTCCAGGGCCTCGCCATGCTCATTCAAAACGTTGCCAAGTTCCGTTAAAGCGCGATCGATTTCCGTTTCGATACTTGAAACATTAGGTTTGAGCAATTCCGAGCCACCCATTCCTGTAACCGCAAAGTAATGTTTGGGAATGCAATCCAATAATTTGGCCAAGGGCCGTTGAACCGCATTGCCATAAGTTTCCTGTTCGGCAAAAGAAATGTATCCTCGAATGTTCGAAACCAACATCGCCACGATGGCAATCAAGGGGATGGAGTAGGCCAAGCTAATCAACGCAAGCCGTTTGGATATTTTTACATGTTTCATATACAACAAGATTTGGTGTTTCCCCCAATCACGCACCCATATTGACATCCCTTTTATCGACGAAAAGTTAAATTACTTAAGCTAATTCATGACATTAACATGACAAACATCACTTCAAATGATTTCGCTGAGATCAAAAGGAGAGGAAAACACCAACAAACGCATACTCCTTCTCTAAGAAGTATGCCATATGGGAGGATCAAAGGATTAGGAGAGATTCAGGATAGAATCCCGAGTTCTTTGAACTGCGGCAACAAATCTTCAAGCAGCTGCTCCATACTGGAATGGCTGATTGACTCGAGGGGCAATCGCACATCTCCGCAATCCAGTCCGAACTGCTTCATCAAGGCCTTGGCAGACGGCAAGTAACCTGATTGAGCCAGGCGGTTGACCACTTTCACTGAACGATACTGCCACTTTTGCGCACTGGCATGATCCCCGCTTTGAAAGGCCTTGATCATCTCGAGATAGACCGGGGTCATGAAATTATAGGTACTGCCAATGGCCCCATGCACGCCCAATGCGAGACCGGCCAATAACGTTTCATCATTGCCGTAAAAAATCTCATGTGAATCACCGAACAATTGAAGACACTCCAGGATTTCAGCAGGTTGTATCGCGGAAAATTTGATCCCCTTCAAACTCGGGATCTGGCTGATGGCCTCCCGCAAGAACTCGCTCATGGAAAAGTCCACACCGGTCAGGCCTGGTATGTGGTAGTAGTAAAACGGACAGTCCGGAGCTTCGGACGCAATGGCGGACATCCAGTCCACCAACACCGAGAGACATTCCGGTTTCAGGTAGGAGGGAGCGACTGCGCTGATGGCGTCGGCCCCACACGAGGCGGCATGCGAGGTCAGTTTGACGCAATCCGAAAGGCTGTTGGCTCCGACATGCACCATGATATCGAGCTCATGCTCACGTCCGGCATCCATCCACGCCTCGGTCAGCAGACAACGCTCGTCCATGGTCAACGAGGAATACTCCCCCGTCGTTCCGTTCACGAACGCAGCATGCACTCCCGAACGCTTAAGATGGCCGGCCATTGGAAGAACCAAATCGACATTGATTTCTCCATCTGCTTGAAATGGCGTAAAAGGCGCCGCCGTTAATTTGAATGCCCCGTTCATATCTGTTTCCGTGGTGATCTGAGGCGATCATCTGCCCTGAAAGCAATCGATTCAACCAGAATGTTATATTTTCTTAAGTTTATTCAGATGAACTAAGCATTGGATTCTTCGGTTTTATCGCGTAGGATCTTATCCAATCCATCACGTAAACCATGAAATGGCAAACAGCACATTCGGCAACCAAGATGTTGAGGCGGATTGTTTTCCTTGGAATCATCCAATACAGCCTGTTTGGGATGGTCCAGGCTGAGCAAACAGGACCTGACTGGCAAACGAATATAGAGCCCATCTTAAATGATCACTGTGTCAAATGCCACGGCCCGCTGAAACGTAAGGCAGATCTCGATCTCAGCACCTTTCATGGTCTGATTAAAGGTGGCGAGAACGGTCCGATCCTGACTGCTGGAACGCCCGACAAAAGCCCGGTCTACACCGTTCTGCTGGAGGGATCCGATCCTCACATGCCACCCAAAAAACAACTGGAAACAGAGTCCGTCCAATTGATCAGGGAGTGGATTCTTCATTTCAAGGAATTACCCGCTGTAACGACCGAAGCCCCCTGGGCGGAAACAACCCCGTCTCCACTGGAACCAGGAGACTTCATTGCCCCGCCAGCATCCCTTTCCCCCTCTCAAGCCGTCGATTATTTCATCAAGGCTAAATTGACGGGGACGGGCATCTCACCGACGCCCGTGTGCGATGACCGAACCTTTCAGCGTCGACTCTACCTGGACCTCATCGGACGTCCGCCAACGATAGTGGAATCCGAACGTTTCCTGCGAAGTGGCTCCCTCAAAAAGCGCGCCGAAGAAGTGGATATGCTGCTTGAAAGCGAGTCCTTTGCTGTTCATTTCACCGAACTATTCGACGTCTTTCTGATGGAACGTCGAGGCAAGCGGTGGGAAGATCAGCGCAGAGAGAATGGTTGGCATGATTTTTTGAAATCCGCGTTTGCCGAAAACCGCCCCTGGGATCAGGTCATTCGACAAATCATCCTGGCGCGCCCAGACGAAACCAAGTCGACTCCGGGTAGTCTGTGGTTTCTTTACGAACGGGAAGACAACCACCAGGCCATGGCTGAGGCCATCGCCCCCATCGTGTTCGGCACCCAAATCAAATGTGCACAGTGCCACGACCACCCATTGGCGCATGAAATCAAGCAGGGACATTATTGGGCCATGGTGGCGGCATTCAATCGAAGCAAAAACGTCAAAACCCCCAACGGCGTTGGCATCGCCGAATCAGCCATCGGAGGCTTCATCAGTTTTGCCAACCTGAAAAAAGAATCTCAACCGGCAACACTTACCTTTCTTAATGGAGTCGCGGTCGAAGAAAAACGCCCGGAACCCGATGTCAAAGAATCCGACCTGCCAGAGTATTATCTGATCGCTCCACCCGAAGGAGAACAAGCTCCGGAAAAACCATCCATCCCAAAATTCTCCCGCCGGGAAGTCCTCGCAGATGCCGTCACGCAGAAAAATCCACTACTCGCCCGATCCATGGTCAACCGCATCTGGGCACTCATGATGGGACGAGGCATCGTGCATCCGGTGGATGAGATGAATTCGAAACATCCCCCCAGTCATCCGGCCCTTCTTCACTGGTTGTCGGCTCACTTTGCCGAACATGGATATGAGGTGCATCACCTCGTCCGCACCATTGCACTCAGCGAAACCTACCAACGCTCCGCCTGGGGCGGTTCCAACAGACCTCATGCGGTGGACACTTTCGCGTGGGCTGTCGAGAAACCTCTTTCAGCTGAAACAGCTTTTCGGTCCTTGTTGATAGCGACCGGACATGATCCCCTTTCTCCATCGACCGGTACGGAAGTGGCAGCATTGCGTCAGTCATTCATAGAACATTTCCCGGATCTGCTCCCGGTTGAATACAATGCCACACTCCAGCAAGCCATGTTTCTGTCAAACTCACCGTTGGTACAGTCCCTGCTGGAGCCATCGGCGGGGAACACCACCGAAAAACTGCAGAACATCGAACATTTTGACCAACGCATCCGTCAGGCATTCCTCAGTGTTTACGGCCGCTGGCCGGATACGGAAGAATCTGAAGCCGCCAGACAATTTCTGACAGAACGAAACGACCGACCTGAAGAAGGCATCCAGCAATTGTTGTGGGCCTTGATCACCAGTGCCGAATTCCTGACCAACCATTAAGCACATTTCATGAAACGCCGTCCTTCACAATCAACTTCCCCACACTGTGTGGAATCGGAACACACATGGCATCGCAGAAAGTTTCTGCAAGGCCTGGGCACTGGCATAGCCGGTTCGATGTTCAGTTGGTCAGGATTAATGACACCGCAAATGTTTGCGGAAGCAGCAAAAAAACAACAAAAGAGCTGCATCCTGTTATGGCTTTGCGGCGCCCCCAGCCAGTTTGAAACCTGGGATCCCAAACCAGGCCGCCCAACCAGTGGTCCCTTTGGTCATATACCCACCAGGATTCCGGGCATTCATTTCAGTGAGCTAATGCCACACTGCGCCTCCATTGCAGACAAACTATCCGTCATACGCTCCATGAAAACGGAGCCGACCGAACACTTTCAAGGCATCGATCGGTTGAACCGTGGAGCCGCGCCACGCCCACCTTTTGTCCGTCCCACTTTGGGAAGCGTCCTCGGCCAGCAACTCGGTCAATTGGAAAGCCCTATCCCCAACTTCATCCTGTTGGATCCCTGCCCCGAAGGAAATGAATTCAAATCCTTCAAACGAGGCAACTGGGCCGGCTGGCTAGGAGCGGAATACGGTCCCGTCAGACTCGGTGGTGATTACAAGATACCTGACGTTCAAAAGCTCTCTGACATCACCACCCAGGACCACGAAGAACGCGAAGCTCTGAGGCGCTTCCTGACACGAAAATTCGAAAACGAACGTCAAAGCGCCGCAGCGGCCTCACAGAATGCGGCCTTTGAACGCGTTAAGGGCCTCATGAGCTGTGCGGACCTGTTCGATCTGGAGAAACTGCCTCAAAACGATCGTGAACGATACGGCCAAGGCACCTTCGGTCAACATACACTGCTCGCACGGCATCTGGTGGAAAACGGCGCGCCCTTCGTGATGGTCGCCAACGGCATGCCCTGGGATTGCCATGTGTTTCAACATGAAAACTACCAGATGCTCGTTCCCGATCTGGATAACATCATCTACCAACTGGTCACAGACCTGGAAGATCGAGGCATGCTGGAAAACACGCTGGTGGTCATGATGGGAGAATTCGGCCGCACTCCATGGCTGAATGCCAGTCGCGGAAGAGATCACTACCCCAATGCCTGGAGCATGGCCATGGCCGGCTGCGGTATCCAGCAAGGGGTTGTGGTCGGTGAAACGGATCAGGACGGTATCGAAGTGATCGACAAACCTTTCGACGAAAAAAACCTGTTTGCCACCCTCTTTTCCGCACTTGGTATTGATCCTTACGCTGCGTACGACCTACCCGGCCTCCCTACATTCCACCGGGTTGAACAAGAAGCCTCTCCCATCAAGGAAGTCTTGCTGTAAAACCATATGTGAGTTCCATACGACCACCTGCAAATGAAACTATCACTCAGCAAAGAAATCAAACTCCCAACAGCCGCACTGGGGCTGTCATCCATTCCCAAAAGCGATCATGTACTTGTCAGTTGCTTTAATGGCTCGGTCCTGCTTTTGGATCCCGCTGAAGAGTCATGGAAACAAGTGGGAACCCATTCCAGTTACGCTTCAGGAGTCGTCACGGTATTGGATGGTAAAATGGCCGTATCTGCAGGCTATGACGGGGTTCTTCAGTGGCATGACCTTCAATCCAACAAAACCTTGGCCGTCGAGAAAATTCACAATTTCTGGTCCTGGCAATTAAAAGCATCACCCGATGGCCACCTGGCAGCATCTGTAACGGGACAATATCTGTGCGGAGGATATAAATATGAACCAGGAAAGGAAAAAGAACCTTCCATCAAAGTATTCGACACAACGACAAGAGCAACCATTGCAGCATTCAACCATCTACCTCCTGTTTTGAGCGCTGCCTTCAGCCCTGACAGCACCCATCTCGCTGCGGCCAATATGATGGGAGACATCAAAGTGTGGAATCTAAAAACAAAAGAGTTGGTGCGAGAATGGAATACCCCTGATTTTACAAGCTGGGGGGTGATAAAAAGTCACCATTACATAGGCGGAATTTTTGACATGCATTTTTCCCCGGATGGCAAAAGACTGTTGGTGTGCGGCATGGGTCCCATGAGAGATCCAATGGCCGGCAATGGAAAACAAACCTGGCAGGAATTTGATTGGCAATCACCGGAAGCTACAAAAACACGTGAAATAAAAGACGATGAACGAGGCCGGGGTTTAATGGAAACTCTCTGTTGGCATCCAAGCATGCCCGTGTTTTGCATGGCTGGCAGAATGGCACAAGGAAATTGGAATACAGCGATATTTTCAAGCGAATCGGGCAGTTTGATTCAAGGTATTGACAATAAAACTCGGATCACCCGAGGCATTTTCCTGGAGAATGGCAGACAATTAATTCTTGCCGGGGCCAAAAGTCAAGGGGCTCCGGAGAAAGGAAAGTGGAAGGAATTTGGTAGACTGTTTATCTACGATGTTTCGCCATAAAAATGGCGGGAGCGACGGGACTCGAACCCGCAACCTCTGCCGTGACAGGGCAGCGCTCTAACCAATTGAGCTACGCCCCCGTTGCTAACGGGACTCGGAATGTATGCGAAATTCATGATACTCGTCAACAGCTTTATCAAATTTTTCGCAAAAAAAAGACTCGAGTAGCAGACGCCAAGGAGGTGGGGGTGGGGAACCCCTCTGAAGAAACGTACCACTACTCGAATCTCTGGGCAATAGTAACAATTGCGTTACACATGTCAACGTTGCGTTGTTTGAGAAATTGTACTAAATATAATTTTTTTTATTTCCAATAAGTTTGTATTCGGTCCATGGAAAAATGAAGAATTGCCTGATCTAATCCATTTCAAATGAAACACCCAGGTTCATCCTAAGCCAAAATCATTCAATTAGGAATCCGCAGATGAACGCAGATATTGGGTACAAAGCAAGATTTGATCTCTTCAAAGTGATTCATCAAATAGTGTCCCAAATTTCAGCTGCCATTCGAATGGATCTTCCTTCTATATCCGCGTAAATCTGCGGATAAACTGCATAGACACGGCTAAGAAAAATTACTCTGATTTATCTGTTATTCGCTGTCGAATAATTTCCCACTGTAAAATCGTGGCAGCAAAATTGGTATCTGTCCAAATAATATAATCACTGGCCGCCACCTTGGATGCTAGAGACCACTGTGCGGACAAACGCTGATGAATGTGATCCTCCCCCCACCCTCTTTCACGCAATCTTCTTCTCTGCGTGGCCAAGGAACAAGCCATGGAAATCGTCGCATCAAATCGATCTTGAGCACCCGTTTCGAATAACAATGGAATGACAATCACACCGATGGAAATTCCCTGCTGGTTCCAAAGGTGCACGGTTTCTTCCCAGGACTCCCGGATACGCGGATGAAGAACTTGTTCGAGCCTCTTTAAAGCGTCCGGATCTTGAAACACAATTTGAGACAAACGAATACGATCTAAGGTTCCATCGGCCGAACAAATTTCGTCTCCAAATTGCTGACGCACTAATTCAAGAGCTGGTTGACCTGGAAGAAGAAGTTGCCGAGCCAAGTCATCCGTATCAATGACAGGCATCCCAACACCACGCAGATGCCCGCACAGGAAACTTTTGCCACATCCAATACCTCCCGTTAATCCAACTAATTTCATGCCATACAAAACAAAAAGGAACCGCCGTGGCGGTTCCTTTTCTAAACTAAATTGAAGTCATCCTTATTCGGCAACCGCCCTGAAAAAGGACTGGGATTTGCCACCATTGTCCACACCCCGAACTTGAAATCTACCCTCATGATCGGTACGCCCGCTGTGGATTTGCTGCCATTTATCCAATCCCTTGGAGGTTTCAAGAATGTATTCCTGATCGGGTTGACCGATGATCTCGAAATCAAGACCACCCAGATCACCCTGTGAAACATATACCGAAGCCGTCTGCTGTGGTGCTGGTACCACTTCCAGCGGAAGATCGATATTATCGAGGAAGATGGCATCGAACCCTTCACTGTTTGAAAAGTCTTTAACATATTGCCATTCCAAAACGTGTTCACCCGCTTCCGTCACAAATTCAAATCGCTGCCAGTCCAATTCCCCGGACCACTCGTTGACCAGACGACCATCAATCAAGAAATAAACAACATCCCAACCTTCCTCTGTGCTGACCTTGATATCGAATTTACCACGGCCATTGGTGAGATTCTGCCTTAAAACAAGTGACGTTGACTGGCCGTTGTCTACGGGGCCTGACATCAAAGAATGACTCCCGGTGAAGCTCATTGAATCGGTGACCGTCCAGTTGGATCCTTCACTTTGAAAATTCAATGAAGACGACCCAGATTCAAAGTCATCACTGACCGTGATCGGGGCAAATTGTGCTTGAAGTTCCATATTGCTATCGACGATCACCTTTATGGGATTATCAGTAGAATCAACACTTCCGGACCAACCAACAAACTGATAACCTGTATCAGGAACTGCAGTGAGTTCAACATCGGCTCCTACACCGAACAAACCGGACGGACCATCAATGCTTCCGCCATCGCCCGCGACAAGATCCAATTGTCGAAGATCAGAAGGCGAAAACTGGTAGCGAATTCCAAATGATCCGCTTGCTCCACCAAACCCGTCAATAACGATCCAATACTGTTTACCGCCTTCCAGAGCTTGGCTAATCCGGCTGCCTGAACTATTAGGCGATGCATCATCATTGGCAGCCACGGTGACCAAATCCGCTACTTTCGTGCCTGTATAAACGGCCATCAAAGTATCGAAACGTCCTCTGCGAACGGCCAGGTCCAAAGTTCCATTCACTTCAGGGGTGAAGGTATACCAAACGGATTTACCACCGGCATTTCCAGCATGGAAGGGTTCACCAAATTGTTTAGTTGCATTAGAAGTATCACCCTCAATGTCTCCCTCAACTCCATCCAAGATCAAAGCATTGTTCAAATGGTCATTAGCAGGATCCGCTACTACGTATGAAACGAGAACCTTTGATACCAATGAACGATTACCGGCAAAGTCCACTGCCTGAGCCTGAATGGTATTTAAACCGGGAACCAAATAGGCGATGGTTTCCCAATCTGAAATCCCCTTGGCAGCGCCGCCGGAAATTTCCCCGTTCACACGGATTTGGACTTGTTGAACGCCGGATGCCCCCGGTTCAGGATCAAACGAAAAGCCCTTGACCACTATCTGGCGTTGAGTGGTGATCAAGCCAGTCGAAGGTGAACTGATTTTAACAACGGGAGGCAGCAGATCCGGAATACCATTAGGTTCAATCCTCAAACGAACCGTGCCAGCTGAACCTTCCTCATGACTCGCCACGACGATCCGATAGCTGTTCCCCTTCACCACGTCGAGATTCATAAACCCAGCCTTGCTGGAGCCACTGTTGTCCACGGTGGCGATCTCCTGAAGATCATCAATCGCATTGCCCTCATAAACAGACACGATCGTGTCGAAACCACTTCCTGAACTATCAATAATAACCGGACCAGAGGCAGCTGGTGACCAACTCCACCAAAGAGAGTGGTCCGAGAAGAAAAAGCCGCCGTGCAACGGTTCATCCTCTTCCTTGGTAGCGAATTGATTGTTGGTAAGAAAACGGCCACCCGATGGCGCAACCTTGGTTGCCAAGCGGAAATCATCGTTTGATGGGGATGGAACCAAAGTATAGTTCAGGGCAATTTGAACTGGTGTCTTGTCAGTGGCTTCGACATTGACGAGTAACTCAAAATCTCCGGTAGCCCCTGGTAAATCCAAATTGGCACTGTAGATGGCATCATCGGCTTTAACATCAGGAGCGTCACCACTGTTGCTGAAGTTAATTAAGGTTCCATCCGGTGTGGTTGCAGTGACTGTGGCGTCAGGAATACCGATCAGATCGGTTACTCGAACAAAAACTTCCTGTGTGGTACTCGTTAAAAGCACTGATTGCGAAGGTGGATTTACGGTGGCTTCCAATGTTCCATCCGGCTCTACCTGAAGAGCAGCAAAAGCATTTAGACGACCTCCAGACGACACCTTGCTCAGGTAAGCGGAAGATTGAACAGCAGAAGTAAGTATCCGCTCTTTCAACTCAGAAGCTAATGAATCGGGGAAAACCGACTTAATCAAAACAGCGGCACCTGTAACAAAGGGAGTTGCAAAACTGGTACCGTCTATAAAGTCATAGTCTTGATCGGGAGCTACGGTCGTCGCACCTGAACCGGTTCCAAGATTACCTGCATCATCACCACTTCCTGCAACGTATATTTCAGCTCCAGGAGCTGCAATATCGACTGAAGACACACCGAAATTGGATCCATCCACGATGAGGTCATAACGATTCATCGAGGCAACTGAGATGATGTTATCCAAATCGAAACTGGCGGGATAGTTGGCAAAGATGTCGGTGTTTAATCCGTCATTACCAGCTGCTGCCACGAACAGAACTCCTTCATCTTGTGAAAGAGCAATCGCATCAAAAAGTGCTTGTGAGAATGGAAGGCCACCCCAACTGGCGTTGATAATGTCAGCCCCCATTCTGACGGCGTATTCAATACATTCAATGGCGTCTGAAGTGGTTCCCCCAAAGGCACCCAGGAACTTACAGGCCATCATCTCCACTTCCCATGCCACTCCAACCACATCAAGATCATCGGAAGATGCACCGATAATGGATGCAACTGCGGTTCCATGATCATCAACATCCAATGGATCACCAGTGTTCAGAATGGAGTTAATACCATGGACATCATCAATCCAACCATTGAAATCATCGTCGATACCATTATCAGGAATCTCGTCAGGATTGGTCCACATATTGCCGGTAAGCTCCTGATGAGTGTATCGAATTCCAGTATCAATAACGGCGACCAACACATCCTTGGAGCCCGTGGTCACATCCCACGCCAAATCCGCGTCGATATCAGCATTTTCTTCTCCGCCATTTTGTCCGGTATTTTTGAGCCCCCACAGTCGACCATCGGTATATGCCGGATCCGGCGCGTCTTGGGAAACTTTCCAAACATAGTCAGGTTCCACATACTGGAAATGACCAGAATTTTTCAACACCTCGATACGAGCCAGCAACTCTTCTACTTGATCTTTTTCATTAGGTGTCGGGCGGTAGGCGCCTCTTGGAGCGGCTGAAGATGCCGGAAGATCCAGCACGAGCAAACCGGGTATACCGGCGGACTGTTGAATCACTGATGAACCAGCAGCGTTCAAAGTTGATTGAACACCGCCCTGATTCACTGCATCAGGACGCTGGTTGTTTAAACGTGCAACAATACGCGTGGGATGCACATCATTTCCATTCAAGGATATCCATGGAGAACCTTCCTGTGCGTTTGTTATCAGGCACAGCAAGAAAAAAGAGAAGATTCCGTTCGTTAGTTGCTTCATACCCTGGGTGTGTATCCTATTTAAATTTATTTTCATTAGTATTACAGGGGGTACTGTAAAGAGTGTTCTCAAGGTGCGTAGCTCACACGGTAGAACCTGCCCTCATTATCGGACCCTACGTTATCTTCAACGCTTATTAATTGACGTTCACGTGACGAGTTTGAAATCGATTTTAGGTAGGTCCAATTTTCATCGAAAACTTGATCCTTAAATTCAACTCGATAAGTTGCTCCTCCAGCTGCCATCCAGGAAATACTGGCTGTTTGCTGGCTTCCGTTTTGAACGGTGATCTCGCTAAGAACGACTCCATCAAAAGGTGTTACATCAATGCCATTAGCCACTCCATCACCGTCATCGTCCAACAATAAACTTTCTTTACGTGACTGATTCACAAGGATTGAAGTTCCGTCAGAAAGCACCACTGGAACTCCACTAACCGGACCAGCATATTGCGGAACCCACTGAAGTTTGCCTCCAAAAGCGCCATCCAAATCTTCAACCGGGACATTCGACGTTCCGAAATAGATGGTTAAACCATCGGAAACCTTGACGGTGGTTTCCCAGTTTGCAGCAAAATTATCGCTAAATTGCAGATAATCGACATACAAAGCACCGTTTTCAATGCTTGATGCAAATGTGGCCTTGGCACCTACGGGGCCGTCAATGGTAAGTGATCCCAGAGCTGCGTTGTTTTTGAATCCACTGACATTGCGACCTAGATCTTTACCGGCCCAAACATGCGTCACATTACCAAACCGTGGGATCTGACTCTCGATTCGAGTTCCCAACAGGTCTCCACCACTGGGAGATTGAACCATGTGAAAACCGTTATTTACTCGAATGCGATTATTTGCATTACCACCAGAATCAGTCAAAGTGCCGGACACATCTACAAACAATTTGGCGGATGTTTCTATCTGGTTGTCCCTGAATTTGAAATTTTCGCCTTTTAGAACCAAATCACGACCCGCTCCTATGAGACCTGATTCCAACTTCCCATTACCAGCTTCAATTTCGATACGTCCACCACTTGCGATTAATCCGGTATTTTCAAAGTAATCAGCTTTGAAGCGTTGGCTGAATGCAACGATCGATCCATTGTTCACAAAAGAATCAAGCCCGTCTTCCATGTCGGAGCCGTACTCCGCTATTTCACTGACTGAAACCGCTCCATTGATGGTCAGATCACGTGTGTTAGGCCAATTGTCAGATCCAAGTGAGTCGATACGACCAAAGAAGTTCAATTCTGAATCCAGAGATAAACTTTCGGCATCCACTGAAAACTTCTGAACAACATTCAAATTGTCAGCGATGCGCACATCCGGAGCAGTTGCGATCAGGTTATGAGTTAAAACATCTGAAACCGTGCGTAGTTCCGTCGCATCAATGACCATGACATGGTATAAATACTCAACCGTGTTGGTTGTCATGGTTGGTTCGGCATCAGGATCCTCAGCAGGAGTCTCTGTCACAATACCTGACAGGTTGGTCCAAATCGCACTATAGGCATATACTTGGCCACTGAATCGATCCACTTGCGGTTTGGATATACCGGCAACATTGAGAACCTGATTGGTCGAGGCCAAATTATAGTTTACGTTCTGCACATCAATCGCGGCAGTATCGGCATTGATGAGGTGATTCGCATTAATACTGATCAGTCCCTCACCACGAATGCGTGTGCTACTCAAATCCAGGACATCAGCATTGATTTCCACGCGACCGGGTTGGCTGTCTTCCACTGGAATGGTGGAAGAAGATACATCCAATTCAGTTGAGTTTTCGATCAACGTTGAATAGGCAGCATAAAAATTCGTAACAATGGTATTTGAGAAGGTTGCATTGTAAATGAGATCCGGTGAGATTTCCGCATTAGGAAGTGTGCCGTCAAACCAGCTGTAATCCTGATTGAATGGCGGTATACGAGAAATGGAATAAGTAGATGGCTTATAAGTCGAATCAGCCTGATTTAACTCAAACAACAAGTTGGTATCCCAAGCAATCGTATCGCTCATATAAAGTGTAAATAAGTCAGAACTGCCAGTAACCACGTTGGTCAACGGAACGCTGTATTCGACCATGGCCGTGCTCACGTTATTGGTGATAGGACTGGGATCGAATCTGACTTGAGTTTGAATACGAGGATCTCCAACGGAAGAGAAAACTGCTTGGACAATGATGTTTGTTTCAGTAATAGCGTTAGAAATGACGAAGGCATCCGCACCCTGAAGGGCAAGAGTGATGGACTGGGGAAAACCAGTCGAGTTCGTAACAAAATGCCTCGGTGATATGAAGTTGGCGCTGTTGCCAGCGACATTCAACAAACCAGACGAATCAACAAGCGCATTTGTTAATCCACCCCAGTAAAAATCAAACACCCCAACCTCGGCGTCAAAATTAGTGCCAGTAGAAGAACTACCATTTCCTTGCAGCGGTGCAATCAATAGTCCGCCGTCGCTTAGATCAACATGATCCCCGGTAATACTCAGTAGCCCGGAAGATCCTACGGATAAAAGACCTCGGTTTTGAATATTGGTAGCATTGATTTCAATACGATTGGGCAAACTGGAGGTTGCATTCACTTCTGCACCAACGTCATTGAAGAAGTTTTCAGCTTTTGAGTGATGTCCACCGTCATTAATGTGTTCGAACAAAAAACCGGTGGGACTGTTCATAACACCACGATTCGTGTAGTTAAGAGTATTCTGAGTATCAAAAGGCATCAACCCGCCACCAACGGTGAATGAGCCTTCATTAATAAATGTGACTGCATCAACAGGTAAGGTATCCGTGTCGACGAAAGCCTTATTTACAAAAACTTCCTGTGGCTGAGCCATAGCGGTCAAACCACTCGCCAACAAGAGGATCATCCATTTATTTATCAACTTCATATGCTAACCAAAATCTATATCACGATATCATCGTGAGAAAATAAGTGTCTCCAATTCTTCCAAGTTTGCCCCTTGCGGGAAGACGACCGGATCATTGGTTGTACCATCAAAAGCACCCCACATGTGTCCGCTTACAGCTCCAAAGTGTCCATCCTCCAAGAACGCCCCCGTCCCATCAACTGTTCCACTGAAAAAGGGCGTGATGGTATTAAATATCAATACAGAACCTCCAATAATACCTGGACCGTCATCGTCGCCTTGGGTTCCATCAAATGTATCACTGTTAATCCAGTTAACATTGTTTTGGTCAGTGGTTATGTAGATGACCGGATCCTGGCTAAAGGCACCTTGCAGATCACGTGCATCAAAGACGAAATCTGGTTGAGTCAGGTTTCTCACGAGGCGTTGAGATCTTCTTACACCGTTAGTGACATAGGAATCTGAGAAATCAACACTCATCGGGGTAAAGAATTCACCAAGCAAGGAGTCATAGTGTGCTTCAACAAAGTCCAGCTCTCCAATACCGCCACGAACAGCAGGATTTACAAAGGTGCCTGCACCTGCTCCCACGCCGCCAACACCCCCACCAGCGGCAGCATTGCCAGTAGTGACAGTTGCTACTGCGTTTGTAGCAATAACGGCTGAATCATAGACTCCGCCTCCTGATGCTCCTGGGAATCCACTGTAATCATAGATTCCTCCACCACCCACTGCTCCGGTGCCGATCGCACCACCAGGCCCAACTACGCCTGGAACAGCTGTTTCCATATTATAATTCTTGGTGTGATAAAGATACTTCAGTCCACCGACGTCATCACGCGTTAACCCGGTCACGTAAACTCCAGTTTGAAATTCAACACCAGCAGCCCCGAATGCGGCAGTTGGAGTCGTAGTGGCAAACA
>CAYPZD010000011.1:0-59901 GCA_964415055.1 uncultured Verrucomicrobiota bacterium | reverse complement strand
ACTGATTTGAGATCAACCAGGCCGAGTGCACGAGCACGATGATTGACTCGGTAACTCTGAGTTGGGTAATCATCCACATTCAATTGATCGACATTTGGCAAACTGTCCAATACGGCAATGGCCTTTTGAATTTCCTCTATTCCGCGTGCACCAAAAAAGCTCGCAAAATCAGAAGTCACCCCGTAGGTCACGATTGGAACATTGAACCGATACTCTTCGTCTATGTTCATGGGGCCTGTGCCGGTAGAACTCGTATAACAGGCGGCACTGGAAGGTGCAGCTTCCACCATCCAAGGCGGCATGGGACCAGCCAAAGAAAATGCGTGCGCTTTGCTGGAGACTACCAGTGAAGCAGCGATGAAAAGGATATTGAGAAATCTTATCATAGTTTGTATTACTTCAATCTAACAACTCGATAGATATTTTGTGCTTGGGATGCGGTGATGGGCATTCTTTCCCCGACACCGTTGGCAACTTTAGGTCCAGTCGTTCCGTTCCAGGACTTTAAGTCACCAGTACTTTGAATCTGATATATGGCGCCCGGGTTCGTATCCCAAACCAACCAATAGCTGTCGTCTGATTTTTCCATTCCGACCTGAAGTACGCTTCTGGCATTTAACGGATTGGTTCCAGCCAACAATTCCTCCAGATTAGATAATCCATCTTGGTCACTGTCAGTATTTGCATGTTCCCAATGATCAGGGTTAAATCCCCAGAATGTCTGTTGGAAGGAATCAGGTAATCCATCCGAGTTCGAATCTTGTCCCCAGGTTTGACCTTCACCTGTTTTGCTAACGGAGGACTTCACTCCGTTTTTGGTTACATATGAAAAAGTTACACTGTGGCGGGAATTGACCGCCAATTCATCAACGGACAGGTAATTATCCTGGGTTACAATAGCTTCTTGTGCGCCATCAATGAAAACCTCGTAATGCGCAAGATTGTCATCCTCAATGGCTGGCCAGGAAATGCCAATCTCATCGAATCCTAATCCAAAGACATATGGTTGCTGCGGTGTTTCCAAATTGAGTCCAGATCCATAATCCCCACCATCAAATCGAAGAGCCTTTAAATCAAAACTTTCAGCTCCACCTACAAAAGAACTCCATACGGCAACGTAGTTACCATCTTTGGTGGATGATAATGTTGGCATGTATTGCAAGCTTTGTTGATTGGTGTTCAGGAAACTTGCTTGCTCAAGTTGTTCGCCATCGATATTTAAAATGGTCCCATAAACATCGGCTCCCTGGCCAGCACCGCCAAATCCGGTCCAAGCCACCATAAAGGAATTTCCATTGGTCGAAATGACTGGTACCGCCTGATCATTTTCAGTCGAATCCGAAATTTTGTTCAGAGTTGAAACAGAACCATCACTTTTGATAATCTGAGCGTAAACAGCCCAATTGTCTGGCGTACCCGCAAGGGATACTTCCTGAAAAGCGGGATTGGGAAGACCCGAAAAGACCAACCCAATTTCACCGGTTTCAGCCAGTGTGACATCTGGATTAGACGCAAGCATATCAGTTTGGGTTAGCTGATATTCATCCCCTTTTGGGGAGCCATCATAGTGGAATTTTCTCCCCCATATGCTCACTCCAAAGTCTCCGGAAACACCGCCAACAGGTGCTTCCGAGACCCAAACAACCATAAACCCACCTTCTTCTGTTTTGGTAACAGCTGGACTGCGCTGGTTTAGAAATGTGTTTTGAGGAATGGTAAATTCAGGACCAATCTTATGTCCATCTTGACTGATGATTTGACCGAAGACACCCAAACGATCACCATCCTGTTGCTCACTTTGCCAAACGATGACAGCGTTCCCATTGCCCATGACAGTGACGGATGGCTTACTTTGCTCGTATTGGGTATAGGAGTTAACAAGGGTTTCTTCTTGCATCGTGCCGTCCTGATTCATCAGACGGGCGTAGATATCACCATTACCTTCCCATACAAACGCGGCACCATGGTCTCCAATGGATGCGACGTCTGGAGTTTCCTGGTCTCCATCACGAGCCCCATTGACGACAAATGGTTCGAACTCCGGTTCCAGATTGGCGTTTAGGCGCACTGCACTGATACCTTGGCCCATACCGTCCAATGCGTTTCCTTCCCAAACCAGAAATCCACCATTATCACCAACAGATAGTTTACTGTTGATTTGATCCCCCGGAAGAGATGTAACGATGGAAAATTCGCTCCCGATAGGAGTTAAATCAGCCTGAATACCGCTAATGCAAGTAGCTCCTATCAGAGTTGCAAGCACGGGCTTCAGTAGACTGATGATGGGTTTTTGATTCATTTCCAACATGTTCAGTATTTCGATTTGCCTCAGAGACTCTAATTACGAGCAGATTTGATTCCAAATGTCAGCAACTACTCGTCTAGTCATTTACGATTGATTCAACTCTTATTCACCTGCCGCATCCTGGGCTGGGTAGCTCATTGGATCATAAGGCAGATTTTTGTCATCGTGAACACGATTACCTGCAGGATCAATAATGGTCGGTGTCACGAAGATAGCCAGGTTCTTCTTCTCAGTGAAATTGGATTCACTACGGAAAAATCGGCCAAAGAATGGCACGTCACCCAGGACAGGAACCTTGTCTTTGTGCTTTGCCACATCTTCAGAGATCAAACCACCAAGAACGACGGTTTGACCATCCCACACGACCACACTGGTCAAAACCTGACGAGACCGCAAACGAGGGAGAGGCAACTGGGCAACCAAAGGATTGGCTACTGTGCTACCGGCACCGCCTTGAGCAATCACAGCAAATGGACCCGGATCGTCATATCCTACGAATTGGATAAGCGTAGGCAAAATGGTCATTTTCACAGTGTATCCATCCGCTGAAACGTAAGGAACAATGTCCAGAATAGGACCTTCAGGGATAACCGTCGTTTGTGGATTGATGGTTGTTCCGAGAGGAGCGTTACCGCCACCACCAACGTTTACACCACCACCGGCAGCTCCACCGCCACCGAGTCCGCCACCAGCTCCGGTTTGGTTTGCACCTGATCCGGTAACAATTGTGCGCATATCCACCGCACGGATACTGGCCTGTCGACCACTGACCGTCGTAATGCTGGGTGAAGCGAGCACGTCCACACCATCTCGCTGATCCAAGGCGCGCAGAACGACTCGGAACTGGGGATCAGTCAGGATCCCAGTAAAGGTGGCCATGGCAGGAATTGGAGTTCCATCAGGACCGTCGGTTCGAACACCGTTTGTCAACCGTTGATCGGAACGATCAGATGGTTGAGCGGAAGGTACGCCACCGCTCACAGGGAAGATCCCCAGTGAATTGCTGGCTGAAGGCTGCCCGGTCAAGGAAGGTTGTGTTCCTCCGGCCAGCACCCCTTTACCACCAAAGGTAAGTACGTTTCCTAAAAACCAGTCAAAGCCAAGTGCGCGACTATCATTTTGAGTAAATTCAGCAAACTTCGCTTCGATACTCAATTGAGGAGGCATTTCATTCAGTGTCTGGATTGCTTTTTCAATGATATCCAGATCGGTCATTGTAGCGCGAACGAAGAGTGTTCCGTTACGGTCGTTAAAGAAGACGGCTTTACCGTCTTGCAACTGACCGCCCAGACCACCGCCCAAGCCACCACCGCCGCCAAGGCCACCGCCTCCACCGAGACCGCCGCCTCCGCCGAGGCCGCCGCCTCCGCCCTGGCCGCCTTGACCACCAACAGGTCCGATGATCTGACCAGGTTGGAAGTTAACGCCTGCTGCTGCGAAAAAGTTACGAACAAGCACTTGAACGTCTTGCATGAGTCTCACAGATGCGACCCCGCCAGAGGCACCAATTCCGGTTCCGCCGCCTTGGCCACCGCCAACGCCGCCGCCGCCACCGCCGCCGCCAAAACCGCCGCCGCCACCGCCGCCGAGACCACCTTGGGCACTCAAACCGGACGGATCAGCAAAGAGAATAGGCATACTTGAACCGCCTTGACCACCACCGGCACCACCGCCCAGGCCGCCACCGCCGCCGCCGCCGCCACCGCCGCCACCAAGACCACCACCACCGCCACCGGTGTTGATTTGCTGGTCGAGCGAAATACCCGTCACACCTTCCATACCTTGAATGAAGACGTCGGGATCGACTTTATAGGTTCGTGTGTAAAGAGGTTCGATATCTTCAATTTTCTTGGTGAAGATAACGGCGTAATCCAACACGGAATACTTGATAGGAGTTTCAGCTACAGTTGTGACCAACTCAACAACCTCAGCCAATTTTACATTACGCAAAGGAGGAGTAATCGTGACAATCACACTATAAAGATCAACAGGTTCAGTGGGGAGCGGCGCTGCCACGGAAGGAAGTCCCGTAAAAGGATCAATGGCACCTGGCGCACCACCAAATCCGCCACCAAATCCACCGGCGCCCAATCCCAGGTTCTGAGGGGCTTGCTGACCAGTGTCCATATTGTTACTGATGACAAAGTTGATTCCTTCATCTTTGGGATCACGTGTTCTTGCTTCTTTGTAGAGAAATTCAACGACCTCACTGAGAGGCAATCCGTCAAACTCGACTTCGTCCAACATGATTTGGTCCATTTTGGAGAAAATCTTTTGGCGTCCCAGTCCGGTGTGCACCTTGTTGGTAAGGGCATAGGGATTTTCGGTTGGTAGATTGTTTTTATTGAGATTTGGGTCCCAGTAGTTTGCCACTTCGATCATCGCTTCTTGTGAAGTGATTTCGCGTTTGCGGGTTTCACGCTGGTATTTCTTTTGGTTGAGCAATGACAGGTAGTACCAGACGGAATCGCTTTCAGGATCAAGTTCCTTTGCCTGGTTCAATTTAGCTTCAGCTTCTTCCAGTTTATTCAATTCAAGGAACAAGCGCGCATCCTGAACCATCACAGATGCCTGCACCTGTTTCTCACGAACGGCAGGAACGTTGGTGATGGCTTCACGACTTGGTTGCCGTCCAGTGTAGCGTACGATCAATTTGTCGTTGGCTTCTTTGAATTTGATGGCGCCTTCGTGATTTGGATCCAGTTTGAGGATGCGAACGGCTTCCTGGTCCGCTTCATAAAACTTCTGGTCCTTTTGAAAGAGCCCACCCAACTTGAGACGCGTTTCTGCCATACCATCAATGGTGCGCTGACGCTCATCCTCAATGTTGCCATAAGGACCAACGGCATTCATAAAGCCGACCGCCTCTTCGTAGAGGAGAGCCGTCTTTAGAAGTTCACTTCGGTCGCCTGCTTCTTGTCGGGCGGCCTCAGCCTGGTCGAGTTTGATCCTTAACGCGATGACGGCTTCTTCACGCTTGGCTTTTTCTCGGTTCGTTAGCTCATCAACGGACTGCGCGCTGACGCTGCAGATTGCGCTGAATCCTAGAACCAAACTTAGTATGGTTGTCGCTACTTTGCTCATGGGTTTGCTACTCATCAAACTAAAATTTAAATTAAACGGGTTGTTCAACGAAAAGTGTTTCCTTTATTGAACAATTCCTTTGGTTATGGTCGTGTGCTTGGATGTCTTCTCGTCGGACAAAACAACTTCAGTTTCAGATACAAATACAATTTCGTAATTGCGCTTATCAATAGAAATCTTGTCACCTTTCATCTGGCCTGAATATTTTCTTCGGCCGGCAGCGTATTCCAGATCCGCTTTGTGACCGGTAATTTCTGTGTATGCCTCTTGTGCATTGACAGTTATGTTCTTGTTTGAAGCCAACAATTCCAAAACGAATGCCTCCGGCCTGAGTGCGTCACCTTTGATTTCACGAAGGATAAAAATATCATTCTTATCACGCAAACGGGCATTACGGGTCATCCGACGTCGTTCGCTTCTTTTTTCAGCTGCTTGCCGGGTCACAGAAAAACTATATTTGGGATTTTCCTGATCCAACTCTTTTTCCGAATTAAACTCAATGATCAGATAAAGAGGTTCAGTCGACAAAATTTCCACTGCATTGGGGCCTTTATGACCATAAAAACGGTCTTTGACCAGAGTCCCATTATCTTCCAACCATCCAACGGGGTTAAAGGTGTTGTGTTCGGGGCTCGCCAAGCTAATGGTTTCAGGATTCTTAGACCTGTTCAACAAGGAAAGATGTTCGCTCAAATCTTTTTGTTGGAACTCTTTAGGCTTTCTGGGCCGAATACTTTCCTCCAGTTCGGCGCGTATCGCGGACACCGAGAAAGGCAGGTAAGCCGCAGCTCCAGCCAGACCGAGCAAAACCACGGCCAAGATTATCTTTTCGTAATGCTTTTTAAGGAAATCCATGTCAAATCAAACTAAACTTTGATCAGTAACCATATCCGCTGGAACCATATCCATCATCTTCCTCCTCTTCAGCAGGAAGAGGCATCAAGGAATCCAATTCTTCAGCAGGAAATGTTGCGATGGCAACCAGGCTCATATTGACGGTCAGCGGACTTTCGTCAAGATCTTCGAGCTTGTTATCAGCTAAAGGTTGCTGTCCTCCGCCGGCCATTCCTCCATAAGGATTGCTCATCCCCGCGTAAGGATTTCCGCCGTAACGACTCGCCTGACCGCCAGATGAAGGCTCAAGACCATACATACGTTGCATCATGGAGTCTCCACCAAGCCCTGATCCATAAGAAGATCCGCCTCCATCTTGCTCAACTGCCAACCACTTGATTCTGAAGTAATGTGCAGAATTGTTAAACCCATCAATCACTCGGGCCAATTCGGAGCTGAAACACTGGAAGCTGATTTGAAACGGGATCATGATCGCGTTGATGTTGGGATCCTGAGTTGCGACATCTTCAATGTAATTTTCACCCCCTGTCGCGGTTGCACCGGTGCTGGCACCTGTTAACCCCAAGCCAATGCCTCCACCTGCGCTGGGGCCGTCGTTATCACTGACGGGCAAACGTTTGATGGCATTAATACCGTGAATCTTAGATTCGAATAGCACTTTGCATAACTCCCTTACTTCAAAGAGTTGAAAAGTCAGAGGCCGAAGAGCTTCCGGCTCCAAGTCGATGCGCGGACGAATGTCATCGAAGGAAAACCCATAACTTCCCTGATCCACTGAAGGAAGGCTGATCCCAGTGTATCGCGCCTCGCGCTGCATTTCGGAAAGAGTGTTTTCCAATATTTCCTTAAATTCAGAGATAGAAAGTGTTTCAGGAATTTCGAAGCCAGGGAAAAAGGATTCCAACGGTCCCAGAATAACTTCCTGCACCCGTTCCTGCTCCTTTTGAACAGCCCCAATGTTGTCAACCTTACTGGTTCCGGGATGGGGATCGCGGTTGTAAAGGTTTTGAACCAATGTGCGTTGTTGTTCCAGGTCAGCGGTTACGGTTTTTTCCAAATCTATCTGGGACATCATGTACCAGACAGCCACACCCATTAGGATCAGAGCTACGACTCCGCCTACCACCAATCCCACGTTTTGTTTAATCCAGTTCATTAGTCCACCAGTGAAATAGGTTCTTTCAGTTTCAAGGAAATTTCAAAGTTGAAGGTTCCTTCCTCTTCGTCCACAGGTGCCAACTCACCGGTCAATTTAGTGTCGTCAGCATTGAAGTAATTCGTGTGGGACTGCAGTTTTTGTAGCAAGGTAAATGCCAAACTGTTATTTGCATTGGGATTGATGGCCCGTCGATTGACTCCGCGACACTGCAGAGTCAACTTGGTGATCAAATCTTCGTTGTCTTCGTCTGAAGTCTCACCTTCTTCATCATCCCAATCATCTTCACCACCACTGTCACCCATGGGGATCAATCCATAACGTTTCATCATTTCGATGTCCATCATGGGCGTCTGCTCTTCTTCGTCATCCCAGTCGTCAAAAGTTTCAGCGGCCCCAGTCAGATCAATGCCCGGACTGTCAGGCAATAAAGCCTCGATCCAAAGTCCCGCATCCAGAGAAAACCGACGCTGTGCGTCTGCTTCCGCCTCCATCAATGAGCCGCGAATGACATTGAGCAGATCCGTCCAAAGAAAACGCTGTGTGATCAGGTTTCCGTAAATTTCCGCTTTGCTCAACTGAGTTTCCAGAGCCGATTCTTCCGGCCGCAGCTGTTGTTCCAAGTTTTGCAGGGGAGCAGCAATGGTTCGTAACTCATTCAAAACACGCTGCTTTTCACCGTGAACCTGAGAGAAGAACAATCCAATCGAAGCAATCACCAGCACCAACCCAAAGACGGCTGATATTAAATAAGGCTTCTTACGATTAAATTCCTGCCGTTGCAGGGAAGATTTGGGCATCAAGTTCAGTTCAACCGGACACTGAACCACGTTTCTCAGCCCCAAACCGACAACTTCACCAAAGGAATGAGCCACCCGCGCGAGTTCTTCCAGATTGATGGAAGGATCAATTTCAACCGCTCGGAATGGATTAAAGTATTCGACCTCAACGTTCAATTTCTCGGCAAAGAACTGAGCCGTGTATGGCATGATCGAGGCACCTCCAGCCAGGAACAAGCGGTCCGGAGCAGAACCACCTTGTTGACTGCGGTAGAATTGCATCGTCTGGTTGACCTGAATGTGCAGACGGGTCATGACCTGACGGGCAATCTTGGAAATTTGTGCTTGCTGCGGATTGTCCGGATCTTCGTAGGCACCACCGAGACTGACAAATCCCTGATCAATCTTGAATTTCTCTGCCTCGGGGAATCGCATCTTGGCTTCAGTTGCAAATTCCTGAGTGATGGAATTGGCGCCAATGTTGATACTTCGTGCGAACACTTTGCCCTTTTCGAAGAAGAGCAGGTTACTGGATTTAGCACCAATGTCCAGCAGCATGGTGCAACCTTCCAAGTCACCGTTATTATAACGAAAGGCATTGCAGATGGCCGCCTGGGAAACATCCACGAGATTGACCACCATGCCGTGGTTTTCGGCCGCCTTGAAAACTTTGTCTACCAGATCCGTTTTGATCGCCACCAGGAGCACTTCAAGCTCACCACTGGGTGAAGTTCCCATGATCTGGTAATCCCACACGACTTCATCCAATGGGAAGGGAACGTTTTGCTGTGCTTCGTATTGAATGATCTGGGTGACCTTGGAGGAGTCAACCGGGGGAAGCTTAACGAATTTGGAGAATACCTGATATCCAGGCGCACAAACGTTGATTTGCTTTGTGGTAAATCCCTGTTCATTAACCAGAGATTGCAGCGCCTTCTTGACGACACCTTCGCGAACAGCATCCTGAGCGCCAGGCAATCCCAGAGCGTGCTGGCCGAATCTCTTCAAAACCAGGCTGCCAGAATCGGTCTGATCAAACTCAGCGACTTTGACGCAGCCTGCGCCTAGATCGATGCTCAAAAACGATTTTGTCTTTAACATGTAATTTTCTTTCCTGTCTATCAGGGCAACAAAAATCCCGTGGAAGCACAAGCCTCCATGAACTCACATTGCGAAGGTGGGAAGGTGAATATGGGAAATTACCCATCGGGTCAACAGAAAACTGTTCCCTTATTCAACAAACACTTAATTTCGCAATTTCATCCCATTTTTTGATGCCTTGTTTGGTTACAAGCGTGAGGTCTTTGGGTTTCTTTGACCGCACCCGCCATCTACTTGCTCAAAAATACCTGCGCGCAGATTCACTCGCTCCAAACTAGGCAACGCTTTAGGGAGCCCGCTATTTAGCTCCCTCACCGGCAATCACAACCGGAATCGTCCTCAAAAGGATCTTGATATCCAGCCATAGAGACCAATTGTCGATGTATTCGAGGTCCAGTCTGACCCATTCTTTGAAATCAGTCACTTTATTTCTTCCACTGATTTGCCAGAGGCAGGTGAGCCCAGGCTTCACACTCAAACGTCTGCGATGCGCAAGTTCATCGAACTGCATGGTTTCGTCCACCGGAAGGGGGCGTGGTCCCACCAGACTCATTTCCCCCATCAATACATTGAAAAGCTGCGGTAATTCATCAAAACTGCGTTTACGAAGGAATCGCCCGATGGGCGTCACACGAGGATCATTCGTCACTTTGAAGACCGGACCCGCCATCTCATTGTAAGCCTGCAATTCATCCTTACGCTGCTCGGCATCCGTCACCATGGTGCGGAATTTGAACATGGTAAACGGTCGCCCGTTCAACCCACTTCGCTCTTGTCTGAAAAACACGGGCCCGGGTGATGTGAGGCGTATGGCCAGGGTGCAGAAAATCAGGATTGGACTGAAGAGCAGGATCGCAAAAAGGGCCCCGGTAAAATCGATGACCATTTTACCAACCGCCTGCCAGGAAAAATCAGGAGTGGACCGAAAAATAACCACCGGTCGCCCGTAAAGTTCATCCAATGTTGTTCGTGAAATCTGCGTGTTGAAAAAGTTGGCAAACATCCACACCTCTACCCCTTCCAGCTCACAGGCTTGTATTACTTTTTCAATCCGGCCAAAATAAGTATGTTTGGTCGCCAGCAGCACGCCATTTGCCGAATGTTTGTGCAGGACATCCACAAACTTGGAAAGATCGGATTGGTTCACATCCAGTTCGGCCACAATTTCGATGTCGCGTGCTTCTTCCAGATGGAAATCATCCCGCACCTGTTTCACGTCCTCAGGCGTCCCCACCACAATAATGCGACGTCTTAAACGGGCCTGCCCAAGGGCATGCAGCAAGTAGCGTTGAAGAATTTCTTCCTTGGCAAACACCAGCAGGAAACTGAAGACACCAAAAAGAATAAAAACCGATCGAGCCAGATGTTCTTTGGCAAGAAAAGCCGCCAACATCAGTCCAAGAGTGATGAATGTGCACACCTTAAACAGTTGCCACGCAGTCACCTTACGGGAAGCCAGCAATGGACGGTTATAGAAGCCCTGTGTTTGCAGCAAAACAAGTGAAAGGGGCACTGTTAACAGAAAATAAGGAAGGAATTCATCAAATGACTCGATTTCCTTGGTGCCGCCGAATACTGCAAGCATCCGGAGCCCCAAATCGCCCAGGAGAGCTTCATTGGTTCGCAACCAATAGGCCAGCCACAGTCCAAACGCAAAAAGACCAGCATCCAGGAGGCGCTGGATGTGGTTTCGAATCTGCTGTTGACGTCTGAGCATATGGGAGAAGCTTCAATTCGGGCAATCAGGATTGCTTTTGGATGCTAGGGAAAACTGATTGCATCGTCAATGCAAGGCTATTTGGACACTTGAGGGAGAGTTGGAGATACAGCCACTTTTCCCGGAATTGTTTTCTGGAAGACCGGCACGGCATTCTGAATAAACCATTCCATATGCTTGTATCCCACTTCCTCCTGCCCAGGCTGGACAAATGCAGAAAAAGTAACGTAGGCCCACCGCTGCATCTTCCCCGTGGTAAAGAGATCCCTGGCCATCAACCACATTCTATCATAATGCTGATTGGTAACATGCTGATCATCCACAAACCAATAGTAAAGCAATCCACTATACTCTTTTCCTTCAATGGTTTTGCTTGATTTAAGCCGCATGACCGGCAAATCGAATTCCTCAGGCTTGCTCATCTT
The DNA here is from genome assembly GCA_964415055.1 of uncultured Verrucomicrobiota bacterium. GTDB lineage: Bacteria > Verrucomicrobiota > Verrucomicrobiia > Limisphaerales > AAA164-E04 > AAA164-E04. Next base: position 48,479 of record CAYPZD010000011.1, on the reverse strand, counting down.
AATCACCTTGGGAGTCGTCTGTTGTATATGAAACCCGGCACCTGTCAGGCAATACTGTGGCTTGTGGATACTCGTTCGGTCCAGTCCCATCAAAACCACCATGACATCGATAAAGAAACCGTTGGGATGCTTATAGCGACGTTTGGTGATGGTCGTGTCCGGCGGCAAGGCGTCCAGCTCAACATCCGAGACAGGCAATTCTTCGCCCGTATAGTCCAAAACCCAATCGGGAAGCATCACCGGTGGTTTTTCACTGTTTGCATTTTCCACCAGTCTCACCCCCGGTTCCCCCATGGTTTGATGCGCTTTCCAATAATTCAAAAATCCGCCTCCCCCCACGATCAGAGCGAGCACGCACACAGCCATGATGATATTTTTCTTGATCATGCTTCCACCTCCCCTGCTTTATCAGCTTCATTTTCCGGATCCGGTTCCTTGAGCCATATATCAAGAAGAAACACCCCCAATATGGCAACCAGGAACGTCACAAACCCCAGCTTCTGCTCCCAGGTCTTGCCTGCTTCCTGACCATACTGATTGGCGATCATGATCACCATGATGAGGCGCAGGGTGTTCCCTGCTATGGCCAGCGGAATGGACGTAAAGAGGAGAAAGATCCGCTTCCACGCTGTTTGATAAGCAATAAATCCGAATGCCAGGGTCAGCGGCACCAGCGTCATCAGGCTGTTGATGCCACTACAAGCGGGAGCCACATCATAGCGAAACGTGCCCGCACCGTTCATGATATAGGTTCCCTGGCGCATGACATCGATCTGAAGGATATGATCCGAAAACCCTACTGCCAAAGCACTGACAAACACCCGCAAGGGAAAAGTCAGCGGCTGGGCAAGTGAACCAATCGGCACACAAAACAAAAACAATACATAAGGAAAGAAAATGGCTTTCAACCAAGCTTTCCCCCAACAATAGCCCATCAAACCATACAATCCGACAAACAATCCCAAAACAGAAAGACGCGTTTGCTGGGCCATAAATCCGACGATGTGAAACAGAAGTCCCAGTGCCAGAAGCGCAAGACCGGGGTTCCAGGCCATGTATTCAAATTTCAACAACTCCTTGCGCTTCCATATCAGCAAGGCAATCACGGCAAATGGAATCAGGTTACCATGGCCATCTTCAGACAATTTGGCGTTATAAGCATTGTACATCCAATGATAGACAGACGCGGTGTCGATGTATCCAAACGTGGAATTTCCCAACATTTGGAACAGAAGTCCCCACGCCAGAAAACCGACGATAAACACCGGTTTGTGCGGAAGCTTACGCCATAAACTGCCCAGATCGCTGAGGATCTCCAAAAATAAATTCTGACCAGGCTCTCTGGTCTTTGTGTTTTCCATGAAAAAAACGATTAATTATGTCTTTGACTGCTTTAAGGACATTTTGCTCAGACAAAGAAAGGATATTAATAAAACGATGAATGGTAACACAATCTAATTACCTGATTTTGCATTCCAAGCCGTGCCGGTCAGCCACCCTTTGAGGAGTAAATAAAGAAACATGGAATTGTAGTAAGCATATCGCCCCAGAAGCCGTCTGGGTTCGCTGCAAAGGCGGTATACCCACCCTAGACCATTGCGCTGCATCCAGAGCGGCGCATCGGGTTTGGTCCCGGCGTTCACATCAAATGCAAATCCAACCGCCAGCACGGCCCCTCGCTGAATGGCATCCTTATGCCGATGAATCCATGCCTGCTGCTTGGGAGTCCCCAACCCAACCCAAACAAAGTCGGGCGAAAGTCGGTTGATCTCGCCCACAATCCGCGCGGAATCTTCTTCTTTGAAGTATCCGTGATGCCTGCCAATGATTCGAACCTTGGGTTGCCATTTGCGAAAGGATGCTTCCAGTTTCTCCAGACATTCTTCCGAACCACCCAGAAAATAATGCGTAAAAGGCTCAGGGGAATGCGTCACGCAATAACGCATGAATGTCGGACCATACACTCTGTCAGAAAGTCCCGCTTTTTGCAGATTCAAACACCAGATCAATGGCATGCCGTCCGGAATAAAATAATCCACCTTGGACGTTTCTTCCCGAAACCGTTTATCCAACTGCCGCATGGTGACAATCTGGGTGTTGGTGAAATCAACCGAGAAGGTTGAAGTATCCTTGACTCTGGACTGGCAGAACGCGGTCAGTTCCTCATATGAGGTCGCCCTGACCGGGGTTCCAAGAATATGAAAACATTTCAAGTCAGTCGGGATCATGAGGGTACTTGATCGATCATGCGCTCAAGAATGCGGTCCAGCGACCATTCCAATTTCCATTTTGGAAAATCGGACCGAAATTTGCGCAAATCAGACATATAACAGATGTGATCTCCCTTTCGGTTTTCATCCACATACCGCGTTTGAACGCCACGGCCAATCAAGTGTTCAATTTTCTCCACACACTCCAATATAGAGGCACTGTTGCCCCGGCCACCACCCAGATTGTAAACTTCGCCAGGCCTCGGGTTTTCAGCAAAGGCCAGAAATGCATTGATCACATCTTCGCTATGGATCTGGTCTCGCACCTGTTTTCCCTTATACCCCAGTATGGAATACGTTTCACCTGCTTTGGCGACTTTGACGAGATAAGAAAGAAAACCGTGTAGTTGCACGCCGGAATGATGTTCCCCGGTCAGGCATCCCCCACGAAACACACCGACATTCATGCCGAAGTAACGCCCATATTCCTGAGCCATCACATCCGCAGCCGTTTTGCTCGCCCCAAACAAACTATGCATGGTCCGGTCGATCCGACACGATTCACTCACTCCATGAAAATCCGATTCACGCTCGTAATCCCATCGTGTGGGAAGTTCCTTCAGGGGAATCTCGTTGGGAGCGTCACCATAGACCTTGTTGGTCGACATGAAAATAAACACGGATTCGGGCTGTGTCTGACGGGTTGCTTCCAGGAGATTAAGCGTTCCAACCGCATTCACATCGAAATCGATGAATGGAATTTCCTTGGCCTTATCATGCGAGGGTTGTGCCGCGCAATGGATAATCAGATCGAAACGCTCCGCCTTGAACAGATCCAACACCTTTTCCCGGTCACGAATGTCCAGTGAGTGATGCGAAAACGATTGGGTCGTGTTACGCAGACGTTCCAAGACCCACGTCGTATCCCCGCCTGGACCAAAGAATTCACGCCGCATATTATTGTCCACACCGACAATCGCATGCCCGGAACGGTCCAGGAGCCTGACAGCCTCCGAACCGATCAATCCACTTGAACCAGTCACCAACACTTTCATTCGGGCAAAACGATAAGGCCAGAAAGAGATAGTGAAAGGAAATTCCTCAGCCTGGGGACGGTTTGTCGCGCGGGAGATCCGTAAAACAATCCATCGTGCTTGTCGAACATGAATGCCCGAAGGTGAAAAATTTTGAAAAAGATGGTGCCAGAGGAGGGATTTGAACCCCCGACCAAAGGCTTATGAGTCCTCTGCTCTACCACTGAGCTACTCTGGCATGACCGAAATTTGCCTTGCCGGCAAATGCAGGAAGAAATGTAGTAATTCAAACAGACCAAGGTGACAAGTGATAATTTTGAAGATCTTCATCTTTGACCACTGATCTTCACCTTTCCTTTTCACGATCAGTGCCTATACTGCCCCCGTGACACGTTCCTTAATGAACCATTCTTTTGTCCCGGGATCGAGATGGGCGCTCGCAGTTCTGGTTATAGCCTCAAGCACATGGACATTTCGTTCCCTGTGCGCAACCAGTGAGTGGCGCCACTTTGGAAGCGACCTGGCAAACTCACAATATTCCCCGCTCAAACAAATACATCGTGGCAATGTCGCGCAATTGACGAAAGCCTGGGAATACGAATCGGAACCTGATTCCGCAAAACGCTCCCAGATCCAGTGCAATCCCCTGATAGCAGATGGCACTCTATACGGCACTTCCCCCACACTCAAAGTGTTCGCGCTCGATGCTGCTACAGGTGCTGAAAAGTGGACATTCGATCCATTCAAAGAGGGCAATTCGATCGGAGTGAACCGCGGTGTTGTTTTTTGGAGTAAAGGAGACCAAAGCCGCATTCTGTTCACCGCCAGCCACTGGCTATATGCTCTCAATACGGCCACAGGCAAACCAATCAGCGAGTTTGGAGACAAAGGCCGTGTGGATTTGAGGCAAGGATTGGAAAGAGATCCTGAAAAACTATTCATCCTCTCCAACACCCCTGGATCCATTTACCAGAACCTGTTGATCCTGGGAACCCGCGTCGGCGAAGGCCCGGGCCCCTCTGCTCCGGGCTACATCCGGGCCTACAATGTCGAATCCGGCGAAATGACATGGGTTTTTCACACCATCCCTCACCCTGGGGAAGAAGGTCACGATACCTGGCCTCAAGACGCATGGAAAACCGCTGGTGGCGCCAATGCCTGGAGTGGACTCGCCATCGATGAAAGTCGAGGCTGGGTCTTCTGCCCTACCGGTTCGCCTGCCTTTGACTTCTGGGGAGGGAATCGCATCGGACAAAATTTATACGGGAACAGCTTGCTGGTGCTCAATGCCACCACGGGCGAAAAAGTCTGGCATTATCAAATCGTTCATCACGACCTTTGGGACAGGGACCTTCCAGCCTCCCCCAACCTCGTGGAATTAACCATCAACCAGGAAAAAGTCCCCGCTGTCGCCCAGATCACCAAATCAGGCCATGTCTTTTTGTTTCATCGCGAAACCGGAAAGCCCATCTTCCCCATCGAAGAACGTCCTTTCCCGCCTTCAGACCTGATGGACGAACAAGCCTGGCCGACACAACCCATCCCAAGCTCACCACCTCCCTTTGCCAGGCAGGCATTTGAGCCCAAGGATGTATCCAGACTCTCACCCGAAACACACGATCAAATGCTCGAAAAACTGCTTTCGGTGCGAAGCGGCGGTCAGTTTGTTCCACCCAGCGAGGTCGGAACGGTGATATTTCCCGGATTTGACGGCGGAGGAGAATGGGGTGGAGCAGCATGGGATCCCGAAAACGAATACCTCTATGTCAACGCCAACGAAATGCCATGGATCCTGACCATGGTTGAAATTCAAAACAAAAACAAATCTTCGGCTCGAACCGATGGCGCATTCCTATACCAAAGACTTTGCGCCATTTGTCATGGGATGGATCGCGTGGGAGACCCTCAAAAAACATACCCACCCCTGGTCGACATCAAACAAAAGATGAACACTCAACAAATCATCGACCAAATGAGCCTGGGGAAAGGACTCATGCCTGCCTTCGGATTCCTGACCCTGCCTGAGAAAACCGCCATCGCTCAATACCTGCTGGGTGAAACCGGGTCATCAGCACCTGCTCGCACTGAAACAAAAGAAATCGATCAAAAGAAAAACAACGAACGCGAACCCTATTCACATACCGGATACAATCGATTTCTGGATCCTGATGGGTACCCCGCCATCAAACCGCCCTGGGGCACCTTGAATGCGATCGATCTGAAAGCCGGCCGTATCGCCTGGCAGGTCACATTGGGTGAATTTGCCGACCTGAAGGCAAGAGGTCTCTCTCCAACCGGAACCGAAAACTATGGCGGCCCCGCAGTGACCGCCGGGGGATTGGTTTTTATTGGAGCTTCAAAAGACGAATCATTCAGAGCATTCGACAAATCAACCGGAGAGTTGCTTTGGGAAACAAAACTGCCTGCCGGAGGTTATGCCACACCATCCGTTTACGAAGCAAATGGCAGGCAGTATGTCGTCATCGCCTGCGGTGGCGGAAAAATGAACACAAAATCAGGCGTGACCTATGTTGCCTTTGCTCTGCCACAATCATGATCAATCTCCTCCCCTGCACAAAATTCAAAACAACTAAAAGCGATCATGGATTCACCCTGATCGAATTGCTGGTTGTCATTGCCATCATAGCCATACTGGCGGGCATGCTCCTTCCGGCATTGAGCAGCGCCAAAAAAAAGGCCAACCGGATCGTCTGTGTCTCCAACATGCGTCAAATCGATCTGGGATTCCGAATGTATCGATCGGATCATGAAGAACGGTTTCCCGATCGACGGGATTTGAAACACTCATTGGCCGGAGGTTACCGCCCCTGGACTTCATGGCCCCCTTCCGATCCACGGAGTGGTTGGGCCGGGTTAATCCTCAGTAATTATGTTGGCTCACAAAAAATATGGATGTGCCCGAGCATTCGCAAATCACCGTTGGGAAAAGCGATATCTTCAGTACAACCGATGGGCACGGAAACCAATGCTCCCTTGGCTGGTTATTGGATGTGGCGTTTTGACCGTGCAGACGAGGAGATTCCTCTCGACAATTTTTGGGGCAAAACTGAAAACCAGATCATTCAACACCTGCGCAAAGAAGCCAATCCTTTCATTGGCATCCCAAATGGCCCAACTGATGTCGAACTAATGGTGGATGTCTACTATCCTTCCACCATTGACAGTATTGATGAAACCATCCGAGGCAGAGCGGTCCACCCTATGGGAAGAAACCGTCTCATGCTGGACGGACATGTGGAATACAAAAAAGACAAGCGCACCCGGTAAAGAAAAAGCCCGTTTCCCTTTGCGGAGAAACGGGCATTGATCAATAAAAAGTAAGATACCTTATCAGGATTCTTTCTTATCCTCACCTTCAGCGGGTGCGTCTGAGGCTTCCTCATTCGACTCCGCATCAGCTTCAGCGGCGGGTGCTTCTTCGCTTGCTTCAGCCTTGGTTTCTTCCTCGGAGGCGGTTTCCTCAACCTTGGCAGACTCCTCTGCGGCGGCTGGAGCAGCTTCAGCTTTTGCTGAAGAATCATCCGTGGAAGCCACTGCGGCACCACCTTCTTCAACAAATTCGATGATAGCCATCTGAGCGGCATCGCCGCGGCGATCCATCAACTTGATGATACGGGTATAACCACCGGCACGATCCTGATGTTGTGGTGCGATTTCGTTGAAAAGAATTTGTACCGCATCTTCCTGGTGCAATCTGGAAACAGCCAAACGACGGTGATGGATGGATCCCTTCTTGCCAAGGGTCACCATCTTTTCAACAACCGGCCGAACAGCTTTTGCCTTGGCCAGGGTGGTGGTAACGCGTTTGTGTTTGATCAAACTGCATACCATATTCGCCAGCATCGCGTTTCGATGAGCGCCTTTGCGGCCGAGTTTGGCATTTCGTTTTAAATGTCTCATGTAAACAGCTTGTTAAATTTTCTACTCTAAGGCGCTGAAGTCTTCCTTGGAATCCAGAAGCGCGGGATCAATGTTCATTCCAAGTGACAGCCCGAGACCAGTCAACTTGTCTTTAATTTCGTTGAGGGATTTCTTACCAAAGTTACGATACTTCAGCATTTCTGCCTCGGACTTGATGGCCAACTGACCCACGGTCGTAATGTTGGCGTTGTTCAGGCAGTTGGCGGCACGGACACTGAGTTCAATTTCGTTGACGCTCATGTTGAGAAGTTTCTTCATACGGGACTTCTCGTCATCCTTCTGATCGACCACTTCCTCAAACTCAACAGCATTCTTGTCATAGCCGACGAAAACGTCGAGATGATGCTGCAGAATCGCAGAGGCTTGTGTCAGCGCGTCATCCGGAGTAATACGACCATCAGTCGTAACCTCCATGATCAAACTATCATAGTCAGTGCGTTGTCCGACACGTGCACTTTCGACAGAATAACGAACGCGACTGACAGGAGAGAAAATGGAGTCAATAGGAATCACACCAATGGCCTGATCCGCCTTTTTGTTCTCGTCACCTGGACAAAAACCGCGGCCTACCTTGACTTCAATTTCAATCTCAAATTTCTTCTTCTTGTCCAGCGTACAGATATGCTGGTCAGGATTGACGAGTTCGAGATTCTGATTCAACTGGATATCAGCCGCCGTGACGGCACCATCCTTGTTGACACTCAGCAAGACAGTTTGAGGATCGCGTGAGTGACTAATGAACTTCACTTTTTTCAGGTTCAGCACAATGTCCGTCACATCTTCAGCCACACCTTCAACCACCGCGAACTCATGCATGGCTCCATCAATCTTCACAGACGTGATGGCGGCACCTTCAAGAGATGACAACAGCACACGTCGGATGGAGTTACCGATGGTGTGTCCGTATCCGGTTTCAAAGGGTTCGGCGATGAATTTCGCGAATGTATCCGTTGCGGTTTCCTCATCTTTGGTCAACCGCTTGGGCATTTCAAAACGACCTAGTCTTACTGGCATATTTTTAATTGGGTAACAGTTTTAATCTGGCTCTCAAATGGTATCCCGAACATTTGAAAGCCCATATAACTGAATTTGTGTTGTTATTATCGGGAATAAAATTCGATGACAGTTTGTTCGTTTCCAATGGGTTGGATTTCATCCTTGGAAGGAACGCGCATGACCACTCCTTTGAAGAAGTCACGATCAAGATGCAACCATTCCGGCACACGGCGGCTGGTGGACAACTCCATGTTCTTTGTCGCCATCTGGCGGGACACGCTGGAGTTTTTAACTTCCACCACGTCGTTCACCTGAAGAGCATAACTGGAAATATCAACCTTCTTACCATTAACCTGAACATGACCATGGCTGACCATCTGGCGGGCAGCAGGTCGGCTGCTGGCAAATCCAAGTTGATAGACGACGTTGTCCAAACGTGTTTCGAGGATTTGAAGCATTGTCTCGCCGGTCACACCTTTACGGCGGCGGGCGGTTTCATAGACGGCACGGAACTGTTTTTCCTGCAGGCCGTAGAAGTAGCGAAACTTCTGCTTCTCCATCAAGCCCAGGGCATATTCAGTGTTCTTGCGGCGTGAGCGAGGTCCATGCATCCCTGGACCGTAATTGCGGCGTTCCAGGTATTTGGAAGGCCCAAAAATGGGCATGCCAAATCGGCGGCTGATTTTCGTTTTGGGTCCGGTATAACGAGCCATAATACTTAAAAATTCCTATTCTTTAGACGCGACGTTTCTTTCTCGGGCGGCAACCGTTGTGTGGTACCGGAGTAACGTCTTTGATGGAGTTAATTTCCAATCCGATGGCCTGTAAGGCACGAATGGCGGATTCACGCCCGGATCCAGGTCCTTTGACCTTGATTTCGACTTCCTTCAAACCGTGAGCCATCGCGGCACGGCCTGCATCCTGTGCGACCTGTTGAGCTGCGAATGCGGTGCTCTTGCGCGATCCCCGGAAACCCACTTTACCGGCGGATGACCAACTGACCACATTTCCATGCATGTCAGATATGGACACCAGCGTGTTGTTGAAAGTTGCGCAAATGGTAGCAACACCTGATACAACATTCTTCGAACCCTTGGCCTTGATAATTTTGGCGGGTCCAAGATCAGTTGAAAGAAGCTCGGCTGCGGAAGGTGCATCAGCAGCGGCAGGGCCATCCTGCTCAGGTTTGTCTCCGCCTTTTGCTTCAGCTGCTTTTTTATCTTCAGCTTTGGGTGCTTCTGCTTTTGGAGCTTCCGCTTTAGGTGCGGATTCGGCTGAAGGGGCTTTTTCAGCCTCAGTTGCTTCAACCTTCTTTTGTTCTTCGTCTGCCATAGTCTAATTCAGATAAAAGCCTTAATGGATACCGGATTTAGCGTTCGGATTACGTTGGATACCCACAGTCTTACGAGGTCCTTTTCGTGATCGAGCATTTGTCGATGTGCGCTGTCCTCGAACAGGTAAACCGCGAATGTGACGAATGCCACGATAACAGCGGATAGCCTGGAGTCGCTTGAGGTTCATGCTGATTTCCCGACGCAAATCACCCTCGATGACATACTGGCCTTCCTGAATCGCATGAACGATCTTGGAGAGCTGGTCCTCAGACAGGTCCTTGGCGCGTGTGGCCGGATTGATACCTGTCGCTTCGATGATTTCGTTGGAAACGGCCGGACCGATACCATACATGTATCGCAGCGCAATATCGATGCGCTTGTGTCCGGGAATGTCTACACCCATGATTCTTGCCATAATCTATTACCTTCCAATCAGCCTTGTCGCTGTTTATGACGCGGATTTGTGCAAATCACGCGAACAATGCCTTTTCGGCGGATAATGCGACAATGCTCGCAAAGTTTTTTCACTGACGCTCTAACTTTCATAAATCACTGATATCCATCTATAATGGTCCCTCTCGCCATATCAGCTGGCGAGAAGAAAATGGCGATCTTATCGCCTATGTTAACCTCTGACAATTTAAATTTTGATTTTTTTGGCACCACACCAAAAACGTGGTGCCCATTTGGCATTTCAACCAGCAACCGGTCATCCCCAAGCTTGCTCAGGACGATGCCTCGACTTTCGAATGCATCCGGGTCGCGCATGTTAAAATTTCCGGTTCACCGTCCGTTACAAGAACGGTGTGCTCAAAATGAGCAGACTGCTTACCATCCCGAGTAATCACTGTCCAACCATCCGGCTGAACGATGACCTCAGGCCCTCCCATGTTCACCATGGGCTCAATGGCGATCGTCATACCCGCTTTTAATTTGGGCGAAGGTCCACCATCGACAAAATTAGGTATTTGCGGTTCTTCATGCATCTTTCGCCCTACACCGTGCCCCACAAATTCCCTCACAACACTGAACCCATTTGCTTCAACGTGCTTTTGTATGGCGCGGGAAATATCCACCACACGATTCCCCGCAACCGCTTGGGCGATCCCTTCATGAAGCGACTTTTCTGTCACATCCATCAATGTCTGCACTTCCATGTCACAGCCACCTGCGGCTACCGTCAGTGCGTTATCCCCAATGAAACCGTTGTAGACAACTCCGACATCCAAACTGATGATGTCACCAAATTGAACAATACGGCCACCGGATATCCCGTGAACCACTTCTTCATTCACCGAGATGCATGTATAGCATGGATACCCGCGATAACCGAGAAACGCGGATTTCCCTCCGTAGTCCTCGATTCGACGAGCTGCATACTCATCGATTTCACGGGTGGAAATACTTGGCTGTATGATTTTGGCGACATCCAGCAACACTGCATTTGCCAAAGCCCCAGCTTCTCGCATACCCTCAATTTCCTTGTCGTTTTTCGGACGAATCATAGTAAACAGTTGAGGAAATTAAGGCATATGGGGGATGGTGTAACACCACCTGATTAAAAACGGCCTTTGATCTTCCCTTTCTTAAGGAAACCGTCGTAATGACGGGTCAATAAGTGGGATTCCATTTGCCGCATTGTATCCAGGACAACACCTACAGTAATCAGCAGACTGGTGCCGCCGAAGAAGGTTGCCGCCGCAAAAGGAATGTTCATGGCACGCGTCAAAACGAGCGGAATGATGGCAATTCCAGTCAGGAACATGGCTCCTGCAAAAGTAATGCGACTCATCGTGCGATGCAGAAAGTCACTGGTTGCCGTTCCGGGACGAACACCTGGAATGTAACCACCATACTTCTTCAAATCATCGGCGATCTGAATTTCATTGAACTGTGTCGCCACCCAGAAGTAAGAGAAAAACAAAATCATCAAACCCTCGAGCAACATGTAGCCACCACTTCCATAGGTGATCAAAGCGCTGATCTCATCAAAGATCTTGATTTCTGTAATCCGCCCCAAGGTAGAGAAGATTTTATCAGGAAACATCAAGATGGCCTGGGCAAAGATAATGGGCATCACACCCGCATAATTGACACGCAACGGCATGAACGAACTGCCTCCGGAGTAAACCTTCCGGCCAACCGCCCGTTGAGCATACTGAACAGGAATTTTACGTTGTGCCTGAGTGACAGCAATAACGAGAGCGGTTACCGCGGCAAAAATCACCAGCATGGCGATAAAGTGGGCAGGGTTCCACTGCGCTTCGACACCTTCAACCGGGAAGAACATGCGGTATACCTGACTAACTGCGTCGGGAAGACGCGCCAGAATACCAATTGTGATAACCAATGAGATACCGTTTCCAATACCGCGTTCCGTAATTTGCTCACCCAACCACATCAAGAGCAGGGTTCCCGTGGTCAAAACCATTACGGTCTGAATGCGATACCAAATGAGAGAATCAGATAGCACAAGATCTCCGGTAAAACCCTGGAATAACACTTCGGGTTTTTCCCATCCCAATGCCATGACGAACCCCTGCCCCAGACAGAGAATCACCGTCAAGTAACGCCCATATTGAACAATCTTTGCACGACCACCTTCTTCTCGAGCAAGTTTACTCAAGCCAGGCAGTACTGCAGTCATCAATTGAATAATGATGGTTGCACTGATATATGGCATGATACCCAGGGAACCGATGGCACATCGTTCGAGGGCACCACCTGTAAACAGGCTGTACATTCCCAGCAAACTGTTGTTGTTTTTCTGCGCCGCTTCGGCAAGGAACTCCGACAGTGCGGCACCATCCAAACCCGGTACGGGAACCAGGGAAATGAGTCGGCAAATGCAGAGCAACAGCAGGGTGAAAATGATTCTCGATTTCAGTTCGGGAATCTTGAAGCAGTTGCTGAATGTGTTAAAAATGGACGCTAGCATGGGTTAATCGATCGATTAGAGAGCGCGCGGGCCCGTTTTAGGAATGCGATCCACGACTTCACAGGCACCACCGGCCGCTTCAATCTTCTGTTTGGCAGAAGCACTGAAAGCTTGCACTTTGACGGTCAGCTTTTTAGTGAGCTCACCCTGACCAAGAATCTTGATCCCTTGTCCCTTACCGGAAGCCAAACCAGCTTTTTGAAGCGCTTCCACATCAATGACTGCATCCGCATCAAACCGCTCAAGGTCGGAAACATTGACCGGAATGTAGTAGATGGTGTGGTCGGCGTTGTTGAAACCGCGTTTTGGCAACTGGCGATAAATGGGCATCTGTCCCCCCGCGAAACCTTCACGAACCGTACCGCCGGAACGTGCGCGCTGACCTTTATGTCCGCGTCCACTGGTCTTACCCAGTCCACTGCCTTCACCACGGCCGAGACGTTTTCTACGGTGCTTGGCACCTGGTTGAGGTTTTAAATCATGTAGTCGCATAAATATTTCCTTATACTGCTTCTGTCGTTTCCACCGCAGCTGCTTCTGCCGGTGCTGCCTCGGTGCTTGCCGGGGCTGAAGGACGGATTTCCATTCCACGTTTTGCGTAGATATCCTTCTTCAATTTAAGTTGACGCAATGCCTGTAGTGTTGCCTTGGCAACGTTGGCTGCATTTTTCGATCCCAATGATTTGGACAACACATTGGAAACACCTGCCGCGTCCAGCACAGAGCGAACCACCTTACCGGCAATAACACCTGTTCCCTGGCAAGCAGGTTTCAACAAAATATTGGCACCATCAAAGACAGAATTCACCTCGTGGGGAATGGTGTCGTTCCGGAGCGAAACGCTCACCATTTGCTGACGGGCATTGTCACTACCTTTTTTAATGGCACTGGCCACTTCACTGGCTTTACCGAATCCCAGTCCCACTTTTCCTTCACGATCACCGACAACAACCAGTGCGCTGAAGTTAAAACGACGACCACCCTTGACAACCTTTGAGGAACGGTTGATGTAAATAACCTTTTCGAACAATTCAGGACCATTGTCTTCACCACCTTGTCGGTTCTGGTTATCACGACCGCGGCCTCTTCTCTGATTACCGCGTCCACCACCACCTCCACGGCCGAATCCACGTGAATCTCTGGGGTTCTGATTTCTATTTTGATTTTGATTTTCAGCCACGATGACTCTCCTATATATTAAATGCTGTCTGTATTAGAAAATGAGGCCACCGTTGCGCGCTGCATCGGCCAGGGCTTTCACTTTCCCATGGTATTTGGCTCCACTGCGATCGAAGACAACTTTTTCAATGCCTGCCGCCTTGGCACATTCCGCAGCCTGAACGCCGAGCTTTTCAGCACTGGCAACGTTTGCTTTCAGGTTTTCACGTCCCTCCACTGATTTGTGTAAAGTAGAGACAGATGCCAAAGTGTGACCTTTGGAATCGTCGATGAATTGAACGTAGATATTTTTACCGGTGAAACGAACGCTCATACGAGGGCGTTCTCCGGTGCCGATAACCTTCTTGCGGGTACGCCAGCGGCGTTTCTGAACCTTTACTATGTGGGAATTTGTTTTCATGGATATATTGAACACGGATTTTGCCGTGAACGATGTGCCAACTAAAATTACTGGACGGTCTTACCTTCCTTACGTTTAACCTGCTCGTCACTATAACGAACGCCTTTGCCTTTGTATGGCTCGGGAGGATAGTAGCTACGAATTTCTGCCGCTACTCGACCTACAACTTGTTTGTCAGGACCTTCGATTTTAACTTTGGTACCGCCTTCTTCGATGGTGATCTCAATCGCATCCGGTACTGGGTATTTGATCTCGTGGGAATAGCCCAGATTAAGGGTGATTACTTTATTGGCCAGTGCCGCCTTAAAACCAACACCCTGGATTTCCAACTGCTTAACATAGCCGGTGCTGACACCAATGACCATGTTTTGAATCAATGAACGAGTCAAGCCATGCATGGCTTTGGACTCTTTTTCGTCATTTGCCCGTGAGACAACTACTTGGTTTTCATTGACGGCTACCGAAGCGCGGGAAGGAAAGTCCCAAGACAGTTTACCCTTGGGGCCCTCAACATCGATGTGTTGATCCTTAACGTTGACTTTTACCTTTTCAGGAATATCGACTGGAATTTTACCTATGCGTGACATGTGTCTTTATCCTTAAATTGTTTACCAAATGTAGCACAACAGTTCACCGCCAATGTTGTTTCTGCGAGCTTTCGTCCCGGTCATGAGACCCTGCGACGTAGAAACAATGGCAATCCCCATTCCGCCCAATACTTTGGGAATATCCGTGGCTCCGACATAACGTCTCAGCCCGGGCTTGCTGACTTTCTTCAGTCCGGCAAACACACCCTTACGTCCGTTAAACTTGAGTTCGATTTCAAGTTTCTTGATTGAGTCTCCGCTTACTTTGTACCCGGAGATGTATCCCTCAGCTTTCAGGATATCTGCTATACTTTCCTTGACTCTGGAATGACGCATTTGCACTTTGGGCAACAGGGCCGAATTGGCATTGCGTAAAATAGTCAACATGTCGGCAATAGGATCCATAAATCTATCAAACTTTCTTTACCAGCTGGCTTTGGTGACGCCTGGGATCAAACCGTGCAGAGCCATTTCTCTAAACGTAAGACGTGAAACGCCAAACTTGCGGAAATAGCCATGACGACGACCAGTAATTTTACAACGATTCACGACACGGGTCGGGCTTGCGTTACGTGGTAACTGAGCCAGTCCTTCATAGTCCCTCTTCGCACGCAGTTCGGCGCGCAGTTCAGCGTATTTATCAACGGTGCGCTGCTTTTTCTTGTTTCGTTCTTTCCAAGCGGATTTTGCCATAGGTCTTTGTCTTTTTAAATGCTGTGTAAATTACTTGGTAAAAGGCATGCCCATCATGGTCAGGAGTTCGCGGGCGTCCTGATCATTGGCAGCAGTCGTCACAATGGTAATGTCCATACCCTGCTGACGTTTGACTTTATCCAATTCAATTTCGGGGAAAATACTTTGGTCATTGATACCGAGCGAATAATTCCCGCGGCCATCAAATGATCGCTTCGGTATGCCACGGAAGTCACGAATACGGGGCAATGCCGCTGTCACCAGACGGTCAAAGAATTCCCACATGACATCACGTCGCAGAGTAACCTTGCAACCGATGGCTTGTCCGGCCCGCAATTTGAAGTTGGACACACTCTTCCGCGCCAAACACATCACAGGCTTGCGACCCGTAATGGTGGTCAAGTCGGCGGCAGCATTTTCAAGGGCACCTTTTTCCATCATACCGCTAACCCCCATATTGATGACAATCTTGGAAATGGCGGGAACCTGATGGATATTCTTAAACTTACCGTCGCCGATCAGTTTCGGACGGATATCATTAACGTATTTTTCGTAAAGTCTTGGTTTCATAGGACCAGTTTATCAGCAATGAAAAGGATTATGCTTTGGCGCGTTTGGCGTCGTAACGTTCGGCTTTCATCACATTGGAAATATGAATGGAACCCTCACGCTCCAGAATGGCACCTTCCGGGTGTTCCTGGTTGCGGCGAACGTGTTTTTTGATCATGTTGATGCCTTCCACAATGACGCGCTCCTTCTTGGGCACCACCTGGATAATTTTTCCGCGCTTACCTTTTTCGGTTCCTGCGATGACAACGATTTCATCGCCGCGTTTTACATGAAATTTAGTGGGCATGGTGTTTAAATAACTTCGGGGGCCAGGGAAACAATCTTCATGAAACGTTTCTCGCGCAATTCACGGGCAACAGGGCCGAAAATACGCGTGCCTTTTGGGTTTTTGTCTTTGTCAATGATGACCACGGCGTTGGAATCGAATCGCAGAACGGAACCGTCCGGACGACGAATGGCTTTTTTGGTGCGCACGACAACGGCGTTGACAACGTCACCTTTCTTAACCGACCCGTCGGGAGCAGCTTCCTTGATATGCACTTTAAGAACGTCTCCTATCTTGGCATAGCGTTGCGTCTTGCCGAGAGCGGCGATCGCGGAGGCCTTCTTGGCGCCAGTATTGTCGGCGACATTTAAAATTGAGCGTAACTGTAACATATGTGTGTAATTCCGTTAGATCAGACTTCAGCTTTATGCGTCACTTCCACCAAACGCCAGCACTTGTTTTTAGACAAGGGGCGGGTTTCTTGGATGCGAACGTGATCCCCGATTTTCGCTTCGCTGCGCTCATCATGAACGTAGCACTTGCTGAAAACAGTAATGATCTTTTTAAACCGTGCGTGGCGAATGCGGCGACGCACCCGTACGACAATGGTTTTGTTCATCTTATCGGAGATCACCTCTCCGATACGCAACTTGCGATGCCCGCGTTGATTGTTCTCTTCAGACATTTGTTTATAAATTATTGTTGTGCTTCTTGTCGGCGCAAGACAGACAGTTGGGTTTCGACTCTGGCTATGCCGCGACGCAAGTCGCGCAAGCGGGATGGTTTTTCCAACTGACTGCTGGCTTTCTGTAATTTTAAATTGAACAATTCCTGCCGCAATTCATGCGACTTAGCCAGCAACTCAGGCTTGGACAACTCGACAACTTCTGAAAATTTAACCGCCATATTATTGATTATCTATGTCTTGAGATGAATTTGGTGCGAATGGGGAGTTTGGCGGCAGCCAATCGGAAGGATTCACGAGCCACGTTTTCGGGCACACCGTCCACTTCGAACAAAATGTTTGCCGGCCGGATAACAGCCACCCAACCTTCGAGAGGTCCTTTACCTTTACCCATTCGAACTTCGAGGGGCTTCTTGGTATAGGATTTGTGTGGGAATATCCGAATCCATACTTTACCGCGACGTTTCATGTTACGGGTAATGGCAACACGTGCGGCTTCAATCTGTTTATTGTCAAGCCAGCAACGCTCAAGGGCCTGCAGACCGTATTCACCAAATGAAACGGTTGCCCCTCGTCGTGCCAATCCGGCACGATTGCCGCGATGCATGCGCCGATACTTAACCCTGGATGGCATCAATGGCATAATTCAATCTTTCTAAATTCTATTGTTGAAAACCTGTTGTTAAACCGTCTCGGTATAGGCGTTACGATCCGCTTTTTCCACTTTGATGTCGCCCTTACAAATCCAGCATTTGACTCCCAAAATCCCATAAAGGGTCTTGGCTTCCGAAAAACCATAGTCAATGTTCGCACGCAAAGTATGCAGTGGCACACGTCCCTGGTTATATGACTCAACACGTGCCAGTTCTGCTCCCCCCAGACGACCCGCACAACGGATACGAATACCGTCCGCACCGAAATCCATGGTGGTCTGAAGGGCCTTCTTCATGGCGCGACGAAATGAAACACGTCGTTCCAACTGCAACGCAATGTTCTCGGCAACCAGTTGCGCATCCAGCTCAGGTGTCTTTACCTCCTGGATATCCACATAAACTTCCTTGCCGGTCATCAAACTAAGTTCTTCCTTGATCTTATCGATCTCAGCACCTTTACGGCCAATGACGACACCCGGGCGAGCCGTGTGAATGGTGACGCGGCATCGTGTGGCAGCACGCTCAATCTGAATGCGCGGCACCGCAGCTGTTTCAAGCTTCTTCTTCAAGATGGCCCGGATCTGGTAATCCTCCGCCAACAACTGGCCGAAGTTCTTTTTGTCGGAGAACCACTTGGATCGCCAGTCACGATTGAGAGCGATTCTTAAACCGATTGGATTGGTCTTTTGTCCCATATGATTTGCTTAGCTGAGATCGGAAACTACAATTTTAACGTGGCAGGTGCGCTTCAAAATAGGTCCTGCGGATCCGCGTGCTTTAGGAATGAATCGCTTCATCACTGGCCCCTGTCCCGCCACGGCCATTTTAACGACCAATGACTCGGGGCTGGCATTGTTGTTGTGCTCGGCGTTTGCGATGGCGCTCTTCAGCGTCTTGGCAACCACTCGCGCTGACTTGCGCGGAACGTTACCCAGCACGGCGACAGCCTGCAATGCGTTCATGCCTTGAATCTGGCGCACCACCTCACGCATTTTCTGCGCGGACATGCGGACATTTTTAGTAATGGCTTGTACTTCCATACGATTACTTGGTCACTTTCGCTGTGTGAGCTCCATGACCCTTGAAGGTGCGTGTAGGGGCAAACTCACCGAGTTTATGTCCTACCATGTTTTCTGTGACAAACAGTGTTACGAATGTCTTTCCGTTATGAATGTTGATGGTATGCCCCACGAAATCCGGGGTAATGGTCGATCTACGTGACCAGGTCTTGATCGGACGTTTTTTGTCCGCTTCATTCATTTTATCGACTTTTTTCTGCAAACTGCCGTCGACGTAGAATCCCTTTTTGATTGAACGTGCCATAGGTCAAAAATTACTTAAGCTTGTTTGGACGACCGTCACGGCGTACCAAGATAAATTTGTTGGATGTTTTGTGCTTGTGCCGGGTTTTGTAACCTTTGGCAAGCAGACCCCATGGAGACACCAGGTGCTGACGTCCACCACCGCCTTTTGATTTTCCGTTACCACCACCATTCGGGTGATCAACGGGGTTACGGCAGGAGCCTCGTGTCAATGGCCGGCGTCCGCGATGACGATTACGACCGGCTGTTCCAATGATGATATTCTCATGCTCAGTGTTGCCAACTTGGCCAACGGTAGCCTGGCATTTGCAATGAATACGACGGATTTCTCCGGATGGCATTTTAATCTGGGCATAATCACCATCACGGGACATCAGCGTGGCGAAGCTACCGGCTGTGCGGGCTATCTGCCCACCGCGACCGGGGGTCAATTCAATGCTGTGAACGCTGGAGCCGACTGGAATGTTGGCCAATGGCATGGCATTCCCCACTTCGGCGGGCGCATCAGGACCGCTTTCAACCTTGGCACCGACCTCGAGACCAACGGGAGCAACAATGTAGCGTTTCTCGCCATCGGAATATTGCAGCAAAGCCAATCGAGCTGAGCGCATGGGATCATATTCCAATGCGATGACTTCTGCTTGAATACCCTTCTTGTTGCGTCGGAAGTCAACCGTACGGATTTTTTGTTTGTGACCACCGCCAATAGCCCGGGCGGTGATGCGACCATAGCAATTACGACCGCCGGTTTTCTTCTTGATCTTGGTCAGCTTTTTTTCCGGTTTCTTTTTGGTAAGATTGGAAAAATCGGCAACCGTCTGAAATCGGCGACCTGGTGTTAAAGGTCTAAATGATTTTACTGCCATATAATTGCTCTCCCGATTACGTTAATTCGATTTTGTCACCGCTCTTCAACGTGACCAATGCCTTCTTCCAATTCGCGGAACGTCCGGCCTGTTTGGTGCGCTGACGTCGTTTTTTGCCTCTGACGTTGATCGTATTCACACGAACAACAGATACCTTGAACAACTCCTCGACCGCGTCGCGGATTTGGAATTTGTTGGCGCGGGTATCGGCAACAACGGTGTATTGATTATAATGATGGGACTGGTCTGTGCCTTTTTCGGTCACGCGTACCGTCTTGATAATATCGTATGCGTTCATGGCCGTCTAATTAGCTAAGTCTTGATTCCAATCCTGCGACCGCATCCTTTGTCATGACGATGCGATCAAATTTAAGTGTGTCGTATGTGTTGAGCGACTGACTGGTCGTGATCCCGACATACGGAATGTTTCTTGCGGACAACTGAACATTTTCGTCGACATTGGCCATGACAAACAGGGCTGTTCCATCCACTTTCAAGTTATCGAGGATTTCAACCACAGCCTTGGTCTGAGGTTTATCGAGGTTGATTTGATCCACAACCAGCACTTCCCCGGACTTGATACGTTCGCTCAGCGCTTTTTTCAGGGCGAGCTTGCGGGTTTTCTTGTTGATATCCTTGCGGAAATCCCTTGGACGAGGGCCAAAGACAACGCCACCACCGCGCCAGATTGGCGACTGGAATGATCCGGCTCGTGCCCGGCCTGTTCCTTTCTGGCGCCATGGTTTTTTACCAGTGCCCGCCACCTCGGAACGTGTCTTGGCGCAAGCAGTGCCACTGCGTTGGGAAGCCATGTAGGCCACGACAGCGTCATGCACGGCTTGGAGGCCTTTGTCGTCCTCCTCAATCAGGCCGAATGGGATTTCCCACTCTTCCAGAGATTCGCCTTTAGTATTCTGAATGTTAATCTTCATCTTTAATTCGCCCTTTTAAGTCTTACGCGGTTTGTTTGGGCTTTTTCTTGGCCTCACGAATGACGATATAATCGCCATCAGCACCCGGGATAGCTCCTTTAACGAGCAGTAAATTATCCTCACCGTGCACTTTGACGACCTTCAAATTCTGGACCGTTCGTCGCACCTGCCCCATATGGCCAGGCATCTTTTTGCCTTTGGCCACCCAACCGGGAGTCGAACCGGAACCAATGGAACCAGGACGGCGTTTCCAGCCTTTGGCACCATGTGTGGCACGACCGCCACCAAAGTTCCAACGCTTCATCACACCCTGGAAACCATGTCCTTTGGTAATGCCGACAGCGTCCACGAAGTCCCCTTCAGCGAAGCAGTCTTCCACCTTAACCACATCTCCCGACTTCACTTCAAGAGAGAAATCACGAAATTCGCGAATTCTTTTAAATCCGGTGGCTTTATGCTTGGTAAAATGCCCTAAACGCGGCTTGGACAAACGTTGATCCTTCTGAGGATCGAATGCCAATTGCACGGCACTGTAACCATCGGTTTCAGGCGTTTTACATTGAATGACATGATTTGGCCCGCATTCGACAATGGTCACATGCACAGCGCTTCCATCATTGTCATAGACACGGGTCTGACCCAATTTTTTGCCAAGTAATCCTAACATGATCTCGTGTCTTTCCTTTAAATTTTAATGGTGATGTCCACACCCGCTGGAAGATTCAATTTCTTCAATTCGTCAACGGTTTTAGCAGTGGGTTCCAAGATATCCAGCAAACGCTTATGAGTGCGTTGTTCGAAAGTTTCGTGTGACTTCTTGTCAACGTGAGGTGAACGGGTCACCGTGAACCTTTCAATGCGTGTCGGCAAGGGAATGGGTCCTGCCACACGTGCCCCTGACCGCTTGACGGTCTCCACAATTTCCTGAGCAGACTGATCAATCACGCGATGATCATAAGCCTTCAGGCGAATACGTATTCTTTGTCCTGCCATATTTTATAAAGAACGAGTGTTAATAGTTGTTTCTTATGCTCGATTCACCCAGGGTGTAATCGAATCCAAAATAGTTTGCACAATTTGTGCGGGCACCTGCTCAAACTTGTCAGGTTCCATTGAGTATGAAGCACGCCCCTTGGAAAGTGATCTTACCGCAGTCGCGTATCCGAACATCTCGGCCAAAGGTACTTCAGAGTTTAAAACGGTTGCCTGAGGTTTGGTGTCAATACTGACAATCTTTCCCCGGCGGCGATTTAGATCACCCAGAATATCACCTTGATATTCATCCGGCGTGGTGACCTCCACTTTCATGACCGGCTCCAGCAGGATCATTTCAGCCTGGCGCGCTGCTTCCTTGAAAGCAAAGATACCTGCCATTTTGAAAGCCAGCTCATTCGAATCCACATCGTGGAAACTGCCGTCCACAATCTGAACAGAAACATCCACCATGGGATAATTGGCCAACACGCCACCCTTGATGGACTCCTCAATGCCAGCTATGACCGCCGGAATAAATTCTTTGGGAATCACACCACCGACAATCTTATTCTCGATGGTGACTCCTTTGCCACGTTCAGCAGGCTGGATATTAATAATGGCATGACCATACTGACCGCGACCACCGGATTGTCTGACAAATTTTCCTTCACCCGTTGCATCTTTGGTGATGGTTTCGCGATAGGCGATTTGTGGAGCACCGGCATTCGCATCCACTTTAAATTCACGCAAAAGGCGATCCCGGATAATCTCCAAGTGCAGTTCGCCCATTCCGGCAATAATGAGCTGGCCTGTTTCATCATTGGTGAAACAGCGAAAAGTTGGATCTTCTTCAGAAAGCCGCTGCAGACCTTCCGACATTTTCTCGCGATCTGCTTTTGTTTTGGGTTCGATCGCCATGGAAATGACCGGTTCCGGGAATGTAGGAGGCTCCAAACTCAGTTCCAAGTCCTGATGACAAAGTGTATCACCTGTGGTCACATTCCTGACCCCCACAATGGCGACAATGTCACCGGAATAAACCGCATCACATTCAGTTCGCTTATCGGCCTGAATCATGAGCAATCGGCTGGCACGTTCCCGTTTGCGGGTTCTGGAGTTCAAAAGCGCATCACCCTTTTTCAAGGTTCCCCGATACACCCGCATGAAGACCAACTTGCCCACAAATGGATCGGTCCAAAGCTTGAAAGCCAAGCCACAAAATTTTGCACCATCGTCAGCCTTGATGAGAACTTCCTGTTCCTTGCCCAGGTCAGTGGCCGTCGCAGCAGGCACATCAACGGGAGAAGGAAGATAATCGATCACCGCATCAACTACGGCATGAACCCCTTTGTTTTTAAAGGCGGAACCACCCAGAACAGGCACCAGTTCCAGACTGCAGGTCAAGCGACGGATGGCTGCTTTGAGATCTTCGGCCGGAATGGCTTTCTCTTCGAGCACCCATTCCATGATATGATCGTCTTTTTCAGCTACCCCCTCAACCAGCTCATCGTAAGCCGCCTTGGCACGGTCTTTCTGATCAGCAGGAATATCGACAACACTGTAAGTCAAACCCGATTTATCGTTCTCATCATAAACGACGGCCTTTTGGCTGACCACATCGATAACCCCTTTCAACTGATCCTCAGCACCAAGGGGCAATGCAACCGGAAAGGCATAGGCACCCAATTTGGTGCGCATGTCACTTACGGCATTTTCAAAGTCGGCTCCGGTTCGATCCATCTTGTTGACGAATGCGATACGCGGGACATTGTATTTGGTTGCCTGACGCCAGACGGTTTCGGATTGAGGCTGAACACCAGCCACGCCACAAAAGACGGCCACAGCACCGTCCAGCACACGCATGGAACGTTCAACTTCAGCCGTGAAATCAACATGCCCCGGGGTATCAATAATATTGATACGGTGAGGCACTTCAACCAGGGACTTGATCAGGCCATCATCGGCCTGCTTCCAAAAACAGGTGATCGCGGCGGATGTGATGGTGATGCCACGTTCTTTTTCCTGAGACATCCAATCAGTAACTGTATCACCGTCATGGACTTCCCCCATCTTATGAATGAGCCCGGTGTAAAACAGAATACGTTCGGTTGTCGTCGTTTTACCCGCATCAATGTGTGCCGCAATACCTATATTGCGCGTACGCTCGAGCGTGTATTCGCGGGAAGGCGAATTCAAACTCGATTGTTCTTGTACTGCGGCGTTACTCATTCAAACTTTGTCTATAGAGAATAAAAAGCCCCCGCAGTGTTCAACTAACCACCAGGGGGTCGAAATGTATTTATATTTTACCAACGAAAATGTGCGAATGCTTTGTTTGCTTGTGCCATTTTGTGGACTTCATCGCGACGGCGAATGGAAGAACCCTGCCCTTGATAGGCATCCATGATTTCATTTGCCAGGGCTTCAGCCATCGGCACCCCTTTTCGGGATCCGGCAAATTTCACAATCCAGCGAATGGCGAGTGCGTTCTGCCGTTCAGTGGGGACCTCCATGGGAACCTGGTAAGTCGCGCCACCCACACGACGGGGCTTGACTTCGAGTCGGGGTTTGGCGTTGTCCACTGCACGCTGCAGCAAATCCAACGGGCTGGCTGCGGGGTTTTTCTCACCCAATGTATCCATGGCTCCGTAAACAACCTTCTGTGCGATGCTCTTTTTTCCCTTGATCATCAGGATGCTTACCAAGCGGGCGACCAGCGTGCTGCCGTATTTAGGATCGGCAACCACTTTGCGCTTAACTGCTCTGCGACGTCTTGACATATTACTTAATGATAAAAATTAGCTCTTTTTCTGCTCTTTAGGGCGCTTAACACCGTATTTAGAACGGCTTACGCGACGCTTTTCGACACCATTTGCATCCAAAGCACCACGCACAACGTGGTAGCGCACACCTGGCAAATCCTTCACACGACCACCGCGTATCAAAACGATACTATGTTCCTGCAAATTATGTCCCTCATCGGGGATATAAGCGATGACTTCGTATCCATTCGTCAGGCGAACTTTGGCCACCTTACGCATGGCAGAGTTCGGCTTCTTGGGCGTACGTGTCATAACCTGAACACAGACACCGCGACGAAACGGGCAATTCTCCAAAGCCGGCGATGTCGACTTCACTTTAATCTTTTTACGTCCCTTGCGGACTAGCTGATTAATGGTTGGCATTTGCGATTTTAGTATAAATTCCAATAAGCCCAGTCTCTGCTCCCGAGAAATGGAGGGCAGATATTATCAAAGGCCTTTCTCCATGCAAGAGATTATTTGAAATATTTTTTTTTATGTTACGAACCCCTCAACCTGCAACCGGCTCATCCACTTCAGGATTTGGTTCCTCCTCAATTTCAGGTGGTTCCACAAGAGGGTTTACTTTGATGTTTCGATGTTTGGGATACCCGGATCCGGCCGGAATAATGTGTCCCATGATGACATTTTCTTTGAATCCACGCAGGTAATCGACTTTACCCATGGTGGCGGCATCCGTCAGCACGCGTGTGGTGTCCTGGAAAGAGGCTGCACTGAGGAAACTTTCGGTTTCCAGTGAAGCTTTGGTGATCCCCAAAAGCACCGGTGAGGCATCGGCGGGTTGTCCACCCATTTCCTCAACACGCTTGTTCTCGCGCTCAAAAATAGTTCTCTCAACCTGCTCTCCCCACAGGAAGATGGTGTCACCCGGCTCGGTAACGCGCACCTTACGGAGCATCTGACGCACAATAATTTCGATGTGCTTGTCATTAATAGTCACTCCCTGCAGTCGATAAACTTCCTGAACCTCGTTCACGAGATGTTCCTGCAGTTCCTGAGGCCCGCACACTTCCAGAATCTCATGAGGCACGACAGGTCCTTCGGTCAGTTGTTGCCCTTTCTTGACATAGTCTCCCTTGAAGACGATGACGTGTTTGGCAATGGCAACCAAATGCTCTTCTTCGGTTCCGGAATCCGGATCGCGAATAATAATGCAACGCTTACCGCGAACACTCGGTCCGAAATCAATGATTCCGTCCATTTTAGCAATTTCAGCGGCATCCTTGGGACGTCGGGCTTCAAACAATTCAGCAACACGTGGAAGACCACCAGTAATATCCTTGGTCTTACTCGTCTTACGCGGTGTTTTAGCCATCAGAGCACCCGCAGGTATTTTGGTGTTTTCATTCACCACGATGTGAGCACCGGAAGGAATCGGATAGTTGGCAAGCACTTCGCCGTTCTTGGATTCAAGAATCATAACCTGAGGATGCAGATCCTCCTTATGGTCAATAACAACCATAGCTTCCTGACCAGTGGCCTCATCCACTTCCTGCTTCATGGTCACCCCTTCAATGATGTCATGGAATTTCACATAACCGGCCCGTTCTGACAAAATAGGCACATTGTAAGGATCCCACTGCACAAAGGTCTGACCTTTCTTGACCGTGCCACCGTTCGGCACAAGAATCACCGATCCAATAATGATATTGTGATTCTCAAGTTCACGCCCTTCTTCATCAAGCAACAGGAGTGAACCGTTTTTGTTCAGCACAATGTGGTTGCCATCTTCCAATTCCACACATCGCAGGTCACTGTAAACCACTTTGGCAACGTGTTTGGACTTGATCTGTGGTTGTTTGAAAATCTGGGAAGCGGTTCCACCAATGTGGAAGGTCCGCATGGTCAACTGTGTTCCAGGCTCACCAATGGATTGTGCGGCAATGATGCCAACTGCTTCGCCTTCCTTAACCTGCAGACCGGTGGCAAGGCTGCGGCCATAACATTTGGCGCACAGACCAACATTGGATTCACAAGTCAAAACAGAGCGAATCTTGACACGTTCAATGCCTGCGGAGTCAACCGCTTTGGCTTTGACTTCGTCAATTTCGTCGTTGGCCTTGACGATGACGTTTTTCACATCACTCGGGTCAACAATGTCGTCACAGGAGACACGACCAACAAGACGTTCACTCAATTTGACCACTTCGTCTTCACCCTCGTAAATCGCCGAGACCCAAATACCGTTGGAAGTTTCGCAGTTTTCTTCACGGACAATCACGTCCTGAGCGACATCCACCAACTTACGGGTCATGTATCCCGAGTCAGCGGTCTTCAGTGCGGTATCAGCAAGTCCCTTACGGGCACCGTGAGTGGAAATAAAGTATTCCAATACAGTCAGACCTTCACGGAAGTTGGAGAGAATGGGCTTTTCAATAATATCTCCGGATGGCTTGGCCATCAAACCACGAATACCAGCCAACTGACGCACTTGCTGGCGATTACCACGAGCGCCGGAATCAACCATCAGGTAAACCGGGTTGAATTCATCCTTGTCCTGGTTCATCTGCAGGGTGCGAAGCATCACATTCGAGATCTGGTCGGTACAATGTGTCCAGATATCAATGATCTTGTTGTAACGCTCACCGGGAGTAATGACACCACGCCGGTATTGGTTTTCAACTTCCTGAATCTGATCCTGAGCTGTGCCGATTTCCTGATTCTTCTCAACAGGAATAATCATGTCGTCAATACCAATGGAGACACCCGCCTTGGTTGCTTCACGGAATCCAAGTTGTTTCAAACGATCGAGTGTTGCCACCGTTTCGTCATGACCACATACCTTGTAACAATTCCAAATCAGGTCACCAATCTGCCCCTTACCGATAGCCCTGTTCGGGAAGCCCAGTTTGGATGGCCAGATTTCACTGAAGATCACGCGGCCAACAGTGGTTTCGATGACTTTTTTATCTTTGTCTCCGTAGACAGTGTCCTGACCGTAATCCGGATTGACCAGCATGACACGTGAATGGGTTTTCAACTCCCCATCGTCATAGGCAAAAATCGCTTCTTCCTTGGTTCCAAACAAGCTCAAGCGCTGTTTCTTTTTCTTCAACTCGCGCGGTTCGGCTGTCAGGTAGTAACAACCCAGGGTGATATCCTGGGTAGGGGTCATGATGGGCTTGCCGCTGGATGGACTGAAAATGTTGTTCGGAGCCATCATCAGCAAACGTGCTTCCATCTGTGCTTCGACAGACAAGGGCACGTGAACAGCCATTTGATCACCATCGAAGTCCGCATTGTATGCAGTACAAACCAGAGGATGAACTCGAATCGCCTCACCTTCAATCAGGACAGGCTCGAACGCCTGAATGGAGAGCCGGTGCAAGGTTGGAGCACGGTTCAAAAGAACAGGATGTCCCTTGGTGACTTCTTCCAGAATATCCCAGACTTCAGGGGATTGACGTTCGATCATCTTCTTGGCCGAGCGCACGGTGTGCACATAGCCGAGTTCTTTCAATCTTCGGATAATGAACGGTTCAAACAACACCAAAGCCATCTTTTTAGGCAGCCCGCACTGGTGCAGGCTCAGCTCGGGACCGATAACGATGACGGAACGTCCGGAATAATCGACACGTTTTCCGAGCAAGTTCTGACGGAAACGTCCGCTTTTACCCTTGAGCATATCGCTCAGGGATTTGAGAGGGCGGTTTCCTGCGCCAGTAACGGCACGACCATGACGCCCATTATCGAACAAAGCATCAACAGCTTCCTGAAGCATTCGCTTTTCATTGCGAATAATGACTTCAGGCGTCTTGAGCTGGAGAAGGTTTTTGAGACGATTATTTCGGTTGATCACGCGACGATACAAATCGTTCAGATCGGATGTCGCAAACCGTCCACCTTCCAAAGGCACCAACGGACGCAGATCGGGAGGAATCACGGGCAACACCACCAGAATCATCCATTCCGGACGGGTTTTGCTGGCGACGAATCCCTGGAAAAGCTTGATGCGCTTGGCAAGTTTCTTGCGAATCTGCTTGCTGCGGGTTTCAGTCATCGCAATCTGAAGCTCATCCACCTGGGTTTCCAATTCAACAGACTCAAGCGCCTTGCGAACAGCGCCTGCGCCCATTTCCGCTTCAAAAGCGTCGGAACCGTAGGTTTCCCGTGCCTCGCGGTATTCCATCTCGCTCAAAAGCTGATGCTTCTTCAAGGGAGTGGTTCCGGGCTCGATGACAAGATAATCTTCGTAGTAAACAACGCGTTCCAACTCGCGGGCGGTCATGTCAAGGATCAGACCAATACGAGAAGGCATGCATTTGAAAAACCAGATGTGGGAAACCGGCACAGCCAATTCAATGTGCCCCATACGCTCGCGTCGAACGCGGGACAAGGTCACTTCAACACCACAACGGTCACATACCACGCCGCGGTGCTTGATGCGCTTGTATTTGCCGCAGGAACATTCCCAGTCCTTAACCGGACCGAAAATGCGTTCGCAGAACAAACCACCCTTTTCGGGTTTGAAGGTTCTGTAGTTGATGGTTTCCGGATTTTTGACCTCGCCTTTGGACCAGGAACGGATCGATTCGGGTGAGGCAACGGTGATACTGATGTGATCCACCAGGTTGACTTGTTCCAACCCGAACAATTCGCGTGTGCTATTTCTGCTTTCGATCATGGGTGTTCTATGAAATCAATTGTTTGCGTTCTGTTCCTCTATCCAATTATCCCATCGCCGAGAGACTCGATGGCACTGATCTTGGTTCGGCGTCCGGATCCACTTCTTCCGGTTCGTATCCCACATTCACATCCATACCGAGCGACTGAATCTCCTTCACCAAAACATTGAAGGATTCAGGCACGCCTGCGTCCAGTGAATTGTCCCCCTTGACGATGCTTTCGTAAATCCGGGTGCGGCCCTGGACATCGTCTGATTTGACGGTGAGCAGTTCCTGAAGTGCATACGCCGCACCGTAGGCTTCCATCGCCCAAACTTCCATTTCCCCGAAACGCTGACCACCGTATTGAGCCTTGCCTCCCAATGGCTGTTGAGTGACCAATGAGTAAGGTCCAACCGCGCGGGCATGAATCTTGTCTGCAACCAAATGGCCGAGTTTAAGCATGTAAATATATCCAACGACCACTTCCTGATCAAACCGGTCACCCGTGCGACCGTCATAAAGATGTGTCTTGGCATGATCGGGAAGGCCGGCATCTTTCAGATAACCCCGCACTTCCGATTCTTTGATACCATCGAAGACCGGAGTCGCGAATTTGATCCCCAACACTTTAGCGGCCCAGCCCAAGTGAGTTTCGAGCAGCTGCCCGACATTCATACGAGAAGGAACGCCCAAAGGATTCAAAACAATGTCGACCGGAGTTCCATCAGCCATGAAAGGCATGTCTTCCTCAGGCACGATCTTGGCAACAACACCTTTGTTACCATGACGACCAGCCATTTTGTCACCCACAGAGAGTTTACGCTTCGACGCGATGAAAACCTTCACCGACTTGATGATACCGGTCTCCATGTCGTCTCCGGACTCCACACGCTCCATTTCTTCGTCGTGCTGCATCTGAAGATCGTCAAAGCGCTTCTTGTAAGCGCTGATGATTTCGTTGATCTTGTTGCGAATCGGTGAAGGATCGATTTCAATCCGATCATAAACGCTGGCCAGTTTGCGCAGCAGCGTTTTGGTGATTTTGCGATTCGCTGGAATAATGATCTCACCCGTTTCCGAATTGACCACATCCAATGGGATCTTTTCTCCCAAAAGAATATTACTCAATGATTCAGTCAATTGCTCACGCAGATCGTCGAGCTTCTTCTTGTGCTCATCTTCGACCTGTTTCGCATGCTTCTTGGCTTCCGAATTGGACACTTTGACGGTGCGTTCGGATTCCTTCTTAGCGGAAACCTTGACGTCCATCACAATGCCATAAGTGCCGGACGGCACTTTCAAGGAAGTATCCTTCACATCCGCAGCTTTTTCACCGAAGATGGCACGCAGGAGTCTTTCTTCCGGAGCCAGTTCTGTTTCACTCTTGGGCGTGATTTTGCCAACCAGAATGTCACCGGGTTTGACTTCGGCTCCTACACGAATGACACCGTCCAATCCCAGGTTCTTCAGGGCTTCTTCACCCAAGTTCGGAATATCACGGGTGATTTCCTCAGGGCCAAGCTTGGTGTCACGTGCGCTGACTTCAAACTCATCAACGTGAATGGAGGTATAGACGTCGTCTTTGACAATCCGCTGACTGATCAGAATGGCATCCTCAAAGTTGTAACCGTTCCAAGGCATGAACGCACACAACACGTTTTTCCCTAGAGCCAGTTCGCCGTTCTCAGTCGAAGGTCCGTCTGCAATGACATCACCGGCCTTGATCTTTTGCCCGTTGTAAACCAGTGCTTTCTGATTGATGCAGGTAGCGGCATTGGACCGCATGAATTTGCGCAGACGGTAAACACTGACCCCATTGGCGGGATCGTGCTTCAGTTTTTTCTTACCTTCAGGAAGTTTACCATCCGGCGTAATAACGATTTGAGAGCCGGACACGGAGGCCACCACACCGGCTTCTTCAGAAACAAGCACCGCACGTGAATCGCGTGCCACCCTCGATTCGAGGCCCGTCGCCACCAATGGCGCTTCAGTAATCAACAAAGGAACCGCTTGGCGTTGCATGTTCGATCCCATGAGAGCACGGTTTGCATCATCGTGTTCCAGGAAGGGAATCAAACCGGCGGCCACAGAAACCAGCTGTTTGGGAGAAACATCCATGTAATCCACCCGATTGGGAGGAACATCAATGAAGTCGCCCTTACAACGGCACATGACGCGCTCGTTTAGAAACTTGCCTTTATCATCGATGGGAGCGTTGGCCTGCGCGACGATGAATTGCTCTTCCCGGTCGGCGGTCAGGTAATCGAGATGCGTCGTGACCCGACCATCAACCACCTTGCGGTAGGGAGTTTCGATAAAACCAAAGTCGTTGACACGGGCAAAAGTTGCCAGCGAAGCGATCAAACCAATGTTGGGACCCTCAGGCGTTTCAATGGGACAAATACGGCCATAATGGGATGGATGAACGTCACGCACCTCAAAACCAGCACGATCACGGCTCAAACCACCAGGTCCAAGAGCTGACAGACGGCGTTTGTGAGTCAGTTCGGCCAGAGGATTGATCTGGTCCATGAACTGAGAGAGCTGACTACGCCCAAAGAAATCACGGATGACGGCTGAAAGCGCTTTGGGATTGATCAACTTCTGTGGAGTCATGGTGTCCAATCCCTGATCGAACAAAGTCATGCGCTCTTTGACCAAACGCTCGGTACGAGCCAGGCCAACTCGGCACTGATTGGCGAGCAATTCTCCAACGGTACGGACACGACGACTTCCGAGATGATCAATATCATCCAAAGTCCCCTCACCCTTTTTCAGTTTGAGCAGGTATTTTGTGGCTGCCACCAAATCCTCTTTCTCAAGAACACGGGAGTCCTTGTTGAGTTCGAGGTTGAGTTTCTGGGTGATCTTGTAACGACCAACACGCCCCAAATCATAACGCTTGGGATCGAAGAAAAGTCGTTTCAGCAAGGCACGCGCATTGGCAGCTGTGGGAGGATCGCCAGGGCGCAATCTGCGATAAATATCTTTGAGGGCTTCTTCCTCATTTGTCGTGGGATCTTTCTTGAGACATTTGATGATGATCCCATCATCCACACTGGTATCAACCACTTTGATTTTCTTGATACCTAGATTGGCAATCTCACGGACCACTGCGGCGGACATTGGCTCGAAAGCACGCGCAACCACGGCTCCCTTATCCAAATCAAGCACATCTTCGATCAGCACTTTGTTTTGAATATCATCCAACTTGGCAGCTGCTTTGACACTGATTTCTTCAATATCATAGAACAAGCGCAGAATGTCGGCATCGGTTCCATAGCCCAAGGCACGGAAAAATGTAGTGGTCAGAAATTTACGACGACGCTTTTTGCGGTCGAGGTAGACGAATAACAGGTCATTCGTATCAAATTGGGCCTCATACCAGGAACCCCGATCCGGAATGATGCGGAAGGAATGCATCGTTTTTCCGTTGGGATGCTGGGAAGCCTCGAAAGCCAGACCGGGTGAACGGTGCAACTGACTGACGATAACGCGTTCAGCACCGTTGATGACAAAACTTCCCTGGGGAGTGATCAATGGCAACTCACCCATGAACACTTTTTCTTCCTTGGTGCCTTGTTCGTCTCTCAGGCGGAAGCTCACATGCAGCGGAGCACCAAAAGTGACGCCTTCGCGCAGGCATTCCAACCAGTCCAGTTTGGGTTCTCCGATTTCGTAATGGCTGAATTCCAGCACACACTTGCCATCGTAACTTTCAATCGGAAAGACCTCATTAAAAACCGCTTGGAGCCCAAGACTATCCCGCTTCTTGGTATCGATGTCTGATTGAAGAAATTCCGCGTAGGAATCGTTCTGCACTTCAATCAGATTCGGAGGTGTGATGACCTCTTTGATTTTTCCGAAATTGATTCGTTCAGATGTTTTTGATGGCATGGTGACCTTATTAATAACTCAGTTCATGATTGGGAAGCCTGCGCTCACCCATTTATTTTCAGGAGACGAAACAGGTCCGCAGCTCTCAAATACTGAGTGCTTGCGGACTTGCTGAAACAAGCGTTGACAAATTTTTGTCAAAAGAGCCTCTCCCGAGGGAGAGGCTCAAAATGTCTTGGACGTAAAAACGAATAAATCATTCAATCTTCATGTCCGGACAAAGTGATTTACTTCAATTCGACGGTCGCGCCGGATTCTTCCAGCTTCTTCTTGGCGCCTTCGGCTTCATCCTTGCTCACACCTTCGAGCAGAGGAGTCGGAGCTCCTTCAACGAGCTTCTTGGCATCTGCCAAACCGAGACCAGCCTTGACTTCGCGAACCGCTTTGATCACGGGGATCTTCTTATCACCGGGAACAGATGCCAGGATGACATCGAACTCGGTTTTCTCTTCGGCGGCTGCGCCACCACCTGCATCACCACCGCCAGCGGCAGCAACAGCAACAGGTGCAGCAGCACTGACACCCCATTTTTCTTCCAATTGTTTCACCAAGTCGGCGGCTTCCATAACCGACAACTCGCTTAATTCATTAATTAACTTTTCCAAGTCTGCCATATGTTTTTGGTCGTCGCCATCTCTGGCCCGAGATGATTTAAAACTGCGGCCTGCAGTCCGACGTATTGATTGTTATTGTTTATTTCTGAGGTTTCGCCGGGAAGATTCCCGTCAAAATTTAAATTAACCTTCTCCCTTTTCTGCTTTGGCCTTGATGACCTGAGCCAATTGGGTTCCGGGAGTGTTGATAAGGGTTGCCAATTTCTGTGCTGGAGCCTGAACGACACCCACAATTTTGGCACGCAGTTCGTCGAGAGAAGGAAGATCAGCAATGATTTTGACTTCCTTTTCATCCAAACGCGTTTCACCCATGTAACCAAACTTGATGCCTGGTTTTTCGAATTCGGATTCAAAATTCTTGAGAATCTTTGCAGCGGCACTGATTTCCGCGGTACCTGTCACAACGGCCAATTGACCGCTCAACTCGGACCTGAGATCCCCGTCCACACCGGCCTCTTTGGCAGCGATGCTGAAAATGCGGTTCTTGACGACGTGCAATTCGGCTTCCGCTCCATCCAGACGCTGACGCAGCTCGGCGAATTGATCCACCTTCAAACCCTGATAATCGACTACGATAAAGTAAGGAGAGGCATTGAGACGCTCCAGGTATTCGGCGCTGATGTTTTTCTTTGCTTCACGCATGTTGCTTGAATTCCTTTAAATTAATTTCTGTGGGTTACGCCGCTGCGGCTTCTTGTTGCAGTTGTTTGAGGTCCAGGGAAAGTCCTGGACTCATCGTTGCTGTCAGGGTGCAACTGAGAATGTATGCCCCCTTGGAACTGCTGGGTTTGGCTTTGGAAACGGCGTCGACCAAGGCTTTGATATTATCGCCGAGTTTATCAGCGTCGAAGGACACTTTACCAACCGGCACATGCAGGTTGCCGGTTTTGTCGATCTTGAATTCTACGCGACCAGCTTTGACTTCCTGAACCGCTTTGGCGGTGTCGTCGGTCACTGTTCCCGTTTTTGGATTAGGCATCAATCCGCGAGGCCCCAGGACGCGTCCCAATTTCCGGACTTCAGCCATGGCTTCGGGAGTGGCAATCGCCACGTCGAAATCAACCCACCCTTCATTACACTTTTTGATATACTCATCAAAACCGACATATTCGGCTCCTGCATCTTTTGCAGCCTGTTCGGATTCCCCACCATTGGTGAATACCAGAACACGGACATTCTTACCACTACCATGTGGCAGAGGAACGGTGCCGCGAACCATCTGGTCTGACTGGCGTGGATCAACCCCTAGTTTGAAGGCGATTTCCACGGTTTGATCAAATTTGGTGGCCGGGAACTTTTTCAGAACCTCGATGGCCTCGTCAAGAGTGTAACCCTTGGTGGCATCCACCATTTTCAGTGCATTTCTGTATCGTTTGCTGGACATTGTTTTGAGTGCGGTGCATGCGAGTTGACACTCTCCCGCTCATGATTGTTAGTCTTTGATTTCAATCCCCATACTACGAGCGGTGCCCGCAATAATGTTGAAAGCTGCATCCTCATTGCGAGCGTTCAAATCCTGGAACTTGGTCTTCACAATTTCCTTGATCTGATCACTGCTCACTTTGCCCACTTTTTCTTTGTTGGGCATTTTGGAACCCGAAGCAATGCCTGCCGCTTTTTTCAGCAACACGGCAGCGGGGGGGGATTTGGTGATAAAAGTGAATGATTTATCCTGATAAACAGTGATCACCACTGGAATCACCAGACCAGCCTGCTCCTTGGTCCGGGCATTAAATTCCTTACAAAACCCCATGATGTTCACGCCCTGCTGACCAAGAGCGGGTCCCACTGGCGGCGCTGGATTGGCCTGGCCGGCGGGGATCTGGAGTTTGATCATACCTGTAACTTTTTTTGCCATAAATGTTTAAGATTTTTCTACTTGCCAGTATTCAAGTTCAACCGGCGTGTTACGTCCAAAGATGTTCACCGTCACCTTGAGTTTACCACGTTCAGGTTCAATTTCCTCAATAACGCCACTGAAGTTAAGAAACGGTCCATCGTTGATTTTGATCGTTTCACCCACTTCAAAGTCCACTTTCGGCTTCTCAGCGTCTTCGGCGTCAGAGATCTGGGCTTTGATCGATTCGATTTCTTCAGTAGGAGTTGGAGTGGGACGATCCCCTCCAACAAAACCAATGATTCCCTGTGTTTCCCGGATAAAATACCAAGGACGATCAATGATACGTTGTTGATCATCCAAAAGGATCATGTTGATAAAAATGTAACCCGGATAAAGTTTTCGATTGGAAACGCTTTTCTTTCCGCTACGGATTTCAACCACTTTTTCCATCGGCACAAGGATCTCCTGGATATATTCCTCCATCTCCTCGGCCTTCAATCGCTTTTCGAGCGTATTTTTGACCTTCTGTTCTTGTCCCGAAAGGGTATGTATGACGAACCATTGGCTATTCATGACCACTCCTCTTTAAATTCAGAGCACCCAATCCAGGATGGTCATCACTACCACATCGACACCAACAGTAAACAGCCCCACCAACACGGTCGAAACCAGTACGACGACGGTGGATCCTTTCAACTCTTCTTTGGATGGCCAGGTACATTTTCTCAATTCGTCACGCGTTTCGCCGACAAAACGGGACAAGGCCATTAAATGCCCTTTCTTCCACAGAAAGGCAAAAACAGCGCCTACCACAACAATCCAGATGATAAATGAATAATCCACAACGTTCCTATTTATAGTGGCGGAGGGGGAGGGATTCGAACCCCCGTTTCGATTTCTCGAAAAGCGGTTTTCAAGACCGCCGCAATCAACCGCTCTGCCACCCCTCCGATATTAATTTTTCCAAAATGGCAGGGCGGGAGGGACTTGAACCCCCAACCGACGGTTTTGGAGACCGCTACTCTACCAATTGAGCTACCGCCCTATTTTGACAATTTCAGGCGTCATCCGTTTTTGGATGCCGCCTTTTCAAAGACCAAAAGCCTGGCGGAAACAAGTTCCGCCAAGCTGATTTAATAAACTTTATTACTCAACGACTTCAGAAACACGACCTGCACCGATCGTGCGTCCACCTTCGCGAATAGCGAAGCGCTGGGTTTTCTCCATAGCAACAGGAGCAATCAGCTCCACTTCCACAGAGACGTTGTCACCAGGCATCACCATTTCCACTCCCTCAGGAAGCGCAACCGTTCCGGTCACATCACTGGTACGGAAGTAGAATTGAGGACGATAGTTGGTGAAGAACGGGGTGTGACGTCCACCTTCATCTTTAGACAGAACGTAAACCTCAGCCTTGAATTTCTTGTGAGGAGTAATGGAACCAGGCTTGGAAAGAACCATACCGCGCTCCACATCGGTTTTCTTCACACCGCGAAGCAGCACACCGACGTTGTCACCAGCAGAGGCGCTGTCCAGCAATTTGCGGAACATTTCAATGTCGGTCGCAGTGGTCTTGCGGGTCTCACGCAAACCAACAATTTCAACTTCACTCATCTTGTTGAGCACACCACGTTCGACACGGCCGGTAACAACTGTTCCACGACCTTCAATGTTGAACACGTCTTCAATGCACATCAAGAAAGGCTTGTCGACTTCGCGCTCTGGCAGAGGCACATTGGCATCAATTGCGTCAAGGAGGTCTTGAATACCTTTTTCACCTTCAGGAGTGGCATCCAGCGCTCCGGTTGCTGTTCCACGAATAACTGCGGCGTCATCACCAGGAAATTGGTATTTGGACAGCAAGTCGCGCACTTCCATTTCGACGAGTTCCAACAATTCGTCGTCGTCCACCAGATCGCACTTGTTCAAGAAGACCACAATGGCTGGCACACCCACCTGACGAGCGAGCAGGATGTGCTCACGGGTCTGAGGCATTGGACCGTCAGCAGCACTCACCACCAAAATAGCGCCGTCCATCTGAGCAGCACCGGTGATCATGTTTTTGACATAATCGGCGTGACCCGGACAGTCAACGTGAGCGTAGTGACGTGTGTCGCTTTCGTATTCAACGTGGGAAACAGCGATCGTAACGGTCTTTGAATCGTCACGAACGGTACCACCTTTGGTGATGTCTTTGTATGAGATCGGCGTTGCCAATCCTTTACGGGATTGAACAGCCACGATAGCGGCGGTCAGAGTAGATTTACCATGATCAACGTGACCAATTGTTCCTACATTGACGTGCGGTTTAGTTCTTTGAAACGCTTCTTTTGCCATGCGATTTCCTTAGCAGTTATTGTTTATTTCCAATGTTTTTAGTTCAAATAAATGGAGCCCATGACCGGGCTTGAACCGGTGACCTCATCCTTACCAAGGATGTGCTCTACCAACTGAGCTACATGGGCCAAATCATTCTCCACTAGGCTCAGAAGCCCATATTCTCCAGACGACAAAACACCACTCACCCCATCTTTGTTCTGCCGGGGTTCATGGCGTTTATCTCTAGCTTTTATCTTAGAGTGGGAGGGACAGTATCCACGGGGAGGATTCCTGTCAATGGCTTTTTCAGAAAAAAATAACCATCTCTGGAATCCCTTGTTTACTGATTCAACGGATGCGAATACAAATAGCGCATATCGGACAGGGAATCAACTTAAAATAATCTTCCCCTCAGACCCGCTACCCCTTAATTTCTACATCACTCAAACCGAACTCACACATTCATATTAAGCTTCATGTCATGAATCCTGAAATCAATCGCCGCAAGTTCATCCATCAATCCACTGCCCTGACCACCATGCTCGCAGGGACCAGCGCTTTTTCCATCAACCCAGCCTCGGCCCAGGGCAACACAAGCAACAAGGTTCGTGTTGGCGTCATGGGACTCAGTCGCGGCATGGCCCACGTCAACAACGCGGTTGCATCACCCAACGTTGAAGTGGCCTATGTCTGCGATGTGGATCAGCAGCGCATCAACCGTGCGATCGATGTGGTAGAAAAGAAAAACGCCCCCAAACCAAAGGGCGTTCAGGATTTCCGCCACATGCTGGACGACAAGGACGTGGATGCCATCATGATCGCCACCTGCAACCACTGGCACGCTCCCGCCACCATCCTCGCCTGCTCTGCCGGCAAACATGTTTACGTCGAAAAACCCGGAAGCCACAACCCTCAGGAAAGCATCTGGATGGTTCAAGCCGCCCGCAAACACAAGCGAGTGGTGCAGATGGGAAACCAACGCAGAACCTGGCCCGCCATCCGCGAAGCCATGGCACGACTTCATGCCGGAGTCATCGGCGAAACCGCTTTTGCCAGATGCTGGTATGACAATGCCAGGGGTTCCATAGGGACCGGCAAAAAAGTTCCGGCACCTTCCTATCTCAACTATGATTTATGGCAGGGACCAGCCCCAAGAAAAGACTACAAGGACAACCTGATCCATTACAACTGGCACTGGCACTGGCATTGGGGGAACGGCGAACTGGGTAATAACGGTATTCACGCCCTGGATCTTGCCCGTTGGGGACTGAACGTCGAACTCCCTAAGAGCGTTTCGTATACGGGCGGTCGATACCACTACCAGGATGACCAGGAAACACCCGACACAGCGATCGCGACATACGATTTCGGAGACAAGGGAGCATCCTGGGATGGCAGCAGTTGCCACCCTAGAAGGGAAGAAAAACACGATTTTGTCCGCTTCTACGGCACCAAAGGCACCTTGGCGATCAACGGGGCCGGGTATGAGGTGTTCGATCTGGATGGTCAATCACTGGAAAAACACAGCGGTGAAGGCGGAGACCGGGGGCATATGGACAACTTCTTTGACGCCATCCGGACCGGAAAACGCCCGAATTCCGAAATCGAAATCGGCCAAACCAGCACTATGCTCTGCCACTTGGGCAACATCGCTTACCGAACAGGTCGCACCGTTCATTTTGACCCGACCACCAAAACAATCCTAAACCCGGAACAAAATTCGAGCGAACTGTGGGAGCGGGATTACCAAGCCGGCTGGAAGCCAATTATTTAAAACAAAACCTATTCCAACAGGTTCGTTGCACACTGCAAAAAACACGCCTGAGAAGTTTTTTTAAGGTTCACCCTTGATGCATTCCCTTAAAACGAGTAAGTTAGCGCCGTCTTGAACAACTCAGGACGTATTTGCTTAAAGTAGTAAACCGTTACTACGTGTGATGAAATCGAATTGGCCGGAGCTAGTCACTCCGGCCATTTTTGTTTTTCAGTTTATTTTTTTGAATAAGCACGGCGGAAGGAAACGTCTCAGGAGGCAAGTTTGTTCATTTGTACGTTTGGGTTCAGGCCGGGCAGTTTTCTGTCCGGCCTCTTTTTTACCCAACCTAATTCGTTATTTGCATTCTACACCCGGCCATGCCTATAGTTTGCCCCTATGGCAGATTCAAATTCATCCATTGCTGTGATCAACACCGACGCCGGAACCATGAAATTAAAGTTCTGGCCCGATGTGGCCCCAAAAACCGTTGAAAACTTTGTCAAACTGGCAGGCGAAGGTTTCTATGACGGAACTGCCTTTCACCGTATCGTCAAAGGGTTTATGATCCAGGGTGGCGACCCCTTGAGCAAAGAGGACCACCCTCACGTTGGCACCGGAGGCCCCGGCTACAAGATCAAAGCCGAGTTTAACGATCGCCCACATGTCAAAGGAGTCATCTCCATGGCCCGCTCTCAACACCCGGATTCCGCCGGAAGCCAATTTTTCATCTGCTTGGCTGAAGCAAACTTTCTCGACGGACAATACACCGCTTTTGGTGAATTGATCGAAGGTGACGACGTGCTGGAAAACATCGGCAACACTCCTACAACCATGAGCAGCAGCGGTGAAAGAAGCAAACCCGAGAACCGTGTCGGCGTTAAAAGCATTACCATTGAACAGGCTTAAGCAACCAATACCGGGGGAAGGCCAAACCCCTTCCCCCGACAAAACCAACAGTCTATGGGCAGCACCCCCACCCAAGCCTCTGAAGCTGAACTCACCCAGCTGGCCACCCTGTTGCAACAATTCGGCTGTCCCGGCGATCGGGCGGATGTCATGGCAAGCCAACTCGACAAACGGGCTCGCCAGTTGTCAGAGGAAAAGGGAAAGCCTTACCAGGAAGCACTCATGCACCTGTTGAAACTGATGCGTCAAGGGTGGGCAGCAAAAGAAAAAGGCCTTTGATGTCAAGGATTCAACCCTGGCCCACCAAATCCACCCGCCAGTTGGAGCACTACCGCATTCTGTCAGTGCGTTCAGCCGTCCGCACCCACCCGCGCACACAGGAGGATCACGAGTTTTTCATTCTGGATTGTCCGGATTGGGTCAATATCATTGCGACCACCCCGGACAACAAACTGGTCATGGTCGAACAGTACCGCCACGGAACAGACACGGTAGACCTTGAAATCCCGGGAGGCGTCATGGATCCTGAGGACCGTTCTGCCGTGGAAACCGGCGTCCGGGAATTACGTGAAGAAACCGGATATGAAGGGCACAATGCCCGGGTGATCGGCGAAATCGCCCCCAACCCGGCCATCCAAAGTAACATTTGCCGCACCGTCTTCATCGAAAACTGCGAACTGAAACACCCCACGGAATTTGATTCCGGAGAAGATATACGCACGCACCTGGTCCCCATTGAAGAAATTGATCAGATGGTTCGGTCCGGAAAAGTGCACCATTCCCTGGTAGTCGTTGCCTTTTACCATTACCAACTCCTCAATAAGTGCTGATGAATCGGCCTTTTTCTTTTGCATCAGCGCCGTTTGAGGTCATAATTCCATCTCTGTCTCCGATCGACATGATGAGGAGATTCCGAAATCAGAACAATTAGAACGAAATCCATTAAAAAATTGAATCTATGAGCGTATTAGTTGCAAAAGAAGCACCTGATTTTAAAGCAGCGGCAGCCATGCCGGACGGAAGCATCAGCGAAATCAGCTTGTCCGATTACCGGGGCAAGTATGTCATCCTCTTTTTCTGGCCACTGGACTTCACATTTGTGTGTCCGACTGAAATCATCGCGATGGACCACCGCCAACCCAAGTTCGCCGAACTCGGTGTGGAAGTTCTGGGCGTTTCCATCGATTCACAATTCACCCACCATGCATGGCGTAACACCCCTGTTGACAAGGGCGGCATCGGCCCCGTGAAATTCCCGATCGTAGCCGATGTCAACCACAAGATCACCCAGTCCTTTGGCGTGGAACACCCCGAAGCCAACGTAGCCATGCGCGGCACCTTCCTCATCGACAAGGACGGCGTGGTTCAGTCTCAAACCGTGAACAACCTGCCACTGGGACGCAACATCGACGAGCACCTGCGCGTGGTGGAAGCCCTGCAGTTCTTCGAACAAAACGGCGAAGTCTGCCCTGCTGGTTGGCAAAAAGGTCAATCCGGCATGAAACCCGACGCTGACGGCGTGGCCGACTATCTGGCAGCCAATGCTGAGAATCTCTAAGATTGAACTGAAATCTTGAAGCAAAGCGGTGAGGCGGACCTCACCGCTTTTTTCATGTATGTTCGAGAGGGTATTGTTATCCGCAGATGAACGCAGATTGACGCAGATATATACTGGACGGACGCAATGCCTGGAGATGGACACCCCATCCACCACACAATTCCGCCAAAGTGGAATCTACAGTCTGTCAATAATCTGCGTAAATCTGCGGATTGCCTCCCCCCCAAACCACATCAATTGCTCATCGCCCGGTTGGTCCGGAACATATCGGTGACCGACCAAAGATTGAGCGGGAAAAGCACGCCACGGTATTTGATATACTCGGCGTGACCATCCACAAAGGTATAGACCGATCCCCCCGCTTGACCGTCTTTCCGGGTTGCTGAATGCCGCGCCCGCTCGATCTGATCCACGTCATTCCCCTGCCCTTCCAAAAAGTCCATGTAGAAATGATCTGAATCGGACTTCTTCTCCCCCATCACAATTGTCATCGAAGGCTGACGAATCGCCGTCTCGGGAACCGATTTGTTTTCCAATTGCCCCATGGACAAACCATTGCCCAGGAATTGAGCAAAATAATCATTCCAACCATTGATGATACAACTGCGAAAAGCGAGATCAGGATCCTGCTCCCTCAACTGACGCGCAGTGACATCCGGGTCCTGCTTGCGTTTGTCGGAAGGACATCGCAGCAAAGTCACATCCTGATAATAAGGCTGCAACTGAGTCGGCCAACGATCATTCGGCACTCTCGGTGGAAACTTGCCATCATGATCACTGGCGTACATCACATGCGCCAACCCCAATTGACGGGAATTATTGAGGCACATGGTCCGCTTGGCATTCTCCTTCGCGCGCCCAAGCGCAGGCAACAACATCCCGGCCAGGATGGCAATGATGGCGATCACCACCAGCAATTCGATCAATGTAAACGCCCCGAAAACCATACGGCCTCCGGCGCAGACTCTGGAAATCTGTGCATGTTTCATGACTCTGTCTTGAGGGATTGTGAAAACCCTACAGGACACACGAAACAAGCTCAACGCCTTATTTCTCCCCCCAGACCAGAGCAATTGCCTGAAACTTGAATCCGCTTTTCTTAGTGGCTTTGTGTCTTAAGTCCCGATGCAATCGGGACGCGTGTGAGCACAAAAAAGAGCCGTCGAACAATCGACGGCTCTTGTGAAATCCGATATGGAACAAAAAGGATTAGCGCTTGCTGTATTGGAAGCGACGGCGTGCGCCGGGCTGACCATACTTCTTACGCTCCTTCATACGAGGATCGCGTGTCAGCAGCCCTGCGGACTTCAGCAATGGACGCAGGTTAGGGTCCACGTTAAGCAAGGCACGGGAAATCCCATGGCGTGCAGCCCCAGCCTGTCCGGTCATACCCCCGCCACAGACATTGATGCGAACATCCAGTTTGTTGGTGGTATCGGTCAGGTTCAAGGGAAGCAGCACATCGTTGCGCTGAATTTCCATTGGGAAGTAATCCTCAATGTTACGGCCATTCACGGTCACTTTGCCGGTTCCGGTTGCCAGACGAACGCGGGCAACAGAGGTCTTCCTACGGCCAGTTCCCAAATAATCAGTGGTCTCAGACATGTTCTAATTCAATAAAAAGGTTCGGTCGATCTGTTATCAGACCTTCAAAGTCTCGGGTTGCTGGGCATCGTGCGGGTGTTCGGTGCCACGATACACTTTCAATTTG
Source organism: uncultured Verrucomicrobiota bacterium (assembly GCA_964415055.1). Taxonomy (GTDB): domain Bacteria; phylum Verrucomicrobiota; class Verrucomicrobiia; order Limisphaerales; family AAA164-E04; genus AAA164-E04. Next base: position 4,868 of record CAYPZD010000011.1, on the reverse strand, counting down.
GTCAACAATTTGCGCCCCAAGCGGTTCTTGGGAAGCATCCCCTTCACCGCATGAAGGATCAGGCGATCAGGATGCGCCTCACGCACTTCGGGCACCGAACGATAACGCTCGCCACCGAAGTACCCGGAATAGCTCATATAGGTCTTCTGATCTTCCTTTTTCCCGGTCAATTTAACCTTCTCGGCATTGATAACCACCACGAAATCACCGGCATCCAAATGCGGGGTATAAGTCGGTTTATCCTTACCACGCAGGACGTCCGCAACCTTGGTCGCGAGACGGCCGAGAACAATATCCTCAGCATCAACCACGTGCCACTTGCGCTTGTCTACATCAATCTTTGGCAGAAAAGTCTTCATTACAAATCCAAAATAAGAGGGAGGACAGTAGCAAACCCGGAAACGGAGTCAACCATGATTTGGAACTTTTTTTGCTCTTTTACACTTTTCCCCCCTGCTCGAGACCGGATACAGACCCATTCTGCTTTTTAGACAGGATTTACAGGATGGCGGGGAAAACCATTTGGTTAAAGTGGGAGGATTGATTCTTGGACGTGCATTTTTGGAAAAGGCCACAAGTAAGAGTGGGGCACACTACTCTTGCCTTGGGAAATCCTGTGCATCCTGTAAATCCTGTCTAAAAAAACCATCCTCCCATGATTCGATCCAAGGGACTGGTCCACTGCTTGATGTTCTTTTTCATGACGTGCGTGTAGATTTCTGTGGTCTTCCCATCCGCGTGCCCCATCATTTCCAGCAAAACACGAATGTTGATCCCGTGCTCCAACATGTGGGTGGCGAAACTATGCCGTAGGGCATGCGTGCTGATGCGCTTGGGGATCGCTGTCGCCTTATTCCTCATTACTTTTGGATGTGGGACGCCAATTTATGAATCAATCTCAATCGTGCAAGTTTCCCATGTCAATAAGTCGGTTGATACCTCATTTTTTACCGATCAATTTGCTGATTTCGAAGCGTTCATCAGAACGAATTCAGTGCCTCAATCAGTCTCGGTTTCAGCTTCACCTATCAAACTCTCATATCTAATCGAAATTAAGGCGTCTGGTCCTGACCCGGAGGAAGTGGCGGCTACCGCAAATGCTGTCGCTAAGGCATACATTTCCCAACCAAACAACGAAGCCACTATCATCATGGTAGATGAGGCTATGTTTCCAATTAGACCGAGTTAGCATATCGTCCTAATAAATCGAAGCATTGATTTACAGCTCAGTGTGAATATTCTGCTTCAGTGATCTGCGTTCTTGATTCCAATGTGTTGGTTTCAGCGATGCGCTCGTTTGGGTGCATCCAATGAGTTGATTCGTTTTCTTGCAGGTGGCAAGACTCGGACGGCTGTGTCGACTGCGTTGATTCTTGAATATGACGATGTCTTGCATCGGCCGGGCATGGTGACATGCTATACAGACGAAGAAATTGATTCTTTCATCAATTCTTTTTGTGCCGTTTCAACAGAGGCTTACATTTATTTCCGGTGGCGTCCCTTTCTACCAGATCCCAAGGATGATCACGTTTTTGAGTGCGCGTTGGCTTCGGGGGCTTCCCACATCGTGACCCATAATATTCGCGACTTTCGCGGACTCGATTCCTTCGGTATTTCCATAGTGACACCCAACCAATTCCTACGTATATTGAGAATGTGAGCACGTTGAATATCAATATTCCAGAATCGATTAGAAGCCGCGTGGAGCACTTCGCTCGTGAGGATGGGGTATCAGTGGATGATTACGTTGCAGCTGTTCTTTCTCAACGGGTAACTGTAGCGGATGCAGATTCGTATGTTCAAAGTCGAGCTGCCCGTGGTAGTACCGACCAATTGATCCATTTGCTCGATAAGGCACCCGCTGTCGAACCATCTCCCTGTGATCGAATCAATCCAGATATTGAACAAGGCGATGCACCTAATGCGGATTCCGCTGACGCTCCATCCGCATAGGTGATCTTTGCGGTAGGCCACTATCCTATCATGGAGACTTTCACCGTCGATGAAGTAGTAAAGCAGTGGTTCGAGTGCGACAAGACCATGTTCGACGCATGTTCAGACGCACCAGAGATTGCTTGGGCTGCCATTCTGGAGATTTATCGGCGCGATCTTTCCAGGGAGGATGAGTCTCTGCTTGCTGCAGGACCTCTAGAGACATTGCTTTCCTACCACGGCCCAGCCTTCATTGAACGGGTTGAGCAGGAAGCACAGTTGAGTTCCCGTTTTCGCTACTTGCTTACTGGAGTCTGGAGACTTGATATGACAAAGGAGATTTGGAATAGAGTTCGCAGAGCTAGGGGCGAGCAGGTATGATGACTTTGTGGCCTACCAGGGCGGTGCAGGCAACTGGCCACCGCCGCTGTGATTTTTTGCATATGGGATAATAAATCAGTTCCCGGCAACTTGGTCGGACTGAATGTGGCTAGGGTGCGAGGGTTTTCAGGGCGCTCCGGATAAAAGCGCTCATTTTGTCGGGGCATTTTCGACCGGGTTGGGATTCTACTCCGGAAGATACGTCCACCCCAAATGGTTGGACGGATCGGATGGCTTCTTCAATGTTGTCCGGTTTCAAACCGCCGGCCAGAAAGAGCGGTCTGGCATAGGGACGGATGGATTTCAGCACATCCCATTGAAAAGCATGCCCGGTGCCGCCCCGCTCTCCCGGTTGATAGCTGTCCACCAGCCAGGCATTGGTCTGATAATCGTTCAGGGAACTCAGACTGGCGGCATCGTGAACACGCAATGCTTTCATGGTTTTCACGCGATAACCGGTACAATCCTCCGGGGATTCCTCTCCATGGAATTGGAGGAGGTCAAGACCACAAGCCTCCAGCGTCTGCTCGACTTCTTCGCGTGCAGCATTCACAAAAACACCCACTCTGGTCACACAGGGCGGCAGTGCCTGACAAATCGCGGCGGCGGTCTCTACCTCAACGAACCGTTTGCTGGGACGATAAAACATGAACCCCAGCGCATCGGCTCCGCTTGCCACCGCGTTTTCAGCATCCTCCAGGCAAGTAATCCCACAGATTTTAACTCTAACTCTCATTCGAATCATCTTAGAAAACTCCATGCACATTGCGTTATCGCAAGGTATCCAGAGCGGTGCTGCACACCGCACTCCAGAGACGGAGCAGTGTTTACCCGGTCGTAATGGAACGATGGTCGGTGAACACTTTCTTCAACGAAGTCGCCGTCTTGTCTTGCAAGGTCTGTAACGCCCCGTAAGTGGCCACATGTTTTTCGTTGGGTTGAGCTGTTTCCCTGGTGTTGACTTTCACAAAACGATCCGTGATGTCCCCAATGGAAATCGTCTCGCCCCGTTCCCTGCGCCAGCACCACATTGCCTGCAAGGCCGCTCCGTAGGCGGCCCCTTCGGCCACTTTCAGGGTCACCACTTCCGCGTTGAACACATCCGCCATGATTTGTCGCCAGACTTTGGATTTGGCCCCGCCGCCGGTGGCCCGAATCTGAGTTGGTTTCAATCCGAGCGTTCGCAGTCGGTTCAATCCGTAGTTCATTCCCAAGGTCACCCCTTCCATGGCGGCACGCGCACGGTGACCAGCGGACGAGGTCTGATGACGGTAGCCGATCCAGACGCCGGTTCCATCCGGCAAGTTGGGTGTACGTTCCCCTTCAAGATAGGGCAACAAAAGAAGACCATCCGAACCTGCAGGCACTTTGGCTGCGGCTTTGGCATATTGATCGTGAGTCCATCCCAGTTCGGATCGCACCAACTCGGTGGCAACGGTGACGTTCATCGTGCAAAGCAGAGGCAACCATTGGTTGGTGGAATCACAAAAAGCCGCGATTTCGCCTTTGGGGTCGACGACGGGTTTGTCGGCGCAGGCATAAATGGTTCCGCTTGTACCGAAGCTCGCGGTGACGACACCACTGCGGGTGTTCCCAGTACCAATCGCTCCCATCATGTTATCCCCGCCACCGGCGCTGACCAGGACATCTTCATTGAGACCGAGAGAGGTGGCTGTCGAAGATTGCAAATTGCCTGCCGGTTGATCGCTGGAGATCAGTTCAGGCAACATACCGGGCACCTTTTCATCGATCGTGGCCATCACCTTGTCGGACCAGGCGCGTTTGCGCACGTCCAGCAAGGCAGTACCACTGGCGTCCCCGTATTCCATCACGGCATGTCCTGTCAGCCAATGATTCAAATAATCGTGTGGCAGCAGAATGGTTTTGAGTCGTTTGAAATTTTTGGGCTCATTCTTTTTGAGCCAACGTATTTTGGGAGCGGTAAATCCGGGCAGGATGGCATTGCCGATTTCCTTGATCGTGGACTTCACACCGCCCAATGCTTCGGTCATTTCCTCACACTCCGCCGAAGTGCTGGTATCGCACCAGAGCTTGGCAGGGCGAATCACTTCTCCGGATTTATCCAGAGGCACGAATCCATGTTGCTGACCGCTGATGCCAATGGCGCGGACTTCATCCCTGGAAGCCTTTGCAAGTTTAAGGGCTTTCTTGATCGATTTCTCAGTAGCTTCGCGCCAGGTATGGGGATGTTGTTCCTTGGCGCCGGGAGGCAATCCCTCGATCAAGCCATAGGCTTGGGAAGCTTCCGACACGACTTTTCCGGAACGCCCGTCCACCACCAAAACCTTGGTGGACTGAGTTCCGCTATCTATACCAATGAACAAGTTTCGCTTTGCCATGCGCGCATCCTAATAAGTAGAGCAACACGACATCAAGCAGAACTGAAGGAGAGTGGAAACGTCGAGGTGACAGGAGATCGGTTGATTTGAATTGGAACTTTTTTTAGACAGGATTTACAGGATGAACAGGAATTAACTTCATCTGGCTGTTCTCCCAATGATTCAAGCGTAAAAGTTCTTTCGGGTTTGATTCGG
>CAYPZD010000010.1:61764-77935 GCA_964415055.1 uncultured Verrucomicrobiota bacterium | reverse complement strand
TCAGATCAATCTCGAATCATTTGTGGCAGATTGCCACTTTTTTAACGGGCTGTTAGGTTCATGGTATGAGCTAACGTCAGCTGTAGGCTCGATGTTTGCTTTTGAACTCAGGATAATTCTCAGAACCACTAGCCCCTGGCTATGTCGCACAAGTCAAAATTCATAGTCACCTACCTTACGACGACCATCGTATTTTTCGGCGGGCTTGTGTTGATTCATAACATGAATCCTGGAGGGAAAATTGATGACATGGTGCATGTCTTTGAGAATCTCCTTTTTTTTCTGATCGGCCCCATTTTTTATGCCGCCCATTTCTTTAGTCGTGCGAGCTATATAGCATCAGCTGTTTATGCTACCATTGTCTCTGTTGCCACGAAGTTGCTGGTTTGACTGGAACAATGAAGAATTTTCCCACTTTGGAGATGATACAATCACCATTATCGCCTGGGTCATTGGGATGGGACTGATATTGGCTGAGATTTTTTATCGTTCCGCAAATAACATGAAGCGGGCCATCCAGGAGAAACATGATGCGGAACGTAAGATCGCGGAAACAGCCAGCCGACAAAAAAGCCTGCTATTAGCCAACGTAAGCCACGAAATCCGCAATCCTCTAAATGGCATGTGCGGTATGATTCGTTTACTCAAGGATACTCCTTTAAATGACGAACAAAGCGACTATGTGTCAGTGTTGGATGAATCCACCAGTACACTCATGTCCCTGGTGAATGATCTTTTGGACGTCTCCAAAATGGAATCGGGTAAATTAGAGTTGGATCAGGATTCCTTTTCGTTGAAAAAACTCATCCAGGAATGTTCGAAACTGTATCAAGCCGAACTTCGCCGCAAAGGCCTGAGTTTTGAAACCACATTCAACACGGATCTGCCTTTGATTGTCATCGGTGACAAAAATCGTATTCGTCAAGTGCTTTTGAATTTGATGACCAATGCGATCAAATTCACCGATTCGGGTTCCATCAGGATACATACCGATGCCGAGGCAACCAAAGACTGCCAGGTTAACCTGGAGATTTCAGTCGCGGACACAGGTATCGGGATTCCTCAAAACCAGCTTGAGAGTATATTTGACGTTTACTCCCAGGCCCACCGGAAGGCCGACGCGTCCAAATACGGTGGTACGGGCTTGGGATTGGCAATCAGTAAAAAGATTGTTCAGCACATGGGGGGGAGGATTGCTTTGGAAAGCCGATTGTCCACTGGATCGACATTCAAGGTGTTGCTGACATTGCCAATGGATCCTGACAGCCTGAAAACCTATGAAATCTAGGTGAGGGCCGTTCTGAAAAAAATACACCAACTTTCATTTTCCTTTTGACAACAGGGCGGACATCAACCATAAAGCCCTTCCGATTTTGAGTGGGGTCGTAGCTCAGTTGGTAGAGCACCACAATGGCATTGTGGGGGTCTGGGGTTCGACTCCCCACGGCTCCACCACTCAAAATCTTCAGGCTTCCGCCTCATCTTTTACCTTAATCGTCCGTTTCGTTTCTTTTGCCTGCTACCTGATCCGGGGGTTTACCTCTTTCATTTGATGTTGTGTCAACAGGGCGTTTCCCGTAGTTTTTTGGGGATCATTGGATAATTTATGAAACGCACAAAAACGACTTTTCTGTCCGTGTTGCAGTTTTGCTCCCTAGTGGCTTTTTTGTGGGGCACACAAGCGAGTGGTTCCGGGCTTTTTGACCGAGGTGCCTTATTGCAAAAGGCGGGTGAGAATGCAGCTGAAATTCAAACTGCTTTGGAGAAAACCCCTTCATCTCAACGCGAAGGGATTGAGTTTTTACTGGCTCACATGCCGGAGCACGATCTGAAATCACTTTCAGCGGATTTTCTACTCGAACATGTGGCTTACGCATACAAAGCCTGGCAGGAATCCCCCTGGAAATCAGAAGTGCCCAAGGATATCTTCCTGAACAATATCCTGCCACACGTCAGCATTAATGAACAACGCGATGCATGGAGGAAATCCTTTTATGAACGATTCAAACCGCTCATCGAAGGCATTGAGTCCCCGGGCTTGGCCGCTGTGCGTTTAAATCAGCAGATTTATCCATTGCTTGGAGTCAAATATTCGACCAAAAGGAAGAAAGCGGATCAGAGTCCGTTCGAGACCATGGAATCGGGGCTGGCTTCCTGCACAGGACTTTCCATTCTGCTCATCGATGCCTGCAGGGCCGTGGGCATTCCCGCTCGTTTTGTCGGAACGCCGCTCTGGTCTGACAACAGCGGAAATCATTCCTGGGTCGAAGTATGGGACGATGGATGGCATTTCACAGGTGCTGCCGAACCTTCAGGAGATCACTTGGATCAAGCCTGGTTCATTGGTCGTGCCGCCAAGGCAGATCGCGACAGCCGGCGTCATGCCATTTACGCCGTGTCTTACCAATCGACGCCTCAACCCTTTCCGATGGTCTGGAAGCGGGGAGCGGATTTCGTTTCATCGGTCAATGTAACGGATCGCTATACTGAACTGGGCAAATCCCTTCCGGACGGTTTCATTAACATGATGTTCCGCATAGTCGATGGCGCATCAGGTGACCGCTGTTCCGCGCCGCTTCAATTGCTGGACGATCAGGGTGATTTGGTTTTTGAAGGAGCGTCCAAGGATGAGCGATTTGACAGCAATGATCACTTGACCGTGCCGGTTAAAGAAGGAGCTACCTACAAACTGAAGGTTCCCTCCGAATCAGGACAGGAAATCATCCGAACCGTCAAAGCCGAATCAGATGGACAGCTGGTGGATTTGAAAATTCCAACTGACAAGCAATAGCCGCACTGCAACTTCTCTGATACTTAGTTATGAGTTTCACCAGGATTTCGTGTTGGGCCTTGGCGCTGGTTGTCGTTATCTCATCAGCCTGTTCGACAACGCATACATTCAAAAGCCAATCCCAATCAGCACTCGACCAATTGGCATCACAACTTCAAGAGCAAACGGTTGATTGGGATGCCCTGTCGGCATCTCCTTTTGCCAGTGTCCCGCTTACAAGAAATGATGCTGAACAAGCCGCGCACCTCCTCGGCGAAGCATACGAAAAGCAGCTTCGAGTGGAGCGGCAGGCTGAAATGGATGCCCAGGTATTGAAAAACGGGGAACTGACCATGCGCTTTTTCACGAAAGTGTATGGTGACGAACCCGAGGGAGGAAGAAGCCTGTTCATCTCCATGCACGGAGGCGGTAACGCTCCAGCCAGGGTGAATGACCGGCAATGGGAAAACCAGAAGGGATTATACGAACCGGAGGAAGGAGTCTATGTCGCTCCACGGGCTCCGACGGATACCTGGAACCTCTGGCATCAGGACCACATTGACTGGTTCTTTGAAAGGCTGATTCAAAACATGGTTGTCTTTCACAATGTGAACCCAAATCGTGTTTACCTGATGGGGTATTCTGCTGGCGGTGATGGGGTTTATCAATTGGCACCTCGAATGGCCGACTATTTCGGAGCTGCTGCCATGATGGCGGGACATCCTAATGAAACTTCCCCTCTGGGATTGAGAAACCTGCCCTTCGCTTTGTTCATGGGGGGAAAGGACGCTGCTTATAATCGGAATCAAGTCGCAGCAGATTGGAAAGTGAAATTGGAGGACCTCCAGTCAAACGATCCGGAAGGTTATGTTCATTGGGTGAAAATATTTCCAGATCACGCTCACTGGATGCAGAAGGAGGACGCAGCAGGTATCCCCTGGATGCATCAGCACAAGCGCCGGCAATACCCGGATCGCGTTGTTTGGAAGCAGGACGATGTTTGGCATGATCGTTTTTACTGGTTGAAGATGGCCGAAGGTGTCAAAGCAGAACGAGCCGAAACGGTGGTTTCACTGGCGGATCAAACGTTCGATGTTGAAAAAGTAGAGACACCCAAACTCACCATCCTATTGAATGACGACATGCTGGATTTGGATCAACCCATCCAGGTAGTGAGAGACGAAAAGGTCATTTTTGAAGGAAAAGCGTCCAGAACCATTCAGAGCTTACTGGAAACCCTGCTCGAACGCGGTGATTCCAGTTACATGTTCAGCAGTGTCATTGATCTGGACTTGACCGCGCAGGAATAAAACAACAATGGATAATTTGCAGCACACAGTTGACGAGCTGAGACGCATGTCCGAGGCAGAACTTTCCGGTATCGGGGAGGACAGCTTGAAGGTTCGTCTCCAGGAGCAGGGGGCTGAAGCTCGAGCCAAGTATGGTAAACTGTCGGCCGCGAACCTTGAGACGTTCTTATCGGACACGGATTGCGTGCGCCATCCGACGCGTCTGATTTTGGAATACGGCGAGATGGGGATGCATCAGTTTGCGCATCCTGATGTCGATTTGCGGGATGAAACGGGTCGCGGACGGGTAATCTACATCAGACCCGTGTTGGGGAAACGTCCGGATCTGTTAGCCCTTGCTGTTTCTTATGTGATCCCTGTCATCAATTACGGTGACATCATCGGCGATGATCATTGCCAGGTTTACGGGGCGTCTTTGATGAACATGACAGAAGGAGAATACTATGATGCCATCTGTGGATTGGCTGATTTTGTCGGAGCTGAAGAACGATATGCCGGCGAGGATTCGGACAACTCCCAGCCCTGTGGCAATGGAGGTGGCTGTGGTTGTCATTCCAATCCCTGAAAGCATCTTAACCAACGGTAACCAGAACAAACAATGAGTCGAGCAACGAAAATAAAGCAATTCATTCACAACATTGCCAGCAGCTTTGCCTGGTTGGCTGTCCTGCCTTTGTTTGGGACATTGACATCCTACGCTGAGCAAGGGCAAAAACCGGTGCTGCTTTACAGCCGTTATTATAATGCGGAAGGTGAAACGCGGTATCTGCCGGACGGGACATACAGTGATATTCTAGCCGCTTTGGGCGAGGAATTTGATGTGCGAATTCATGCTGATCGTCCCACCAGAAAGGTGTTGAAAGACGTGGATGTCATCCTGATCTCCAATCCGAGTTTGAACGCCGTGGATGACCATCCCGCACCTGCTCACCTGGACGAAACGGATCGGAAAACACTGCTCAAATTCGTCAAGCAGGGTGGGGGCGTGATTGTGATGGGGAATCAGGAAAATCACAATCTGGAGACGGAAAACATCAATCGCTTCCTTTCTCATTTTGGCTTGCAATGGGCGGATGCCTACACCGATGCCAAGGGACTGGTGATACCAGAGGAAACGCCTGTCGTTGGCGGTTTGAAGTGGGGATATTACACAGGTAACCAGGTAAAGTTGACCAATGCCCGTCATGTCCAGCGCTGGGCGGTTCTCAATGATTTGAAACAAGCCCCGCCCAAAGGAAAACGAGATGCCGTTGGGGCGTTGTTGGCCGGCGCCCGGTATGGAAAGGGACGCTTGGTCGTTGTATCGGATTCCGGATGGATCATCAACTCGGTGCTGGCCGGAAAAGGTTTGGGCGGGGTGGTGATACCGGATGATGACAACCTGGAAATCATGAAACGGCTTTGTCGTTGGGCGGCGAATTAAACATCAGATGGATCAGGATATTCAACTGGCAGACTTGTCTTTCTTCCCATGGCTCATGATATGGATGTAAAATTCGTAACAGGCTGATCTGAAACTTTATCATGGTTAAATTTTTCAAAACGAATTGGCCTCTGTTGCTGCTTGGATTGATTGCCGCCATGATCCTGGGAAGGATCATGGAAATCCGAAGAACTGAGCTTCCCAGGATCAAAAAACTGGAGCAGGAGGAAAAGAACCGCTTGCGTCCGATTACCAAAGCACCTCATGGAGAACAAAAAACTGAAGCGATACAACAGCCTTGATATGACTGAATCCTTTTTGATCATGAATCGATCCATACGCCACTCCCATACCCTGCATCCCACTGGCAAGTATTTCCTCATTATCTTTATAACAATCCTTTCCGGTTTTGCATTGGAGGGGGCTGAAGATCCATTCAAAGCTGGCGTTCGACCTACGGACGCCTTAACGCCCGAGATGGAAAAAGCAGCCTTTGTATTACCGCCGGGTTTTGAAATGGAACTTGTCGCAGCCGAGCCCGACATTGCCAAGCCGATGAACATGGCCTTTGATCATCGGGGCAGGTTGTGGGTCACTGACACTTTGGAATACCCCTTTCCCGCCCCATTGGATCAGGAAGGTCGGGATTCAATCAAGGTTCTGACCGATACCGATGGCGACGGGCAATACGATGACATCACGACCTTTGCCAGTGGTTTGAATATTCCGATCGGACTGTATCCCTACAAAAACGGCGTGCTCGTCTGGAGTATTCCGAACATCTGGTGGCTGGAGGATACGGATGGTGACGGAAAAGCGGATAAAAAGGAAAAACGATATGGACCGTTGGGGTGGGAACGTGACACTCACGGGATGAACTCTTCCTTTACCCGTGGCTTTGACGGGTGGTTATACGCCACTCACGGTTTCAATAATAACACCACTATTCGAGGGAGCGACGGGAGTGAAGTCACCATGAACTCCGGGAACACATACCGCATACGTCTTGATGGCAGCCGCGTTGAACAGCACACTTTTGGGCAGGTGAATCCTTTTGGAATGTGTCTCGATCCTTTGGGGAATTTCTACACCGCAGATTGTCACAGCGCTCCCGTGTATCAACTGCTGCGCGGAGCATACTATCCAAGTTTTGGGAAACCCCACGACGGGCTTGGTTTTGGTCCGGCACTGATGACCCATGCCCATGGTTCCACGGCGATTTGTGGGATCGTGTATTACGATGACGACCAGTGGCCCATGGAGTTTCGTGAGAATGTTTTCATCGGCAACGTGATGACCAGCCGATTGAATCGTGATGCCCTTCTTGCCAAAGGATCTTCCCGACAGGCCGTGGAAAAGCCGGATCTCCTCAAGACCCTCGATCCATGGTTTCGGCCCGTGAACCTGCAGCTCGGTCCGGACGGCGCCCTATACATTGCAGATTTTTACAATAAAATCATTGGTCATTACGAAGTGCCTTTAAAACACCCCGGACGTGATCGCGAACGAGGCCGTATCTGGAAACTGACCTATAAAGGCGTTCCCGGTAAAGAAGCCGAAGGACATGGTTTGCCGGACTTGACTTCCATGCGATTGCCAGAGGTCATCCAACAATTGGGACACCCCAATATCACCCGGCGCATGCTGGCCACCCATTACCTGGTGGACCACGGTGGGCCAAGTGCCGGAAAGAGGTTGCGACGAATCTGGAATCAGGGAGAAATGACAAAGTGGAGGCAACGGATCCATGCCTTGTGGGTGATGGAACGATTGGGGGTGGCAACTCATGACATCATCGGAGATGCCGTTCACGATGCCGCCATGGAAGTGCGTACCCATGCGATGCATCTGCTTGCCGAAAGAAATCGCTGGAACACCGAACAGGAGAATTGGGTGATGATGGCCTTGCAGGATGAGGACCCCAATGTGCAGCGAGCCGCAGCGAATGCCTTGAGCCTGCATCCGTCGTTTGAGCATGTTCGCCCTTTGCTCAAAATTCGCGAGACCCCCTCGAAAAACGACCCACAGTGGCTTCACGGAATGCGCCTGTCTTTGAGGAATCAATTGAGCGACTCCGGAACCTGGCAACGATTGGCGCGGGTGAGTTTGAGTCCGTCCGATGAAAAGCGCCTGGCCGACGTGGCTCTGGCCGTCCGTCATGAGGGCGCAGCGGATTACCTGATCAGACTGTTTTCAAAACATGATTTGGATGATGTCGTTTTGTTGCAGGGATTCAAGCATGCTGCACGGTATGCCTCTTCCGATGGTTTGAATCAACTCGGAAAACTGGTCCCTGCCAAATATCTGGACAATCCCGATTTACAGTTGGAACTATTTGAATCCGTCCGGCAGGGCTTGCTGGCACGGGGAGAAAGCATGACAGATTCCATTCGGCAATGGGGGACTCAACTGGCAGAGCGATTCATCAAAGGCGCAGCTGAAGGAGGAAACGTTTGGAGCTATCGTCCCATAAAGGGCATGAAACGCACGCCTAATCCGTGGTTCCTGCAGTCGCGTTCTTCGGTCGATGGTCATGAAGGCGCTACTTTTCTTTGCAGTTTGCCACCCGGCGGAGAAACGTTCACAGGTACGATGGTGTCCCAGGATTTTGAAGCGCCGGATCGATTGGAATTCTTTTTGGCGGGGCACGATGGCTACCCGGACAAACCACGTAAAAAGAAGAATTCGGTAAAGCTTTTGAACAGCGAGACAGGGCAGGCTTTGAAACAGGAATTTGCGCCTCGCAATGACATCGCACGTCGTGTCGAATGGGATTTGTCGGATGTTCAAGGTGCACGTGTCAGGATTGAAATCGTGGATGCCGATGATGGTGACGCCTACGCATGGTTGGCCTTTGGGAGAATGACCCCTTCCGTCATCACCCTGCCACAGACCTCACCGAATGATCACAGCCAACGACTCACTGCTGCAGCGCGCCTTGCCGGGGATTTGAAATTAACGCATTTGAAACCTGAGTTGAAGGAATGGATGGATGGCAAAGCTCCTGATGCTGAGGTGTTGGTTGCCGCGGCTCAGGCCTACAGCGCCATGAGTCCTGCAAATCCGGCAAAGAGGCTCATCGGTCTGCTTTCCAATATGGAGATTCCCGAAACCGCTCGTCATCACATTATCAAAGCCATCACTGCTGAACGGCTACATGATGCGAACGAGCAGTTAGCATTGATGGTTCCCATGCTTTCGCTCCAGCAGCAGCAGGAAATGGTCAATCAGATGAGTTCCCGTTCTGATGCCGCAGAACTTGCGGCTTCTTGGATTGAATCGGGATTGGTTTCTCCTATGACACTCCGAAATGCCAACGCGCTTCAACAAATCAAAACGGCTGTGACTCCTGAAACGTTTGATCGATTGGAACGCATGCTTGTCGCTTTGCCCGAACCGGATGTAAAGATCCAGGATCTCATTGATCATCGCACTGCCACATTCACCTCAGCGGAACCGAATCTGGAAAATGGCAAAACTTTATTTCAACAAGCCTGTGCGATCTGTCATCAGTTGAATAAGCAGGGAGCCTTGGTTGGTCCGCAGTTGGATGGCATCGGGAGCAGGGGACTCGCACGCATCATGGAAGACATTCTGGCGCCCAACCGTAATATGGATCATGCATTTCAACCGACACGGATCATTCTAAAAGATGGTGAAATCATTTTCGGTTTACCAAGAAGAACCGAAGGTAACCTGCAAATCCTGGCAAATGCCGCGGGGCAGGAGGTGTCGGTTGATCAATCGAACATTGACCGACAGGAGTCCCTGACAACGTCCATCATGCCGGACAATTTTGGAGAATTGTTTGACGAACAATCTTTTCGTGATTTGGTTGGATTCCTGCTGCAATCCGGGACTGATCAGTGAATGGATCCGGGTCGGGACATTTGAAAATCTTTGAGTAGAGGAGTGTTTTTTAATTGCGATGAAAAGTATGGTTAAACAGGGCATTTGTGTGCTCTTGCTGTTGCTGGTGGGGTGGAACTCTTTTGCCCAAACTCTAAATTTATCCATCGAAGATCTGGGGGAACGAAGTGTTCGTCTCGACTGGCCGGATTTAGGAGACGGGTTTGAGTATACAGTCGAATTTACACAATCTTTGGGAACCGATGCATGGAAACCATTGCCACATCAAAATGGTTGGCCGGATCGCATACTAGGATTAACCGACCGATTGAGCGAGGGCGCTGAGCAAAGGTTTTACCGGATCATAGCCACTCCCGTAGCAACATCAGCTCAGCGTGGCCGATTGATTTCCGCCGAAGCGATTGCCGATGTGAGTGCGCTGCAATTAAACTTCGTGCTGGCCATTGCAGGTGTTGAAACCATTCAGGCAAGCCAAAGCACACGTGTGTTCAAGGTCGTTTATGAGACCGTAGATGCTCAAGGGAATTCTGTTCAGGCGTCCGGGCAGGTGTCTTTCCCTTCTGATGCGGGGCAGGTTCTACCCTTGGTCAGCTATCAACACGGCACGGTGGTCGATCCTGAGGATGTCCCATCACGTTATTCATTGACCCAATTGGAATCCATCGTTCCGGTCATTATGGCATCGAATGGTTATGTGGGAATTGCTCCCGATTATCTGGGCTTGGGAGATTCAGGGGGATTTCATCCATATATTATCGCCAAGCCATCAGCCACCTGTGTGGTGGACCTGATTCGTGCCGCCAAGACACTGGCGGATCAAGAATCTTACCAACTCAATGATCAACTGTTTCTGTTTGGATATTCCGAAGGAGGCTATGTGACCATGGCAGCGCATCAGGAGCTGGAAGCGCTGCATGCTGACGAACTCCCTGTGACCGCTTCGGTTCCCATGGCCGGACCCTATGATGTATCAGGTGTATTGGTCGACACGATGTTGAGTGATGGGTCCTATTCCAATCCGTTTTACCTGATGTATGTCATCCTCGCATATCATGGTAATTACGGATTGTTTGATGACCCCTCGGAAGTGTTTGCAGAACCTTACGCCCAGCGTGTCAGGGATTATTTGTCAGGAAATTCAACGCTGGACGATTTGCAGAGCCAGATGCCCAAAGTGCCAAAAGCCATGTTGAATCCGGCTTTTGTGGAGGCGTTTTCCAATGCCCATGATCATCCTTTTCGGCAATTGTTGCGGCAGAACGATTTGATTCAATGGTTGCCCGAAGCTCCCATGAAGTTAATTCACTGCGGAGGGGATTTGACAGTTCCATTTGAAAATTCCCAACTTGCTTTTGATGCCTTCAAACTGGCTGGAAAAACGAACATAGAACTTATCGACCCTTTTTCCCGAGGTGATCATTCCCAATGTATTCTACCAGCTCTGGAGATTGCTAAATCCTGGATGGATTCGTTGAAGGAGTAGGGGTTGGCGCGAGTTCTACGACGAAAAGTGTAGCCAGCCCCACCGTTGCCCGAAGTAATAGAACGGGTATAGACGGTTCGATGACAAGATGGCCAGCGTTGGGCTTAATCGTCTATTCCACCTTCTTCAGGGGGTAATTCCTGGTAGGTTTCACACATATCTTTAAGCACTTGCGTGAAATCCTCCAGACCTGTCGCTGGTAGAATGATGGTGTCGCGCCGACCGCCGACATCTTCGGTGATGCGCAAAAAACGACCGCGGGGATTCTCTTTCAGCGTGAAAATAAACGTCTTGCGTTCGACCTGAATTTTCTCGGTCCGTAGAGTATCTTCGTCCACACGGGGCCTTCCACCGTAGGATGGTTTATCGTTAGAGCTCATGATTTTTTCTCCCAATTATCCCGGTAAACCTGTTCGAAGGGATGTGTCACTTTCTTTGATGCTCAAAAATTTGTCAACCGCGAAATTGGTGCATCCCGAGTTCTCTATAACTGGATTGGTTCCGGGTAACTTGCCATAGTTGTGAAAAGGATCCCAGCACGACGAACAAGTGTACAAAATGAAAGCCGGTTTTCCAAAGGCGGTAAGCCCTGGCCCCCTCCTGTAAATCCTGCTGGGAAGCGGTGGGGCGATAGGCGCGAACATGCTGCTGCGTCATGGAGGGGAAAATGACCCATTTAAGAATGAAAGTGATGACCACCAAGGTCAGGAGAATACCCAGTCTTAATCTGAAGATCGGGCGGCCCGCATACCATTGCTCGGCACAGTGCTGAACGATTGCCACAAAAGCGCACAACATTAATAGGACCAGGTATTTTGCCAGCAGCACATGCATCGATGCTTCCGAAAAAGGGTGGGGCACCAGTTGCGTCAGTTGCTCGGATTGGAACACACTCCGGATACAAATCAGAAAGAAGAGCGATGCCCCGAACCATAAGGCGGCATTGGCGATTCCAATGATGCGCAAGAAGGGTAACACGTCACCAAGTTAAGAAGCTTGCCCACTGAACTCAAGAACCGATTTTCATTCTGCCTTGGGTTTTGTTATTGGCAACTGTCTCAACGAATTTCAACCGAACCACTTGCCAGATCGATTTTTTCACCACGTCGCGAGGTGTAGCAAAGGATCAACCAATGATTTGGTCAGGTTGAAATATTCATATCAACATTGCAGATATGTTCAAAATGGTGTTGAATCCAATGAAATTCCTAGGAAGACCCAAAACATGATTCCATCTGACCGTCAAAGTAATATGATACCTTGTTTGTTGGTAACCTGGTTAATGCTGGGAGCCTTCCATGCCCCTTCTTTGGTTGCCGGGGATTTGGTTGACACGAGGAGTGGTACATTGACGTTTGAGCGGGATATACGCCCCATTTTCAAGGCCATGTGCTTTCATTGTCATGGCGAAGACGATATTAAGAAGGGGGGATTGGACGTGCGCCTGGTGCGGCTGTTGGAACATGGAGGTGAATCCGGTAGCGTCCTTTCCGCCGGAGAGCCAGACAAAAGCCTGCTCTGGGAACGAATCCTGACCGACGACATGCCCGATGGGGAGAAAAAGCTGACTCAGAAGGAAAAAGACCTCATTTTTCAATGGATCGCTCAAGGTGCAAAGACTGCTCGTCCCGAGCCGGAGAATGTCGAAGACGCAAGGTACACGTTTGAAGAACTCAATCATTGGGCGTTTAAGCCCATTTCCTCACCTGCCATTCCCGAGACAATCAAAACGAATGGCGATCACCCCATTGATGCTTTCATCCTGAAAAAACTCGAGGAGGAAAACCTGGGTTTTTCTCCCGAAGCCGGTAAAAGAACGTTGATTCGACGTTTGAGTTTTGATCTGAGAGGTTTGCCCCCGTCACCCGAAGAAGTTGACTCATATCTCGAGGATCAAAGCGAAGGAGCGTGGGGGAAACTGATAGACGATTTCCTGTCTTCAGCCCATTTCGGTGAACGTTGGGCCCGATTCTGGTTGGATGCGGCCGGGTATGCCGAAAGTGATGGAGGTACGTTGAATGATCCGGTGCGACCCTATGTTTGGCGTTACAGGGACTATGTCGTCGAGTCTTTCAATCAAAACAAACCCATTGATGAGTTCTTCCAAGAGCAGCTTGCGGGGGATGAAATGGTTCAGGGCGAAATTGATATCTACAATCCCAGGCATGAAGAACTGCTCGCCGCAACAGGGTTTCTACAGATGGCTCCTGACGCCACACGAACGAGCAATACCTTGATGGACCGTAATAATGCCGTGGCAGAATCCTTGAAAATTGTCAGCTCCGCCATGCTGGGACTGACCGTTGGTTGCGCACAATGCCATGATCACAAATATGATCCCATCGGGATTGATGATTATTATCGGTTTCGGGCTTTTTTTGATCCGGCGTTTCCCTTGGACAAATGGCGAACCCATGACGCGCGTCTGATTGATTTGACGCAACCCGATGTCATGGCGGAAATCGACCGGATTGAGGCGGAAGCCAAAAAGCTGGAAGACGACATCAAGGCCAGACGTGAGCAGGTGGCCTTGGAGATCCAGGAGAAAAAACTGGCTGATGTCCCGGAGAACTATCGCGAACTGCTCAGGGAGGCCGTGCGTCATCCGCAAAAAGAGCGAACGAATCAACAAAAGGAACTGCTGGATGTCTACCCGATGGTCAAACCGACTTCCACGATTATTGGGCTGTTAGTGGAATATGATGCTCCTTCTTACCGCAAATTTGAAAAGGAATTTGCACAAGTGGCCGCCATCAGAGTGACGAAACCGGCCAGGAAAATGATTCTTGCCACCACTGAGCAAACCGGTCAGGTGCCGGTCAGCAAGATCTTTTTTCGTGGCAATCCTGAAAGTCCGGAGAAAACCGTTCAACCGGGAGAACTCACCGCTCTCAGAATGAACGGGCTGGAAGCCGAGTTCGAAGAGAATGATCCAAATCTAAAATCCTCAGGACGCCGCCTTGCTTTTGCCAGACATATCACCAGTGGCCGGCACCCTCTAACTGCTCGGGTATTCGTTAATCGAGTGTGGATGCATCTGCTGGGTAGCGGGATTGTCACGACCCCCGGAGATTTTGGTATTTCAGGCGAACGTCCTTCCCATCCTGAACTCCTCGATTGGCTGGCACAGGATTTTATGAACCATGGCTGGGATCAAAAACGCTTGATCCGGCAAATCCTGTGTTCCAGAACATATCGTCAAACTTCCGTTCATCGACCGGAGCTCAACCGGATTGATCCCGAAAACAGTCTGTTCGGCAGAGCAAATCTCAAGCGACTGGATGCCGAATCCCTGCGCGATACCTTGCTTGCTGTCACCGGACTGATGATAACAGATCTCGGCGGGGCCAGTTTGCCCGTGACGGAGAATCCTGAAGGGAAAACCGTCATCGGAGTGAGGAAAATCAAGGATGGATTGAAAGCGGGAGTGGATAGTGGGCAGAGTGGCGCTCATCGGAGGAGCATTTATGTTCAAATGCAGCGCAACAAGCCTTTGAACATGCTGGCAACATTCGATTTGCCCATCATGACCCCCAACTGTGAAATCAGACGCCATACAACGGTGGCGACCCAATCTTTGTGGTTTATGAATGATGATCAGATGGTCGATTGGTCACAGTCGCTGACCTCTGAAATCTGCAGGGATGAGAACGACCTGGATTGCCGGATCAGGAGCTTGTTTGCGCGTCTGTTTTCAATTGACCCCAATGTGGGTGAACTTGAACTTTGCCGATCGTTTTTCGAAGAACAGGTGAACCACTTTTTGAAGGATTCTGATGAGTCCTCACGGAAATCACTAAAAGAAGATTCCGAAAAGGCCGAGCAACGGGCTCTGGCAGCTTTGGGGCAGGCGTTACTGGCCTCGAACCGCTTTTTATATGTTGAATAAACACCATCCTGAGGCGAATGCGGGAGGATTGATGGACCGTTCGGTTGCAACTTAAATGGTGGGGCGGCTTTAGAGGATTCAGGCAGGTAGCATTTTTTTTTTCAAATAGTTGTACCGCGTGCTTGCATTCGATCCGCCTAGTAGTCATTCTCCACCGAGGTGGCGCCTTCTTTTACACACGCCCCTTATAGATCACATTAAAAATGAGCAAACCTGACGAAACACCAAAGCTTGATTTGGATTTGGAATCGGCCTTTTTGCCGGCTTGGGCACAAAAATCTACAGAGGAAAACCCTTACTCCAAGTACGAAGGACGAGACAGAGATTACAGTTCTGGCGACAGAAGAGGCAGATCACGCCGGGATGATTCAGGGAGACCACCCCGTCGACGTGATAAAAACGGACCTCAAGGCAGAGGACGTCAAGATGGAGGTGGGGGTCGTGATCGAGGTGACCGTCGAGGTCCCCGGGAAGGCGGCTCAAGGCAAGGTGGGCCGAGACAAGGGGGAGGTGATCAGGGGCAGCATCGCAACCGTCCTCAAGGTGGAAGAGGTCAGGGACGTGGCTTTCAGGGTAAAGGCGGACCACGCCGGGATCGTCCTCCACGCAAAAGCCGTCAGGAAATTCTCGCTTCACTCCCCCAACTGAAAACCCAGATCATTCCGGAAGCAAAGGGTGTGGCATTATTGGCCAAGCGGATTCGGTTGCAGGGAAGGGCATATCCATTATTTGATATTGCGGGTTTGATTCTCCAGAGCCCCGACCGATATCAGATCCGGTTTACAACACAAAACGCACCTAAAGACCAGCCGCAACAAAAGATTTGGTTGTGCAAGATCGATGGCACGGTCTGGCTCGATGAGTCCGAAGGCATCCAATACATTCTCCAAAATCATCTGGATCAATACTATACTTCGGAACGGACGGAAACCGAACCTCCGAAGGGTAACTTCAATTTTGTCGCGCAGTGCAGCATTTCAGGTATCGTGCTTGGACCTCCGAACTACCACGGCTATCAGGCCAAGTTGCGGGAAGTGCATGGCGAGCGTTTTGCACGCATGGATTTTGAGCATTGGAAATCCAAGGTGAAAATCGTCCACGAAGAAGAGGTCGTAAAGAAATGGCTCGACGAGCAAAGCTGGACCACCGAATACGCCGACAAGAGCAATCCTGAAGCGGACAAACTTCATTCGCTTGATGAAGTGGAAGCACATTT
Organism: uncultured Verrucomicrobiota bacterium; assembly: GCA_964415055.1. GTDB lineage: Bacteria > Verrucomicrobiota > Verrucomicrobiia > Limisphaerales > AAA164-E04 > AAA164-E04. The sequence goes on along the minus strand of CAYPZD010000010.1, from coordinate 61,974 downwards.
TCGTGAGCATCATCTTGCAGAAACACTGGAATGTGTGAATTCAACGCAGGTTTCCGGAGACTTGCAGAAGCAAATCAGCCGTCCGATTCGTGATTTGATTCGCTTTCATGTTGATGACCAGAAGCGGTTTCCTCTGCAGTTGGCAACCGAACTGAGTCAGCAGTTCACCCGACAAGGCTTGCAGTTTTTCAAGGTGAACAAAACCGTCAC
>CAYPZD010000010.1:43883-61664 GCA_964415055.1 uncultured Verrucomicrobiota bacterium | reverse complement strand
AACCGAAGAAAAACCTTCCGATAGCTAGACATGCCGCCAAAAAGCGCATACGCCAAAGCGGGTGTGGATATTGACCTGGGCAATCAGGTCAAACAAACACTACCTGAACTACTGGCCTCCACTCACCGCAGGGAAGTCATGGGAAAAGTCGGTGGTTTTGGGGGACTCTTTGCCGCCGGTTTCAAGGGATATAAGAATCCCATTCTGGTGTCGAGTGTGGACGGAGTCGGAACCAAACTAAAAGTCGCCTTCATGACGAAGCGACACGACACCATTGGTGAAGACTTGGTCAACCATTGTGTCAATGACATCCTGGTGCTCGGAGCCGAACCACTTTTCTTTCTGGATTATGTCGGGGCTGGCGTCCTGAAACCCAAGGTTTTTGATTCCATTATCAGAGGGTTCGCACGGGGCTGCAAAGCCAATGGTTGCGCTCTGATTGGTGGTGAAACGGCTCAGATGCCGGGTTTTTACAAAGCAGGGGAATATGATGTCAGCGGCACCATTGTCGGCGTTGTGGACAAGGGCTCCATGCTTGATGGCAAGAAGACCAAAGCCGGGGATGTGGTGATTGGAATTGCTTCCAATGGACTTCACACCAATGGCTATTCCCTGGCGCGTCACATTCTTTTTGACAAAGCTGGATTGAAACCTTCGACCAAACTCGCAGATCTGGGAGGCAAGGTCGGAGACGCTCTGTTGGCAGTCCATGTCAGCTACAACAATGTGATTCAGCGTCTGTTGAAACGTTTTAATCCCCGCGGGAAATCTGCGGCGATTCAAGCCCTGGCCCACATCACCGGTGGCGGTTTTCAGGATAACATCCCCAGAAACCTGCCGCCGAAACTGGATGTCCGGATTGAAAAGGGCTCCTGGGAAATTCCTCCCTTGTTCCAATATCTGCAGCGCGAGGGTAAAGTGAGTGAATCCGAAATGTTCCATGTCTTTAACATGGGAATCGGCATGACCATGACGGTTCGAGCCAATCAAGCGGATGCTATCCTCAGAGCACTGCGCCGAAGCGAACACTCAGCCTGGATCATTGGTGAAGTTGTCAAAGGGACTGGAACTGTTTCATTGAAGTGAAATTGGGATCTACTCGATGAATCCATGGTAGAGCCCCATGTAGTAAGGCAACAGGTAAACTGTGCCACTCGCCAAAACAGTGCCGCTTCCACCGTAATCCAAAGTCCACGGATCCGTGTTCCAATGATTGAAGTGACGGTTTTCAACGGGCAGCACCTTGCCGTTGACCCGGTAACCTCGGGGGCGATGATCCTGATCCAGAAGATCGATCGTATTTGGAGCAGGCAGTTTGAGGAGATCCAAGCGGTGACTGTTTTGATATGCCCAGTTCAGTCGATCCAGCGGGAAACCCTTCAAAGCCAATAGCGAATCTTCCAACCAAGCCTTGCCGGGATCAATGGAATGATTGCCCCACGGATCATTGACCTCCCGGCCTCGTCCATGAGCCGCATAAGCGAAATGAAAGAAGGGATTCATTTCAGTGGATTCATTGAGCCAGGCAGCATAGAAGGATAAGAGAATTCGCTCTTTCAACGGGCCGTCGGGCGTGTAGCGCAGGAGATTGTAGTAGCACATGAATGCCATTTCATCGTCCGATTGGTTGCCCGATCCGATCCCACGATGGATTTTGTAAATCAAGGCATTGGTGTCATATCCATGATCACGCATTAATTCTTTCTGCCGATCCAGGTATCGTTCTTCACCTGTGACATGTGCAGCCACCGCCAGGTAGGACAACATGCTCAAGGATTTTAATCCGCGTTCCACCCACCAGTTCGGATCATGGTTCAAAGCTTCAGGTGAGTAGACACCCCAGCGTGTGACGGTTCCCGTGTGGTCAACGAGGTTGTATCCATGGACGATCAAATGATCGGTCAGATCGCGTACAACGTTTCGAACCGCCTCTTTTTCTTCTTCTGTTTCCGCGACCAAATCATAGTACAAAGGATAGAAAAAGTAATGCCCATCCAATTCGTCCGAACTGGTATCACTCTTCCAAAACCACTTTCCGTCGGCGCTCTTCGGCCAGCGGGGTTCATAAGCTTTCCAAAGGGCATCTCCTTCATCGCGCGATCGAATGTCATGCTCCAATCGGCCGATATTCGGGTCCCTTAAAGAAGTCGATAAAATGGTGCGGGCGACATAACCTTTCGGAGCAGGATGGGACCCGGATTGGGTAACGGTTTGGAGAAACTGGAGAGCCTTGAAGGCTTCCCGCGCCCTGCGCCTGGCTTGAGGGTTTCCTGTGGCGGCGAAGGCAAAACATTCTCCAGCGCCATACATGGCAGTCCACAAACCGTCGTTGTCACTGTCATGATAATGGATCTCACTCTTATCCCCGGGAGAGGAAAGTGATACTTCGGAAACATAGCCAAATGGGGTGCGCTTGATATATTGTTCAATTTCTTTTTCGTAAAACTCGGCTTTTTCAGAAAAAGTCATGAGTGTTTTCCGAATCACACCAACCCCATCCGACGTCGCAACCCATACATTTCCGGAAGTATCCACAGCGAGGTCACGAATGTCATCATTAGGAAGCCAACGTTTGCCCTGACGGTAGGCCCATTCACCATCCTGCCAACGCACCAGGCCCTTATGGGTTCCAAACCAGACTTCTCCGTTTGGTCCCGCCGCAAACCGGGTGAAATCATTGTAAGGAAGACCATCTTTTCCTTCATAAAACTTCCAACCATCGCCGTTCAAACATGCCAGTCCCGCCAATGTGCCAAACCAAAACTGTGAATTCGAATCCACAACCACACCACGCACATCCTTCGTGCCCCAGGTTCTTCCAAGCTGATCCGCAACCAGCCATGGTTCCAATCGATCTCTCGACTGGATGAATAATCCATCGGAACCGGCCACTACCCATCGGCCATCGGCCAATTGTGCTGTTTGATTGGGAACTACATGGATGGTTTCCAAAAGTTTGGCGGGGATTGTTGGCTGGTCTTGGCCGGCATCATTTGAATTCGTGATTCGTTTCCATGAACCGTTCTCCCATCGACTCTTACCAAGATTGGTCGCAATGATGATGTGTCCATCAGCACTCAAGTCAATGGACCGAACATCATTGGAAGGCAACCCGTTCGATACATCGTAAGATGAGGCAATCTCCTGTATGAACGTTTCAGCGCCCTGCTGGATGATGGGAGTAACGGTCAACCACACACCAAATAACCCTGAAAGGATCGAAAGGAAAGCATTCGAAGCATTGTGGGATGGAGGTATTGAACGTGTTGGGTGATTGAACCGATGCATCCACCGAATCTAATCGGCCGGGTGAATTTGTCCATTTGGAAATGGTGCGCGATACTGGGTTCGAACCAGTGACCCCCACAGTGTCAATGTGGTGCTCTACCACTGAGCTAACCGCGCGTAATGGTTGCGGGTGGGTATTTATTCTAGGTATTTGAACGTTTGGCAAGTCCTTTCCGATGAATTTTCATCGCTTTATATAAAAATCTCTGCAAGCTGTGTGTGCTTTACCTATGGAATCCAGCTCAAATCGTATCGAGGACCATCCATCGATTCAATTGGCCAGCCAATTGATCGCATGTCCCAGCATCTCTCCTGATGATGCCGGAGCGCAGCGTATTCTTCGCAATCATTTGGCCGCTTGTGGCTTTGACGTGCGGCCGGTGGACGTTGATGGTGTCACCAATACTTGGACGGAACTGGGGGACAAAGGACCTTTGTTCGTGTTTGGGGTACATGCGGATGTGGTGCCTTCGGGGGATGCCTCGGACTGGACATCACCTCCTTTTGAACCCGCTGTTCGGGATGGTTTTCTGTATGGTCGTGGTGCTGCGGATATGAAGGGGCCCCTGGCAGCGGCCGTGATCGCGGCCGAAAGGTTCGTCAGGAAACACCAGGGGAATCCTCCTATGCGGATCGGTTTTATCATCACGGGCGATGAAGAACCCGTTGACAACCACGGCACTCAGGATGTGCTGGATTGGTTGGAGTCTGAAGGCAAGTCCATCGATTATTGCATCGTCACTGAACCCACTTCTGCAGAAACGTTCGGAGACACGGTCAAAGTAGGTCGCCGTGGCTCGATTAACGGCTTCATCACCATCCACGGAAAACAGGGGCATTCCGCCTACCCGGAACTTGCATCCAATCCCGTGCACCGTGGATTGTGGGTTTTACACACGCTTGCCGAACGGATGTGGGATCCAGGGGACGAGCATTTTCCAGCAGCAGGATTTCAAATCACCAACATCCATGCGGGAACGGGCGCTGCCAATGTGATCCCGGGGAAGTTCAACGTGCAGTTTAATGTTCGGCACGGTCCCGGACTGACCCTGGAAGCGGTTGAAACAACCGTTTCGGACATGCTCTCACAGGCAGGATTGAAATTTGATTTGAAGTGTGTGAGTGACGCCCAACCCTTCATGACCAAGCAGGGGAAGCTTGCGGATATAACCTGTGAGGTCATTCATGAATGCGCCGGAATCATGCCGGCACGCGCCACAGGCGGGGGAACCTCCGACGCGCGTTTTATCGCTCCGAGATGCGGTGAATTGGTTGAGTTCGGATTGGTTGGCGCAACCAGCCACCACGTGGATGAACATGTGTCAGCAGCAGATTTGGCACGTTTGACAGACGTTTATGAAGGAATACTGGATCGGCTTTCAGTCTCCATTGAAGGTCAGTAGGTCGATCAGATCGAGCGTTGTTTTTGAAAGCTGAAACGCTTTCCCATTTTTGGAGAGTAAACGTCGGCATTTGAAGGCATCGTACAGCTTGGCGTTGACCTCAAGGAGTTCCGCATCCAGAGGTTCAGCCTTTGTCCATGCGGTTGGACGAAGTTGAAAAGGCAGTCCAAACCCGTTGAAACTGACAATGTATCCGGTTTTATCAGCTTCATCCAATTCCGGATCCAGCAACAGGAGAGGTTTGTAGCGTTGCGTCCAGGGAAAAGATTTTTTAGGGATGTAAACAGAAAAGTAAACCTGCTGTTCCCTGATGTAGGCTCTTAAACTGAATTGTTCCCCCATGCGAGCTTGTGCTTTAAAAATAGCTTCAGGATCCAATCCGAGGAAATTGCGTCCATTCCAGGGACCGTGATCATTGGTTTGACCGGGGGAATGGATCTCAAACCATTCGGCGTAGCCTTCATTCACGGCCAGGGTAATTTCAAAGTGTAAATGGGCCCGGTAGCGTGCAATGTTGCCGGCATTGGATGTGCGGCCCATGGTGCCGATACGAGCCCCGGCTTCCACCTTTCTGCCCGGCACGACGCCTTCGGAAATATCGCTCAGGTGGGCGTAGATGCTGAATATTTCAAGACCTTCGATATGATGCCCGATGATGATGTAATTTCCAAAATTGGAGAGTCCGGGTTGATCGTTGACATAACAAATGGTCCCGTCTGCGGTGGCAAAAATGGGATCGATGGGTTCGCCGCGTTTGTCCTGTTGAGTGAAACGAATGTCGATGCCTTCATGAAACTGCCAGCCGGAAGTGCGCGTGCAGCCAAATCGGCCGCTTTCCCAGTGTCCTGATTGGGTGGGGGCGAAAAAGGATTCCGAAGCTGATGTCAATCCTTCAAACAAGGTCATATTCGGTGTGGGCATCCGAAAGACCGGTTCCGCGCCGACCTGTAGCGCGATACTGAAAGTGAACAAGCAAAGCAACGTTCGCATGGGTATCTCCATGGGATCGGTTGATGTTAGAAAACGTAGGGTTTGGCCAGCTCTTCCGCGACGTTGTTGATGCCTTCGACGATCCTGTCGGCTTCCTCGCGTGTGGCGTCCGGTGTGAAGAAGAACACCCCATCATTGATGGTGCGGTCGATGGTGGGGGCTCCCAGCCAGCGTGAATCATCAAAATTGGAATAGATCGCGATGCGACGTCCACGGTTTTGGGTGGTGATGGATTGAAAGCGTTTGGCTCCGATTTCGTTGAATTGAATGCGTATGCTAAATCCGCCAATCGCCTCCACCACACTGGCCTGTGCGATGTATCCCACGTCCAGAAACGCCTCCTTGGCAACGCAGACCTGAACCGGAGCCGCTCGATAGATCGGGACGTAACCGGTTCTTCCCGATTCATCAGGCGGCATTTCCAGATGAAAATTCATCAGGCTGTATTTTTTATCCTTTTTGCTGCCGGTTGAACTGCACCCGATCGAAAGCAACATAAGTGCCGCGAAAATGATGTTGATTGATTTCTTAAGATTATTCATAGTCTCCTGCTCTTGTTTCGAAACATCAAAAACAATAAAACTATGGGACAACAACTTAATAAAGTGCAAAAACGCAAACGCCGTAAGGCATACAACAAACGCAAGAAGGAACAGGCCAAAGAATCGGCCAAGTAATTCCTGCTTGTTCGCATGATCCATCCCGGCTGTGCAGTGCCCAGGCGCTGGTCAGCCGGGTGGCCTTTCTTCACTCATTCCTTCCCCACTCAAGATCCTTGCGCGTCACGATACGTGCGATCAACCATTGGCTGCGATCTCCCTTGTGCCAGTGAAATTCCAGGATGCGCACCATCGGCTCTCGTTCACTTCCAATGCGTGCTGTGACGGTCGCCAGCGATACGATTGAGCCGTCATCACGTTTTTCGATGATGGGATCCGTGATCTTGACTTCCAAACCCTGTGGTTCCTGTTGGCGCGAGGATAAAACGGCGGTTTTGATTTCTTCACGCCCGTTCAGGTTCCAGGTCCGACCTTCGGCCCGGATATTGACTTCCGCCTTGGCATCAAACATCTCCAGGATGGATCCGGCAGCCGCCAAATGCGCCAAGGGTGAAGTGGAAGGCCCATAAGAAACCAGAGATTCTAGCCGGGTTAATTTTCGCTGGATGCGGGTCGTATCGTCTGGAAACAGAAAATGAAAAAACTTCCATCCCAGCCAAAGGGCTACCAGACACATCACAATGCGGGGGGCGCTTTTCAAAACAGTATCTTTCCAACCAACCTGGAGGATGTAATGGTTCCATATTCACTGATCGCCCGGTTATCACCAATGGCCCAGTATTCGTCGGGACCCAACTGAATTTCCCGGGACCGCCAGCCTCCTTCCTGTTGGATGTAAGTTTCCTCCTGCAACTCACCGTTGATATATACCTTGCCGTTGCGCATACGAACGCGTTCTCCAGGTAAACCCAGCAGGCGTTTCAGCACGGTGACTTTTTCACCGGTGGTTTTGATGACCACCACGTCGCCTCGCTTTGGTGGGGACCAGACGTATGAAAACCTGTTAGCATAGTTGATTTGCCCATCACGATAGGTGGGGAACATGCTGTATCCGGTGATTCGGATGGGGAGCAGAATCAGTTTGAATGTTACGACGGTCAATGTGGCCAGACAAATGATGCGATACCATGTGCGCCCGGGATCATTTCCGGCCGAGCGCCGCCACCAGGGTCTCGAAGGCGGGGATGGTAAACCCGGCTCCTGGTCCGTGATCGAATCGTTTGTATTGTCCGTGTCCATTCCAATATGAGATCGAAAAAAGGATCTACGCGTTCAAACTCCGTGGTTGGCCTGAGGTTGCGAAGGTTTTTCGGGTTGATACCAATGCAGCGCCTTGGGATCGGATTGACAGTGAAACACGCACAAACCGCATCCGACACAGGCTGCTTCGTCCAGCTCGGGGAAACGTTCCCCCATCGTGATGGCCCGCACATCTGAAGGACAATACATCACACAGGTGTCGCAATACATGTCCTCGGCATTCAAACATTGTTCACGGTCGAGCCAAACTTTGCCAATGGGGGGTGTTTTTCCATCCTCCGGAATCGAAAGCGCCCCTGAAGGACAAGCGTGGATGCAGTCCATGGTGCTGCACCAATGGCAGGGGTCTTGGGTCAATTTCAATACCGGAGTGCCTTCCCCCTCACCGGCCAAAGGCCCCAGAATATGGATGATGTCGAAGGGGCAAGCATCGGAACAGGCGTGACACCGGGTGCAGGTTTCCAGGAAGGATGCATCATCCGGAATAGCTCCCGGGGGACGTAAACGTTTTTTGGGAGCGATCGATTTTCCTATTTCTTTGGACGCTTCGCCCCAGGCAGACGCCATATCGCGAATGCGTAATCGAAAAAGGTTTCTTCTGGAAAATTTCTCGCTCATGCCCGATCCGGACAAGGTAATGCCACCCAGTCCTTCGGTTGGCAGCATACAGGCGAGAAAACTAAAAAATCAAGCCAAGGCCCCGACCCGGTGGCATTGGTTCAGGAGTTGAAGCGCCGCGATTCGGTAGGCTTCACTCATGGTGGGGAAATTGAGGATGTTTTCCTGAAAGAAACTGACTTCGTTTCCATTCAACAGGGCAACTTCTCCCACATGGATCAAATCCGTGGCATTGTCACCGATGATTTGAACGCCCAGAATTTTTTTACCATGTTCGTCGCTGATCAGTTTCAGCAGCCCTGCTTCGGAGCCCGATATCAAACCCCGAGCTGTTTCGTCGAGTCGTGCACGACCGACACATACCTTGCCATATTTTTGGATGGCTTCTTGTTCGCTTAATCCAACGGAAGCTATTTCAGGCACTGCGTAGATCCCGATGGGGACCAGGTTGAATGCGTGCCCAGGATCCATATCCAGCGCATGACAGATGGCACGTCGCCCCTGTTCCATGGAGCAGGACGCCAGGGCAGGGGGACCAATCAAGTCTCCGACCGCGTAGATGTTAGGGACGGATGTTTGATAATCTTCATTGACCAATACATGACCTCGTGGACCACAGGCAACTCCAACCTGATCCAGTTGCAGGCTTTCCACATTGGCCAGCCGCCCCAGGGCAACCAGGTTTTTCTCGGTTTTGATGACTTTGCCGGATGCCAGAGTGGTGGCCACTTCTGATACTCCGTCCCATTGGACCGATTGAATGGATTCGCCTCCCAGGAAAGTTCCACCATGTCGTTCAAAACTTTGAAGGAAAAAATCGGTGATTTCCTCATCCAAAAAAGCCAGTGGCCTCTCCGATCGATCAATCAGGTATACTTTGACGCCCAGCAGGGAGAATATCGAAGCGTATTCGCAGGCAATGACCCCGGATCCAAGAACGGTGAGCGAACGTGGCAGGTAGAGCATGCTCAGCAATGAATCCGAATCGAGAATGTTCTCATGGTCTACCGGGATGTCAGGCGGGGTACGGGGGCGGGATCCTGTGGCGAGAACGATGGTTTCGGCGTGCAGTATTGATTCGCCACCATCGACATGCTGAACGGTGACCTGATTCGTTCCGCTGATTTTTGCGCGGCCGTGGAACAGGTCGATGTCGTTTCGATTGAGTTGGTCCCGAATGGAATGATTGTGGGACGATGTCACCTTGTCCAGGCGTTGAATCAGTGTGGCTACTTCCAGATCTTCCCGCAGATTGAAATCAAAAACGGCAGCATTATGCTTGAGTCGAATAATGGTTTGGGCTGCTTCCAGCAGAGTTTTGCTGGGGATGGTTCCCCGGTAGACGCAGGCACCCCCTGGATTTCGATCTCGTTCTACGACGGCAACACGTTTTCCCGCTTTTGCTCCCTGAATGGCAGCCTTCAGCCCTCCCGGACCGCTGCCAACGACCACGATATCATGTGCGTAATCCGTCATGCCTGAACCATGGTTTCCATTAAATTGAGGACAGTTTCCCGTTTTTCCAACAATGCATCGACTTCGTCCGGATAGAAATTGAGTTCAGTAAACACAGGTTCCTGACGCAATGTGTCGACGGATAATTCTGATCCGTCCAGGCACCATTCAGCCAGTCGACTCCCCAAATAAGTCATGGCGACCGAGTCTTGGAATTCGCTGGTTTTGTCCCGGTTGAGGTAGAAGCTGCAACAAGCTTGCACCTGACGGGGCAGTTTCCACTTTTCGCAAGCCAACTGTCCCGTGCGCGGATGCAACAGATCGATGAGTTGCGGGATATTGGCTTCGTTTTGGGGGATCAGGCCTTTTTCTTCCTGGATATCGCTGATGGTCTGAAAAAGAATCGGTTTACCAATGGTGTGAAGCAATCCGCATAAAAATTGCGCTTCAACGTTTTTACGCATGGCCCGTGCAATCTCCTTGCCATAAAATCCTGATAACAGGGCATGTTTCCACACCTGATCAATCTCTTTCCCGAAACCTTTCGCCTTGAATACCTGACCCTGGATGCTGATGACCGTTGCCATTTCACCGATCATATTCACACCCAGCCGGGCGATGGCTTGCTGGAGGGAAACGATGGCCGTGTTGCCTGCAAACAAAACGGAATTGGCTATCCGCAACACGTGGCCGGCAAGCGCCTGGTCCTTGTGAATCAACTGCGATAGATCCGATAGGTCAATATCATCATTATTGGCCATGGCGATGACCTGGGTGGCGACGACTGGCAATACGGGGAGTTTGATTTCGCCGTCATCGAGACGACTTTCAAGCATTTCCCGTAAGGGAACGACATTGGGTTGGAGGAGGGTTTCCATCTTAACAGTTCATTCCACTTTGCTGGATGTATCGGTTGCAAATCTCTTCAGCTTAAATTCGAGTCGTTTCCTTTATTTGTCAGGAAGATGTCATTTCTTGCCAGTGATTAAGGGTTGAAAATTGCGTTAATGATAGGAAGTCAATAGTTTATGAGAGTATTAGTGTTTTTTATTAAGGAAATCATAAAAATTCATCCTTAAAGAGTTTTTTCCTCCGTCCGATGCTAAGGACGAAAGTCGATCATCCCGACGAAATAATGAATGAATGTGGTGTTGATTGGGGGAAAAGTCAGGATGATGTCAAAGCGTTCCATTTCGAACCTAAAATTAGGAGCAAATAATGTCTCTCAAAAAAAGAATCATCACCATTTTTATGGTCATCTCGCTGATCGCGGGAGTCAGTGTGTTTTCAGTCTATGCAATGCTCAAGGACATGAGTCTGGATGGACGTGTCGTGAATCATGGCGGCATCATTCGAGGCGCCACACAGCGACTGGTTAAGTTGGAGTTGGCTGGGGTCCCTTCAGACGCCCTTCGCGCGAAGATTCAAAACATCATCGCCGGACTCATCAATGGAGATGAAAAATTGAATCTCCCGCCTGCCGGAACGGACGCGTTTCGATCCATCATGTTGGAAATCCAGGCGTCCTTCGCGAATATAAGCGGAGAAATAAACAAATTTAGAACAGAAGGAAACAATCAGGAACAATTGTTCCAAGCGAGTGAGGATTTCTTTGAATTGACCAACCGGGCGGTTTTTCTTGCTGAAGAAAACGCGACCTCCAAGGTGAGCCATTTGAAGGCCATTCAGTTGATCGTTTTTGCCATCATGGTGGGCACGTGTGTTGGTTTTGGTGTGTTGATCAATCGAAAGTTTGTCACACCATTGACCCATATTGCCGGAGTGATCAAGGACAGCTCAAGCAATTGCATACGAGCGGCACATGTCATTGAAGGGATGAGCGATTCGTTTGCATCCGGAGCTTTTCAACAAACTGCCTCGATTGAGGAAACCAGTGCTTCATTGGAAGAAATCACCGGGATGACTGAAACCAACAAAGGTCATACCGATGAGGCCAATGTATTGGCTAAAAAGGCACGGGGCAATGGCGACGAAGGGGTTCAGGCCATGGAAGAGATGATGCGGGCTATGGACGACATCAACGAGTCCAGCAACGAAGTTGCCAAGATCATAGAAAGCATCGATGAGATTGCGTTCCAAACGAATATTCTGGCTTTGAATGCAGCAGTGGAAGCAGCACGGGCCGGGGATGCGGGAATGGGGTTTGCGGTGGTGGCTGATGAGGTGCGCAACCTGGCTCAACGCAGCGCCGAAGCAGCACGCGAAACGTCCGTGAAAATCAACCATTCACTCTCCAATAGTCGCAGAGGACAAGAAGCCAGTTCCAAAGCACTTGACCAATTGAAAGAGTTGGTGGCGACCATCCACAAGATGGATGATTTGACCAATGACATCGCCTTGTCATGCAATGAACAAAATCAGGGAATCCAACAGATCAATTCGGCCGTCAACAATATCTGCGAAATCACTCAAAAGAATGCAGCAAATGCTGAACACTGCCGCAGTGAGACTCTGACGCTGACGACTGGTTCCGATAAATTGATCGAATCTGTTGCGAATTTGCACGACATGGTGCAGGGGGATCATACCGCTCAAACAACACCAAGCCCCAAGAAGAAAAGCGTTTCAAAACCCGCTGGACAAAAAACAACAAAACCCGTTGCCCCCCAGAAACCGCGATCGGGATTGAGCGCTCATCCAAGAACCAACGGCAATGGCTCAGCAGTCCATACCAATGGACGTGGCAATGGAGATGTTAAAGTGGAATTGAACGATACCGAAATGGCTGAATTCAGAGATTTTTGATGACTTGAAATCGTTTCGAATGGGGTGCTTGCCTTCTTCTGGTCCATGCGATTATAGTCCTCAAATATGTTGGATATTCGCTGGATCAGGGAAAATAAGGAAGAAACTGAGAAACGACTGGCATCGCGCCTTGGGAACGATGAGGTCAAGGTCGATCAGTTGCTCCAACTGGATCAAAAACGTCGATCATTGCTGACAGAGGTCGAGCAATTAAAGTCAGATAGAAAATCGGCTTCGAAAGAAATCGGAGCTTTGATTGGTCAGAAAAAGCTGGAGGAAGCCGAGGCCAAAAAGGCGGCCACCAAGGAGATGGGGGATCGGATTGCCGAATTGGATCGACAGGCCAATGAAACAACGGAGGAACAGCAAAACATCCTGCTGACGCTTCCAAATCTTCCTCATGAATCCGTGCCGGCGGGAGCATCGGAAGCCGACAATCCCGAAATCCGCACATGGGGAGAGCAGGTCGAATACTCATTTCAACCCAAAACACATGTTGAACTTTGTGATCAGCTTAGTTTGATAGACTTCGCTCGGGGAGCCAAGCTGGCTGGCAGTGGATTTCTTTTGTATACCGGCTGGGGAGCCCGACTGGAGCGAGCCCTGATACAATTCTTGCTGGATCTCCACACCAAGGAACACGGTTACACGGAAGTATCGCCTCCCTTTGTGGTCAATCCTGATTGCATGACAGGCGTCGGGCAGTTTCCAAAATTCTACGACCAGGCTTATGCGGTTCAGGAGGGACAAGACTCCGATACACTTGGCAAACTTTATTTAATTCCCACCGCTGAGGCCCCGGTGGCGAATATTCACCGGGAAGAGCTGCTTAAAGAAGAACAACTGCCGATTTTCTATTGCGCCTATAGTCCCTGTTTTCGTGCCGAAGCCGGCGCCGCAGGGGTGGGGACCCGGGGTATGATCCGCGTGCATCAGTTCGATAAAGTGGAAATGATCAAAATCGTTCCAGCGGACCAGGGATACGCGGAACTCGATAAGATGGTCGGAAATGCCGAGAAAGTACTTCAACTGCTGGACCTGCATTACCGGGTGATTCTACTTTGCACCGGTGACATGGGATTCGCCAGTGCCAAGACTTTCGATATTGAAGTTTGGGCACCGGGACAGGGAAGCTATTTGGAAGTGTCGAGTTGTTCGAACTGCGAAGATTATCAAAGTCGACGCATGAACCTACGCTATAAAAACGGGGAAGGAAAGAATGTGTTCCCTCACCTGTTAAACGGCAGCGGTACGGCACTTGCCCGCTTGTTCGTTGCATTGATTGAGACTCATCAGCAGGAGGACGGTTCCATCAACATACCGAAACCCCTCCAGCCTTACCTGGGGGCAGAAGTCATTCCAGCACCCTGATACCCACACGGCTCCAAACCGTTTTAGAACTCAAAAAACATGACGGACAAAATATCATGAGGATCATGCAGGCCAGCGGGGAATGTTTTCCCTATTCAAAAACCGGGGGACTTGCCGATATGGTGGGGGCCCTGGCCAAAGCGCTTGCCGCCAAGGGGAACGCAGTTCAGCTCGTCACTCCCCTCTATCGTGGAATTCGCGAAAAGTATCCCGAGATCAAACCGCTGGAATGGGATCTGGATTTGCATTTGGGCGATCGCATGGTAACCGGCAAGGTGTATTTTCTGGAGCCCGCCAAGAACCTGACCATTTACTTCATCGACCAGCCGGAGTTTTTTGATCGTGCCGGCATTTACGGAGAAAAAAGTGAGGACTATGCGGATAATGCGGAACGTTATCTGTTTTTCTCCAAGTCCGTGGTCAATCTGGCGAGGTATTTACCTGAACCTCCGGAAATTGTTCATGCACATGACTGGCAGGCGGGCATGGTACCGGTCTATGTTCAACATGAACATTTCAGGGGAGGATGGCATCCAGCGCCCAAAACTTGTTTTACCATCCATAACCTGGCCTATCAGGGGAATTTCCCATCGACAGCTTTCGCGTTTTCAAATCTGCCCGGTGACTATTTTTCACCTCATGGGGTGGAATTTTATGATCAAATCAGTTTTCTGAAATCAGGCCTTGTGTTTGCCGATCACCTCACCACCGTTAGCCCACGATATGCCCGTGAAATCTTGACGGAAGAGTACTCGTGTGGAATGACCGGTGTGCTCCAGGCGCGTGCCGAGCGATTGACCGGTATTCTGAACGGCGTCGATTATGAAGACTGGAATACCATATCCAATCCCAATCTGGATTTCAGCTATGACCAGAAGGATTTGTCCGGAAAGAATCGCCAGAAGAAAAAATTACTTCAAAAGATGGGGTTGCCGTCCAATCGCAAAGTTCCCTTGTTAGGTGTTGTAGGACGATTGGTGGATCAAAAAGGCGGCGACTTGCTGTTGCCAGCGCTGCACGCAACCCTCGATTTGGGGTATCAATTCATTCTTCTTGGAAGCGGAATGCCCCATTACGAAGAAGGCTTTGAAAGACTGGCCAAGGAATATCCCAAACAAGTTGCCGTCCATATCGGCTATGACAATGCACTGGCACATAAGATTGAAGCGGCATCCGATTTTTTTCTCATGCCATCGAAGTTTGAGCCATGCGGTCTGAACCAGTTGTACAGCCTGAAGTATGGAACCATTCCGGTGGTGAGAGCGGTCGGTGGTTTGGATGATTCCGTGGTGGGGCTCGAGGAGGATCCGGCCAATGCAGATGGTATCAAATTCAGTGAATACGGTGTCACCGCCCTCGAAGGCGCCATTCGCAGGGCGGTCGAAGTCTATGGAGACACGGACCTTTTCAATCTGCTAAGGAAAAACGGCATGGCCAGGGATTTTTCATGGGAACGCACTTCCAAGGAATACATGACGTTTTATCAGGGATTACTGAAGGAGTAGAGCATTCCAAACCTCACTCTGAACCACTTTGTCAATCAGTTCAGATGCTCTGTTCTTCCTCCACTTTGTCTGGAGCAGGAAGGGGACGGGGCTGATCCTGAGGGGCAGGAGGGGTATGATCAGATGGTGGTGGAGGTTGCATTCCTGGCATTGGTTCACCATTGGGACCACGACCAGGGCCTCGAAACTGTGGAGGAGGGCCGTCGCCATGGGGGCGTTGGTGGTTTGGATCCTGCCCACGGTTTCCGCGTCCACGCCCCGGGCCCGGGCCACCTGGTCCGAATCCACCTCGTCCTCTTTGAGACCGACGTTTCTCCATGATTTTCTCAAATTGAGCGTTTTGCTCGTCAGAAAGCTGTGCCTTGATTTCCCCGTTCACGCGTGAAAATTCCTCACGAATGGGATCCTGCATTTCCTTCATCAGGACATCCATGCGTTCCTGACTGGTTTTCAATATCTGGGTGATATTGGTTCTTTGCTGTTCGGAAAGACTGAGTTCGTTTCCAAAGCGCTGAATAAAATCATGCATCCTGGGGCCGCGGGGAGAAGAAGGATCGCGCCGGTTCTCGCTGGTGCGACGCGGCGATTCGCGTAAATCAGTCAGATACGTACCGGTCACAAGTCCGGCGATATAAATCACCAACGTGGCGACAATGATTTTCCATGAAGTCACCATGTTACCAAGTTTCTTCCAAAGCTTGCAGAGGTTGAGTCATGGTCAATTCCAATTCCATGGCAAGTGAGTCCTCTGTGGAACTCTCCGCAGAAGTCGATATGGTTGCCCAGGTGGTGATCAATAACATGACTGCCACGCAGGGGACGGCTGCTTTCCAGAGGCCCAATGCCCAGAGTGTGACGTTGTCCACCTGTTTCATCGGGCGCAAGTGCGCCATGATCCGCTTTTCGAAGGCATAGGGGACCTGCTCATCCTCCGGGAGCCGTTGGGCGGCCCGGATAAGTCGATCATACATGTCTCTTCGTTTTTTCATTTTCGTAGGGTGCTAATGGTTTCGGTTTCAGTAAAGTCGGTTCCGGTTCTACAGGTATTGTTCCTGATTCATCTTTTCCAGCAACTTGCGCATTTCCTTTCGAGCTCTGAAGGCTCTTACTTTTACCAAGGATAAGGACCAGCCGGTCAATTTTGCAATTTCTTTGACGGATCGGCCTTCGATGTCCAGCAGGGTAATGACCATGCGGGCTGCCGGACTCAGTTGTTCCATGAGATCATGGATGAGCTTGGTGACGGCTTCCTGCTTTTCCCGATCAGGATGTTCGTTCTCTCCAAATACATCCAACAAGTCAAATTCATCCTGTGTAACGTCCGAGAAGTTACTGATTTTATTCCGCTGGTGACTTCTCAGGTAGTCGTAACAGGTTCGAACACTGATGGTCATGATCCAATGTTCAAAAGGCGCTTCCTGGCGATAGGTGTTGAGCTTCTTATATGCCTTGATGAAGATTTCCTGGACGATGTCCTCCACTTCACTCTCACGACGGGCATACTTGCGGGCCGTAGCGAAGACGCGGGGTTGGTATTTGGTGATCAGTTTCTCAAATGCCGCCGCATCACCCGCCAGAACGTCCTGAATCACGTCCTGCTCCTCGGAACGATCCATGGGGGCATCCTGCTGAATCAATCCCATAAGGAATCCTCTCGATGTAAATATGTTCTCTGCAACCAACACACTGCGCCTTTATCAAAACTTTTCGTGTACAAATGGCAGTGGCGCTGTGACTCATTTGCGGCGCCTCTGTTTCCCCATTCCTTCAACCAGACGCCTGGTCCGGTCCAGTGGTTACACGAAGAGTCAAGAAACTTCACCGTCCTTCACCCAGGGTTTCGTAATAAGTGCGAACAAGATCGGAAAACTGCTGCGGCACGGGATCGCGATCGATGGGCACGACGGCTTCTTTGGACAATCTTTTCGCCAACTCGTTGTTGATGCGCTTTCGAATTTCGTAGAGTGGCTTTTCAATTTCCATCTGAATCAGGTCCCACTTGGGCTCTTTGCCTTCGTTACGAAGTTCGCGACGAACGGCTTGCGCACGATCCCGAACGGATGCGATTTCGTTTTGGAGTTCCGGAACATCCACCATCTCTTCCGCTTCTCGCAGTTGATCCGACCATTCTCGGAATCCATCGCCGGTCAGGGGAGCGCGTGCATCTGTTGAGCCATTTCCACTGCCGCTTCCTCCACCGTTACCGCCATCCTGGTTCAACCAGGATTGTGCCAGGGAGCTTTGTCCCTGACTGTTGCCTTCCCTTAAACCTTGCCGTTCAGGCGGTGTATCACCACCACCACCACCACCGCTGCCGCTTCCCTGGCCCTGGCCGCTTCCGGAGCCTTGCTCCTGACCAGCCTCATTCTGGGCAAGTTGTTCATTTTCATCGGGATTTTGGCCTTGTCCCTGTCCCGCACCCTGTCCCTGTCCTTCGCCTTGTCCTTGGCCTGGGGTTTGCGAGTCACCTGAGCCTTGTCCTTGTCCCGGTTGATTGCCTTGCCCTTGAGCGAGCGCAGTTGGATCCTGGTTTTCCTGGGGATCAGTAGATTGCCCCTGGCCTTC
>CAYPZD010000010.1:4241-43783 GCA_964415055.1 uncultured Verrucomicrobiota bacterium | reverse complement strand
CGAGCGCAGTTGGATCCTGGTTTTCCTGGGGATCAGTAGATTGCCCCTGGCCTTCACCGGGCGCGGCTTCTGAACCCTGGCCTTCTCCCGGCTGCTGTCCTGGTGCCTGACCGCCGGTTGCTTGGGCAATTTCCTGATTCAATTCTTCGGAAAGTTCGTCGAGGAGATTGCGAGCGCGACGCAGCCCTTCAATACCATCTCCCAGAATGCTTTGCGCTGCACGATCGATGCGTTCTTCCAGGGATTCGATCTCCGGATGAATCCGCTGTTCCAGCTCCGCAGCCTTATCCATCATGTTCAGACGCGATAATTGACGTGTCGTCTCCAGCATTTCTTCCAATTGATCCTGATCCGTCATTCGGTAGGCTTCACTGAGCTGTTGGGAGAGCAGGGGTTCTGCGTCTTCGGATTCATCGCTTAAACGCCGAATCTCTTCCATGATCTGTGAGAGTTCTTCCTTCTGTTCCTCACTCATCACCATGGCTTCCTGTGCCTGGGAGGAGGATCCCAGTGTCTGGCGTTGGTTGGCGCCTTGTGCCTGGGAGAGTTGCTGTTGCAGTTCATCCTGACGTTCACTCATTTCCCGTGCCCGCTGGCGAAGATCCTGCATGGCGTCTGAAAACTGGCTCGAATTGCGTTGCCGGAAATCATCCCGCATTTCCTCCAAACCTTCCTGAGCACGAGAGCCGGCTGCAAGTGCGTCCGAAATTTCCTGTTCTTCGATGGATTCGGCGGCACGCTGGGCTTGTTCGCGGATTTGATCGAGTTGCTGCATGGATTCGGCGCTCTCCGGGGTTTGGTTTTCGGCGAGACGTTGATTCAATTCATCCATGTCTTCCAGCATCCTGCGCTGCTCATCTCTCAAGCGTTTGAGTTCACGTTCGATTTCCTCGCGTTCTTCCTCGGAATCGGCCTCGTTCAATGCTGTTTGCAGTTCCTGTAATCTCTCATTGAGATCTTCCTGCCTTCGGGCGAGTTCTTTCAATCGATTGAGGTTTTGGAGGGCTTCATTCTGCTGCTCATCCTGCATGCCCTGAGCCTGGCTCTGGGTTTCATAACGATCCTGTTCCTCAGTGAGTTCCAATTGATTCAATTGTTGCTGGGAACGTCCCCCGCCACCACCGCCGCCACCACCACCTTGAGTGACATTGGATTCATCGGGCTGTGCTTTGAGAATGAGTTGATAGGCTTTTTGTTCATGGACCAAGGCGGTTGTCAGGGCAGGGATGGATCGGTCATGCACGGCATCGTAAAGCGAGTCAGCAGCCGCTTCCATGGACTCAGTGGCTTGAGTGAGCAATTCGCTGCTCTTGGGATCGGTGATTTGTTCCATCAAGGTTTCCGCCTGGGTGATTGCTTCCTCCTGTGAAGTCAAGACGACCTCGAGGTCTTCATGTCCCTTTTCGGAAACCGCGCTTCCCGACTGCGTGCGCCTGACGTTCCACGTGGCACTGATGATTTCTTTCTGAAGTTCGGCCAGTTGCGTGGCTGGGTTGCCCTGTTGCTGTCCTTGCTGTTGTTGCTGCTGCTGTTGAGCGTTCGGTTGTCCCTGGCGGAATATTTCTTCAAAGGGACGTATTTCTCCGAAAAAGATGTCCGAATAGGCACGCCTGATATTTCCGTCAGGGCCGATATCTTCAGCCCACAGATAATAGGATATCAGATCGCCCGGCGCGAGGGACATGGTTTCAAGTGGCAACAGATGGGCCAGATTCACCTTCTTTTTGGCGGGCGCTTCCTCACCCAGTTGAAGGTCAACTTGTTCCTGCCCGCTGACTTGATAGCCGATACCATGCGCTTTCAATCCAAAATCATCCCAGGTTTCACCTTCCAACGAAACTTCTTCGAGTGCGGAAAAACGCTGGTCCCCTGAGGGAAATTTGAATTTCAGACTGGGAGGTTGGTTGGTCAATACCCGGACAACAATTTGTGGAGGCGTCTTGTTGTTTCTTCCATCGGCATCCTCAAGGTTCAACTCATATCGGGTGGAGTTGAGAAGAATGGATGAAAGTGTGTAAACGTTGGAGCGGGTGGTGTCCGCCGTCAGGCTGATCAGTTCGCCGTTGCGATCTTTCAACGTTGCGGAGGTGACGGGTTTGTTCAAATGGAATTCATAATCAAGTGTTGTTCCTTCCACAGCTGAAACGCGCAGGGTGTCTTTGATGGTTCGGTCTTCTTCGCCGGTGTAATCCGGGTAATCGAGATGTGCATCGGCTTGTTGCAATTTCGGGTGCTCGAATACCGAAAGTTTGTAGGTTTCGGATTCTTTGTCGTCAAACTCGACGTAATAAGCAGTATCCGCCTCAACCGAAAGCAGACTCGCGCCAAACAAGGGATCATCCATGCTTTTGTTCATGGACATTTTCTTTGTCTGACCGTTCGAAGGCATGATCACCAGGTTGACATGGGTGGGGACTTTATTTCCAAACCGGGCCGTGATGACCACGGCATCACCTTTTTCTATCGCATCATTTCCCGGTTCCACTTTTAGTTCCCCCTTGAAAACGACGGCTTCACCGTTTTGCGCTGTTCTGACGGGGGCTTGTTTTGTCATGAGAAAGGCAGCGAAACCCACCACCAACAAGCTGGCAAACCTCATGATGCCGGTCAGAAAAACTTGAATGTGGATAGGATGATCCCAAGGTTCCTTCAAATTATTCTCCAATGCCTCGCGGATCACCCGGGTCTGAAGAATGTGATAATCTCCGGACTTTGGATCCGGTTCCTGATCCAATGCCGTGATCAGGGCCGCTTGCAATTTAGGATGTTCCTGCTCAATTCTGCGAGCCACCGAGCGGATGGGTTCCTTATGGATGCGATGGCGTACCCACAGGGAAAGACTGCTGATGACAAAGATCCCCAAAAACAAGGGCAGTGCCAGATCATGTTGCCACCCGAAGGTGTATTTTCCCCATGCGTAGAGGAGTCCAACGATACCGAGCAAGGTCCAGAGGATTGTTAGCTTTTTCCTAAGCTGTTGTTGCCAATAGCCTTTAACTGCTGGTTCCAGTGCCGCATTGATGATGTCGTTTGGCATATGTTTGTCTGGTTGCAGGTCTGTGATGTTTCATTCATTCAGGCATTCATCCCACAAAATGATCGATCCATTGCGAAATGTTGACGGTCGCTGATGACTGAACAGAGCGCAGCAGCTTTCCTGAATAATGTCCATCCGGTTGATCCTCCTTATCTTTTACAACGAACTACGGAAAAAGCAAACGGTTAAAGAGCTGATCTTCATGGTTGCTTGGATGGGTGTTGTCCCGATTTCGGATATCCTTATCGGGATGGCTGCCATGCATCAGGGGGATTCCGCCGGAGCGATTTCAACGCGTGTTTTCAAGGCAGCAATCATGTTGTCGCTGAATCCTTCCTCGCCCTGCATGATTCGATCCATGACGCCTTTCAACAAATCACCGTAGGGAGGCAATGCCAATCGTGATGCAGCACGCCGGACCCGTTCCTGGTATCTGTTGTAGGCGAGTTCGGACATGTTTCGATAACCGAGAGCCTGATCTTCTTCTCCGATGGCCAGGTAGTAGAGAAATTGACGGATCAATCCGTTGATGATGATGCGTGCCTCGTTCATGTTTGCCTTGGCAAGGTTGGCCTCAAAGCGGGTGAGGGCGAATTCTTCCAGACTCACTCCCTGAGGGACCGATTTTGGAAACAGGGTCTTTAATTCGTTGAACCATTCCGCGGATTCCTGAAGCCGATAGTGAAGGTAACAGTAATAGGTGGCATTCTGGAGGAATTCGGTGTGGGCTCGATCGATGGTGCTGTAGTAGTTGGGATCTTCTTCCTGCTGACGCATTTTTTTGAACATCGCATGCGTGTAGGGTGCGAGGTCCAGGTTGGGGGCATATTCAAGCGTCTGGTCGGCTTCGTTTTCAATCAGACGTCCGCGTTCGAAGGCCAGGTTCATGGATTGCCAGATGATCCGGCGAAGAAAATTCAAACGGCCTTCGGTGGCGTTTTCCAAGCCGACCCAGGCCCAATAGATGGCGTGGGTCTCGGGAAGGCGCCAGTCGAATGCCGCGATGTTTTCCTGAATCACGTTCATCCGTTTGACTTCCAATCCGAATTGCTCCAGCAACGCTTCCCGTTTGGCGATGACATCAGGGTCGGTTGAGACCTCAATGGATGGGAGATCCGGATGGTTCCCGAGGATCTTGCGCATTTCTCCGGCCCAGCGCGCTTTGTAATAGAGATGTTGATCATCCAGATTGCCGCCGATTTTATCCTGAAAGATCCAGGCCAGCTCACGGTAAATTTCAGAAGATTCCGGGTTGATAGGAATCGCTTCGTCCCGAAGCAACTGAATGCCGCTTTCAATCCACCGCCAGCGTTCTTCGGGTTCTTCGAATTGTTTGGAGATGTTGTAAACCATGTTCCAGGATTGAAACGTCCACACGGAAGAGAAGGTGGGCTGCAGTTTGGTGATCCAGTCCGCCAGTGACAGGGTCTCGAAAAAACGGCCTTCGTCCTGAAGGCGGGTTGTGCGCGCCCAGAGCGCGTTGGCGATCAGGCCACGGAATCCACCCAGGGCAACACTGGAAAAAGCGAGCATCGGAGGTGCGTTTTCCAAAGGCGCCATGCGTGTCAGTCCCAGGTCGGAACGACTGCGGTTCATCTTGCCTTGGACCCACCCATTGGAGATGAGCGCGGCCAGCATGATGATCACAAGAAGGACGCGGGACATGATTTTTTCCTTCGAAATGCCGAATTTCATTTATCCAACTCCTTTCGATGAAAAATATAGACTCCCCATCCTCCCAAACCGCCACACAATACGCCCCAGACCAATCCCAGATGCACCAGCCAGGTTCCGGTTGGGATGCTGCGGCCAGTGACCAATCGCTCGATGGCGGCGATGGATTTCAAGGTTTCGGTGAAGTGATATAATCCCGTAAAGATCGGGACCATTACCCAATCCAGTATATTTCCTGAGGCAGGTCCATCATGCTCATGCACCGCCGAGAGGGTTCCTTCGGTTGCAATGGTTTTAAACAACTGATCGGAGCTGGTAATAAGAATCAGGGTTAAAATCATCATGGTTGAGACGGGCAGGGAAGCAAAGGTGGACGCCCAGAGTCCAAGGGCAGAAAGCAAGGCCAGGCGTGAAAGAATCACCACCAGGCTTTTAGCATAGTTCAACAGAAAGCCGCCGTCTGAATAGAGCACTTCCAAACCATCTTCCACACGAAATACCAAACTGCTTTCAGTGTAGTTTTGACATTCCACATGCAGGGTGCCATCTGCATTGATCAGGCTGGCCGGCACGGACCATTCATGCGTCATCATGGGACTGAGGTTCATTTGTTTTTCCCAGCGTGTCGGGGAATCCGGATTTCCGACCACCCACACGGTGGGATGTTCATCGGTGTTTTCAAACCACGAAGCGTAGAATTTGACACGCAGTTGAATCTGATCCTGAGGGCCTCGTCCTGCACCGGATCCCAGATTCAGGTTCCAGACACGCCGATGACGGGGTTTGACCAGTTGATTCATCCATTTTACTTCTTCACGCAACTTCTCCCTGACATATCCCGGATCCATGGCTGCCACGTCCGCACTTTGTGAACGCTTGGCATAGAGCTGTTCTATTTCGGCTTCCTCATCCGGTGGGGCTTCTTTCACGACCCTGCGTGATGTCAGGATGGAGGCATGGAGCCGATCTTGTTCTTCAGCGGACAAACCACGGGCGTGCAGCATCAAAACGCCGTAAACACAGGCACCGGAAGCCACCAGTAAAACGGTGTTCAAGGCCAGGATACCCAGCCATTTCCCTAACCAAATTTCCCAGCGAGCGATGGGTTTGCTTGCCAGCAGAACAATGTGATGACGGATGAAATCCTGATTCAGGATACCACAGGATAGCCAAACCGTGGAAACACCTAGAATAATGGAAACAGCCATCAGTGAATAGGTCAACTGGACCTGCGCAAACATTTCAGCCGTGCCATTGTGCGTGATCATGTAAGGAATGCAGAACACGGAAACACCGAGCATCACAATGAGCCAGGGGATCATCTTGAAACGAAAGGCGGCCTTGATGGTATGACGAGCCACCGCCATCAAACGTTGGCGAGCCAGGGAAAAAGCAGATGGTTCCAGTCCTTTCATGAGTCGCTCAGCTCAGCTCCCTTTCATCAAACAGCCAAACAGCCAAACCGAGGCTCATGACCAGGGAGCCTATGACATAATACATGCTCTGGAGCAGATAAGACCAGGGGATGGATTTTCCTTCGGCCAGGGCGTCCGCCATCCAGAAAAGCTGCCAGTTGGGGATCAGTGCATAGAGAGCCTTGGCCCATAAAACGCCGTCTTCCGCGCGTTGCCCGAAGAAATGATCGGAAACAAGGCCTGTCAAAAAGATCCCCATGCAGATGACAAGCGTCGGGATCAGAGCCATGCGTGTGCTGCAGGTGATGGCGATGCCGGCCAGAGCCCAGAGAGCCATCAGAAGCAGTCCGACCGCCTTGATCATGCGCCAGTCGATTTGTTCTCCAAACTGGTTTTGAAACTGCCAGTTTTTGTCCACATAATTCACAATGACAAACGCCACCGTCGTGCACACCACGGCAGCCAGGACTGTGGGCCCCACGAAGGGCCGCATCATGAAGAAATTAATCCCCGCTCCGATGAGTCCCGCCAGCAGTAATGCCCCGCCGAAAATGAAAATGGCCGGGTAATCAGGGGAGCCATACACGTCAAAAGCCATGCGACTGGCAAGCAGCGCGGCAAGGCATCCCGTATAGCACTGGAGCATCAGGGCTCCGGCAAGTCCGGTGAATTTGGCCAGGACAAATTGAACCCGTCCCACCGGTTTGGACAAGACGGCCAGTGCGGTGCCGGTTTCCACCTCTTCCCCAACGGACAGGGAAGCACCGAGCACAGCCACAAAGAGGCCGATTAAAAACAGGGAAGCCAGCACGCCGCTTTTCACCATGGAAGCATCTTCCCCGGTGCCGACATAATACAGGCTCGCCAGAAAAAGCATGAACGCACCGGAGCCGACCATCAGCACCAGATAAATGGGCTGACGAATCAATTCCATGAATGCATTCATGGCGATGGTATTAAAAACTCTCATAACGTTGCCGACTTTTCGCCGGCTTGATTGACCGATCCACTGAAATTGGGAGTAAGGGAAGGGGATTTTAATCCGGTAAAGGTTTACCTTTTGTTTCAGGCGCCAGCCAGATGACGATCATCCCCACCAGATAAATGAGTGTGATGACGCTGCCCATGCGGGCATAATCCCCGTCAAATGCGGCGACCAACTGGCCTCCGGCAATGGCTCCCATGGCCGCAAATATACGGCCCGAATTGTAACCCACCCCTTGTCCCGTCGCCCGGGATCGGGTGGGAAATAATTCAGGTAAATACAAAGGAAACCAACCATAAAATGCAGCCGTGGTCATCCCGGCCAAAAAAACCAGGAATTGGAAGGTCGTTCCGTAGACGATACCACTCCTGAAAAGGACCCCACACACCACCAAGGAAGAAAGGCACAAGGTGAAAAAAGCAGGTCGTCGACCAAAACGTCCCCCAATGAGTGGACCGGAAAGACAGCCAATGATGGCACCCATGGCGCTCAGCATTGCGACATCCGCCTTAGCGGTCGGCATCGATTCTCCAACCAATTGATCGACCCAAACCGGAATCCACTGCACCGACCCCCAGGTCCCGATCAGGGCCACGGAAGAAAAACAGATGGCCAGCAAGGTATGCTTGATGAGATGTGAGGAGAAAACTTCTTTGAGTGGATGGTGGTTTTTCTCCTTGGAAACCGAAGCTTTCCAACGTTCGGATTCGGGAACAAAAAGCCGGATAATAAAGACCAGAATGGCCGGCAGCACTCCGACCAGCCACATCCAACGCCAGGAATCAACTGTCACTTCCTTGGCTTTCCCAACGGCACCCACCAGTAGAAAACCAAAGTTGGCGGCAGCACCTATGATACCGGCCATCAAAGGTCGAAGGCGTTCGGGCCAGCATTCCATCACCAAAGCCACCCCCAAAGACCATTCACCTCCCATTCCCAGGGAGGCTAAAAACCTGAACACTGCCAGGTGCCAGGGTTCCTGCGCAAAAAATCCCAAGCCGGTGAAAACCGAATAGGTCAAAATACTGAAGGACATCGCCTTTACACGTCCAATCCGATCCCCCAGCCAACCAAATACGAATCCTCCCGCTGCGGCTCCCAGAAGAAAAACTGCCGTGATCCATCCCATCCATTGACCGACGAATTGATCCACTCCCTCTGTGGTCCCATACATATCCGTCAAGGCCGGGCGTGCCACGATGGGGAAGAGCCCCATTTCAAACCCATCGAACATCCACCCCAGAAAGGCGGCTAATAAAACGACGAAATGGGATTTACCAACTTTTCCGGTCGTTGTTGATTTGTTGGACATATCTTTGCTTTGCTTCAGTTAGGCTGAAAAGGGGGAGCTTCTGTTTTAGCTGTTATTTGCCTTCCAAAAGATT
The DNA here is from genome assembly GCA_964415055.1 of uncultured Verrucomicrobiota bacterium. Taxonomy (GTDB): domain Bacteria; phylum Verrucomicrobiota; class Verrucomicrobiia; order Limisphaerales; family AAA164-E04; genus AAA164-E04. The sequence continues at coordinate 35,287 of CAYPZD010000010.1, read as the reverse complement.
TCGTCCCAGAACCAGATTTTCCATTTTTCGATCCGCGACCGATCTCGGCAGCATCCAGAAACCGCAGTCCGGGTGGATCCATTTGACCCGATCCGTGCCGAGCACTTTTGCGGCTGCTTCCACGCGTTTTGCGATGAGGTCCGGGGTTTCCACCACGTTGTCCTTGATATCCACGACCCCGATGCCCAGCGCGATTTCAGGTTTCAGTTCCTTGAATGCCTCAAGTTCATCGTAACCGCGTCGCGCAAATTCAAGCACCAGGTGGTCCACATTGAGTTGATTGAAAAACTCAATCAGGCTCTTCCAGAATCCTTTCTGGATGGATTGCCCGCCATAGTTACCAAAGCAAAGATGCAGCGCTTTTTCACCTTGAATGGCGTTCAATACCAAATTGACAGGTTCGTGAGCCCATTTGGCGTCCTCAGGGTGACCGGGCAAATTGGCTTCATCCACCTGGATCATCGGGGCATCGATGGCTGCGACTTGATTGGCCAGTACCCGTGCAATGGCGTTGGTTAAAGTCTGCAGATCCCCGTAATGTCGGTCGATCAAGGTCTTCGCCAACATGTAAGGTGACGTCAGCGTAAACATGGTGGGGTGTGTGGTGAGGCTTTTGATGGATTGCCATGCTTCCGGTAAATTCAAACTGCCTTCATGGATGGAACCGGTTACAACCCCGGGGGGGCGTGTCCGAAACTGCATGCCCTGCGTTGTTTGATACTGTAGCCATTCTTCCCGGCTGATGTGAGCATGGATTCCCCCGAGTGGACGAATGAAATATTCGATCATTCCGTTTGTTTCAGGATGATTCACTTCAAAGCGCGAAAGTTCCCCGTCGGAAATAATGTCCACACCCGCCAACTCCTGAACCTTCAGAACGGTTAACATGGCATCCCGAAGATTGGGAGAGGTCGGATACGCCTGCAGCCAGGTCGGGACAGGATAACTCCCCACAACTTGTGTTTTGATCTGGTAATCACTCATGACTCATTAGATGAGGGGTATCCTGCGCCGACTCGATTCAAAATCCAAGTTTGTTTATGATAGGAGTTGACAAAAAGAACTTTTATATCATTATATCCTGATCCGTTGATGCAACGGTCTCATAAAGAGTGGTTGAGGGAACTGGCCCAAGGACACCACGGCAACCGATTGGCAGTTTTCATGCTCCAATGACCAGGTGCCAAATCCAGCTTGAACCGAAGTCGGTTCGGGAAAGATGAGATGAATCGTGTTCTCCCTGGGCTCCTGGTATCCAGGGAACCTTCAAGACGACACACTTCTTCTTCTCCTTTCCGGCTTCCCTGAACAAATTTAAGTTTATTCGTTATGACAACAGAAAACGGCTACATGAAGGCGCTCAAATGTCGCGAGTGCGGAAGGGAGTATCCACTGACGGCAAGTCACGTATGTGAATATGATTTTGGACCTCTTGAGGTTGCTTATGATTATGACCTGATCAAGAAGTCATTTAATCGCAAGCTCATTGAGTCCCGTCCGCAAAGCATGTGGCGTTATCGTGAATTGTTGCCGGTTGCCAAGGAGCCCACCGTCGGGCTTCAGGTGGGCCATACACCTCTTGTAAAAGCGGATCGCCTGGCAAAACGCCTGGGTATCCGCGAATTATGGATTAAAAACGATACCGTCAACTACCCGACCCTTTCCTTCAAAGATCGCGTGGTCAGTGTTGCCTTGAGCCGTTCCAAGGAACTCGGTTACGACACTGTGGCCTGTGCTTCCACCGGGAACCTCGCGAATTCGGTTGCGGCCAACGCTGCGTCTGCAGGGTTGCGCGCTTTCGTCTTTATTCCAGCTGATCTGGAGCAGGGGAAGATTGTTAATTCTCTGGTATACGGACCGGAAGTCATCGGGATCAAAGGTCATTACGATGAAGTGAACCGGCTCTGTGCCGAAATTGCCGGTAAATATGGTTGGGCCTTCGTCAATGTAAACATGCGTCCATACTACGCCGAAGGCTCCAAGAGTATGGGCTTTGAAATTGCCGAACAAATGGGATGGGAGTTGCCGCAGCACACGGTCGTTCCCATGGCATCGGGTTCATTGCTCACCAAGATTCACAAGAGTTATCAGGAATTCACCAAGTTGGGCATTGTGGATGACTCGGATTACAAAATCCATGGGGCACAGGCGAGTGGATGTTCACCCATCACCGTTGCCCACAAGGCTGGACTCGACTTTTTCAAGCCGGTGAAGCCCGACACCATCGCAAAATCACTGGCCATAGGCACGCCTGCCGACGGATTTTATGCACTGAAAGTCATGAAAGAAACAAAAGGGCACGGGGATGACGTGACTGATGAAGAGATCCGCGAAGGCATTCGTCTGCTCGCAGAATACGAAGGTATCTTCGCTGAAACAGCTGGCGGGGTGACGGTGGGTGTGGCCAAAAAACTCATTGCCAATGGACGGATTCCCAAAGATGATTCGGCTGTCCTGTGTATCACCGGAAACGGCCTGAAGACACTGGATGCCGTGGCGGGACATGTTGGCAGTACCAAGGAGATCCGCCCGAGCTTGAGAGAATTTGAAGCCCTGTTGAGCGCCGAAGAAAAGGCGACGGCATAGATTTAACAACAGTAATAAAAACACATTATGGCAATCAAAGTAAGAATCCCAACTCCTTTGCGCAAGTTGACCAACAATGAGGAATTGGTGGAAGTGGACGCCTCCAGCGTTGGTGAGGCGATCAATGAACTTCAGTCCCGATACCCCGGCATCCAGGAGCGTCTGGTCGATGAATCCGGAGAGATCCGCCGGTTCGTCAACGTGTATGTGAATGAAGAAGACATCCGTTTCCTTCAAAACAAAGAGACGGCACTGAAGGACAATGATGAAATCAGCATCATCCCAGCCATTGCCGGAGGGTAGAACTCAGTTTAAAGCTTAAATTCATATGCCCACTGCAAAAAAAGCGAAAAAAGCTGCTTCAGCGAAAAAGGTAAGCAAGCCTCGCAAAAAGGCATCCAAAAAAGGTGGCACATCATCCAAAGCGGGAGCGAAGCAGCAGACCCGGTTATGGTTGATGTACCCGCCAAAACTGATCACGCGTCCCATTATCCATGAACTCGGGGCAAAGTATAAAGTGATCCCCAATGTAAGGCAGGCAAGCGTTACGGAAGAGATTGGTATTGTGTGCCTTGAATTGGCTGGAGAACGGCAGCAAATCAAGTCCGCCATCAAGTGGATGGAACGCTTGGGGATCAGCGTAGAGCCGGTGGAAATCAACGTTATAGAGAGCTGAAACGGTTAAAACTTAGCTCAAAAAAACTCTAATTTCCCATCTTGACCACGCAACTTCTTGGCTGTAATGTAAATCCGTAGTTTTTAACTACAGACAACAAAACCAAGCAACCAAGAAGAAACATATGACAAAACGTGACCTAGTTGTCCGGATTAGCAATGAAACCGGGCTTATCCAACAGGACGTTCTGGCCGTTGTGCAGCGCACATTGGATTACATATCCGAAGCCGTTGCCAGAGGCGAAACAGTGGAACTGCGTAACTTCGGCGTATTCGAAGTCAAGGTGCGCAAAGCACGCGTGGGACGTAACCCCAACAAGCCCGAGAAAGACGTTCGGATTCCTCCGCGCGCCGTTGTGAAATTCAAACCGGGCAAAGAAATGAAGGAAGCTGTCATCAAGCTGACTCCAGGAGACTAAGAACTCCCGTCAACCGGTCGGCAGATCAGTTGACACATAAAGTCGTAAAAATTCATCTTCCGCTTGCTTGCCGAAGCCGATAAAAAGGTTGGGCATCGCAAGCGGAAATTTTTTTGCAAATGAAACAAATGGACCGATTACCCGGATTCCGGGATTTTTTCCCCGACCCCGTTCCTCATCCCGACCTGGGAAGAATGGAAGAACGCAGTCATATCTTCAACACCTGGCGTCAGGTGACGCGTCGATACGGGTTCAAGGAATACGATGGGCCACCTTTGGAAACATTGGATCTCTACAAAGCCAAAAGTGGTGACGAGATTGTCCACCAGCTATACCATTTTACAGACAAGGGAAAGCGTGATGTCGCGATGCGGCCGGAGATGACGCCGACACTTGCCCGGATGATCGCCGCCCACCAGCGCGGCTATAAAAAACCCATGAAATGGTTCTCGATCCCGCAGTTGTTTCGGTATGAAAGACAACAAAAAGGTCGCTTGCGTGAACATTTTCAGTTGAATGCGGATATCATCGGAGAATCCGATCCTTCCGCCGATGCCGAACTCATTGCCCTGCTGATTGATGTCCTGCGTGCCCTTGGTATGACCCATGAGGATTTTGTGATTCGACTCAGCAGCCGTGACGCCTGGCAGGCTTTTTTCCAGGAACGCTGCCAGGATGAATCCAAAGCTTACGAGTTTTATCAGGCCGTGGACAAACTGGAACGCGAAACACCTGAGGCAAGTACCGAAAAGCTCGCCAAAATCGGTATTTCCTATCAGGAAGTCATGGAATTTATCCAGGCAGCCGAGCCCACTGAAGACCTGCAGCGTATTCTGGATCAAATGAAAGCCCGAGGGCTGGAGGAATACATCAAAATTGACTACGGAGTGATTCGCGGGCTGGCGTATTACACGGGAGTGGTTTTTGAGGCTTTTGACCGTAAAGGGGAGTTTCGGGCAATAGCTGGAGGTGGCCGGTACGACCACTTGGTGAAGCTGATTTCGGGGGGGAAGGTGGACCTTCCTTCACTGGGATTTGGTATGGGAGATGTGGTCTTGGCGGATATGCTTCGCGATAAAGGATTGTTTCCCAAAGCCGCCGCTGCGGTCGATGTCTACTTTCAAATCAGTGATGAAAACCTGCGGAAGGAATCCATCACCCTTGTGCAAAGATTAAGGGACCAGGGTGTTGCGGTCGAATGGCCACTTGTCCAGACCGGTGGTAAAAAGCAATTCAAAGCAGCACTTGAACTGGGTGCGGGCTATACCGCGAATTTGATGGAAGACGGAAAAGTCGAGCTTAAGAATCTGAATACCAGAGAAACCGAAGAGCTTTCCCCGGAGGCCTTGATGGCCCGTTTTGAAGCCTGAAAATGGCCCTTTTCCTCCCATGCCATGGTGCGAATAACCTGTGAATAGATTTTTGGATAACTATCTCTTGACGGTGCGGTATCAGTGATTAATCTCCCAGGAATCCTGAACATGTAATGTTACATGATCGCAACACTTCGGTGATGCGAGAGGGTGTGATTTGCGCGATTTCAGGACAGAGTTGTGAATTAAAATTTAAATTTCAGGAGATCATTATATGGCGAGCGGACGAGTAAAGTGGTTTGATAACAAAAAGGGATTTGGATTCATTGTGCAGGATGAGTCAGGGGAAGACGTATTCGTGCATCACACCGCAATCAGCGGAGATGGATTCAAGACGCTGAACGAAGGTGAAGTAGTCAACTTCGAACTCATACAGGGAGACAAAGGTCTCAAAGCTCAAAACGTCCAGCGCGGACTCATGATGTAAGCTCCTTCCTGGAGCCTCATATGATGTTGTTGCATTGAGGACTTTAGGAAACCCATCTAATCAAGGAACCGGACAGGACTTACGCTCTCCTGTCCGGTCTCTTTACGTACACGTTCCCTTTTGCTCTCATAAATGTGAGTATTGTGCATTCTATTCAGAATTACTCAAACCCGAGCAGATCAATCGATATGTGGATGCACTCTGTGCGGAACTTCGCCTGATCAAAGGCAACTTGCAGCCACATACCATATTCTTCGGCGGGGGCACTCCTTCCATCCTTTCGGTTTCACAGTGGGAGCAGATTTGTTCCACCATTCGTTCTTTTGGGTGGCAGGAGATCAAGGAATGGACAGTTGAATGCAATCCGGCAACCGTTTCGCTGGAAAAGGCCCGATTGCTTAGAGATGCAGGAGTGAACCGGATATCCATGGGTGTTCAGTCCCTGGACGCGGACCTGCTGGGCAGGCTGGGACGCATTCATTCAAGAGAACAAGTCTTTCGGTCCTATGACATATTACGTCAGGCGGGATTTGAGAACATTAATCTGGATCTGATGTTTGCCATTCCGACTCAAACCATCGAAACATGGCAAGCCACTTTGGGTGAAATCTTCTCCATGCAATCGGATCACGTGTCCTGCTACGAAGTCATTTACGAAGAAGATACTGCCTTGTTCCACCAGCTTCAGGCCGGTGAATTTGACGTGGATGAATCACTGGCTGATGACATGTATCAGCTTTTGGTCAAACGAGCGCGGGAAGCCGGTTTTACGCAATACGAAATCGCCAACTTTGCAAGGAAGCATTCCGATGACCATTCGTTTGCACATCCCAGGAAAGCCGCGCTTCACAATATCAACTATTGGGAAGGTGGAGATTTCTTCGGGGCGGGTCCTGCTGCGACGGAGTTGATAGGAAATGTTAGGAGGAAGCATTGGTCAAATAACCAGATTTATTGCGATCAGGTTGAAAAGGGGCATCGGGGACTCGAGAGCGAGGAGCGAATGTGCGAAGAAACTCAATGGGGTGAAGCCGCGGCTTTTGCATTGAGGATGAATGCGGGCATTGTTTTTTCGAGATTTCAGGATCAGTTTGGAGTGAATCCCTTGGATAAATGGAAAACGGAAATGGAAAACCTTCAGAAGCGAGGGTGGGGGATCGTGAGCGAACATGCCTTTCGGCTGACCGAGCAAGGGCTTAGGTTTGCTGACAGTGCCGGTTCGGAATTTGTTTACCTGGGCGACTGATGCTGGCATGACACTTGTTAGACACTGGTATCATTTTACATTTTATGGCCTCTATATGAGACAATGAGTCCTCTATCTCTTTAGCGTGTGACTCACATGTGCCATTTTGGCTCTACTGATCGTGAAGCTTAGGGCGATCAAGTGGCAATCATGACAAAAATGTAACTTGATATTAAAACCTGAATTTGTGAGAGAATCAGTAACCATTCTCATTTGAAGAAAAAGGCATGATTAAAGTTAATAATCTTGTAAAGACCTTTGGTCCAAAAGTCGCGGTGAATCGCATATCGTTCGAAGTCGAGCGAGGTGAGGTGCTCGGATTTCTGGGGCCCAACGGTGCCGGTAAATCGACTACCATGCGCATGATCACCGGTTTTATCCCCCTTACAGAAGGTAGCATTACCGTCGGGGGACACAGCATCGTCGAAAATCCGATTCCCGCAAAACGATTGATTGGGTACTTGCCGGAAAATGCTCCGGCTTATCCGGACATGACCGTGCGTGGCTTCCTCAGTTTCGCCGCGGAAATACGTGGCCTGAGGGGAGCGGAAAAAAACAAGGCCATCGACCGTGTGGTTGAGCTTTGCTTCCTCGAATCGGTTGTGCACCAAAGCGTGGATACCTTATCAAAGGGGTATCGTCACCGCACCTGTTTTGCTCAGTCCATCATCCATGATCCGGACATTCTGATTCTGGACGAACCGACGGACGGATTGGACCCCAATCAGAAACACGAAGTGCGCGGTATCATCAAGCGGATGGGTGAGAAGAAAGCGATTATTTTTTCCACACACATTCTCGAGGAAGTCGAGGCCGTTTGTTCACGCGCCATCATCATTGACCGCGGTAAAATTGTCGCCAATGGCACCCCGGCAGAACTCAAAGGCAGATCAAAGGCAGCCGGCACGGTGAGATTGAAACTCGGTGGATTGTCCGGCTCTGTTGCCAGAGAAAAGCTCACCCAGCTTTCTGCGGTTGATAAAGTCACTTTATTGAATGACGACGCGACCGCCTCCACACTGGATGTCTATACAAAATCACCAAACGGTTCGCTCAATGCTCAAATTGCGGATCTGGCCCATCAGGAACAATGGCGGATCATCGAACTATACACACAGGAAGGGAAACTGGATGAAGTGTTCCGCAACATTACTTTGCCGGACACCAAGATTAAGGAAGGGAGTGCAGCATGAACAACACTTGGGCAAACATACAAACAGTCTGTAAACGTGAGTTGACCGGATACTTTGCATCTCCGGTGGCCTACGTTTTCATCGTTATTTTTCTGGTGCTGATTGGATTTTTCACATTCAGCGCCCAACTCGGACAATTCTTCGAACGACAGGAAGCCTCCTTGTCAGCGTTCTTTACCTGGCACCCGTGGATCTACCTGTTTCTGGTTCCGGCAGTCGGCATGCGCCTCTGGTCGGAAGAGCGACGCCAGGGCACCTTGGAACTGCTGTTCACCATGCCGGTGACCCCATGGCAGACCATTCTTGGAAAATTCCTGGCTTCCTGGGCGTTTTTGATCCTGGCCCTGGTCCTGACCTTCCCGATTATTTTCACGGTCAGTTATCTCGGTTCACCCGATATTGGGCCCATCATTTGCGGTTATGTCGGCAGCACCTTCCTTGCAGGAGGTTATCTGGCCGTCAGCAGCATGACCTCAGCCATCACCCGCAATCAGGTCATCAGCTTCATCCTGTCGGTGGTTATCTGTCTGTTTTTGATTCTTGCCGGTTATCCGCCCGTCACGGACATGCTGATCCAGTGGGCTCCATCCTGGCTGGTGGACACCATTTCCGCTTTCAGTGTCATGACTCACTTTTTCAGCTTTCAACGAGGCGTGCTCGATTCGAGGGACGTGATCTTCTTCTTGTCCCTGATCGGTTTCTGCCTTTTTACAACCAGTGTTATTTTGCGCAGCTTGCGCACCAATTAATGGAAAGGAACCATCGATTATGAACAAAAAACAAACCGATCTCTTCCTTTACTCTACCGTCGGCATCATCGTTATGCTGGTGATGGTGGTATTGATCAATATCATTGCCGGGCATGTCAAAACACGCCTGGATCTCACCGCGGAAAGACTCTACACCCTGTCGGAAGGCACCAAGCAAATCCTCGGCGAGCTGGATACGGATGTTGAAATCAACTTCTACGCCACCCGGGATGACAAACTGATGCCGGTACAATTCAAGAATTACATCAGCCACATCGAGGATTTGCTGGACGAGTATTCTCAGTATTCGAACGGCCATCTCAAGATCTCCAAATTCAATCCCGAACCGGATTCGGATGCGGCAGACCGAGCAGCCATGGATGGTGTCACCGGGCAGATGATCAGCCTGGGCGAATCCATCTACCTGGGTCTCGCCATCAAGATGCTTGATAAGAACGTGTCGATTCCATTCCTCGATCCCAGCAGGGAAAAACTTCTCGAATACGACCTGACCCGTGCGATCACTCAAGTCACAACCGATGAAAAACCGGTTCTTGGTGTCATGAGTGCCTTGCCCGTGTTTGGAGCTGCGCCAAATCCAATGATGATGCAAATGGGGCAAATGCAACAGCAACCCCCCTGGTTCCTCATCAGCCAGCTTCAACAGGATTTCGAAGTGCGAGAGTTGGAGCTGACTACCGATACGATCGATTCGGATCTTGATTTGCTCATTGTGATACACCCGAAGGATATCACAGATGCCACCCAATATGCCATCGATCAATATCTGATGGGCGGCGGCAAAGTGATTGCTTTCCTGGATCCGCTGGCCATCGTGGACCAGACACCGAGCCCGAACGGCAACAACATGCTTGGGCCGCCTCCGTCTTCTTCGAATATGGAAGCCTTGCTCTCGGCATGGGGTTATACCTTTGATACCGGCAAGATTGCAGCCGACCGGCAGTTTGCCCGCGAGGTGTCCTTCCAGCGGGGTGCCCCACCGCAAATGCAACCGGGTATCTTGTTCTTGGATCCCAACGGCATCAACACGGACGACGTGGTGACCAGTCAGATCGATCAGTTGCTCATTCCTTTTCCAGGCGCTCTCTCCGGAACGCCGGCGGAAGGCTTGGAGCAAACAGTGCTGCTGCATACCTCTGAAGAGTCTCAAATGGTCGATGCCTTCATGGCTCGTCTGTCCGGTGAACAGATTCTCAAAGAGTTCAAAGCAGAAGGCAAAGAAATGCCACTCGCCATCCGTTTGACCGGTAAATTCAAGACAGCTTACCCCGGTGGCAAGCCGGGCGCAGACGCCACTGCAGAAGATGACCTGGATAAGGAAGACGATCCTGATGCGGCCGAGGCGGAACAACTCAAGGAGTCTGCTGAAGGCGCCACCGTGGTGTTGTTTACGGACGCTGATTTCATCTATGACAACTTTGGTGTGAGCGTTCAAAACTTCCTGGGATCGCGCATGGCACAGTTGCTCAACGGCAACTTTCCGCTGGCGCAGGGAGCGGTGGAGCATATGGCTGGAGACGCCCGCCTGATATCCGTGCGCGGCCGGGCCACCATGAACCGTCCCTTCACCCGTATCCGTGACATGGAAATTGAGGCGGCCAAAGCCTATCAGGCACGCATCAGTGACCTGGAAGATCGAAAGCGTGAAGCGGAACAGAAAATCAACGATCTCCAACGCAGTCGCCAGGATGGTCAGGCACAAAGTCAGCGCTTTGTGTTGACCCCGGAACAACAGACGGAGCTGGAGAAACTACGCGAAACCAACAAGCAGGTGACGAAGGATCTCAAGGAGATGCGACGAAACCTGCGCAAGGACATTGATTCGCTCCAAACCCGCTTGAAATGGATCAATATCGCCGGCATGCCGTTCCTGGTGACCGTCGGAGGTATCTTTATCGCACTTATTAAACGCAAACGAACCGCAGCACGATGAATTCAAAACAACTCAAATTACTCATCATTATTTTTGTTTGTATCGGGGCGATCGGAGCACTGCTGGTCGTCCAGAACAATAAATCCTGGGATCAGGGCGAACAATCCATCGGGGGCAAGGTCATGCCCGAATTCCCGATGAATGACGTCGTCAAAGTATCCGTGGAAAACAAAGACGGAACCGTCACGCTTACGAAGGTGGAAGACACCTGGCGCGTGGCTGATCGTGGCAACTACGCCGCTGATTTCCCGAAAATCAGGGAGTTGCTGTTGTCGGTTGCCGACGTAAAAGTTCTCCGTCCCATGCAGGTTGGAGAAAGCCAACTTGGACGGCTGGAGTTACTCACGCCGGATAAGGGCGACAAGTCGGGCACCCTGCTTTCCTTTTTTGGTGAAGGCGACAAAGCTCTGGGCACCTTGCTGCTGGGTAAACAATCCATGAGGAAATCCGAATCCTCCAGTTTTGGTGGTGGCGATTTTCCTGATGGCCGTTACCTCATGGCTGATGGCGATGCTTCACGGATCGCTCAGGTATCCGAGACCTTCGCCAGTGTCGAAGTCGAACCCAAAAACTGGTTGGACAAGACCTTCTTCAAAGTGGAGAAACTCAAGTCGGCACAAGTGGAACATGCGGATCCTCTGAACAACTGGAGTGTCAGTCGTGAAACTGAAACCGGTGACATGGTGCTGGCTGGTTTGGGGGAAGAGGAAGAGTTGGATTCCAGCAGAAGCTACAGCTTGAAGAACATCCTCTCTTCACCCAGCTTCAACGATGTGGCATCGCCGGATGTGACCGATGAGGATCTCGGCTTCGATGCCCCGATCAAGGCGTCTTTGGAGACGTTCGATGGATTCAAGTATGACATCCAGGTAGGCAAGGCCAATGGAGAGGATGAATATCCCGTCCGCATCCAGGTGAGTGCCGACATCCCAACGGAACGTACTCCGGGAGAAGACGAGAAGGAAGAAGACAAGGCCAACCTGGACAAGGAATTCGCCGACAAAGTCAAAACCCAGCAAGAAAAACTGACCAATGAACAAAAGTTTCAAGGCCATACTTTCTGGGTTTCCAAATGGACGGTGGATACCCTGTTGAAACCCCGCTCGGATTACATCAAGCAGGAAGAGGAAGAAACCGCCGCCGGAGCAGGGGACGCTGCAGCTCCTGTCTTGCCTGGGGCCGGTTTGGATGCCTTGACGAATCCGCTGAATCTGGGACCACAATAGTCCATGTTCACTCATTGACTTTTTGTTAAACCATCTTTAAATTTCCATCTTGATCAAGCCCCGAAGCATGTTCGGGGCTTTTTATTGTTAATCGAGGCCAAATAATTATGCCAAATACCGTATTAGTGGGTGCCCAATGGGGTGATGAAGGAAAGGGCAAGATCATTGATGTTCTGACCGATGAGGCGGACATCGTCGTACGTATGCAGGGCGGCAACAACGCCGGTCATACTGTGATTGTCGGCAAAAATAAGTATGTGCTGCACCTCATCCCCTCGGGCATTCTCCGTGCCCGGAAAAAATGTGTGATCGGCAACGGCGTCGTGCTCGATCCCGTTCATTTGGTGAGTGAAATCGACGGACTCCTCAAGCTGAAGATCAAGGTCAAAGGTCGACTGTTCATCAGCGAGAATGCCCATATCGTAATGCCCTACCATCGGGCCTTGGATGAAATGAAGGAGTCTTCCAAGGGCAAAACAAAAATCGGAACCACCAAGCGCGGCATCGGGCCCACTTACGGTGACAAAATCGCCCGTGTCGGCATTCGTCTTGGAGACATGCTGAACAAGGAACGTTTCGCTGCTTTGTTGAAAACAAGGGTGCGCGAAAATAACGTCGTGCTCAAGGCGAACGGACAGAAGCCCATTTCCTACAAGAAGGTGTTGGAACAGTATGCAGCCGCTGCCGAGCGATTAAGGCCTTTTGTTACCAATACATTGATTCTCATTCATGAAGCCCTGAAAGAAAACAAGCGACTGCTCTTCGAAGGGGCGCAGGGGACTTTCCTGGATATCGATCACGGCACCTACCCTTACGTGACTTCATCCGCCACCACATCAGGTGGAGCCTGCACCGGGGCCGGCATTCCTCCGAATCAAATCAATCGTGTGGTCGGGGTCATGAAAGCCTACACCACTCGTGTTGGTGGAGGCCCGTTCACCACGGAAGATGATGCGTTGGGAGATATGTTCCATGACATGGGACGTGAATTCGGCGCCACCACCGGACGGGCAAGACGTTGTGGTTGGCTGGACCTGGTCATGCTCCAACATGCCTGTATGGTGAACGGTTTTGATGACCTTTCCATTACCAATCTGGATGGACTGGATCAGTTGGACACCATCAAGGTATGCGTTGCCTATCGTTTGAATGGTAAGAAAATTCAGCACATGCCTTCCAGTCACCTGGATCTTGAAGCTTGTGAACCGGTTTATGAGACTTTCAAGGGATGGAAAAAATCCACCGAGAAATGTCAAAAATGGTCGGACTTGCCTTTGCGTGCCCGCCAGTATCTCAAGGCCATCCAATCAAAAACGGGTGTCAAGATCTCATCGGTATCCGTTGGGCCTGACCGTAAACAGACCATACAGCTGTAACAACCGATGGTAGAACACCGGTAAAACGAAGCCCCCATGCCCCACCCGTTGGAACAACTCAGTCAGCAGGCAAGGGATGCCATGCCGAAGCACGTGGCCATCATCATGGATGGCAACGGGCGCTGGGCGAAGCAACGTCGGTTTCCCCGTACGATTGGACATCGTCGCGGATTGGAATCGTTGCGTGAAGTGGTTCGTACGGCAAGTCAGCTTGGGATTGAATACCTGACACTGTTCACCTTTTCGGCTGAAAACTGGAATCGGCCCAAATCGGAAGTGGACACCATTATGCGGTATCTGGCCCGATTTCTTCGCACCGAAATTCCCGAGTTCAACAGCTACAACGTGCAACTCGACGCGGTCGGGCAGATTGATCGCCTTCCTGAAAAAGTTCAGAACCAGTTGACCAAGACCAAAGAAATCTTGTCCGGCAATGACGGACTGACCATGGTGCTGGCTTTGAGTTATGGTTCCAGGCAGGAGATACTGGATGCAACCCGATCCATAGCTGCCAAAGTCAAGTCAGGGGAATTGAATCCCGAGGACATCGACGAAAAAGTTGTCGCGAATCATCTCTATACGAAAAATATTCCCGATCCCGATCTTTTGATCAGGACGAGTGGCGAGATGCGGATCAGCAACTTCCTGTTATGGCAGATTTCCTATGCCGAGCTGGTGGTGACGGATACCCTGTGGCCGGATTTCAGATCTCCTCAACTTTTTGAGGCGCTTGAAGATTATGCCAAGCGTCATCGGCGCTTTGGAAAAGTTTGATTTTGTTCAGGTTATCCATGACTGATTCATCCTCCAGCTCTCGGAAACCCTCATCCAATGGACGCGTATTTGCTCAACGATTGCTCAGTACGGTGGTGCTGTGGGCTGTGGTGTTGGGCGCTTTGTTTGCGGGGAATCCTCAGGTTTCTTTGCTGACGGTCTGGATTGTTTTGACTGCTCTCAGCGCTGCCGCATTCCATGAGTTTGTAAAAATGTTTCGGATCGGTGATCTGAGTTTTGGGAAAACTTACTTCCATGCAGCTGGTATACTTTACCTGACGGCGGTGCTTTTCTCTGATCATCAACGTATGCCTGCCCCTTTACAGGAGGCAATGCCTCACCTGTTATTGGGGCTCATTGCTTTTGGCTGCCTGTATTTGTTGTTTCATTATCGATATGAATTACCCCGCTTGCTTCCGCTCGCTCAATTACTGTTCGGGTGGTTTTACATCTACTTTTTGGCGGGTTACCTGATTCGTATCTACAATTATGAGCGGGATAAGGGAGCCTGGATCCTGATTCTTTTCATCGTCCTGACCAAGTTCAGTGATTTGGGGGCTTATGTGACGGGATCATTGATTGGCAAACACAAGATGATCCCCAAGGTCAGTCCAGGCAAAACCTGGGAAGGCTTCGTGGGCGGAATTGTGTTTTCTGCGCTGTTTGGATGGGGTGTGGTGAAATTATCCGGTGGAGAACTGTCCGGTTTCCCCATCTCACATGTCCTCTTGCTTGGCGTGTTGCTGGGGACGTTTGCCGTCCTGGGGGATTTGGTGGAATCCCTGCTGAAGCGAGAAGCGGACGTCAAGGATTCCGGTCAATTCTTACCTGGAATCGGAGGAGCCTTGGATTTGATTGATAGTCTTTTATTCAACGCGCCCATCATGTATGCTTACCTTTGTCTGTTTCACGCGTCCCAGGGGGGGGCGTGATCGAAGGGAACGATGAATCGAATGGCATGAAAAACGTTGTTTTATTGGGAAGCACAGGATCGATCGGCACCAGCACGATCAAAGTTGCCGAGGACCTGCCGGATCAGGTCCGTCTGGTCGGCCTTGCTGCGGGTGCGAATGTCGATCTGCTTTCCGAACAGGCACAAACCTTTCGACCCAGGGCCGTCTCCATAGCCGACGAAAACCGGGTCGCTGCTTTAAAAGAAAAACTTTCAGGTGATTTTGAAGTTTGTTGTGGTCAGGAAGGACTGATCCAGTTGGCCACCATGCCGGAGGCGGACATTGTGTTGATAGCCATTGTCGGCACCGCAGGTTTGGAACCCGCCCTGGCTGCGATTCGCGCGGGAAAAGATATCGCCGTCGCATCGAAGGAGATTCTGGTGATGGCTGGGGAAATTGTCATGCGTGAGGCAAAGCAGCATGGGGTCAAAGTGCTGGCTGTTGATTCAGAGCATTCCGCTATTTTCCAATGCCTGGATGGCAAGCCCAATGATTCCATCCGTTCCATTTGGCTGACTGCTTCCGGTGGCCCCTTCCGTCAAACACCGGCCGAGGACTTCAAAGATATCACCGTCGAGCAGGCGCTGAAGCATCCTTCCTGGGTCATGGGGCGTAAAATTACCATTGATTCGGCCACCATGTTCAATAAAGGGTTGGAAATGATTGAAGCCAGGTGGTTGTTTGACGTGGAGATGGCCAGGGTCAAGGTCGTGGTGCATCCGCAAAGTGTCGTGCATTCGTTGGTGGAATATGTGGATGGTTCGATGATTGCCCAAATGTCCACGCCCGACATGTGTCTCCCCATCCAATATGCTTTAACTTATCCTGAGAGGGTGGCCAGTGATCGTGTGCAGACCAGCCTGGCGGCGATTGGTCAGCTACAATTTGAAGAACCCGATCTGGAAAGATTTCCCGCTCTCGGACTTGCAAGAAGAGCAGGGGAAACCTGTGGCACCATGCCCGCTGTGTTCAATGCCGCCAACGAAGTTGCAGTGGATGCCTTCTGTGAAAAGAATCTTTCCTTCCTGGGCATCAGCAAGCTGGTGGAAGCGGTCATGGACCGGCATGATACACTCGCTTCACCTGCGCTTCAGCAGATTCTTGAAAGTGACCAATGGGCTCGCGACGAAGCGTTAAAACTGGTTCAGGAATCCGCTGTGAAATAAATAAAAAATAGCTTACTGCCAAACGAATAGAATATGACGATTGAGGAGTTAATAGAGAATTTCGAGTTATTCGACGATTGGGAAGACCGTTACGCTTATCTGATGGACCTGGGGAAAAAGATGCCCCCCATGGAGGAAGCTGACAAAACTGAAGAAAACCGTGTCAAAGGGTGCCAGGCAACGGTGTGGTTGAAGGAAACCATTGAATCCACAACGCCCCCCACGATTACATTCGTTGCAGACAGCAACTCACAAATCGTCAAAGGGCTTGTTTCCATGCTACGGACGATGTTTTCAGGAAAAACGCCTCAAGAGATTCTGGCGACGGATGAGCAGGGTGTCTTTAAGAAACTTCAATTGGACAGGCATTTAAGTCCAACAAGAAGTACGGGATTGAACGCAATGGTTCAAAAAATCAAGGCCTTGGCCGAATCAGCCGGCCATTAGAGCGAATTTTTTGTGCAACACTTTTAGGTTCAGGTTCTTTCCGGGGCAAAGTGTTTGAGCTCCTTTCACTTCCTTGTGCCCGAACAGCCTGAGGTTGGCCCGAATCTGGTTGCTTGACTTAAGGTGGGACAAAAGCCGGTGGAGGCTATCCATCTGCTTCGGTGAGGGCCAGTGTTGTTGAAAGTTGCCTACCAGGCAGATGCCAATCGAGTTGGCATTGAACCAGCCATTCGCCACATGGCCGCCATCTTGTTGTTTTTCCCATCTGGGCCCGACTTCAATCTCACCGTCGCCGGACTGGGTGTTGTTTCCAATGACAAAATGATAAGCCAAACCATTTTTCATCCCCCTGCGCAAATGGTTTCCATGAAAACTCTTCGCGCAGCCCTGCCGGGTCGCACTATGATGCACCACGATGTGAATCCATTTGTTACGATTGATCCGAACGGCATCAATCTTTTTGGCTGCAGCGGAAGGTAAGGCGGACTTGATGGTTTCTCTAATTTTTAGAGACTTTCCTGCGTAAATACGGTCAGACGTTAACCCGTTGATGCGTTTAAGGTTGCTGACGGAGGTGTCAAATTTGCTGGCAATGCCGGAAAGAGTGTCCCCACGCATGACTCTGTATGTCGTGGATGCTTCCATGTTGTCGAAAGTCCAGAAACTTCCCAACAACAATCCTGCTTTTTGTATAAATTGACGTCTTTCCATTGGATACTTCTTGCCCGTTGAGGCGCACTCTACCCCCTAGGGTCACTTTAATGCGCCTATTCTAAGTTAATAACATAATGAAAACAGACGCGAATTTCAAATTATTATTCACATTCGGCAAAATCACACTGGCTTATCCAGAGAGTGAACATCTCATACGTGACAGAATGAACCATTTCTGACATGATGAGGATATCTTATGAGGCGAATTAATATTAAATACCATTTGTTATTAGGCCTGCTTTCGTCAACTTGCTTGATCTTCGTGACGACAGCCTGTCGAAACATTTCCAAACCTCTTTGCTCCGGCGACTCCAAGGCTGTGCAACGGAACCAAACCACCACGACCGTTTTTGAAGCGGGTAAAGACGGCTATAAGGTGTATCGGATTCCAGCGATCATTCGATGTGCCAATCAGGATTTACTGGCTTTTTGTGAAGCTCGCCAGGGTGGCGATGCCAGTGAGATCGACCTGGTCCTCAAACGTTCCAAAGACCACGGAAAAACTTGGGGAGATCTGCAGGTTGTTCAGGAAAGTGATGATTTCAAATCCATCATCCAGGATCAAAACACTTCCATCACCATCGGAAATCCAGCTCCTGTGGTGGACATGCTGGACCCTGCAAATACCGGTCGCATCTGGCTTCCTTTCACACTTGAGAACGATCGCGTCTTTGTAACCTACAGTGACGACAACGGTCATACATGGGCCGAACGAAAGGAAATCACCAAGGATGTGAAACTTGATTCATGGGGATGGTATGCCACCGGTCCCGTTCATTCGATACAGATACAGAAAGGTTTACACAGGGGGCGCCTGGTCATTCCCGTGGACCATCGCCTGGGCGAGGATGGCAAGGATCGTGGCGCTTTAGGCGCTCATGTGGTATTCAGTGATGATCATGGGCAATCCTGGCAATTGGGAGCAGTGGACAACACATATGAAGATGGGATCAATGCCAATGAGACAACCGTGGTGGAATTGGGCGGTGGCGTGCTCTACTTCAACACGCGCGATCATCAGGGCGAAGCACCGGGGACCCGGGGAGAATCCTGGAGTTTTGACGGCGGAGGTTCCTTTAAAACCAGACAAAGCGAATGGAAAACTTTTCAACCTGCTTCAGAAATACTGGACCCTCCTGTGGTGCAGTGTTCACTGCTCCGTTTATCGACAGGCATGATTGTTTTCTCTGGTCCCGACGAAAACGGTCCTTCCGGACCTGGCCGTAGTGATTTGAGACTGCGATTCTCGCAGGACGAGGCAAACAACTGGCAGGACGGACGCCTCATTCACATCGGCCCAGCCGCCTACAGCGATATGGTGCAAACGGATGACGGTTTGCTGGGTGTGTTGTTCGAAAACGGTGATGCGACAGGTAAAAATGCCTATCAACGGATCAGTTTCGCACGCGTTCCCTTTGGATTGATTCGCGAATAAGTGTTCAAAACATTGCCAAAGAGCCCCTGAATTGCTATCCCTTGACCCGTTCCGTCATGAATCTAAATAATAATGAACAATCCGCTCTGCAAGCGGCGAAGAAGGCCTATTGGAATGCCAACATCACGGTGGTTCTGATCCTCATGGGTATCTGGTTTCTATTTGGGTGTGTCCTGAGCATTTTTGCGGTCGATCAATTGAACAAGATCAAACTCGGAGGTTTCCCTCTGGGCTTCTGGATGGCACAGCAGGGGACCACGATAGCATTCATTTTTGTTATTTTCGCCTACGTGCTCATCATGAAAAAACTGGATGTTAAATTCCTGAAAGAGGCAGGCATCAAGGAAAAGGATCTCCCGCCACCAGCCGAACATTAACTTTCCGGAACCATTCGACTCACCCCATCAATTGATATCTTTTTTTCTTTTATAACACATGGACATCCAAGCCTGGACCTATCTCATCGTTGGCATTTCGTTTGCTCTTTATATCGGCATTGCTTTTGTCACGCGCGTCCGAAGCACTTCGGGATTCTACGTAGCCGGACATGGCGTGCCGGCCATTTTCAACGGCATGGCAACCGGCGCCGATTGGATGAGCGCGGCGTCGTTCATTTCGATGGCCGGGATCATTTCGTTCACCGGATACACCGGATCTGTTTACCTGATTGGCTGGACCGGCGGATATGTGCTGCTTGCCTTGTTGCTCGCGCCATACCTGCGCAAGTTCGGTAAATACACCGTGCCAGATTTTGTTGGGGATCGTTATTACTCCTCGGTGGCTCGTCTGGTGGCGGTGCTGTGTGCCATTTTTGTTTCATTCACCTACGTTGCCGGTCAAATGCGAGGAGTGGGAGTGGTGTTCTCGCGTTTCCTCGAAGTGGACATCAACACGGGGGTGGTCATCGGAATGGTCCTCGTTTTCATTTATGCAACCCTGGGAGGTATGAAAGGGATTACCTATACCCAGGTGGCTCAGTATGTGGTGTTGATCATTGCTTACCTCATCCCTGCGATCGCGATTTCACATGTGATGACGGGCCATTGGATCCCACAAATCGGTTTCGGAGCTAAAATGACCGGAGTTGATAACGCGGGAATTTATCTATTGGAAGCCATCGACCAGATTCACCAGGACCTGGGTTTTCCGGAATATACGGCCTCTTTTGTCCCCGGACATAAATCCATGATCGACATGTTCGCGGTAACCTTGGCTTTGATGGTTGGAACCGCCGGGTTGCCGCATGTCATCATTCGATTTTACACAGTTAAAAATGTGCATGCCGCACGGTGGAGCGCATTCTGGGCTTTGCTTTTCATTGGCATTCTCTACACGACTGCGCCTGCGATAGCGACCTTTGCCCGGGTCAATCTGATTCAAACCCTGCATGAGAAAACCTACGAGCAGCGACCCCAATGGTTCAAAAGCTGGGAACGGACAGGACTGATCGCCTGGGTGGACAAGAATGGAGATGGAAAAATTCAATACCACAACGGGGCTGCGTTTGAAGGAAAGCCTGCCTTGCAGCAGAATGAAGACGGTTCTCCAGTCTTAGGCGCATTCCAGGAACCACTGCTGACCAACACGGTAACTGAAGGGGCGAACGAACTCTATGTGGATCGAGACATCATGGTGTTGGCCAACCCCGAAATTGCCAATCTGCCGGCGTGGGTGGTGGCGTTGGTGGCCGCCGGTGGACTTGCGGCCGCCTTGTCGACGGCGGCTGGTCTGTTGTTGGTTATTTCATCTTCCATGTCCCATGATCTGGGGAAATCCATCCTCAACCCGAACATGTCTGAAAAGCAGGAACTCATGTGGGCCAGATGCGCGGCGGGTGGGGCGGTTATTTTGGCGGGCTATTTTGGCATCAATCCGCCCGGGTTTGTGGCTCAGGTGGTGGCCTTCGCCTTCGGCCTCGCCGCCAGTAGTTTCTTCCCGGTCATCATTCTGGGGATCTTCAGTAAACGGACAACAAAAGAGGGGGCGATTGCCGGCATGTTGACTGGTTTGGGATTTACGACTGCGTATATTTATTACTTCAAATTCCACAATCCTGCAGCCGGTCCCGAGGGATGGTGGTTCGGCATCAGCCCTGAAGGCATTGGTTCTTTGGGAATGGTGATCAATTTCGTGGTCACCCTGGCCGTCACTGCAGTCACGCCGGCGCCTCCAAAAGAAGTGCAGGATCAAGTCGAAAACTTACGTTATCCAAGTGTTTGATAAAGTTTGAGGTTGATTCGGAGTGTTTCCGGGTTACATCAGAAAGTCATGACAGAAGCTACCGGTCCATCCAAGCGCCCCATCCGTTGGCGGCCGTTCATAGGCATTCTATGCCTTGCCTGCGCGGCCCTTGTTTACGTCTGGAATTTTCGTGATGTTCCACGCCAGGAAAAGAATATCAACTCAGCCGTCATTGGTATTGCCACCCTGGCGCTTTCTTTGATTTGGTGGACTTTGTTCTCCCGTATCAAATGGCGGGTGCGCATTGCCGGGGTGATCCTGGTGGCAGCTTGTCTTGGAATCGGTTCCCAATTGTTTGAAATTACGGGTGTTTCCGGTGACCTGGTGCCCATCATTGGACTTAAATCCAGTTCGGGATCCGGCGATTCATTGCCTTCAAATTCACCCGTAAAGATCAAGCCGGAAGATATGCCTCCTCTCGACCTGATCGAAAGACCTTTTACACAATTCCTGGGAAGCGATCGGAACACTCAAATCAAGGGGCTCGCAGCGAGTCCTGATCATATCCAAAAAATTCCCAAAGAAATCTGGAGACAACCCGTCGGCGAAGCCTGGTCGGGGTTTGTCGCCATGGAAGGATTTGTTTATACGCAGGAGCAGACCGGAGATCAGGAATCGGTAACATGCTACGCAGTCCATAACGGCAAGTTGGTTTGGCGCTATGATTATCCGGCTGCTTATGAATCGGTCATCGCAGGGTCCGGACCTCGCTCTACTCCGGCTTTAACCGAAAACAGAATCATCACCGTTGGAAGCACCGGGCAGTTGACTTGTCTGGATCGTTCCTCCGGGGAATTGATCTGGTCACATTCGGTTGTGGAAGACAACAGCGCAAAAGTTCCGGAATGGGGCTTCAGTCCTTCCCCGTTGGTCTGGCAGGAGAAGGTCATCGTGCCTTCCGGCATGCATGGTCAGGATGGTTTGCGTGTGTATGCATTGGGTACAGGCGAACTGGAGAAATCCTATCCCCAAGTGCCATCCAGTTACAGCTCACCGATTGTCACAACGATCGCCGACCATGAAATAATCCTATATTTCCATGATCGAGGCCTGGCGGCGTTTGCGACTGATACGGACCAGAAAATCTGGGATCATCCCTGGGGAACGAGTCACCCAGATGTCGCGCTTCCTATTGTGCTTTCAAATAACCGGGTGTTTATCTCCAGCGGTTACGGAGTCGGGTGCGCCTTGCTGCAAATTCAATCGACCGAGACAGGGGATTGGACCATTGAAGAGCGTTGGAAAACCATAGGAATGAAAGCCAAGTTCACCAATGTCGTGGAACGGGATGGATATATTTACGGACTGGATGACGGGATCATGGCGTGTGTCAATCTGGAAACCGGGGAACGCCAATGGAAGGAAGGGCGATATGGACACGGTCAAATCCTGACTCTGGACAATGCCATCCTGCTCCTCACCGAACGAGGCGACATCGTCTGGCTGGAAATCAATCCAACACAAGCCAGAGAACTGAACCGCTGGCACGCCATCGACGGCAAAACCTGGAATCCACCGTGCCTGGCCTGGCCATACCTGTTGGTGCGAAACAACCAGGAAGCAGTTTGTTTCCAATTTGAATAACCCTGTGACAACTGGGTTATTGCCTGTTGATTCTAAAAAGGATTGGCCTAGACCAAAACGGTTTTTGGCTTTAAAAAATCAACATGATACTTACCAAGTGGCGTCAATGGATGGCTCGAATAGGGCCGGGAGCGATTGTGGCGTCGCTGACCATCGGGTCCGGTGAGTTGGTCTTTTCTTCGCGAGCCGGGTCCCTCTTCGGATACCACATTCTTTTCGTGTTTCTGTTGATCTGTCTTTTGAAATGGGTGCTGATTTATACCACCGGACGACAGATCATCATCACCGGGCAACACCCTCTGGAAAGTTGGAACCAATTACCGGGTCCTGCCGGATGGTTGCCGATGACTTTTCTCATGCTGGCCGTTCCGTGCTTTCCTATCTGGATCGCGTTCCATGCTTCCACGGTGGGATCTTTGCTGGCCCATTTAACAAACACCTCCGGAGTCCTGGTCTATGTGTGGGCTTCAGGAGTGCTTGGTTCGGTCGTGTTCTTGTCTTTGCTGGGGAACTATCAAAAACTGGAACGTTTCCAGATGATCATTGTCGGTTTGATGTTGGTGATGATTCTATTCGCTGTCGTTCTACTAAAGCCCGATTGGTTTGATGTAGCTAAAGGGATGATGTGGCCGGGAACGTTTCAGTATCCGGACTGGATCGATCGATTTCCCTCTTTTGAGAATCGCCCTGTGTGGGTGGAGTTGACCACTTATGTCGGCATCGTTGGGGGTTCCAGTTATGACTACCTTTGCTATGTCGCTTTCATCCGCGAAAAAGGGTGGGGGAATGCGGCCGTCGGTTGTGAAGTGGTGGCGGCGGAGCAAGTGAGCGGGAACGATATCAAGAGAAACCCCCGAGTGGTGGAAGGTCTCCGGAATCTTCGGTGGGACAGTGCGATCAGTTTTGCATGTGTGTTTTTGTTCAGTGTGGTCTTTGTGATATGCGGTCACCTGGTTCTGGCTCCTCAGCAAATGACACCGACCGGTGGCGATTTATTGACCGTGCAGGCAGCTTTTGTTTCTGATGCCTATCCGGGATTGAGAGTTTTATATTTTGCGGGCGCTTTACTGGCCATGTACGGAACCCTCTACGGCACATTGGAAGTGGGCCCCACCATTGTGAAGGAAATGGCTCAAGCCTTGCGATGGGAAAAACTCATCAACCACCCGAAACAATGGAGACAGCGATCGCTGATCGTTTTTTCAGCAGGCGCTTTCCTGGTGATTCTGGCCTTGTTGACTCAGCAGATCTTCAGCCCGGACAAACAGTCCATACAATTCGTCTGGATTCTTACTCCGGCCAATCTTTTCACCGGTGTAATGGGATGTGGCTTGATCCTGATTTCCACTCTGTGGGTGGCATTTGTTTCTTCGAAAAAGA
Source organism: uncultured Verrucomicrobiota bacterium (assembly GCA_964415055.1). GTDB lineage: Bacteria > Verrucomicrobiota > Verrucomicrobiia > Limisphaerales > AAA164-E04 > AAA164-E04. The sequence continues at coordinate 11,369 of CAYPZD010000010.1, read as the reverse complement.
AACCGGGTTTCCTTGGAAAAGCCTGGATACCGGTCATGCTGCTGGGCGCCGTTTTCTTTATCGGTCTTGGCCTGAAAGGATATTGGGATCACAGCGGGTTCCGTTCACTTCTGATCCTCGTAAGCTCGGTCATCGTCGGCATGGTCTGCTCAAAGCTGAACAAGCGCAAACTCGGCTGAATGATCTTAAACTGATTCGAGAATCATGTTCCCGTAGGCAGTCGTGTCACCGGTGCGGATCAGTCCGATGGCGTGCGGAACGCGCTTCTTGAATTCAATGTGCGGCTCAAAGGTGCGCTGGATGCCCCGACAAGCGGTTTCGAATTCCTGGAGTTTGTCGTCGGGGTTCGTGTTCTTGAATTCTTCTGCCATGAAGATCTCACCACACTTCCAATTTGGAAGAATGGCATCGAGCACTTGAGGGATGGTCGGGATGCCCCGGACCAGCGTCAGATCGACGGTTTCAATCATGTTCCAAAATGGAAAGGCTGCATCCGCTATAACCACCGTGTTGGTATGGCGTATCCTGGAGATCAGGGAAAGTAAGTTTGGATTAATGATTCCTTCAATAAGCATGCATGCAGGTTAGATGAGGCCTATTGATATGGCAATCATTGATCGTTGCTACTTGTCTTCATGCTCCAATGCCGGATGAACAGGGATGCGTATCTGAATGCTGGTTCCCTGATTTTTCTTGGATTCAATACGGATGATTCCACAATGCGATTCCACAATCTTTTTGACCACCATCAAACCCAGGCCAGTGCCTTGCGGTTTTTTGGACTGCAACAACCCTGCTGATGTTAATACCTGTTTTTCATCCAAGCCATGACCGGAATCCTTGAATTGTATGCTTACCTGATCACCTTGTTCATTCGATGTAAGGGAAGTGGACAAGTGAAGTTCCCCGCCATCAGGCATGGCGTCGATCGCGTTCAGAGTCAGATTCAACAAGACCTGTTCAAGTTGTCCCGCGTCAGCAGTGATCAGGGGCAGGGAAGGGGCCAGTTGCATCTGGAATTCAATGCGATGCTGCTTCATTTTGTGACGGGTGAGCAGGTAGAGATTTTGAGCCAGTTGGTTGATGTCCACCTTTGAGGTTTTGGGTTCGGACTGCCGGGCAAAGTCCAAAACACGCTCAACAATGTCATTCAGCTGATCCATCTTCCTGCCCAGCAGCTCGGCGTCTTCATGTCGGGGATCGTCTTCCGGAAATTGCAGGTTGAGCGCATGATAAACCATTTTCATGACGGTCAATGGATTCCGGATTTCATGGGCGACCTCGGCCGCCAGCAGTCCCAGAGCGGAAAGTTTCTCACGATCACGCATGGTTTCTTCCATCTGACGAATCTCCTTGTTCAATTTCGCCCGTTGAATGGCCATGGCAGACGTATTGCTGAAGGCTTTCAGGATTAAAATTTCTTCATCCGAAAAATTGTGGGGCGTGCTTGTGTAAACACTCAATACGCCGATCGGCACGTCTCCCAACATCAAGGGAACACTCAACATGCTGACCAGCCCCTCGGCTCTGGCGATTTCCGAGCTTTGGTACATGCTGGATCGGTGCACGTTTTTTAATTGGATCGCCTGTTTCCTCCGAACAACACTGCCGGCAAAACTCTCATCGATGTGGAGTCGTGGTTTGGATTTATAACTTTCTCCAGCTCCATAGGACGCCATGAGTTCCAACCATTCGCCCGAAGCATCCAGCAACAATACCGAACACATTCGGGCCTGCATCAATTTGCATGCTTCACGTGTCACCGCGTCCAGGGCTTCCTCCAGATCGAACACATTCTGAATGGTTTCGTTGATGGTAGCCAGGGATTCGAACATGCGGGCCTTGTAACGTATCTGTTCGTAGAGCCAGGTGTTGCTGATGACCTTGGCCGCCTGCAGGGCCAGATCACCAAGCATTTCCTGATCATTCAACCCGAACGCCCCCGGCTGTGTGGAGTCCACATTCAACACGCCCCTGACCTGATCGTTGACATCAAACGGCACCGCCAATTCGGATCGAACATCTTCCCATAAAGCGGTATAACGAGGGTCCTGATCGACTTCATTGACAAGGGCAGGGGAGTCATGCTTGGCCACCCATCCCGTGATCCCCTTTCCGATCGGCAGTTCGTAGTCCTTGGCGACATCGTCCGGAACACCGATTGCTGCCTGAAGTTCCAACATGGCAGTGGTCGGGTTCACCAATGATATGCTGGCTGAATTGGCGTTGGTCAGGTCTTTGGCCTGTTTCAGGATGATCTCAAGCGCTTGTTTGGGATCCAGCGATTCATGGATTTCATTGCTGACCTGATAAAGGAGACGCATGCGTTCATAATCCGTCTTGAGTTTTTCATATGCCTCCAGTTGTTCGCCCATATGATCGATAAGTAGCACATTATTGAAGCCTGGCATAGAGCATAATCTTTCACGGCCCTTGCTTCTTGCAGTGCCCGGCAACACGACTTATGTTGCAGCTGATAATAAAAATGAAAGATCAAGACAATCCGACACCTGAAATGGATGACGCAATGTTTGCCTATAGTCAGGCGGACTATGAAGAAAGTATCCGGATGTTTGAGGATATTTTAAAAGCTCAACCAGATCATTTTGAAGCATTAACAGCATTGAGCATGGCCTATTGCCGTCTGGAACGATTTGAGGAAGCCACTCGATTAGGCCATCAGGCAGAATCCATGCGTCCCAATGATCCGCTGGTGCACACCAATCTTTCCTTGTTTTACGTGAAGCAAGGAAACAAGGAAAAAGCAGAACACCACGGATTACAGGCAAAGATCGCTTCCTGGAAAACCGATATGAGTCCATCCGCCAAAAATGCCGATTCAGACACTGACACCAGCATCCCCATGCAACAGCCAAAGATGGAAACCTACAAGACTCCATCCAAGTTCCCGGAAATGCCGTGGAAAAACAAATCCTGACAAACGGCCCACCGGTCATTTATTCGACCAATTGATGGCTGTCATCAGCCGTCAGGTCGAGTTCGTAAACTTCACTCAGCATTTTGATCTTCTTGATGGTTTTGGCGGAGAAAGGCTGTTTTCCCTCAAAACAATGCAAAGTCATGCCTTCAAGCAAATCTCCCAAAGACAAGTCGAGGTGCTCGGCAAGAGCTTTCAATATTTTTAAAATACGCTTCTCGATACGAATTCCAGTTTGCACACGTTGTACTTTTTTAGATTCCATAGAAAGTTATCGAAACTAAATATCCAAAATGTATCAAGGTAAAAGGGTATGCAGATAGCCTTATTCAGAGATATCATTTAAACATAACAAATATTGTGCGAAGATAACCGAAGTGATTCAGCTTGCCGGTTGAAAAACGACTGAAATGTCCACTGAATAACACATGTTGTTCTTCATTTTATCGATTTGGGTATTCGATTGTTATGCTCCGACACACCAAACCCAATGAAACAAGTTTTTGGAGGCGTCCCTTAAACCTAAAATTTTGTTATTTCGAGCCCGTAACATTGAAAACAGTATTATGATTTACGAAAGATTTAGGCATGGACCTGAATGGACCCTGTGTTGGAATCGGTGAAATGGCCGATTTCTTGTGCGTGTACCCCTGCTTGTGACAGTTTGTGAAGTAAGGCTGTTGAGTTATCTGGCGCAACGGCGAATAACAAGCCTCCTGAGGTTTGGGCGTCGGCCAGGATCAGTTGGTCCAGTTCCGGGATGGATGGATCAAATTGGACGGATGATGCCACTGCGTTGAGGTTTCGGTGGGTTCCTCCGGGGATGTAGTCTTCTTTGGCCAGTTCGCGGACGCCGTCCAGTATGGGGACGGATGATAGATTCAATTGGACTCCGACTCCCTCCAGCATTTCTCGGAGGTGGCCGAGCAGGCCGAATCCTGTCACATCGGTGCAGGCGTGGACGCCGATATCCTGCGCAGCTTCGGCGGCTTTGCGGTTGAGGGTGGCCATGGTGTCGATGGCCTGTTTTTCGATGCTTGCGTCTTTGAATCCACTCCTCAGTGCGGTGGTGATGATGCCGACTCCGATGGGTTTGGTGAGGATGAGTTTGTCGCCAGGCTGGGCTCCAACGTTGGTCCAGTAACGTTTGGGGTGAACAAAACCGGTGACGCAGAGCCCGTATTTGGGCTCGTTGTCGTCGATGCTGTGTCCTCCGACGATGGAGATGCCGGCTTCGGCTGCTTTATCTGCGCCTCCACGCAGGATGTCGCCCAGGACGGATATGGGTAGATCATCGTTTTTACGCGGGAATCCAACGATGTTGAGCGCCATGGTCGGTTTGCCTCCCATGGCATAGACGTCGCTGAGTGAATTCGCCGCGGCAATGGCTCCGAACAGATACGGATCATCCACCACCGGCGTGAAAAAATCGACGGTTTGAATGATCGCGAGTTCATCGGACACACGATACACGGCGGCGTCATCGGCTGTTCGAGTGCCAACCAACACGTTGGGATCATTGATTGCTGGCAAACCGCCCAGAACCTGGGCGAGGTCCTCGGGACCCAATTTCGCCGCTCAACCCGCGCAATGCGAAAGTTGAGTCAATCTGATTGGTTTGTTTGTCTGTTTGGATTCCATATAAATCAGCGAAACTCTATCACTGCCAGATATGGATGAAAAGCTATCACTTTTGATACTGTTTAAATCGGGTGCGAGTAAGTGTGCGGGGTGAATGGATTGTTTGCTAACCACGGAGGACACAGAGAGCTCAGAGGTAACATTTTTTCCACCCACTTAGTGCAACGCTCTGTGAGCTCTGTGCCCTCTGTGGTTTTGATAGGTTTGCCTCATGGAAATAATCATGCCTGTTCAAATCTCCAGTTTACGGATCACCTGATGCGTGGCATGATAAAACCCTGATGGAAGTTCAATTCGAAACCATGCCTGCCGTTTTGACGGATGAGGAACTCGCTGAATTGCGGCGGGCCCGCCTGATGTTGGAACAGCCCAGTATGGCGTCCCGACTGACCAAACTCGTTGGGCGACCGATTGAAGGAGCCTTCAAGGCCCTGCCTTTTGGGTGGAACCGTGCGATTCATGCCGCATCAGGATCGGCGCTTTCCAAGGCCACCCGTGTTGCCACCTGGACCATGTTGAACAGGAAAGGAAGGCCTTCGTCGGACGGATTTCATCAATGTGTGTCGATGGTTTCCGGCGGTTTGGGCGGTTCATTGGGACTGGCGACGTTGATCTGGGAACTCCCCTTCTCCACCACCTTGATGCTGCGTTCCATAGCTGATATAGCGCGCAGCGAAGGACACTCTTTGCGGGATCCAGCCACAAGGATGGCATGCCTCGAAGTGTTTGCTTTTGAAGGAAAACGCCGGGGTCAGGAGGAACCTGAAAAACATTACTGGGCCGTTCGCCTGGCGCTCGCCAAAGCTGTGTCAGAAGCGGCAGCTTATGCGGCTTCGGCCAGAGTGGTCAGCAAGTCGGTTCCAGCCCTTACCCGGTTGATCAGTGCCATTGCGTCCCGGTTTGGGGTCATGGTTTCGCAGCAGGTCGCCGCCAAATTGGTACCCATCGTGGGCGCCGCCAGCGGCATGACCATCAACCTGATTTTTATTCAGCATTTTCAAACAGTGGCTCGTGGTCATTTCATCATCAAGCGACTGGAGAACAAATACGGGATGGATACCATTCGGGAATTATATCAATCGGTGGCTTTGCCATACAAGGCCGGGAAGATCAAGGATCGAGGGTGAGCTTTCAGCTCGTCCTGGGCAAAAGGAATGTCCAAAGCGATCCACAAAAACTCATGAGCCCGAATAGAAGCACGAACCACGATGGCGGATATTTCGCTCCTATGGAAACGACCAAACCAGCCAAGATCAGGAAGCTACCGACCAGTGTGTTGCTGATGGCGACATAGTCGGTGCGCCGGTTGCCTTCCGCAAGGTTGAGCAAATAGGTTTTCCGGCCAACCCGCACACCTGCATGGGCCACGTGCAGTACCATGAAAAGAACGGGATAGATCCAACGAGCCAGTTGACTGTCATGAGAATTCCCCCGGGTTGCCAAAATGGAAAAGCATACCAACGCTGCCAAACCTGAGGCACAACTTAAAACACGTCGACTGGATTGATCCGCCATGCGTCCCCAGATCCATCCGCTGATGGCCGCACCCACGGCTCCCGCCATCATGAAACTTCCCAGTTGGGACATTTCAAACCCGGTGGATTGTTGGGAAATGAGCACCAGGTAAGGTGCCGCCAAAGCAGAGCCGGTCATGAGGCTGCGGGCAATCAGAAAATTCCTGAAGGGAACATCCTTCCTGACGAGATCCCACGTGTGGGCGGTTTGAGCCAGCGCGCTTTTTACCCGGTCTGTTTTTCCCTTTTTTTCTCGGATGCCCTGGTAGCTCACAATGGCTCCCCACCACAACACGACGGCCAGGGCGAACGGAAGCAACAACCAACCTTTCGCTTCTTCATGCGTCAACCATGAGATGCCACATAAGGCGAGCACCATCGTCACTGCACCGGAGCCGGAAGTGGCCCATCCATTCACCCTGCCCCGCTGAGATTTTGAAACGGTCTTGCCCAGAATGTCTTTGCCGGTAATGGAACACAAAGCTCTGCCGAGTGAGAACACAGCCAATGCGGCTAAAATGATCCAGGCACTGACGGCACCTTCGAAAAAAGTGGCCGATAATCCCATCGTTATGATGGCAAAACTTTGAATCAACGCACCGGCAATCCAGGCCGGTTTCCGGTATGAAAGTGATCGAAGGTAGCCAGCCAGAACAAACTGGGGCAGCATGGAAAGTGATTCACGTATCGGGACCAATAAACCGATGAGCTGTAAAGGCGCTCCCACTGCCCCCATCACCCACGGCAAAACGGTCTTGGCGTTGACAAGCTGATCACCGGTCTTGGTCAACAACATGGCCATCAACTGCCTTTTGATATTGGAAGATCCATGGGGATCGTCCATTGATTGGGGCTGTCCGGTCGTTTTTGGATGGGTTGATGGAGGCATGCGCACAGATTGTCTACCAGAAAAAGATAACAACCTGGTGATGGCAATGGCAATCCTGCACATGCGACCATCAATGTGGCACAGGTCAAAATTAAGCTGCAATGGACACGCCCCAGTCATTCGTATACCCCCAGCTTCCCAAGTTC
>CAYPZD010000010.1:0-4141 GCA_964415055.1 uncultured Verrucomicrobiota bacterium | reverse complement strand
TTAAGCTGCAATGGACACGCCCCAGTCATTCGTATACCCCCAGCTTCCCAAGTTCCACGTCTTTTTGCTTATGAAAAATGTGAGGAAAAAGGATGGGATCGGGGATGGAACCCGACCCTCCGTATTTATCTCCATTACATATACAATCCGCCGTTGACGGAGATGACCTGACCGGTGATGTAGGAGGCAGCCGGACTGGCCAAAAATGCCACTGCCGAAGCAATTTCTTCTGCAGTCCCCATCCTGCCTGCGGGCGTGAGGCTGTTGACGTAATCGATGACCTTTTGCGGAATTTCCCTGGTCATGTCTGTTTCGATGAACCCGGGCGCCACAGCGTTGACCGTGACTCCTTTTCGAGCGGTTTCGATCGCAAGGGATTTTGTGAATGAGATCAAACCGCCTTTGCTGGCGGAATAATTGGTTTGGCCGAAGTTTCCTTTCAAGCCAACGATGGATGAAATATTCACGATGCGTCCCCATCCCGCTTCCAACATGCCTGGCAGAGCGGCTTGTGTGACGTCAAACGCGCTGGATAAATTGACATCGATCACTTCGTCCCACTGTTCACGGGTCATTTTCAGGAACGTTTTATCACGCGTGATCCCTGCGTTGTTGACCAGAACGGCAATGGGGCCCAGTTCGTTGCTGATTTGTTCCACCACACCGCGAATGCTTGCCGAATCAGAAACATTGCCTTGATAGACGGAAGCCTTCCCCCCTGCTCCCTCAATGAAGGCTTTCAAATCATTGGCCTCGGTTTCGGAGCGATTGTAGTTGATGGCAACGTGACCACCGGCCTGAGCCAGTGCGATGGCGATGGCGCGACCGATGCCCCGGCCGGCGCCTGTGACCAAACAGACTTTGTTATCGAGTATGGCGGACATGATGTTCCTTTGCTTGTGTTGTTTATCAAGGTGCCCCGCCAGACGATTGGCAGAGCTGCTACTCTCCGGGAATCGGATCCCCGGGGTGAATGGTTTTGCCTTCCCAAACCGGGATGCCATCCTCATACACCAGGATTCGGCTTCGACTGCCAGGCGCAGGTTTGGCGCTTGTTTCGGGAAGAAACCGGGCATGTTCGGCCTTGATACCGTCATAAGAGGCATCGTCGGCCAGATTGGTCCATTCGTTCGGATCCTTGCGCATGTCGTAAAGTTCTTCCGATCCATCCGCATAGCGAATGTAACGCCAATGTTCGGACCTGACCCCATGGTTATCATGATTGTGGGTCGTGATGGCGGGCCATTCCCTGTGGGCGTTCGCGTTTTCCAGTTGAGGTTTCAAACTATGCCCTTCCACATCTTTGGGGGCGGGCAAACCGGCCAGATCGGCCAAGGTTGGATAAAGATCGAGCAACTCGGCGGGTTTGGAGCAGCGGCTGGAACGCGCTACACCGGGACCGGCAAAAATCAACGGCACACGCGTGCCACGATCCCAGAGGGTATTTTTTCCTGTGATGGCCTTTTCCCCAAGATGCCATCCATGGTCTGACCATAAGACAATCACCGTATTCTCCTGATATCCGTTTTGCTCGAGCGCATCCAATACTCGCCCGACCTGACTATCCACAAAGCTTACACTAGCAAGATAAGCCCGGACCAGGGCTTCCCATTGATTGGCTTTCTTTAACCATTCCAGGCGCGGTTCCGGTAGGCTCCAGTGGAGATACCATGAAAACAAGGGAGTATCCTTTCGGTCTTGGTCCAGCACGGGGGGGAGTTGGAGGGTGTCCAATGGATAGAGATCAAACCACTTTTGAGTGGCATAACAAGGAACATGCGGTAGGAAAAATCCGACCGACAGAAAGAATGGTTCCTGCGGCTTTTCGTTCAATGTATCGACCGCCCAACTGGCGACTTTCCAATCGCCTTTGTCCTCGTCCTTGTGGGGAAAGGTGCCCCAGTCGACCAACGGATGATTGCCAAAGGGAGTGGTGACCAGTTTCTTTTCCGGACGGGCCCCCACGCCTGCTCCGGGCCCCCAATGATCGTATTCGTTTGCCCGTTCGGCTCGCGGTGGATATCCGCCATGGTAAATTTTCCCTGTGGTGTAGGTATGGTATCCGTTTTTTTTCAAATGTTGTGGGAGTGTGACGCGGTCTTTGAAATCGGGGACATTGCGAAACCAGGGAGCCAGTCCGTATATGCCGGTGGTGGAAGGTCGCAGTCCGGTCATCAGGCTGGTGCGGGAGGAATTGCACAAGGGGGACTGACAATGGGCGTTAGTGAACACCGTTCCCCGGTCCGCCAATCGGTCCATATGGGGTGTCTGGATTTGTGGGTGCCCTTTCAACGGACCAACCCAATCGTTCAAATCATCAATGGCAATAAAAAGGATGTTTGTTTTTTCTCCCGCTCCGGCTGATTGTAAAAGGAGCAACAAAACAACAAGAACCACACTTGAGGATTTCATCCGCGTAGCCTAATACATGTGGGGAAACAAAGACAACGATTCTTTAAACAAGATGCTTAGGACGCAATTAATGAACTATCTGGTTGGGGATGGCATGAGCCTGAATCAACTCAGCCGCCTGACCCGAAAAACGGTCAAGGAACTCGAAAGCGATCTGAATCACCTCGAAAAGAGCCTGAAGCACAAAGGGGCCAGGTTGGGGGTTGATCCGGCATTGTGCCGCAAGTGCGGCTTTGAATTTCCCAACACGAAGCTTCACAAACCTTCACGATGCCCGGAATGCAAAGCCACCTGGATCCAGGAACCAAAGATTTTCGTGAAAGACAAAGTGGAGTTGGAGCAGGACTTCAATGATTAAACAAAACAACCATCGCATCCCGATGCCTACAGCTTTCAAAAACGGCGGCACCTTTCTGGAGTGCGGTGAGTATCACCGCTCTGGATACCTCCCGAAAACGCAGAAGCACAGGATTTCTTCACGCAACTCACTAAGTCCATCAATCGATAACGATAACAACGTTCAATAAAAAGAGAGGCTACTGAATATGAAGAGAACCAATAGTCGAAGGGACGGTAACCAGAGCTGTGTCCAGCCACAGCACTCCAGATTTGTTCCTGGTGTTATGAATGCTGTCATAACAAATGATCAGCTTATTCATAGATGAACGCAAATATGGGACATCAGACATCCAGTTCAGCCAGCTCCGAGATTATTACAGTCATCCCTGTATACAATGGCGAGCATTACTTGCAGGCCACACTGGAGTCCGTTGCGCGTCAAACGAGACGGCCGGATCGATTGTTGATCATCGATGATGGATCAACGGATGGCACCGAAGAGTTGGTACGAGCGTTTAAGGACATCCCATGCGAATGGCATCCCAACCCGCAGAATCTGGGCTTGTTTCCAAATCTGAACAAAGCGCTTGAGAAAGCAAACGAAGCTGAATACTTCCATCTGTTGCTGGCAGATGATTTGGTGGTCCCCGAATTCATCGAGACTTCCTGTCAGGCTCTGAAGGATGCCCCTCCCCTTTCATTTTCCTGGTCAGATATCCAGTGGATCAATGCTGAAGGCAGGCACACCAAAGGAACAGTCGTTGATTCAGGACGACCAGGCGCGCCATTCAGTCAGCGAACATTTTTGACACAGGAATCGGAGCTGCAGTCGGTCAGTGTGGGATCGGTGATGATTCGAACCGGACGGCAACCCCTGCCTTGCCGTTTCCGAACCGATCTGCCTCAGGTGGCTGATTGTGTGTTCTACGGTGAGCTGGCCAGTCATGCGAAAAGCTTGATTCACATTCCCCGCCCCTTGTGTCACATCCGCACTCATGCGACCAACATGACCAGCAAGAACATTCAAAACCTCAAAGCCTGGGTGACGGATGAATGGATCGCCATGCAGGAAACCGCTCAACGGATTCAGGAAGGAACCCTTCAACGATGGTTGCGGCATCAAAAACTGAGGTGTCTCTTTGCCGCCAGATCCAAAGTCAAGGAACAATGGATGGAACGGAACCAACCCGAATACGCCCAACAAATACGCAAAGCAACCCGCTCTGCCTTGCCTTTGCCACATTTTTTACTGGGTCGTCTGTCTGTCGCTCTCCGTGACCTGATCAAAGGCCGCAACGTGGAGGGACAAACTCCGTCTTGATCCCACTTCAGACCTTGGTGCGTCTCAAATAGATTTCAAGCTGCCATGGAAATGTCGCAGTCATTTGAT
>CAYPZD010000009.1:61416-77958 GCA_964415055.1 uncultured Verrucomicrobiota bacterium | reverse complement strand
GAGCGCACCCGGTCCAATCGGCTCTACAGTCCTGAAACAGGTAAAACATACGAACGACTTGAGGCAAAACATTTTTCTTTCAACTCGCTCTCCGGAGCCTGTGAATCCTGTCACGGTTTGGGGCAGCAAATGGAATTTGATCAGGATCTGATCATTCCTGATCCCAAAAAATCCCTGGCTGATGGCGCGATCCTGCCTTTCCGAAAAGTGGCCAAAACCCAGATTCATTTCTACGATACGATGGTCAAGGATCTGGCATCCCATTATGGACAGCGAATGGATGCGCCGTTCAAGAATCTGAAATCCAAGTTCCGGGACGTGGTCCTTTATGGTTCCGGGGAGGAACAGATATCCTTTCAAGCAGGTAAAGGGCCGACCCGGCGCATCCATAAGCGGGGCTTCGAGGGGGTGATCCCCATGTTGGAAAGACAATTTGAGGACAGCGAAAGTGACACCAGTCGCAACCGTCTCAAATCCTACATGAGCCCGGTGGCATGTGATCAATGTCAGGGACTCCGCCTCCGCCCTGAAGTGCTGGCTGCCACCCTGGGAGATGCTGATTTTGTCCGTGATCTCGGAGCTTCCAAACTCGCTTTCCCCGATATCCCCGGCTTGTCCATCATGGATGTGTGCCACTTGACCATTGAACGGGCACAACAGTTTTTTGAGGGGCTGAATCTAAGCGAATTTCAAAGCAAGATTGCCGGGGATCTGGTCAAAGAAATTTTGTCCCGATTGCGGTTTCTGAATGAAGTGGGCTTGGGGTATCTCAACCTGGACCGCGAAAGTGGCACTCTCAGCGGAGGCGAAGCCCAGCGAATTCGACTCGCCACTCAAATTGGAGGGGGCTTGGTGGGGGTGCTTTACATTCTGGACGAACCCAGTATCGGATTACATCAGCGAGACAATGATCGTTTGTTGGATACCCTGATTCGTCTGCGGGATCTGGGTAACTCGGTTCTCGTGGTGGAGCACGATGAGGACACGATTCGCAAAGCCGATTACCTGGTCGATGTCGGTCCTGGCGCGGGGGCGCATGGAGGGGAAGTGGTCGCTCATGGTTCCATAGAGGATATCATTGAGTCCGAAGCATCTTTCACCGGAAAATATTTATCCGGAGAATTTGCCATCGATGTGCCAACCAACAGGATTCCGCCCACGCCGGACAAAGGTTGGTTGACCATCAAGGGAGCCGAAGAAAACAATCTCAAAAACATCGATGTCCGGATCCCCCTTGGGCTCATGACTTGTGTGACGGGTGTCAGTGGTTCTGGGAAAAGCACCTTGATCGATGACATCCTGCGAAAGACATTGATGCGAAAATGGTATGGCGCTAAGGATCGTCCGGGCAAACATCAGGCTATTTACGGTGACGAGAAATTTTCCAAAATCATCGTGATGGATCAAAGCCCCATCGGTCGCACCCCGCGCAGCAATCCGGCAACCTATACTGGGATCTTTAATCAGATTCGTGATCTGTTCGCCCGATTGCCGTCCTCCCGGATCAGGGGGTATGAATCCAGTCGCTTCAGCTTTAATGTCAAAGGAGGCCGATGCGAAAAATGCCAGGGTGATGGATTACTCAAGATTGAAATGCATTTTCTGCCCGCCGTCTATGTGACCTGTGAAGTGTGTCAGGGCAAGCGATACAATCGGGAGACGCTCGAGATCAATTACAAGGGGCGAACCATTGCGGATGTGCTCGACATGACCATCGATGAGGCTGCCACTTTTTTCCGCGCGGTTCCAAAGATTTGCGAGCCCTGCCTGACCCTGGCGGAAGTGGGCTTGGGTTATCTCAAACTCGGTCAATCGGCCACCACTCTGAGTGGAGGTGAGGCGCAGCGCGTGAAGCTGGCGGCTGAACTGGGAAGACGTTCTTCCGGACGCACGCTCTACATTTTTGATGAACCCACCACTGGACTCCACTTTCACGATGTGTCCACCTTGCTGGCCGTAATGAACCGCTTGCGACAATCCGGTAACACGCTGGTGATCATTGAGCATAATCTGGATGTGATCAAAACAGCGGACTGGATCATTGATCTGGGGCCGGAAGGCGGCACTTTGGGTGGCGAAATCGTGGCCGAAGGAACCCCTGAAGACGTTGCTGAAGTAGAAAAAAGCTATACCGGTCGCTACCTCAAGCTCATGCTTTCCAAAATGGAGGGATAAGCTCTCCCTTCAATATCGATCTTGAAAAAGGTTGATTTAAAAACTGTTCAAAGATCGGCGATACAGTCGTATGTCATGAATACGACGGTTGCTTCTCTTGGTATGCATTCTTGCTTGTTTGAATCCATTGTTTGAAGAGGTGTGTTAAAATGTTTCGATGTGTTGATCGTTCTTGGTGTTGGGTGATGTGGTAATTAAATTGCTACTAACTTATAATAAGCGATTTGAGGTTATGTTTTGATTATTTTTAAATGGTTTTAATGATTTTTGAAAAATATAAACTATATCTATATGTTTAATTAATTATATTTCGAAAAATATCGAAAAAGTTGAGTGTGATGGTGGTTTGGGCGTGGTGTGAAAAATGCCTTGACCAAATTAGTTAAGCAATGATCTGCGCGCTAAACGAAAATACGATATGAAAACTTCTCGCATTCAATCAATGGTCGTCACCCTCATTGTCACGGCAGTGCTGTCCGGGGGTTCAAGGAACAGGGAGCTGTTGAAATCTTTCGAAGATGTCAGTTCCGGTCACACCCGGCAGGGTCAGTTCAAAATCGCTCAAAACCGGGCCATGTCCATCAATGGGCAAATGCCGTTCACGGATATCGGATCCGCATTCTACTATCGGCCCGGACGTGGCAATTTGGCTTCGGTGGGTGTGTTGTGGAACGATGATCCGGGGGAAAGCTACCGCGAATCTTATGAATTGGTTCAAACCTATGCTCCCACCGCCAAGAAGGAGAAAATACAGGAACTACGGGATACTGTTTTGAAACTGACCGGGGCGGTGGCGGATGTGGTGGTTCAGGTTCAGGTTCTGGAAGCCGCCAAATCCAAACTCGATGAGGCTCAAAAAGAGGTGGATAAAGCCAATGAACAGTTGGAGAAGGAGAAGGAAACCTTTCAGGACTCCGAGAGGGCGGCATCCGATCTCAAACTGAAGATCGCCGTTTCAGAGCGGCAACAAGCCAAGTTGACGGAACAACTGGTTCAAAAGGAACAGACTTGGCAGTCGCTTAAGGAGGCATTGAACGCTGTAACGGACGCATCTGAAAAACAGGATTCCCAGAAACAAGTCGATGGTTATGCCAAGGAACTTGCCGAATTGGAAAGATTGGTTTCGGATTCCAAAGAAGATCAATCTGATCTGATGGCCCGTCTTGCTTCTGTTGAGAAAACTGCTTCAGCGGCGGAGAATGTGGTGAAAGTGGCCGATAAACTAAGGGAAGCCGCCCAGAGTCAATTGGATTCGCAGCAGGCATTTTTCGATCAGGCTCAGGCGGACCTGAAAACCGCGCAGTCCGAATCACAATCCCTGGAAGAAAACGCCGTCAATCTGGTGAAGGATGAAAACTTGTTTGTCTTTCGATGGAATGCGGATAAGACCACTCTGGGCTCTCTGAAATTAACCGAGAACATGTTTGGGAACTATGAGAAAAATCTGGGGAAATCAGGATTTGTCATCATGTCCGGCATGCGAAGCCGCAAGTTGTTTTTATCGGAAGATGACGCTGCCAAACTTGAGCAGAATACGCACGACAAACATTATACCGAATACAAGCCCTTGCGGCATTTCCAGTGGCTCCTTCCGTATCATCATGGCAACTCACTCCACATAGTGACACACATCGTCGAAACCAACAACGAAGCCTACGTCAGCGAGCAATCCCTCAAGAAGGCAGCAGACGTCAAGTTGGATCTCAAGAAACTCGCCGATGGCGGTCTGGATTTGTAAGCCCTCACCGAGGCCACCCTGCAAGCCGCCCGGTCTGCGTTGGAAAATTTGGCGAACGTTGGAACAATTGCCGCGCCAAAGATCAGTCGCAAGCCGGTCCTCTGGCCATGGACCTCACCTGAGTCCCTTGAGGACTATACCGCTTATGCCGATGCGTGGATTCCCGTCATGGCTGTCACCACCCGTTTATCCGATTTGGATGACATCTTTAAAACCAAACGGTTGAACGTTTCTTCTGACGCTTCCGTGGCTGCCAACATGCCATCGCTTTCCGGTGGACGAATTCAAGACTAAAACCTTCTGCTTCCAGCGATCATCTCGCTATTCACAAATAAAAAAGATAACGAAAGTTAAAACATGAGAGTTAGTTTCAGTGATGTCTTTGATACAAATCCTAATGGCTCAGTTACTCCCAAGGCCCCAGTTAAAATCAATGGCATGACAATGGGGCCAGGGGTGGTTTTCACGAGTGGTGTATCCTTTGGTGGTGTCGATTTGACTGCTCTTGCAGACAAGGACTTGGAAGTGGAGCAGAAAGATGGTGTGATTCACATTAATGGGCACTATCCATGAGCATTGGACCGTGGATTTGTGTTTTTTGAACAGTGTTCACACACATCCTGAAACCGAAGCTTGCGTAACGCTCATATCAGTCGTCATGCTATGTGGAGCATGAAAACAAGGATGTCCTGTTGCTGGGGCATCCCTCTGCTCCATGAATCGCAAACGGATCATCGCATTGGCTGTAGGCATTGTTGTGTTGGTTTTTCTTTTCCAGCGCATCGGCCTGACATCTGTTATGCCTTTGCTCGGTGGGCTTGGGTGGCGTTACGTATGGTTGGCTTTATATTATGTCGTTCCTATCGCTTTTGCTGCACAAGCGTGGAGAGTCTTGTTTGGCAGGGTTCATGATCCTGGGTTTGCGAAAATATTCTATGCTTCGTGGATTGGTCTGGCGTGCAACTGGTTGCTGCCGGTGGCGCAGGTAGGAGGAGAAATCGCAAAAGCTCAACTGATTTCCCCGCCCCAAAAAAATATCGAACCATGGGCCACTATGGTGGTGGACAAGACATTCCAGGTGCTGACACAAATTTGCTTTGCCATATTTGGGCTTTCGATGCTGATGATCCATCGTTTTGAGCGAACGATTTTGATGGGAGGGATGCTGGCATTGCTGGCGCTGGTTGTCATCGGTACGTTGCTCGTGCGTTCTCAGAAACGAGGATTATTTTCGATGTCAACCCGCCTGCTTCAGAAAGTGGTGAAGCATGGTGACAAGGAGGCATTGGGTCGGGTGGCGGCTGAGATGGATGATCGGGTTCGCGCTTTGTATCGTTCGCCGAAAAAGCTGACGGGAGCCTTTTGCTGGCGGATGCTGTTTCGATTGGGGATGGCAGGGGAGGTTTATCTCATTTTTTATCTGATGGGGTATCCAATTGATTATGGAGAAGCTATGATTCTGGAAAGCCTTGGGCAGACCATTCGCATGGCCGCGTTTTTGATTCCGGGAGGTTTGGGGGCGCAGGAGGGTACTTTGGCCCTGATTGGCGCCAGTTTGGGCATTCCGGCCAGCCATGGGCTGGCCCTTTCGCTGGCGCGTCGGGCTCGTGAATTGATGGTGGGATTGCCTGCGTTGGCTATTTGGGCAGTTAGCTTGTGGCATTCCAAACGGCCCCATGTTTGATCTCATAGAACGTTGATAGATCGGATCAGCCTGTCCCGCGACTGCGTGGATCCCGATCCGCCCGCCAGCGTCAGCTATGCGGATGTGGGGAGTTGAGTGTTCGAATACCAAAGGCTTCCCGAAACGGAGCTTGATAGAAGAGGTGCTTGCCTCAAGGAGACGCGCCGGGGACGGCACGATCTACCTTCGGAGGCATCAGTTGAGATACGCCCTACAGGGGGGGGAAGAAAGTATTGGCACATGACCTTCTAAAGTTCAGAATTGGGTTGCATGAAAATTGAGGAAACCATGGGGAGGCAAAGACCATTTGCCTGGAAGCGTTCATTGAGATCTGAACTGATTCAGAAGGTGTTCCTTTTTGTGGGGGTATTGGCGTTGGTTGTTGCCTGGGGTGAGGATTGGCCGCCATTGGATGCCAAGGTGAATCAGTCCATCGAGGCGTTAAAACGGCTGAAACATATGGATATACGATCCAATGCCGCTTTGAACAGCGCTTTGTTAAAAACGCTGGATAAGGTGAAAGGACGTCCTGAATTTGTTCAATTGGCCATTGCATTTGGGCTGACCGATCAAGACGAAACGCTCCTGGCCTTTGTGAAAGCGCATCCCGACACATCAGAAGGATTGATGGCCTTGGATTTTCTGGTGAAATCGCGTCACCCTGAAATGCTGGCAAAAGCGTTGCAAGGGGAAGAGCTTGTTTCTTTGCTGTCTATTTTAGGGGAGCTCCCTCATGAAAATGCTTCGCAGTTGTTACTGAATTTCTCTGCTGATCTAAGCCATTCTCTTGAGCACCGTAAAGCTGCGATCCGGGCGTTGTGCCGAACGAGGTCCGGAGTTGCTTCCTTATTGGACCATGAATCAAGCCAAGGGTTGCCTCAGGATTTGAAACTGACGGCTGCCTATGCGTTGAATCAATTGCCGTGGGCGGATGTCAAAGACAAGGCTTTGGATCTGATTCCGCTTCCCGCAATCAAAGGTGAGCAAGCTTTACCGTCTATTGAGGTGTTAACACAGCAACAGGCGGACATTAAAAATGGACATGAGGTCTTTTTGAGGCCGGAATCAGGTTGTGCGATGTGCCATCAAATAGGGGATCAGGGAGTGGACTTTGGGCCTGGTTTGTCTGAAATCGGCGATAAACTGGGCAAGGATGCTCTGTTTCAATCCATCCTCGATCCGAACGGAGGTATCAGTTTTGGTTTTGAAGGTTGGGAATGGGTCATGAAATCCGGGGAGGAATGGACGGGAATCATTATTGGTGAAACCGAGCAATCGGTCACAATGAAAAATCAGTCCGGACTTTTGTTGACGCTTGAAAAGAAAGCTATTGAATCCCGATCACAGATGAAGAGTTCTCTGATGCCTTCGGGATTGCAACAAGCCATGACCGTGCAGGACCTGGTCGATTTGGTGGGTTACCTGAGTAGCTTGAGAAAGAGTGAGTAGATGTTTTCCTGGAATCATTTTGAACTTATAAACATTGATTCTCCAATAAAATGCCAACAACACACGAATTTTAAAACAGTTCAAAACTCATATCTGCGATAATCTGTTTAAATCTGCGGTTCAAAAAAATAATTATGGCCGGTTTGCGACGGCATTCGAATCAAGGTAGGGCGTCAGGATTCCCGGGAAGTTGGCTGCGACCATGCCGGCGAGGACTTGTGCTCCTGTGATTTTATAGTGGAGTCGGTCGTCGGTGGTCATGTCTCGTGTGGCCGCATTTCCCATCTCATTGAAAAAATCGCGTGTCAGGCCGTTGAGGTCTACCGATGGGCAGTGGAGACGTTCGGCAACTTCTCTTACGATGGCGCTGCGTTCATTTAACCAGTCGACCACTTTTCCGTCGAGCCCGTAAGCCCTTTTCGCCGGGGGAGTGATCAGGATGGGAGTGCCGTCGAAGTCTCTCACGAGTTGCACAAGTGTTTCGAGATTGTCTTCGTAGGCTTCGAAAGTAGTGAGTTTTTCCGGTTCGGAGGCAATTTCATCGATCATTCCGTATTGGATGAGCACAAAATCGGGGCTGACCAGTTGCAGGTTTTTGACTCTCCAGGAAGTTTCCAAAAAAGTGCGTGTGCTCTCTCCCGGCTGAGCCATGTTGGCGATGCGGACGTCGGGACCAACGTAATCGGGGAGACTTTCGCCCCATCCGCCAAAGGTCCCATCCCAAAACGAAAAATCCACCACGGTTGAATCTCCCAATAGCCCTATAATGATGGGATCATCGGTGGTTTCCCAAGTTTCCAAGCGATAAAAACCAGCTGCCTGTCCCTGCAAACCGATCTTGAAATTTTTGGTTTCGACCCAGGGATCTGAATCACTGAACCACTCCATGAGGTTCAACGATTTCTCGAGGCGATAGGTGGTTCCTTCCTTTGCATTGACCAGAAGCTGGATCTCTCCGTTGGCACCCTGATGCATCGAGAGATCTTGTCCATTGAGAGTGTCGCTCGCCAGGAGCCCTGCAACGATGAATATGTTCAGCCAATATTGCATTATCAATGTGCAGGATGCTTAACCGAGCCAGCCTCATCCGTCAAATACCAAGATGAGTTTGCTTGTTCCTTTCTTGCGGTGAATGTGGGAAAGCCTTATACCGGAGTCATGCAATCCCTCAAAGACAAAGTCGTCCTGGTGGTCGGGGGCGGTTCCGGCATTGGGCTTGGTATTGGCAAGTCCCTGGTGAATGAAGGTGCCCGGGTCGTGCTGGCCGCGCGTACCGAATCTTCTCTGGCGGCTGCTCAGAAGGACGGTTCTTTTCAAATTCATACCTGTGATGCCACCTGCCGTGATCAAGTGCGGGCCACAGTGGATTGGGTGGGTGAAAACGTCGGGCCGGTGGATATCCTGGTTTACAGTGCCGGTATGAACGTTCCCAAACGGACTTTCGCCGATATGGATCCCGAGTCCATGGATCAGGTGATGGATGTCAATGCCATTGGCGCTTACAATTGCATGCAGGCCGTTCTGCCTGGAATGCGGGAGCGGGGCAGCGGGTTGATCATCAATGTGGTTTCACTGGCTGGATTACGGACCTTGCAACTTGCCGGGCTGCCCTACTGCGCGTCCAAGTTTGCACAGAGTGCGATGGGAACCTTCGCGAATCTGGAAGCATTACCGGATGGGGTTAGTGTGACCAACATATACCCCGGCGAAACAGAAACGCCCATCCTGGATAAACGCCCCGTGCCTCCATCCGCCGAGCAACGTGCCAGAATGTTGCAACCTGACGACATTGCGGCCATGGTGACAACCGTTGCCAAATTACCTCCACGGGCCACGGTTCCGGAAATTGTCATCACACCCAGGCATATGCCTTACGCCTGATTTCTTTTTCAGAAAAATATCACCCCAAATTACGCCCAAATGATGAAAATCGACCGTCGACAATTTATCGGAAAAACGGCTGCCGCCGTTGCCGCCCTGCCATTGGCTTCCGTGGCTCAGCCTGGGAAGCGATCCAAAAAAATGGGTTTATCCATCGCCTCCTATCGGCGCAGTTCCCGGTTCTATAATAAGAATTTTCCTGCGTGGGAAAACGCATTGGACGTGTTGGATCATTGCAAGAGTCTGGATGCGGGATGCCTCCAGATAGGTGTGCGAAATTGGACCGTTGATTTTGCCGGGAAGGTGCGTGATCGCCGTGAATCTTTGGGGATTCGATTGGAAGGTCAGGTGTCCTTGCCGCGCACGGATGCCGATTTGGATTCATTCGACGCAACCGTGCGCCACGCCAAAGAAGCAGGCGCCACGATCCTTCGAACCGTATGCCTTGGGGGACGGCGATATGAAACGTTCAAATCATTGGAAGCCTGGCGACAATTCAGAACCCGGTCCTGGGAATCCCTTGTGCGTGCCGAACGCGTGATGAAAAAGCATGGGGTACGCCTGGCGATGGAAAATCATAAGGACTGGCGCATTCATGAGCAGTTGGACCTGTTGCATCGATTGAGCAGCGACGCGGTGGGGGTTTGTTTTGATTTTGGAAACAATCTGTCGTTGCTGGAAGATCCCCATGTGCAAGCGGAAGCGTTGGCTCCCTTTATCATCACCACTCATTTGAAGGACATGGGAGTGCAGGAGTATGAAGACGGGTTCCTTTTGAGTGAAGTGCCGTTGGGGGATGGACTTCTGGATTTGAAAAAGCTTTGCGACCTTTGTGAGGCATCCTTTCCGGATGTTCAGTTCAATCTGGAAATGATCACCCGCGATCCGCTGAAGGTGCCCGTGTGGCGTGAAGATTATTGGTTGACCATGCAGGGATTGCCTGCCTCCGAGCTGTCACGCATCATGGCTCTCGTAAAAAGGAATCCTCCCAGGAAGCCATTGCCCACCGTCAGCGATAAAACCGACGGAGAGCGTCTGGCTTATGAGGAGGCCAATGTGCGTGCTTGTTTTGCCTACGCTCAAAAACATTTAGGATTGTAAACAGAAAACAAGATTCAAAACCATGACGGATACAGTAAAAAATCTACCGGGAATCAAACAGTTTCAACTCGATGGGCAGACCGCCATTGTCACCGGCGGTTCCAAGGGACTTGGGCTTGCCATGGCAGCCGGACTTGCTTCGGCAGGAGCCAATATCATGTTGGTCAGTCGACACCGGGATGAAGCCGAATCGGCGGCCCGCGAGCTTGCGGATGCGTTTGGGATTCAGGCTGTCGGTTTCCAGGCGGACGTGACCGATCAGGCACAAACTGAAGCCATGGTCGCCGAGGCCATGACGCGTTTCCAACGGGTGGACATACTGATCAACAGCGCCGGAATCAATATTCGCGGGGCGATTGATGAGGTGAGCGCCGATGAGTTTAAACAGGTGATGGACATCAACGTCAACGGCACCTGGCTTGCTTCACGCGCCGTCACGCCGGTGATGAAGAAGGCCAGGTATGGACGCATCATCAATCTCGCCAGTGCACTCGGATTGGTCGGAGTGGCCAATCGAACGCCTTACGCATCCAGTAAAGGCGCTGTCGTTCAAATGACGAGGGCTCTGTCGCTCGAACTGGCGGATCAGGGAATCACTGTGAATGCTATTTGTCCCGGTCCGTTTCTGACCGAAATGAACATCCCCATTGCCGATACCGAAGATGGGAAGAAATTCATCGTCGGGGCAACCGCTCTCAAACGTTGGGGACGTCTGGAGGAAATTCAGGGATCGGCGATCTTCCTGGCCAGTCCTTCGGCGAGTTATGTCACCGGGAGCATGCTTTCAGTGGATGGCGGGTGGACGGCACAATAGGCCGGATCAATCCATTCAAAGTTCGTTGACCTTGATCCTGAAAAAAGCCTTTTCCTGGTCCAGAGATTGCAACTTGATGGATTTGTCTGTTTTATCGGCCGGATAGAAAAACGCGTTTTCAGATAGATCCAAGGTGTTCCAAGAGTCCGGATCATCCGGAGTTTCGGTCCACTCAACTTCGACGTATCTATTGGATATGCCGGGAATGATCATGTTCACGGTCTCATCGATCCTTTCAAAAGTGAGCTCAAGGTAGTCCTGATCATCCAGTGGATGGGTGCGTGTCAGAGATTCATAGAGGTTGGAATAGCCGTCTTCATCCGGATCCTCCGTCAATAACGCATCCGGATGGTTCAAATCGTCAAAGTATTGGGCCGCCCATTCGGGGTAGGTCCTTGGTTGGGAGAGATCTTCAAGAATCCAGCGTTTTACCAACTCGATAGCGTTGTGATCCAATTCAGAGCTTCCGATCGGGGGCATACGTTCGATGCCATTGTGGTTGATGCGCTGGAGCACAATCGATTTCGAGGGATCTGATCGGTGGATCAACCTTGCCCCGTCGATGGCCATATCATTGTAAGGTCGCACATCCACCAATTTGGTGTCATCATTTGAAACTCTCAACGTGGCATTCCAGTGCAGTCGTGATTTGCTGGTGAGACCTTCATGACAGGCCTCGCAATTGGCAGCAAGATAGGATCGTACCCGATAATTAAGACTCGCCTTTTCGTTATCGGCGGTCACCAGTTTTGGCAGCAGTTTGGCTGAACCTTCAAACGGCGGCACCAGAATGTCAGCCTGGTTCAGGGCATCCATTTGATTGTAGGATTCCTGTCCATGGTTCACCTCCCTGTTCAATTGCGGGGTATTGAAACCAAGCGCAAATCGGCCATGCCTGCCCTTTGCTTTGAAAGCCGGGCCGCCATTGTGACAGGCCATGCAGTCATGACGGCCGGGATAATGCCATTCCTGATCGCGTAGAACTCCATTTTCCTCTATCTGAATCGTTTCTTTCAAGCCTGTTGGCGCAACCAACATCGCATCATCCTGAGCTTCGTTCCATCGGTAGGTCAGGCCATAAAAACCGCCCAGAGATGTGAGGATAAGAAAACGGGTCTCGAGTCGACGCTTCGTGCCAGGATCGCCACGGCGGAGTTCCAGATCGAAATGTTTCATGAAAACTGTTCCGGGAGGGAAACCCCAGGTATCGTTTTCCCTGAAGCTGATGGACGTTTTCTTGTCAGCAAAACTGATCCATCTCGATTTGATGGCATGATCGGACCAGAAAGGAACATTGATCTCATAGGGAACAAAGCTTGGATCGATTGTGAATGATTGAGTGTCCTGAAAGGCTCCCGTTTCGGAGAGCAGGTTTGGAATGTCATCAAAGTTGTTTTCTTCGGGGGGAATGAATTGTTTTATTTTTCCTTCGAACATGTCCACTAACAAAATTTCGCCGTCAGCCGGATCAACCGCGATGTCTGCAATGTGGTGATCGAGAGAAAACCATTCTATCGGAGATACTCCGGTTTCAGTCAATCTGGCCCTTCCGAGCCAACCTCCAAAGTAATCTGAGAATAGAATGCACCCATCTAAATCTGGAAACTTCGTGCCGCGATACACCGTCATGCCAGCGATGTCATTTCCATCTTCACGCCCATACTCGGCCACAGGATCAATGAATCCATGGTCCTTTTCACGGATGGCGTGAATTTGTGGGCCCTGCAGACTTCCTTCACGATGTGGCCAGCCGTAATTTCCGCCGGATACGATTTCATTGATTTCTTCACGTGTGTGATCGCCTGTGTCACCCGAATAGAGTTTGCCGGTGAGCGGATCAAAGGCAAAGCGCCAGGCATTTCTCATCCCAATGGCATAAAATTCCGTTCGCAGTCTTTCGGTATCCAGAGCTGTTCCACGATAGGTTTCGATGCCGACAAATGGATTGTCAGGCGGAATAGCGTAGGCATCGGACGCCGCCGGATGCGGTGTAGGGGGAAGACTGCCTGCGCGTTTATCGACGTCGATGCGGAGCATGCCTGCAAAGAAATTTTGAGTCAGTTTTTGGCCGTTCTCGAAAAGGTCGTAGAATTGACCCTCATCACCAATAGTGAGGTAGAGATAACCATCGGGACCAAACAGCATGCCGCCGCCATTGTGGTCCATGTGGCGGTCTGGTTGATTGATCAATATCCGTTCTGATTCTCTTAATGCTCGATGGAGATTGTTCGGGTCAATATTGAATTCGGACAAGCGATTGAAGTATTCCCACTTATTTCCCACTTTTTCTGCGGCACAATAATAGATAAAAAATCGGCCATTGGTTTGAAAATCCGGATGAAATGCCAACGATAGCAGTCCGGATTCGGAAAAATTGTAAACGCGATCGGTGATTTCCAGAAAGATTTTCGCTTCAGGTTGTTCTGTCTGATCCGTTACAAACTTGATCCGGCCGGGTTTTTCAACCACAAAAAAACCATCTTCGTAACTTGATTGAAAGACGACTTGGACGGGTTGAATGAAGCGGAGGTTTGGAAAACGGTCTTTGGTGGCATAATTCAGCCATTTTGGTACGTCAGGGAATTTGAGCGCCGTGTTAGGGATAATGTTGTCCCAAGGTGTGGATGCGCCCCATCCACGTATTGAAAAACAGATGAATAATAAGAGAATATTGAGAGAACGTGCCATGCTGTTCTGCCGTAAGTTACCCAAAGTCATAGAATCTACGATCAAGCAAATGGAATACCAGATCAAACTTTAACTTGGATTACTGCCGTATTTTTACCCTGAAAAAAGCTTTGCTCAAATCGAGTCCACCGAGATCGAGTATGCGTGCCTCAGATGAAGCTGGAAGGAGGAAAGCGTTCTCCGGTACATCAAGAAACTTCCATGAACTCGCGATCGAGGGGGTTTCGGTCCACTCAACCCATGCATAACGGTTCGATAGTCCGGGTAGCTCCAGTCTCAATTGATTGTCATCGTTTCTTATTTTAATGGCATAATAATCCTCTGCGTCCATCGGATTGGTGAAGGTCAATGCTTCGAAAAAGTTCCAAACGCCGTCTCCATCGGGATCTGAGAACAAGAATGAATCTGGTTGATTAAGATCGCTGAAATATTGTTCTGCCCAGTCCGTGTAAGATTGAGGTTTGCCCAGGTCTTCCAAAATCCAGCGTTTGATCAATTCGATCGCAGAATGGTCAAGT
Source organism: uncultured Verrucomicrobiota bacterium (assembly GCA_964415055.1). GTDB lineage: Bacteria > Verrucomicrobiota > Verrucomicrobiia > Limisphaerales > AAA164-E04 > AAA164-E04. Next base: position 63,910 of record CAYPZD010000009.1, on the reverse strand, counting down.
TCAGAGCTTCCCAGTGGTGGCATACGTTCCAGTCCATTGTGACTGATCCGTTGGAGTAGGATGGATTTGGTGGGATCTGACCGATGGATCAGCCTTCCTCCCGTGATCCCCATATTATTGTAGGCAGGATGGTCAATTAGTTTGACCTGGTCGTTGGAAGCCCTGAATGTCGCGTTCCAATTGAGTCGTGCTGTTCCCGCAATCCCTTCATGACAGGATTCGCAGTTTGCTGCCAGATAGGATCGGACGCGGTAGTAAAGGCTGGCTTCTTCATCTGCGGCGGTAGCCAGTTTGGGTAAAAGGCGGACAGGTTTGTTCAACGGAGGTGTGAACAGGCCGGTTTGATTCATCAATGCCAATTGATTGAATGAATCATCACCAAAACGTATTTCCTTATTCAGCTGTGCTGTGCCGAATCCCAAAGCGTATCTTCCAAATCGGGTAGGTGAGAGAAATCCCGGGCCGCCGTTGTGACAGGTCATGCAGTCATGACGTCCCGGATAGTGCCAGTTTTGGTCACGGAGCATATCATCCTCCCGTATTTGTATGGTTTCTTTCAGTCCGTAAGGAGGAACAAGTATGGCGTCATCTTGCGCATCATTCCATTTGTAGACCAGACCATAAAATCCTCCAAATGCCGTGAGGACAAGAAATCGGGTTTCCAACCTTTTTGCGGTGGCCCGATTGCCGCGCTCCAGTTCCAAATCAAAATGTTTCATGAACACGGTGCCTGGTGGAAATCCCCAGGTGTCCTCCTCTCTGTAATTGATCTTTGCCTGAGGACTCGAAAAACTGATCCATCTCGATTTGAGCGCGTGATCCGACCAAAAGGGGACATTGATCTGATAGGGGATAAAGCTTGGATCGAGCGTGAAAGATTGCGTATCCAGGAAGGCCCCGGTTTCTGAGAGGAGATGGGGGATGTCTTCAAAGTTGTTTTCGGAAGGGGGAACAAACTCTTTGATCATGCCTTCAATCATATCCACCAGCAAAATGTTGTCATCCTTTGGATCAACGGCAATATCGGCGACGTGTACGTCCCATGAGAACCATTCGATGGGGGAAGGAGTCTCTTGATCGATTTTGGTTTTTCCCAACCAACCACCATAAAAATCTGAAAAGATGACGTATCCATCCAGCTCGGGAAAAGTGGTCCCCCGGTAGACCGTCAGTCCTGCAATATCATTTCCATCTTCTCGACCGTATTCCGCAATGGGATTCAGGAAACCTTGATCACCTTGATGGATGGCATGGTCCGGAGGTCCGGGTAAACTGCCCTCACGATGCGGCCAACCGTAGTTCCCTCCGGCAACGATCTCATTGATCTCTTCCCGGGTGTGATCGCCAGTGTCGCCTGAGTAGAGTTTGCCCGTGAGGGGATCGAAGGCGAACCTCCATGGATTGCGCATTCCGATGGCGTAGAATTCCGTGCGCACTTTTTCAGGATCCAATGCTTGATCACGATATGATTCGATGCCGACAAACGGGTTGTCAACTGGAATGGCATATCCATCGGATACTGCTGCATGTGGAGCGGGGGGAAGGTTGTCCGGGTTTTTGTCTACGTCGATTCTTAACATGCCCGCGAACAAATCACGGGTTAACTTCTGACCGTGTCCGAAGAAATCATAGAATCGGCCTTCATCACCCATTGTAAGATACAGATACCCATCGGGACCGAATAACATGCCTCCACCGTTGTGGTCCTGATGACGGTCGGGCAGGTTGATCAATATTCTTTCCGACTCTTTCAATCCTTGGGAGTGATTGTCTGGATCAACCTTGAATTCGGACAGGCGATTGAAATACTGAAAGGTGCGATCGATGGCTTCTTTGGCGGTGTAGTAGACAAAGAATCGACCATTCTCCTTGAAATTCGGATGAAATGCCATGGATAACAGTCCCGATTCCGAAAAATTGTAGACTTGATCCCGAAGGTCGAGGAAAGGAAGTGATTCAGGTTGATCACGATCTTCAATGATTCGAATGGTGCCTGGTTTTTCAACCACAAAGAAACCATCTTCATATTCCGATTGAAAAACGATCTGCACCGGTTGATTGAAGCTCAGGTCAGGAAAACGATTCCGAGTGGCATAGTTCAACCACTTTGGCTGGTCGGGAAATTTCAGCGCCGTGTTAGGAATGATTGAGTCCCATGGCGTCGCCCCCCATGCCGGTAAACATACCATAAGGAACAGGAAGGGGAATGTGAATGATCCCAAAGCGCTTGGTTTTGAGTAACCAAAAGTCATGACAATCACGGTTATTGAAAAGGTGAATCAGATCAAACATAATTTAATTGGGATTTTCATGCTTTAAGCATGGGGAAGGTGAAACCAGCACTTCCTTTGTCAGAAAGCGATTGCAGTGATTAGTTTTGATGGTGATTTCAAATGAGTTGATTTTTTGTGAAAAACAGTGGAGTATCCTTTTCCCTAGCAGATTCCACGGCAGGCGAGCCTCCTGGACGCGGATTTACAAAACAGGAGTAACA
>CAYPZD010000009.1:0-61316 GCA_964415055.1 uncultured Verrucomicrobiota bacterium | reverse complement strand
CAGATTCCACGGCAGGCGAGCCTCCTGGACGCGGATTTACAAAACAGGAGTAACAATGAGGAGTAACATCATCTTTTTGTGCACCATTTTGCATGCACTTGGGGCGCGTATGGGCATTCAGGCGGAGGATCTTTCCCGTTTGCTTCCCTTGCCGAAATTGAGCGAAGTGGAATTGTCCGAGTTGGCGGATACTTTGAGCCTTCAGCTTACGCTTGAACATGGTTACCGGACGGTGGATGACCCTGCTTTAAAAGCCGCTTTTCCAGACGGGATGACCCATCGATCAGCTTTTTCGAAAGGGAACCAGCGTCTGCTTTACGCCATGAAACTGTTCCGTTCCCGACCTCCCATGTTCTGGGTGCATGGAACGGTCGGACTTGATGCCGAAGCGAAGTCCAATCCGGATGTGGAACTGGTGGAGCAAATGATGACTGATTCCATCCAATCCATCCAGGCCATGCGGGAAGGTTTGCGTCAGAAGGACTTGAGTTATGAAATCGTACAGTTGAGCTATATTGACGTCACCGGCTCCCTGGAGGCTCTCAAAGGTTTTGGGTTTAATGCGCTCACTTCCGTCGGGGAAATTACCTGGCCGCTATCGTTCGATCAGTTGCCTTTGGTGGCTCCGATGCCGAAGCCTTCCACTGAGCAAACGGCCCTGGTGGGGGGAGCGGGTAAGACGGACAACAAATCCAATTTCAATGTTTCGGTCAGCCCTCAAATGTCCACGGTCATACCGGATAACGCAAATTCCGCCCGATCCGATCAGTTGCTTGTTTACTATCATGCCGCACACCCCGAGCAGTGGGGGCGTTTGCGCGACGTGCTCAAGAATCACATTGACCAACCTGCTATCCAGATTTTTGTGGAGGGATTGGTCTTGGAGATCAGTGAGGAGGGTCTCAAGGATTTGGGAATCGATTGGGCCTTTCAAGAAGGGAATTTCAATGTGGCAGGTGGTGATTTGACTCCGGGGGTGAATGCGACCGAAACATTGGGTTTTACCTTTGACAGTGCTCAGGATTTGGCCAAGGAATGGCAAACCCGTGTGCGTGCCTTGATCGAGGATGGAAAGGCGGAAATCCTGTCACGTCCCAGTGTGCTGACATTGAACAACCGGCAAGCCACCATTCGGGTTGGAACGGATATTCCCATTGCCACTTCGCAGGAAGGATTTGCAGATAATTCGAACAAAATAGCTTTTCAGTTCAACTATCTGCCAACCGGCATTTCCTTGAATGTTCGGCCCCGTGTCGCCGAATCCAAGCGGGAAGTCAGCATGATGGTGGACACGATTGTTTCCTCTCCCATCCCGGGCGCTGATCTGGAACTGAAGTCCAGGACAGGTGAAATTCTCGCCGCCGCCCCTACGGTGGCCACACGTCGGGTACAGACCTATGCCAGAATCGAAAACAACACACCTTTCATCATTGGCGGCCTGGTGACGCGCGATCAGGTTACGCAACGTCGTCGAGTGCCGCTGCTGAGTTCCATTCCATACCTGGGTAAACTGTTTCGTTCATCGCGCGTGACTTCATCCAAGCGCGAAGTGATCATTGTTCTAACCCCGCATGTATTGGCCGATCGCTTGTCCGAGGAAGCCCTGGGCAGGTTTTTACCGAAGGATGAGGATCGTTTTGATCAATTCTCCAATGCCCTGTTTCGCGATGCTTACCGCATACGTGCCGAAGACGTGTTTGATCTCTCTTTTCTCGAACAAAACGAAGCGCTTGGTGAATGGCGCTCGCGTGTGAATCGTTGGGCCATGGATGATCCCGACCTTACCACGCAGTATCCGTTCAATCAGTTCATTGATGAGCGTATTGCTGGTGAAGATGTCCTGGTTCACCGCATGATTTATGAGGTGCTCAAGCGTTTGTCGGGCCAGGAAGAAGAATGGATGGATCAGCGTGTGGGATTCGATCGAATCATTTATTTCGCCGGTCAACGTGATGGAGGTTATGACGTGAAATTCCTTTCCGATGAATTGGATCTGAATCTGACAGGCGATGAGGTAGACATCAAAGACTGGTTTGAATCCCATCCCAACAAAGCTCTGGTGTTTCAGTATACCGATACCGATGCCGTCTCGGTGACTTCCGCCCTGAATGAATCCGCGATTCCGCAAGTTCAGGTTGTTGATTGTCCGGATGAAGACACCTGGGGGAAAACCTTATGGGAATTCAATCAACCGGATGAACAAGGGCGGTCCCGTTCAGCCATTGTGCTGCATCATGCCGATGACTTGGAGCGGTTGAGGCGGGCGATGCTTCTAAAAGAGGTGATCGGATTGAACGGGGGAACGTCCCAAATTAATCTGAACAAGTTCAGGTATGGCAAAGTACTGCTCATTCCGGATCCGAATCCACAGGAAACCCATCTGATTGATCGAGATGTGGCGACCTATTTCTTCCATAGCGAACATTATTACGCGGCTGCCTTGAATCAATTGGATCGCGCCATTGAGGATCTTGAAAAAGCATCCGCTGAGCGTCAACTCAACGAGGAAGATTGATCGTATGTGGGGGGATGCCATAAAAAGGTTGGTGTGGCCAATATTGATATTGGCGCTCTTGTTGATTCCTGGTTGGGGCATTATTGGCAGGTGGGATCAACAGGCTGCTGACACGTTGGAGCGCGTCATGAAATGGGGGTTGGGGACCGGGGTTGGATTTGCCTTGGCCTGGCTGGTGGTTCGGTTGGTGGATGTTTTTGTCTGGACTCTGCTTGAAAAACGTCTGTCCGCTCCTGTCCCAAGATTGCTCAAAGATCTTGTGGCCGGTGTTATTTTCCTGATGGCCGCCATGACCATCGCGGGTCTGGTGTTCGGCCAGTCTGTGGCGGGTGTTTGGGCCACTTCGGGGGTGATGGGAATTGTTGTGGGGTTTGCTTTGCGCAATATGATTGCGGATGTTTTTTCCGGCATCGCTCTCAACATTGATCAACCTTTCAAAATCGGGGAGTGGATTGAACTGCATCCACGCAGCGTGGAACCCATGCGCGGTCGTGTGGTGGAGATCAGTTGGCGTTCGACTCGTATTCAAAAGAACGACAACACGATCATTGCCGTTCCGAACAGCATGATCAGCAGCATCGTGATGGTGAACCTCAGTCGCCCCGAACCCAAGAGTCGGTTTGATCATTCGTTTTGTCTGGAATTCGGGATCCCCGCCGAGCGGGCGCTACGTGTGCTGAGTGCGGGAGTTTGCGCTGCCAAAGGGGTGCTGAAAGACCCCAAACCCAAAGCGATGGTGGATTCCGTGACTTCCAATGGTGTGGAATATAAAGTGCGATACTGGCTCGATCCCATCCAGACCTCTCCGCGCAAGGGAAGGCATGCTGTCACACGCAGTGTCTTGGAACACATGCACCATGCAGGACTGAGTCTGGCGTATCCCAAGCAGGATCTTTACCTGGCACGCATGCCGCACCGTCAATTGGATCGTCAACACGATCGCGAAGCCATCCTGGAGCGTGTGGAACTCTTCGGTTCATTTCAGCAGGAGGAGTTCCGGCTTCTATCCGAACATGTCACCGAACACACCTATAAGGCCGGCGCGTCCGTTGTGGTCAAAGGTCAGCCAGGGTCTTCCATGTTTCTTGTGGTGGAAGGATTGCTGGATGTTTGCACCGAATCAGAAATCGACGGCCAGATGGTTCACGTCTCCGACATCGGTCCCGGGGATTATTTCGGCGAAATGTGCTTGCTGACCGGAGCGGAGCGATCAGCCACGGTCATGGCCGCCACGGACACGGTGTTGTTTGAGATCGACAAGCCTGCCATGGAAGAAATCCTGGCGCGTCGCCCCGACGTGGCAAAAAGCCTTGCTGAAACCGCTGCATCGCGCAAGAAGCACCTGATGGAAGCAGGACGTTTGCCACGCGAGGAAACCGAGGAATCACAGGAAAGTGTCACGGATTACATCCTCAAACGAATGGGGCGCGTTTTCAAATCCTTGAAAAACGTTTTTCTGATTTAGGATCCGTAGACGGTCTCCTTCATAGTCGACCAGTCGTTACTTTCTGACCTCCAGCTGGTGCGGCCCCACCACATCGTCGCCACGGGTGAGGTCCACTCTGATTTTCTTTTTGCCGGGATGTGGAATGGCAACCCGGAAAGAGTAAGTGCCAGGCGAATCCGTTATAAACTGGGACCATTCCTGTTCACCAATGGAAAGTTTCATGGTATTGGGTGCTTCGGTCACTTTGTCGTGAACCACAATTTCATAGCTGCCGCCCTGAATGAATTCCACCCACCATTCACCGTTTGAATTTCCTCCCCAGGGACGACCTTTGAGGTGGCGCCAGTCCTGACGTGTCAGGAAAGTTGGGTTTTCGTAAGGTGATCCGATCTGTATGCGTGGCGGATCATAGTTTTCCGGGCGGGTGTTGCTGACATCGTCGAACCATACGTCATAGGCTGATTTCATGTATTCGACGATGTGCGGAAAGGTGGATGCCAGGTTGTTTTCTTCATAGGCGTCCAGATTCATATCGTAGAGTTCGAATTTGGGTTCGTCTTCAAAGGATTCATTGCCAAATCCGGAGGCATGAAGAAGTTTCCACCTTTGGGTGCGTGCCGCGAAATGATGATAACGAACCGGTGCATCTCCACGATGCGATTGAATGACGACAAGACGATCCGTCCAGAGAGGTTTGCGTCCCGTCAGAAAACCCAGAAAACTTCGACCGTCCATTGCCGGTCCTTTGCTGGATCGAATACCACAGGCTTCCAGAATGGTTGGCGCAATGTCGATGTGAGCGGTTACGGTGTCGGAGCTGGTGCCGGGTTTCAATCGGGCCGGCCAGTGAAGGAGCAGTGGCGAACGGATGCCTCCTTCATGGACATGTGATTTCATGCCCTGATGCCCTGCCACGTATCGCCGTCCGTTGGGACCATTGTCGACCATGAACAAGATCAGGGTGTTATCCAACAGATCCATCGATGCCAATCCTTGCCTCAGTTTGCCGATATTTTGATCGATATTATCGATCATGGCGAAAATGCGCGCGCGTTTGTCCAGGTCTGCGTTCTTGGGAAGCCGATGACCTTTGCTTTGTGGAAACTGGTCGTTCGCAAGATTCCTGGATTTGTAGTAATCATACTCTTTTTGAGGGACATCATGAAACGGGCCGTGGGGTGCGTTGGTGGGGAGATAAACGAAGAAAGGACGGTTTCTTTCCTTGCTTTGCTGCATGAATTTCAGGGCGTGATCGAAGTAAATATCCGTGCAATAGCCTTTCATTTCCACTGGCTGTCCATTGTGAAACAGGGTGGGGTCGGTGTATTTCCCTTCGGCTCCGATTGGATCCGAGGGTTGTCCGATGCCTCCTCCACGAAGCACCAGAGCTTCTTCAAACCCCTGATCCATGGCCCTCAGGGGATAGTTGTCTCCCATATGCCATTTGCCGAAAATGCCCGTTGCATACCCGGCTTCAAAAAGTCTTTCCGCCAGGGTTTTCTCCTCCGGATCCATCATGGCACGTCCAATGTAGGTATCGATGCAGCGCGTGCGATAATTATAACGACCGGTCATCAGGCAGGCCCGGGTCGGTGCACATACCGGGCTGACATAGTATTGGGTCATCTTGGCACTTGCGGCTTCCATGGCATCCAGGTTGGGCGTGCGGAGGATCGGATTGCCATTGAACCCAAAATCGCCGTAACCCTGGTCATCGGTAATGACGACGACAACATTTGGGCTCGGACTTTTCTTTGCAGCCTGCAGGTGAAGCGATAGACAACATCCCGCCGCCAACAAGGCCAGGAGAACGGTCCACCTGACTCCCTGATTCAGTATGGCGTCGATACGGATTGATGTAGGTTTGTTGCGTTGCATGGGAGAGAGTGTAAAAGAACGGATTCCAGCAGGCAATGACTGTCTACGGCTTTCCTCGTTGACAGATGGGAATGGGGGACGTTTTGTTTTGGGGATGGAAAAACTGGTTCCGGATATTTATCCGTTGAGAGCGCATGTGCAGCATTATGCCTGGGGTGATCCTCGGGCTATTCCGCAGATGCTTCACCTGGAGAATCCTTCCGGTAAACCTTTTGCAGAGTATTGGATGGGGGCGCATCCCGACCTGCCTTGCGACGTGGAGCTGGCAGGGGGGGCTGTTCCGTTGGATGAATGGATCAGGCGGCATCCTGAGACGATTCTGGGGGATGCGGTTGCCAAGGCTTTTTTGAATCGTCTGCCGTTTCTGTTCAAACTACTTGCAGCCGCCGAACCTCTTTCCATTCAGGTGCATCCCTCCAAATGCTCAGCCGAAGCCGGATTCAAAAAGGAGAATGAAGCAGGCATGCCTCTCAGTGCTCCCAACCGCAATTACAAGGATGACAATCATAAACCTGAATTGATGATGGCTTTGGAGCCCTTCTACGGGTTGCGTGGATTTCGGTCGTTCGATGCGATCAAGGAAACACTGGATTCCATCCCGGAATTCAAACCGTTTGCGGAACAATTTTCGTGTGATGCGACATCCCTGCGAACCATGTATGAAGCCTTCATGCGTCTGGAGGAAGATGCTGTTCACGAAATGCTGCACCCCGTCGTGGAACGATTGAAATCCAATCACCAGTCCCGACCCTTCACCAAATCGGATCGCGAATACTGGGTGTTGAAATCAGACGCATGTTATGGACGCGAGGGGCGACATGATCGTGGGCTGTTCAGTATTTTTTTATTGAATCTGGTTTGTTTGCAACCAGGGCAGGCCATGTATCTGCCGGCTGGTGTCCTGCATGCATACCTGGAGGGGGTGGGGATGGAATTGATGGCAAATTCCAACAACGTCCTGCGAGGTGGATTGACACCCAAGCATGTCGACGTGGACGAGTTGATTAAAGAGGTAACATTCAAAGGGGAAACTGTTGAGATTCTGGATCCATTGACAGATCCAACAGCACCGGGGCTGGGACGATATCAGACGACGGCATCTGAATTTGAACTGCAACGGCTGGACGCTTTGGGTGCAGGCCGGACTTTTGAGTTGTCATCCAGGAGTCCGGAAATCCTTTTCCCTTCCCATGTCACCTCAAAAGACACCATTAAAATCCACAGCGATCACAGTTCCATCACACTGACCCGTTCAAAGCCCGTGTTGATTTGTAGTGGTGTAAAATATACAGTGGAGCTCACAGAAGGCCTGACCCTATTTCGGGCTACTGTACCGACATGACCATGATTTCATCCAAGGATAATTCCAATGACGAAACCTTTCGCGGTCGTTTGCCTGATACCTTGAAGTTTGGAACGAGCGGGCTGCGCGGATTGGTTGAGGAAATGACTGATCTGGAGGTCTACATAAATGCCGCCGGCTTTCTTGATTATTTGATCGAGGAAAAACGGATCCAGGTGGGCGATGCCGTTTGTCTGGCAGGGGATTTGCGTCCCAGTACGGACAGCGCCGATCGTAGCATCATGCGCGCGGTGGCCAAGGCGGTGGAGGATTCCGGTTTGAAAGCGCGTTATCTCGGCAGAATTCCGACACCTGCATTGACTGCTTATGCCCTGCATCATGGACTGGCAAGCATCATGGTGACGGGGAGTCATATTCCTTTTGATCGCAATGGTATCAAATTCAATAAACCGTCTGGGGAAGTCCTCAAGTCGGATGAATCAGCGATCTTGTCCGCAGTATTAGGCGTGCGACGAATTCAGTATGCCATGCCGGCAGATCGATCACTTTTCGATGATGCAGGATGGTTCAAACCGGAATGTGTGCCAACTCTCCCTGAAATGGAACCACAGGCAGGGGAGTGGTATCTGAATGGTTTTCGCGATTTCTTCCCGGATTCGTTTCTGAAGGATCGGCGCCTGCTGGTGTATCAACATTCAGCGGTGGGGCGGGACATGTTGGTGGAACTTTTGGAATCATTCGGGGCCACGGTCATTGTTGTTGGTAGAAGTGATACCTTTGTCCCCATCGACACTGAAGACATATCCGCCGAACGACTCAACCAGCTTCAGGCATTTCTCGAAGAGCATACGGAAGAAGGCAAACGCATCGACGCCCTGGTCTCCACAGATGGCGACAGTGATCGTCCTCTGGTTTGTGGTGTGGACGGGTGGAATCGATTGCAGTTTTTAAACGGAGACTTGTTGGGTGTTCTGGTGGCGGATTTCCTGCATGCTCAGGCGGTGGTGGTCCCTATCAGTGCCAACGATGCGGTGGATGCTTTTTTTGCCGACAAAAACATCCAGCCCTACAAAACGAAAATCGGTTCGCCACATGTCATCCAAACAATGAACGCTCTCTGTGCGCAGGGAGCCAATTCCGTGGTGGGATGGGAAGCCAATGGCGGGTTCCTCACCGGCTCAGACATTCAACTCGAGGGGCGCAAACTGTCGGCTTTGCCAACCCGTGATGCGTTCTTGCCGATTCTGGCTGTGTTAAATGCTTCCTTGGGTCGGCAAAAACCCTTGGTGGATCTGATGGGGACGCTTCCGGCTCGATTCGGAAAGGCTGGATTGATCGATGCGTTTCCACAGGAATCCAGTCGTGCATTGCTCAAGAAATGGACACCGGATATTCAGGGGCTTTTGGATTGGGAACTCAAGGATGATGGTGCTCATTTGCGGTTGAATGACGGGGAAAGGCGCCCGGCCAATGAGGAAGAAGCCCTCACCATTGCCCATCTTTGCGAAGAAGCTTCCGAGTACTTCAGTGCTGAGCATGGTTACGGACATATACAACGCATCAACTATATCGATGGAGTACGCGTCTATTTCGATAACGGTGATATCGCCCACATTCGACCATCGGGCAATGCTCCCCAACTGCGATTCTACGCGGTGGCCAACGCCCAGGATCGAGCGAGTGCCATGGTAGCTCACGCCCTCTTTGAACCGGACGGTTTGCTGCGGAGCATGGAAGCGCAACTATAAAACCTCCATTGCGAGTATTGACAACGCATGGTCCATGGATAGCATGGATCCATGCAAAAGATGCAAATTTTGTTTCCTGATCCGATGATGAAGCAAATGAGGGAGCTGGCTTCCCGTGAGGATGTCTCCATTAGTGATTTGGTCAGAAAGGCAACAGAGTCTTGGATCGAGCGATATCCCTTGCAGAAACCCAAACGGCATCGGGTTCCGGTTGTCGATGCCGGACGCTGCCTTTTGGATGTCGACGCCATGAAAGAGGCGATTTATGAATAGTCTGGACACCAATTTACTGATCTATGCGGTAAATTGTGGATGCGATGAACATGACCGGTCCAAGGCTGTCTATGAAATGATGTTGGATCACCCAACGCAGTGGATCATAAGTGATCAGGTTCTTTTTGAATTCTACCGTGGCTTGAGGCATCCTAAAATATTGGAACATCCCTTGAACCACAAACAGGCGTTAAAACAAATTACCTTCTTAAGGGAAGATTCTGGTGTCCTTCATTGCGCTTATGAAACTTCCTTCTGGGATCTTCTGGTCCATGGTGATGATTGGAAGAAGCAAAAAGCAGTCCATGTGTTTGATCGTGTATTAGGGGTGACGCTGCTTAAAAACGGGGTCAAAACGTTTTATACTCGAAATAAAAAAGACTTCGAAGCATTCAAGTTTGATCGCTTGATCAATCCTGTTGATGGATGATTACTTTCAAGAAATGATGGTGGTCGTCAACGGAAGCTTTTGAAAGACTCTGCTCCTTGGGAACGGGAATCAATGCCAGCGACTTTTTTTCCGAAATTACTTTTTATAAGTGGAAAGGATTTCCTCGGCACTTTTTCGCAATCGATCTCGCAGGTTGGAGGGTTCGATGACTTCGGCGTGTTCACCCCAGCCAAGAACCCACCGATGAATCTCAACGAGACTGCTCAGGGTGATGCTCAGTTCGATACTATCGTCAGGAAGTGGTTTTATTTTCTGCGTCGGGTGCCAGGTCTTTTCTCGGATGTAATCTGCGACTTGCGGGGAAAAACGGATGGTGACCTTGAAGTTTTCCTTGCCGGCATGGACCCCGAAACTGCCTTGCAACCGGTCTTCGATGGAGAACTTTTTCGGGCGTTGAAATGTTTCTCCTGTTTCCTTGATCGAAAGGATGCGCGCCGGTGCAAAGGTGCGTAGATCCTTCCTTAAGTGACAATGCGCGAACAGAAACCATTCTCCATTGATGTTGGCCAGGTGGTAGGGATCCACCACGCGCGCTTCGCCGTTTTTCTGTCCGGGCTTGCGGTATTGCAGTTCGAGTTGTTTTTTTCGGGAGACTGCTTTCGCCAATTGATCAAAAATGTTGAGGTCCAGTTGGGGGATGGCGCTTGTTCGAAAGGAGATCGATTCATCCCATTCCGACAAGTTCAAAGAAATGGTGTCGGGAAGGGCTTCTTCGATTTTTTGAAAGGCGCTGACCAGAGGTTTCTCGAAGGTGGTTCCACGGTATTGCTGCAGCGCTTTTTCCGCCACCAGAAGCGCGACCATTTCACCTTCGGTCACCTGGAACGTTGGGAATGCACTGACTTCCTCGGAATAGTGGTAACCGTATTTGACCGGATCATACTCTACCGGCAGATCGAGTCGGTCACGCATGAATTCTATGTCACGGTGAATGGATTTGGTGCTCACTTCCAATTGTTCGGCAAGCCGGGTTGCATTGGGGTATCCTCCCGCCTGAATGGCGTGGTGGATTTTAAGCATCCGCTCCATCGGGGGGCGTGAATGTAATTTCGAGCGTGACATCTTTTCGTTGTAAAAAAGGCCCTGATGAATTCCTTCATCAGAGCCGGTTGTCAAATGGTGCGAATCGCTTGGAGCATGGGCATTCGATACTCAGCTCCGAATGGAATGGCGCTTTAAAGCAACCGTTTCAAAAACTCTTCGTTTGTCTTGTACTTCTTGAGCGCAGAGGTCAATGTTTCCAGAGCCTCGATCGGGTTGATATCGATCATCTCACGGCGCAGCTTGTGGATGGCCTGAATCCATTGGGGGCCGTAGAGTTTTTCTTCCTTACGCGTGCCGCTCTTGGGGATGTCCAACGCCGGATAAAGCCGTCGATCGGACAGTTTGCGGTCCAGAATCAATTCCATGTTCCCGGTGCCCTTGAATTCCTGGAAGATCAACTCATCCATGCGGGAGCCGGTGTCCACCAGCGCGGTTGCCAGGATGGTCAGGGATCCGCCTTCCTCAATCTTGCGGGCAGAAGCGAACATCTTACGTGGAATCTCCAGCGCTCGCGCGTCCACACCACCGGTCATGGTACGACCACTGCCGCCGTGCACACTGTTGTATGAGCGTGCCACACGAGTGATCGAATCAAGCAGGACAAACACGTCCTTGCCCATTTCCACACGACGCCGGCAACGTTCAATGACAAATCGGGACAAGCGCACGTGGGTTTCCAGTTCCTGATCGTTGGAGGAAGCGATGACTTCCGCATTGACCGAGCGTGAAAAGTCAGTGACTTCTTCCGGACGTTCGTCAATGAGCAACACGATCACCTCCACTTCGGGGTGGTTGGTCGTGATGGCGTTTGCAATTTGTTTCAGCACCGTTGTTTTACCCGTGCGGGGAGGCGCCACGATGAGTCCACGGGTTCCTTTACCGATGGGCGTGACCAGATCGATGATCCGTGTTTCGATCAGATCAGGGGAGGTTTCCAGTTTGAATTTTTCGATGGGATCGATCGTGGTCAGGTTTTCAATGCGCATGGACTTGCCGTATTCCTGGGGCGTCATGCCATTGATTTCCTTGATCTCCCTCAGTTGAGGATTGTTCCCGCGATGTGGCGGTTGTGTGACGGCTTTGATGAAGGAACCTTCGCGCAGGTAGTTGCGTTTGATGGTATCCGGAGTCACAAAAATATCGGTCGGTTTAGGGGAGAAATGCTGCTCGGGGGATCGGAGAAATCCAAAACCCTTTTCTGCTATCTCCAGATAACCTTCACCGTCATCCAGTTTCACATCTTTGTTTTTTGGTCCTTTGGGGCCTTTGGGACCCTTTGGTCCTTTGGGGCCTTTCGGACCTTTTGAATGTTTCGATCCCTTGTATGGACCGTTGCCGCCTTTGGCGGATTTATTATTCATAATAGATTGAATTTACCTGTTTTGGTATGGCGTACTTTCACCAATGGAAAACCGCCGCTGAAAATGCGTTCTTAATCCTCCGTAACACTTGAACGCCAGAACCGAACAGAAATATATGCAAGCCCGCAGGATGGTCAGGAGCTTGCGGTTTAATAAGCTATCGACAAGGGTTTGGCAACCCCTAAAAAGTTAAAAAAGTTTGGAATTATGATCTTAAGCGTATATCGGTCACACATTCAACATGTTGTGTCTGTGGGAACATGTCCAGTGGAATGACCTGATTGACTTCGAATAACTGATCTGCGCACAAGGCTTTGATGTCTCTGGACAAGGTTGCCGGGTGGCAAGACACATAGATGATCTGCTTGGGTTTGGCTTTCCGCAATACCTCGAGAATGGAAGCATGACATCCCTTGCGGGGTGGGTCCAGGATGATGGTGGTGGATTCCGGTTGATACTTCTGCACCAGATCCTCGATGACCTCCTCGGTGGGGGCTTCGATGAAGGATCCGTTGAGGTGTTGCCTGGACTCCGCGTTTTTACGCGCGGATTTGATGGCTCTGTGGTCTACTTCCACGCCGATGTAGGATTCCACCACATCGGCAAGCGAGAGGCTGAAAAAACCAACGCCACAGTAGGCGTCAATCAGGAATTTCGTTCCCGCCGCTTTCAAGCAATCCGCCACGGCGCCGATCATGTTGGGAAGTTGGTGGTAGTTGACCTGGAAAAAGGAATCGGGAGGCAGATCCCAGTCTTTAGGGAATGCGCGCAGGGTAAATTTGATGCCGTTCTTGCGAGGTGGATCGACCCGGACTTCTTTCAGTGATTCGTTTAATTCCGGTTCGGCAATGGCGCACTCGGGGATATCGACCACCAGACGACTGTGGTATCTCAGGAAACCGACATTCATCGCTTTCGTGTCCCGGTTGTATTGAGTGCGCACCATGATGCGGTTGCGGTATCCGTAGGGTGTCGGGCATCCCACTGTTTCGCGAACGATGTCCTTGGATTGACCTCCGATACGTTCGAAGAGGTCGCTGACTTGTTTTCGTTTGATGTTCAGTTGTTCGGAGTATTCGATGTGTTGATACTGGCAACCACCGCATTCTCCGAAATAGGGACATGTTGATTCGATACGGTGAGGGGATGATTCCTCGACAGCCACCAGTTCGGCGCGGGCAAATTGCTTGTGGATTTCGGTGATACGTGCCTGAACTTTTTCTCCGGTGATGACAAAAGGGACGAACACCACAAAACCATCATGACGTCCCACACCTTCACCGCCGAAGGCGACATCGGTGATTTCCAAAGTGACCGTGTCACCGATGTTCTTGGAGAACGTTCCTGTGGATTCAAATGTTGGCTCCAATGTTGGAGGCGCTGGTTTTCTGCGACGTCGTTTTCCCATTGATTTAGGTTCGGTTAATAAACAAATCCGCGGTGCGCCTTTGGTTCAACGCACCGCGGTTGTTGGTAAAATAAAAAATGAATGACCCTGGGATCAAGTCCTCATTAATGAGGGAATTGCTCGTAGTGGCGTTTCAAAAGGTCGCGCCCGAAATCACCGTTAAAGTCACGCCAAACAGCGTGCACGTGATTGGCTCCGTTTTGGATGTTGTCGTATTCCAGCAGGAAGGTCGGCCCCTGAATGCGGTAGTAGTGCGCGTCTCCAACTTCGGTGCCGCCCATCCAGGCAAACTTGATGGCTGCGATGCCCGCTTTTTCAATCTGTTCCAATTCGATTTCGGCCACTTCGGGGCGCACGTGGTAGAGGTAGGTTTCGATAATGCCCAACAGGTCTTCCACCTGGCTCCAGTTCAATTCTGAAGCTGCGATACCTTTGTTTTCCAGAGGGGTGACCGTTTTTTCTGCAGCGGTGAAGATGTCACCTGGAGCCTTGTCGCCAATCATGGCTTTCTTGAATTGGGCAGGGCGCAGTGATTTCAGCAGGGCGCGCGCCTGGTTTTCTTCGTTGCCCAGGACCTGGAGTCCCTTGCGGGGGCCTTCCTTGACGTGTGCGGGATTGGTGCCCATGAAATGTGGGGTGGCGGAAATTTCCTGCCCCTTCACAATGGTGAAATTTACCGACAGGTGATGCCCTTCAAAACTCCATGCCCAGGTTCCGGTGTTGCTGGGTTTTCCGAAGATGGAAACATGGTAAAGCTCCGGGTCACGCGGGAAACGGCGTCCCGGACCTTCCATGTCCTGAAGAATCTTCTCCAGAGTCATGATGGTGGAGGCCTGCAGATAACCCCTGGAGCTCAAACCGCTGGATAGAAGCGCCTGGGCCAAGGTCTTTTTCTCGCCGGATATCTTATTGATGCCCAATCCTTTTCTGTCCTTGGGGATGAAGTGCCAATCGATCCTTTGATCGTCCTTGAGATCAAAACTAGCCGTCGCACGTTCCTCATCGGTCAATGCGTTCAGGAAGTTGTTGGCAGCCCAGGCCATATCGGCCACGACATTGGAGACATCCGCTTTAACGGATGCGGACAAAGCAAACACGGCAGCGGTTGCCAGTGTCAGAAGATGTTTTCGGGAGTTCATATGCCTGTTATTGATGCTGGATTTGATTCTGAAAATCAATGAAATTGTCCTGCATGCAACTTAAAGCTCAACAAAGCTTTTCTTTACAACCCGGTCAAATTTTATCCGGCAGGGGGAGGTCATGAGCGCGTCCACCGTGGTTCACATCCTTGCCGGCGGCGGCAGCCGACGCATGGGCACCGATAAATCGTGCCTCGAACTTCAGGGGAAGTCCTTGCTGGATTGGGTCCGACTAACAGCGGAAGAACTCGGATGTCAGATCAATCTCATCAGAAAAGATCTTCAACCCGGAAAAGGACCGCTTGCCGGGATCGAGACCGGATTGAGCCACTGCCATGCTTTGCTACATCTTTTCCTGAGCTGTGACATGCCATTCGTTTCTTTGCCGACCTTGAAAGATTTGATGTCTACTTCAACAACGACCAACGGGATCGTTTGCATGCAGATGGACGAACTCCGTGGGTTTCCTATGGTGATCCCATGCCGATTCCTCTCCATGGTTCGATCCGAACTCTCCGCTGACCGGCGCTCCTTGTATGCGCTGTTTCATCACCCGGAAACCCAAGCCTTCCAATGGAGTGAAGACGACCGCATGGAAGCCTTCAACATCAACACCCCTTCCGAGTTTGAAACCGCCCGGACCTGGGTGAAGGAACACGATCTGGACACACCCGTCCTGAAGAGGGAGGGGGATTTGTCCAGTGCTGAGGAGGTGTAGTTTGTTTTATTTAACCTTCCGCTAAGTCCAAATAGAGTGTTATTTGGACTTAGCGGAAGGTTAAATTGATTCATTACCAAGAGAGAAGATGCTTTCCACTTGCTCTCTCCTGCGTGTTCCGGATTGCCGCGGGATTCATGGCGCTTGCTTGCCCCGGGTGCAATTAAATGTGCGGGGTGAATGAATTGTTTATTAACCACGGAGGACACAGAGAGCACAGAGGTAACACTTTTTACACTCATTTATTGCAACTCTCTGTGAGCTCTGTCCTCTGTGGTTTTGATAGATTAACCCCGTGGAAATAATCGTGAAACTCTAAGGAAGATTGAATTGGATCGTGATGAATTGATTGAAATGAACGAACTCCTTAACACATTATTTTCTGAGGATTTCACCGTTAAACCTGGATCAGGAACGATTCACGATGGTGCAAAAATTTCGATTAGCAAGGGAGTTGAACAGCTTAGGTTTGGTCCAGTTGGGCAACTAAAGGATGCTGGACAGGAAGTAGGAAGAATGATCGAAATCATAAACCAGCACCTTTTGGCGAAAGATCATATCTACTGACTTTTCATTTTCTGAAAACATCAGGGGGAGACCTTCGCCAGCACGATTCGGAAACCGATGAATGCCAGCCTTGATTCGGGGGGATGATGCACGCGCAGGGCTGAACGGCAAAATGAAGGGGAACTGTCCCAATATCCTCCCCGGACCACCCGGTCATATCCGTCATCCGGTCCCCACGAATCCGTCAAGGTCCCGCCCGGCAAGTTGTCGAACCAATCCATGCACCATTCGAATACGTTCCCATGAACGTCGTGCAATCCCCATGGGTTCGGTTCCTTTTCTCCCACCGGATGAGGTTGAAGCCGGCTGTTTCCTTTATACCATGCATATTCATGGAGGGATTCATAAAACGGATCATCTCCATAACTAAATCGGGTGGTCGTCCCGGCGCGTGCGGCATAGGCCCATTCCGCTTCAGTGGGGAGACGATACTCAAAGTCCTCCGTGAGATTTCCCGCCTGTTGTTCCTAACCTGCCTATTCGATCTATCGTTTGATGAGTTGATACCAGTGACTGGCTTGATCAAAGGGAATGAGGATTTTACTTGCTCCCTCGGTGTCCGGGACGTCGGTCCAGTTTGGAACAGGCATGGTGGCTGTTTGTTGCAGCAATATTCCGGGAGCTCCCAACCAGGACAAGCGCACTCCATCGGTTTCAATCGAAGGAGGGTTCAATTTGAGTTCGGGAGTGATGCGGTAAATCAAAAGACCGTCCTTACCTGCAGCAACGTAGGCGAGGTCACCGTGAATCTCCAAACCATAAGTGTCGAAGTCAGAATCATCTGAACTTACTTTGATGAGCCTGGATGGATCCCCGTAATCGAATACCGACAATCCTTTCCCGGTGACGGCAGCATAGGAACTCTCCATGAACGCGACTTTATGGGCGTGAGGCTCAGTTATGCTCGCAGATTGTTTTGGATTGGCAGGATCACTCATGTCAATGAGCTCCAGGCCAGTGAACAAATCACCGTGTGCAGCGATGATCCATGAATTCTTCCAGGCAAGGTCCTGAACGGACGCATTCGGATAGTAAGAGGTAAGCAGATTCGGCGAGGTGGGGGAGGTGATATCCAAAATTTGAATACCGCCCCAACCCTGGCTGGCCGCTGCATAGGTGCCGGAAGTTGCGATGCCTCTGATGTTCCATGTTTCATTTTGAGAAAGTTCGTTCGAAGGCCACACTCCTCCGGCTCTCATTGGATTCTGCAAATTCAGAGCGTTCCATCCGTTTTCACCTCCCATGAAAACAAAATCACCTGAAGGCAACATGACCTCATCGCTCTCGGTAACCATCACTTCTTGCGTAGGGGCGATCGGGTTGTTGATGTTGAGCAATTCATAAATCCTTCCGTTGACATGCAGTCGATTTTTTTCGATGGCAACTTGATGGATGTTTGACGAGTAATGTCCAACTATTTTTGGCACCGTCAGATCACTCGCATTCAGGATGCGCAGTCCATCAAAGCCATCTGCCAGATAAATGTAAGGGCTCGACACGGCAACATCCGTCGAAAACCCCGGTCGAGTGAAGGTGGTCGGATCCTCGGGCCAACGTCCGATCAGTTCAATACGCGTCCTGGGAATAGGGGTCAGGATGGCGGTGTCGCTGTCGATGGATGCTTGTCCATCCGTCACACGTACCCAGTAACGTTCCTGTTTGGTGATCGGATCGGTGGTCAAGGTGGATTGAGTCTCTGTTGCAAGTGGTTGGCTGGTATCCCCGGTTTCACCAAGGTACCACTGGTAAGACAGGGGGGCGTCCGCAAATGCTTTTAACTGGATCGTGGCACGATCTCCTGAAGCCAGACTGAGCGACTCGGGTTGCTGAATCAACTTCACGCCCTTTTTGACCATGCTGTAAGCAGCCAAACCAAAACCCTGTTCCAATACATAAACATACCTATTGGACATCCCCACGTATGCAGCCGGTCCAAGGGTGGCAATGCTGCCCAGATGGTGGGGGACATCATGATCGCTTACGTCATATATGTTTACCCCGTATTCACCTTCGGCCGTCAATAGGTAGTCCTGGTAGGTCGTCAGGTCCAATACTTCGCCCTGGGCTGTATGATCAGAACGAAGCTCGGGGTTCGTCGGATCATTCACATCCACCACGGCAAATCCGTGTTGTCCCAACCCGACAAACGCCTTGTCTTCGGAAACATGCAAACCACCCACCCGACGGGCGTCATTCTTCCAATCGTTTGCAGGGAGGATGGCGGTCCCTGAACTGGAGCCATCCAAAGGGCTGTCTGTCGGGAAGCTGTCCAACTGGTCCGTTCCCCCATAGACAAACGAGTTTTGATACAGATGATTGCCATCAATGAACAATCCACCGGTGACGGCATTACCATCCGTTATGATTTGTTCGATGATTTGCGGTTTGGCTGGATTGGAGATGTCGATTTTATTCAGATGACCACGAAACCGGTTCGAAAGCGGTTCACTCATTAATCCGGCAACATACAAGTGATGTCTCTCCGGGTGATGAAGGATTTTAGGTGGTGGCGACAACCATATTTCGATGGGGAGCGTGATTCGGGACAGGCACTGAAGGGATTCGGGGTTGGATGCGTCCAGGGTTTCCAGTTTCAAAATGCGGTTTTCCTTGCCAACAATAAAAAGTAGATCATTCGAATACTCCAATGCATCAACTGCGTAAGGGACTTGATATTCTCCAACTTTTTGGGGACTTGAGGAGGACGAAAGATCCAGAAACTCAATCAAGGCATGATGCTTCCGATGATCCGTGCTGAACATGATTCCCTTGTCGCCGTCGCTGATGAATTGGCGTGGTGTCAATCCGGTCTCGAACTGACCGAGGATGCTCATTTGGTTCGGGTCCTTGATGTCAATGATTTGAAGTCCCCCGTAGGAATCGGCGACATAAGCAAGGCCGTTCTTGATCTCCAAATGGGTGGCGTTTCCGGGCGTGTCTATTCGGTTGATGAAAACAGGTTGGGCAGGATTGCTGATGTCAATGACCGCCAATCCCTGAATGCCCGTGCAGACATAAGCGTAACCATCCTGAATGCTCAATCCCTCGTATCCTCCATCGATTCCATAACTACCGTTGGAAGTATTGTTTATTGGAAAGACACTGAAATTCAGTGAAGCAACGAGTGATGGATTTGAAACATCACTCGTGTCAAAGACAGAAAGCGTGTCAACGAGATTGCTCTGATTTGAATCTGTGCGATTAAAATTGCGATGTGTTGCGAAAACATACGGACCTTCTACCTGCCAACCTCTCAGAATGCCGCCAGCATAAGAAACCCCTGCCACATTGAGAAACTGGGTATTTTCCCAGTCTGAAATGTAAATGTATCCCCCGGGTGATACATAAAACTGATCTCCGACTGATCTTATCGTGTCAGGTACGATTACATCGTCTCTCCCGTATTTTAATTGGATAATATCGATCAGAGTGGGATTCGATGGATCACTCACATCCAGACTGCGAATGGCGGTTTGTGAATGGATTTCACCTTCACCGATCAGCAAGCGATTGCCTTCGAAATCCAGACACCTGATATCAGCGCCCAAAGAATAGGTCGCGATTTCTGAAGGATTCTCTGGTGATTCCAAACTTAAAATGTGTAACCGGCCCCGATGTTCGCCTGTTTCCTGAAAGTGACTGCCCCTGTGTTGTGAAGTTGCAGCATAAAGATGATCGTTGTGAACCCTGACCATTTTTACATGCTGCCCCTCAAAATGATGACCGATCCACTCGGGAGAGGCGGGATCCTTGACGTCAAGCACCAGAAGTCCACCGTCACCAATTGCGAGATAAGCGTATTGTCCATGCACGGCAACTTCCAGGACTGGGCTGCGAGGTTGATCCGGCCAGCTTGCGACTTTTTGGAAATTGAGCGCTTGAGCGCCCCTCTCAGCAGCGGATACCTGCTGTGCAGATGCCAGGACGGTAAAGAAGGTGACGAAAATCGGTAAAACGGAATCCAAAAGAGGAGACCACCAAGCCAAGGCGTGACGGAAGGCTGTATGTTTCATACGCATTATTTGCAATTTCAACAATGAACAACATTACCCCCTCTCGGTAATAGTCATACACCTACCAAAAATGATGCCGGATGTCGATGCAAATGTCATTGAGATCAGAATATGGGGTGCATCTCACTTGATGCCTTGAAGGAGCAGAAACGCAAGGATTTCTATGGAGTGCGTGCGACTCGGCGCCGCTTTGGATATGATCCATCTGCTCAAACCATATACTTCATTTAAACACACCCACCCATACCCCAACGCGTCATGTTATTCTGGTTACGGGCTGCTGACATGGGCTAGATTCCGAGAGATGAGTATGCTGAGGCATTGTCCAAAGGTATCCAAAGCGGCGCCGAGTCGCACGCATTCCATATGGCTCTCGGCTCACACATATAATTTTAGAAGGAACTAAGATGCGCCCCAGAATATGTCATCTTGATACACAGTACATAAAGGTGTACATTCTGCTCCGCTGGATCTGAAAGTGTATGAATAGAAAAGTCACGTTTACCGAATTTCGCAAAAATGCCTCCGAGCTGTTTTCAGATGTTGAGCAGGGAGAAAGAATCATCATAATTCGTCATGGAAAACCGATTGCAGAAGTGTCTCCTGTTTCGGTATCGAACAAGTCACCCGCATGGAAACAACTTTCTTTGCGACTCGCATCAACGGGAACTGATCTATCATCTGCTATTCTGGAAGAGCGGTCCAATAAAGATGTTCTTTGATTCGTCCCTCCTCTTGTTCAGCTCAATATGTCCCTGATGACTTTTGTTTCTTCGACTCCGGTGAGTTTGAAATCCAGTCCCTGGAAGCGGTAGGTGAATTGTTCATGATCAATGCCTAGGAGGTGGAGGACGGTGGCATGGAGGTCGTTGACGTGAACGGGATTTCTGGCCACGTTGTAGCTGAAGTCGTCGGTTTCTCCCCAGGTGGTGCCGGGTTTGATTCCGCCTCCGGCCATCCACATGGTGAAACAGCGGGGGTGATGATCGCGTCCGCCTTCGGGACTGTCCCATTTGCCCTGACCCGCGACGCCTCTTCCGAATTCGCCTCCCCAGAGGACGAGGGTGTCGTCGAGCAGACCGCGTTGTTTGAGGTCCTGGATGAGGGCTGCGCTGGCCTGATCGGTGTCGCGACAGCGGGCAACACACCAGGAACTCAGGCGGCTGTGATGGTCCCAATCGGGATGAAATAGCTGGATGAACCGGACGTTGCGCTCGGCAAGGCGACGGGCCAGGATGCAATTGGCGGCGTAGCTGCCGGGGCGTCGGGAATCCGGACCATAGAGTTCAAAGGTCGAATCCGGCTCGTCACTCAGATCGGTTAAACCCGGGATGCTGGCCTGCATGCGGTAGGCCATTTCGTATTGACGGATCCGGGTTTCGATTTCGGGATCGCCGGTTGCCCGGGATCGCAGTTCGTTCAGTTCGGAAAGCCCGTCGAGCATGCTGCGCCGGAGCTGTCGTGGGAGTCCGTCCGGATCTTTCAGGTAGAGGACCGGATCTCCCGAGTTGCGGAGTTTCACGCCTTGGTAACGGGATGGAAGAAAGCCGCTGCCCCAATAGTGGTCGTATAAAGGTTGATCAGACGGACGACGCATTTTTGAGAGCAACACCAGGAAGTCCGGCAGGTCTTTGTTTTCACTTCCCAGACCATAACTCGCCCAACCGCCCATGCTCGGTCGGCCGGGGATTTGGTGTCCGGTGAGAAAATGAGTCATGGCGGGGGCGTGGTTGATTTCATTGGTGGTCATCGATTTGATGAAGCACAGTTCATCTGCCACTTTTTTGAGGTGCGGCATCCATTCACCAATGGTGGCGCCGCTTTGCCCACAACGTTCGAACTGCGTGCGAGAGGGCATGATCAATTGTTTTTGATTCGCCGTCATGGTGGTCAGGCGTTGTCCTTGTCGCACGCTGTCGGGGAGCTCTTTGCCGGCCCATTTTTGAAGTCCGGGTTTGTGGTCGAACAGTTCGATCTGGGAAGGGCCACCGGATTGGGTGAGAAAGATCACGCGTTTGGCTTTGGGGGCAAGACGGCCCACGGCGGGATGAAGTCCTGGTTCGGTAACATTGGTTTGTGCCGCCAGTGATTGTTTCAACAAGTCGGCCAGCGCCAGGGAACCGATACCGAGTCCGGTGCATTTGCCCAGGAAATAACGGCGGGTTACGTTGAGTGCCTGCTCCATGTTGTGTTGATCGGACTTATTCATGGGTCATTGCTTCGTCGAGGTTGAAAATCATGTTGGCCATCCACATCAGGGTTGCGTGCCGGATCGGGTCGAGCGTCGGAAGGGCGGTTTGTTGTCCCACGTTGAGTAGTGCGCGGGCTTCTTCCGGATGGGTTTGATAATGGGCCAGTGTGTTTTTCCATTTGCTCTGGATGATATCCCACTCCTGCGCCGTAAAGGATCGGCTCAAAATGCGTGGACCAAGTTGCCGCAGGGCCTCTTGAATTGATTCGCTTGATTCCAAACAATCGGCGGCCAGTGATTGGGATGCCTCAAGAACGGTTTCATCATTCAAAAGGGTCAGGGCATGCAACGGCGTGTTGGTGCGTCGGACTCCCACTTCACAAACGCGGCGTTGGGCCTGGTCGAACAAAAACGCAGGGGCGCTTGAACGCCGCCAGAAGGCATACAGCATCCGACGATACCGGGCTGTTCCGGGACTGGGGACGTAGGTGAACCTCCCCATGAACATGTCCTGCCAAATGCCGCCCGGTTGAAAGGGTTTGACGGGAGGTCCGCCCTGGATGGGGTTCAACAGTCCGCTGGTTTTCAATACGGCATCATGCAGCATCCAACTGGGGAGCCGGTGGCGCGATGCGCGTGCCCAGAGTTTATTGTAGGGATCCTTGTCCAACCATTCAGGATCAACATCGCTGCTTTGTTGATAGGTGCGACTGGTGACCATGAGTCGCAGGATGTGTTTGATGTCCCATCCGCTTTCCATCCATTCAACCGCCAACCAGTCCAACAGATCCGGGTGAGTGGGTTGTTCGCCCTGGAGACCAAAGTCATCGGGTGTTCGAACCAAACCGGCCCCGAACATGAGTTGCCAGAGGTGATTGACGATCACCCGGGCGGTGAGCGGGTGTTGGCCGGACACCAACCACTCGGCGAGATCTTTACGGGTGCCTTGCCTGGGTTGGGTTGAGGCCCCCAATGCGGCCGGAAGTCCCGGTTCAACGATTTTTCCTTTTTGATCCCATACACCGCGCACCAGGACATGGGTGTCCCTGGTTTCTTTGCGATCGGCGAGCACCATGACTTTTTGAGGTTTGGCGGCGTTTTTGATTTCGTTGTAATGCGATTGCACGCGGTCGAAACGCGGTTTCTCCTTTTGGTATGGCTGGTGGTCGACGAGGAATTGTTTGCGGAGTCGTTTGGTCAGTTGCGGCTCCAGATCTTTTTCCCCGTTTTTCAATGACGCGGCCAGGACTTCCATGGGCATGGGATCAAGTGACCTTACCGCTTCGCCGGGTTGATTGGATATGGATACGCGAAACGTTCCGGTGTTGGCATCACCGATCGTGGAGCGGTGCATCATGACGAAGATCATTTCTTCGTCCGGCGCCATTACCAATGCCTGCTTGAGAGCGAAGACTGCCGTGTGTTTTCTGGCGGTTTCGTCGCCGTGGGTGGTCCATCCGTTACGGGGATCGTCATCCAGGGTGTCTTTGACCTTGCCGTATCGTTCGCCTCCTTCGGGTTTGGCTTCGAAATCGGCGATGGCTCGGTCGAGAATGACTTCGTGCATCAAACGGGCTCCGATTTTGCGGGTAAATAATTTGACGTTGGTCAGGATGAATTCACCTGATTTGCCACGTCCGTATCGGCCGTTTGCAAGGTTCGAATCAGGGAACACTTCCAGTCGGATTCCGGTGATTCGATCCAGCTCCGGTTTGGCAACGATCTGGTAATCGTCCTGGCGAGGATTAGGGCCTTGGGCGATGAGGATGTTTTCCGCTCGGGTGCTGAACGTGGTGCCTTCGGCACTTTGGATGCCGGTTGGTTGCAGAGCGTACCAGGCTTTGAATCCTGTGCTGGCTTCTTGTTTACGTGCTTGCAGCCATGAGTTGAATGCGGGGACAGCTTCTAGAATGACCTGGTCGATGCGTTGTTTTGCCTGTTTGAGTTGGCGTTCGGCTGCCCTGAGATGCTGCGTCATGTTGGGCGATTGATATTCCAGGTAGGGTTTCGCGGCCGAACCGGCGCGTCCGTCCTCGTCGATGTTGTTGAAATAAGCGTTGAGTTGATAGTATTCCTCCTGGGACAGGGGATCGAACTTGTGGGAGTGACACTGGCTGCAGTTTACCGTCATGCCCATCCAGAGCGTGCCGACCGTGTTGACGCGGTCGATGACGTAGTCGATGCGGGATTCTTCCGGATCACGTCCGCCTTCGCCGTTTGTCATGTGATGCCGGTGGAAACTGGTGGCCAGGATTTGTTCCGGGGTCGCGTTGGGCAGCAGGTCTCCCGCGAATTGTTCGATGGTGAACCGGTCGAAGGGCATGTTGGTGTTGAATGCTTCGATGACCCAGTCCCGCCAAGGCCAGTTGGACCGGGTGGCGTCCTGTTGATACCCGTCGGTGTCGGCATATCGTGCGGCGTCCAGCCACCACATGGCCATGCGTTCGCCATAATGGGGTGAATTGAGCAGGCGATCTATCTGGTCTTCCAGCGCGTTCGGTGAGGTGTCTTGTTCAAATGCCGCGACTTCTCCCGGAGATGGAGGCAATCCGGTGAGGTCAAAGGACAGTCTCCTCAACAGGGTGTGCCGCGGCGATGGCTCGGCGAGTGTGTGTCCTTCCCGTTGCAATCGACGTTCGATGAATGCATCGATAGGATGCCCGGCGTGAGCGGGCAGGGGAGGGCGCACGGGAGGTTCGAAAGACCAATGCCTTCCCCAATCCGCTCCCGAGGTGATCCATTGTTCGAGTTTGTCGATTTCCTCCTCGGTCAATGCCTTGTTTGAATCGGGAGGTGGCATCAGGTCGTCCGGATCCTGGGCGCGGATGCGTTGAACCACCAGGCTCTCCTCTGGATTGCCCGGTTGGATGGCCGCTTTTCCATCTCGGCTCGCCAGTGCATCCTCCTTTTGGTCGAGTCTGAGATCGCCTTCCCGATGGTTGGCGTCCGGACCGTGGCAGTAAAAGCAGTTGTCCGACAGGATGGGCAGGATGTCACGAGCGAAGGAAATCTCGTCCGCCTGTGACACCATCATGGATAGAGTCGTCAAAGCGCCCCAAACGTGGGCTCTGATCGTCCGTTTTCGATGTCGTTTTTTGTTCAAATCCATGGAGTGCGTCCATCATATCGGACCTCGATGGAATTGAAACGCGTAATTTCCGACAAACTTCCGTGTATGCTGCTTGTCATACCCCTTCCTTTCTCGTAGTTTCGAGCCATGTTTGAGTCGTTATCCGGCAAATTACAGGGTGTTTTTAAGGATCTGAGAGGATTGGGCAAGATCAGCGAGTCCAATGTCGCGGATTCCCTGCGTGAAGTGCGTCTGGCGTTGCTGGACGCCGATGTCAATTTCAAGGTCGCCAAGCAATTCATTGCAAACGTCAAGGAAAAGGCCATTGGCGAAAAGGTGATCCAGAGCATTCACCCCGGCCAACAGGTCATCAAAATCATCAACGACGAGCTGGTGGAGTTGCTTGGTTCCCAGAATGCGGAACTGAAGCTGGATGCCAAGCCTTCCTGCATGATGATGGTGGGACTGCACGGCGCCGGTAAAACGACCTCCAGCGGCAAGCTCGCCAAATGGCTGATGAAACAGGGGCGCAAACCCATTCTGGTGGCTGCCGATGTGTATCGTCCGGCTGCAATGGACCAGTTGGAAGCCTTGGGTAAACAAATGAACATCCCGACCGTGGTGCGACGAGGCGAAAAGGATGTGCTTGCCATTGCCAAGGCAGCGAAAATAGAAGCCGCCGAGCGCGAGTGCGATATTTTGATATTTGATACGGCGGGTCGTTTGCAGATCGACGAGGTGTTGGTGCAGGAACTGGTGCGATTGCGCGACGACATTCAGCCTCAGGAAATCCTGCTGGTCCTCGATGCCGCGACCGGTCAGGAAGCCGTGAATGTGGCCACCCACTTCGATGAGGCTTTGGATATTTCCGGCGCGGTCCTGACCAAACTTGACGGTGACGCCCGTGGTGGTGCGGCTTTGAGTTTGAAATCCGTGACCGGCAAACCCATCAAGTTTGCGGGTGCCGGTGAAAAACTGGAGGACTTCGAACCTTTCCACCCTGAACGTATGGCAACCCGCATCCTGGGGATGGGTGACGTGGTCAGTCTCGTTGAAAAAGCCGCGGAAAATGTCGACATGGACGAGGCCCGCAAGCTGGAAGAGAAGATGCGTAAGGGAGTGTTCACTCTGGACGATTTTCTCGATCAATTGCGCCAGATGAAACGCCTTGGTCCCCTGGAATCCATTGTCAAGATGCTGCCCGGTGGCTCCGACATGGTGGGAGGTGCGGACCTGAGCAAGCATGAAAAGGAATTTCGCCGCATGGAAGCCATGATCTGCGCGATGACTCCGGAAGAACGCAACCGTCCGCAAATCTTGAATGCCAAACGGCGTCAACGCATCGCCAAAGGAAGTGGGGTGCGTGTGGCTGAGTTAAACAATCTGATGAATCGATTTGGTCAGATGCAGAAAATGATGCGTAAAATGGGTAAAATGCAGAAAATGATGGGCAAGATGGGCGGCAAAATGGCCAGTAAAATGGCGGGTCGCATGGGCGCCGGTTTTCGCATGCGTTGATCCCTGGACTTGTGTCAGAAGGATTTTGGTATACGTTGAGGCATGACTCTGGAAACCATATTCTCAAGTTTTAATTCTGCTGAAGCTCAAATGATCTCTGCTCGATTGGAGGCTGCCGGGTTTCATCCCAGCGTGACCGATGAGATTGCCTCCATGAGCATGGAAGGCTATTCCATGGCGACAGGCGGGATTCGGATCAAGGTTCCCGAGACTGAGAAAGATGCCGCTCGTGGTCTGGTGGAAAGCCTGCTCAATGAAGAGTCCTCCGATACAAATGAAGCTTCATTGTCTCAAGAATGAGTAAACACAACTTTCAATCCCTCCAGAAACTACTCAAACGAGGGGAACTTCGTACCGATGCAGCCACCCTGGAAACCTATTCCGGCGACAAATGGTTTGCGGTGGCCCAGCCTGAAGCCGTGGCCTTTCCGCGGAGCACCGCAGCGGTTTCCAAGATTCTGAAATGGGCCAACAAGCATCAGGTCCCCACCACCGCGCGCGGTGCGGGGCACGGTTATGTGGGGGGGTGTGTGCCGGTGCGTCAAGGGATTGTGATCTCCCTCGAAAAAATGAATCGCATCCGGGAGATTCATGAAACCGATTTTGTGGCAGTGGTGCAGGCTGGTGTGATCACCGCTGATTTACAGTCCAAAGCCGAGGAAAAACGTTTGTGTTATCCACCCGACCCGGCCAGTCGGGCCAATTGCAGCATCGGCGGCAACATCGCTACGAATGCCGGCGGACCCCGTTGCCTGAAATACGGTGTGACTCGTGACTATTTGTTGGGAGCCGAAGTGGTGCTTGCCGACGGAACAATCGTCCAGACCGGTGGTCGAACCCATAAAAACAAAACCGGATTCGACCTGCATCGCATGTTCGTTGGTTCCGAGGGGCTGCTCGGTATCGTGACCGAAGCGACCTTGAAGCTCATTCCTTTACCCCCTTTTCGTGCCGCTTTGTCCATTGGTGTGGAGAGTACGGCAATGGCGGCGCGTATCCTTGGGAAGGTGTTTCAAACTGGTTTTCTGCCGAGCGCGCTTGAGATTGCCGACCATTTCACGCTCCAGGCTGCCATGAAACGCACGGGGAGCAACATGTTCGAGGGATGCGAGGCGCATCTGATTATCGAGCTGGACGGGCAGGAGCCATCTGTTAAATCCGAACTGCGTGCCCTGACTCAACTGATCCGTGAGGAAAATCCCCACTTCATCAAAAAAGGCTTGGGCAATGAAGGGTGCGAAAAGATCTGGCAGATTCGGCGCGAATTTTCCTATGCACTGCGTGATACCGGACTGACCAAATTAAACGAAGACATCGTGGTTCCACGCAGTCGACTCGAGGCTTTGTTCAAGTTTGCGGAACGCTTGCAGAAGAAGTTTGGCATTCCAGTCGCTTGCTTCGGTCATGCCGGGGATGGGAATATTCACGTCAATGTGATGATCGATAAATCCGATCCCCAACAGGAGAAGCAGGGGCGGAAGGTACTTGATGCTTTGTTCGCGCAGGTTTTGAAATGGAATGGTGCGATTACCGGGGAACACGGTGTGGGACTGGCAAAAATGCCCTGGCTGGATCTGGCTCTCTCACCGGAGTGTATGGGGTTGCATCAAACCTTGAAAGCGGCGTTGGATCCAAAAGGTATCCTGAATCCCGGGAAATTTGTTCCTGATGCCCGGGGGCGATAGTTTTTTCTCACGCAGAGGCGCGGTGGCGTAGAGATGGTGTGGTGGAAATCGTGCAACCAAGGCTTCCCAAACGGATGGGTTTTGAGATTTGGAGACCGAAAGGGGCGTGACGGGACGTCCCGCGGCTACCTGGGGGGCACTGAAGGCCGCTTTTCGTGAAATAGCTTATTGGATTTGATTTTGAATCCGTGTTCGGAGTGTGCTAGCTCTTCCTTCCATGAATGTTGCCATCATCGTTGCTGCGGGTAAAGGGACCCGTATGGGGACTGATAAGCTTTGGCTGGAGGTCCAGGGGATTCCCATTGTCGGGCATACCTGGCGCACGTTTGATCGATCCGAGGTGATTGATCAGGTGATTCTAGTGGTCCGGGAGGACAGGCAACAGGAATTTCAGGACTTGGCACAGCAAATTCAGGTGCGGAAACCCTTTTATTTCGCTCCGGGAGGCAAGGAGAGACAGGACTCCGTTTGGAACGGATTGCAGTGTTGTTCGGAGGATTGCGAGATGGTTGCCATTCAGGACGCCGCTCGTCCATGCACCCATCCCACTCATATCCGCGCCTGCCTGGATGCGGCCCGGGAACACGGCGCCGTGGTTGCAGCCCAAAAGGTAACAGACACATTGAAGCGTGTGGACGGCGCATTGTCCATCGAATCGACGGTCGATCGTGAGGGGTTATGGTCTGTTCAGACACCCCAAGTATTTCGGTTTGAGGTGATTCGGAAGGCGATGCAGTCGGTTCGGGATCAAGGGCTGGTGGTGACGGATGATACGGCGGCATGTGAATCCATCGGATATTCGGTCAAAGTGGTCCCGGGAGATCATCCCAATCCCAAGGTGACCTTTCCCGGAGATTTGCCTTATATCAGTTGGTTGCTTGCCAATTTGTCAGACGACGTTTAGATTTCCCGCCACTTGGTAGTGACCGGGGAAACCCATCGATATCATGAGAAAAAAGCTCATATACTCTTCCATTTTAGTTTTGCTCGGCGTCAATGTGACGGTGGGACTCCTGCTTTATCTGGAGACGGCGCGCGCCTCATCGAGCGATGATTCATTTGCGAATTTCGAACTCTTTGCCCGAGTGGTCGAGCGTGTGCGGATGGATTATGTCGAAGGGGATAAACTTACCTACAGCGAACTGATCGAGAGCGCCCTGAAGGGGATGCTGGGTTCATTGGATCCTCACAGTGAGTTCATGGAGCCCATCCAGTATGATGAACTCAAAAAAGATACCGAGGGCGCCTTTGGTGGAGTGGGCATCGTGGTCACCATGGAGGAAAACAAGAACTACCTGACCGTGGTATCTCCCATGGCTGATACGCCTGCTTATCGGGCAGGGATCATTTCGGGAGACCGAATCGTCAAAATCAATCAACGCACCACCGAGGGAATCACTTTGCAGCAAGCCGTCGAACGCCTGCGCGGCGAACCGGATACCGAGGTGACCATCACGGTCTATCGCCCATCGAGCGAAAAATCGCGGGATGTGGTGCTCAAGCGTGCCATCATCAAGGTGGATACGGTCAAAGACTTGTCGGGTGACAATACCTTCGAATTGGACGAACATCAGATCGGTTACATTTGGTTGACCCAGTTTGGCGAACAGACCGGTCGGGATATGCGCCGTTCCATTGATCAAATGTTGGCCAAAGGCATGCGCGGTTTGATCCTTGATTTGCGAGGGAACCCCGGGGGATTGCTTGATCAGGCCGTAGAAGTGTGTGAGCAGTTTCTTCCATCCGGCCAACGGGTCGTTTTCACCCAGGGGCAAACCAAGCACATGCGCAGTGACCATTTTGCAAGCTCCAAAGATCCGATCCTGGACCTGCCGATCGTGGTGCTGGTGAACAATGGCAGCGCCAGCGCTTCGGAAATTGTTTCAGGATGCCTGCAGGATCTGGGAAGGGCGGTCATTTTGGGAGAACAGACCTTCGGGAAAGGGTCGGTTCAAAGTATCTTCCCGGTTCCGGGCGGTCGGGCTCTTCGATTGACCACGGCCAAATATTACACCCCCAGCGAGAAAGTCATTCACGGAAAAGGGATCACTCCGGATATTCTGGTCCCTGTATCCAACGAAGATCTGGAAGCTCTCTTCTATAAACGCACGCCGGGTGGTGTGGACGGATTGCTGCATCTCTCCGAAGAGGAACGTGAACGGATCCGCTCCACCAAGGACGTTCAATTGGAGCGGGCGCGTGATCTGTTGAGAGGTGTTTTCCTGCTTGAAGACCGTCCATGAACATTTTGGGGATCGAATCATCCTGCGATGAAACCGCCGCAGCGGTGGTTGCTGAGGGTCGTATCCTGTCTGATCCGGTAGCTTCCCAGATCAAACTCCACGCCGAATATGGTGGAGTCGTTCCTGAATTGGCTGCCCGGGAACATTTGAGCAACATCCTGCCCGTTGCGCGTCAGGCGATGGATCAGTCGGGAATCCGCCTCGGGGACATCGACTGGATTGCCGCCACTCAAGGTCCGGGATTGCCTCCGGCTCTGATGGTGGGTTATCACGTTGCCCAGAGTCTGGCATTTGCCCTGGATAAACCCTTCATGGGCGTCAACCACCACGAAGCCCATCTTTATTCGCCCTGGATTGATCCCGAAGCCGGCGTTCTGGATGCAACTGCCTTCGAACCGAATGTCAGCCTGATCGTAAGTGGGGGGCATACGATGCTTGTGCTGGTGGAAGAACCTTTGAAGCATCGCATTCTAGGTGGGACCATTGACGATGCCGCCGGAGAATGCTTTGACAAGACCGCCAAGTTGATTGGTTTGCCCTATCCCGGGGGACCGGTGATGGATCGCCTTGCCGCCAAAGGAAATCCCAAAGCACATGATTTTCCTCGCCCCTTGCTTAAAGATCCCGGTCTTGATTTCAGCTTCAGCGGACTCAAGACATCCGTGCGGTATTTTATTCAGAAACATCCGGAACGGGTCGAAAGCGCATCCAAACTGCAGGACCTGTGCGCCTCGGTCCAAGCCGCGATCGTCGAAGTGTTGGTTAAAAAGACCATCCGCGCCGCTGAAAGAACAGGCGTGCAAACCATTACCGCTTCTGGTGGCGTATCCTGTAACCAGGGGTTACGAAAAGCCTTACAGGAAGCTTGTGACTCCAAAGAAATGCAGCTTCGCATCGCTCATGGAAGGTATTGCACAGACAACGCCGCCATGGTGGCCATGCTGGCCGCATGGAAAATCCAGGCAGGCGCCTCGCCTCAAACCGAAGAGGAGGGGATTCGGGCGGGGTGGAGGTTGGAAACAGGCGTTACCCGATGAGTTTAAGGGGGAAATCTAAAGCGATGAGATACACAGTCTGTGCGGTTTGATGTTTGCAAAAAATCTATCCAAATTGACAAATCGACTAAGACTCGCATCGGTCACGGCCTTGGCGCATTTCAAATAAATTACCCTCCCAATCTAAAGCTCCTTCTAGTTCCAGGATCTTAGAGATGCGATGTCTTCTGACAATTTCTCTTAATGCAAAATCGACCAATTCACGTTTGGTTCGGATTCCCGTGCATCTCTTGGCCTCGTCCACTACTGCATCATCGATCACAATGTTCGTTCTCATTCTATGTGTGTGATGCGTTGAGTTTAGGTGTATGTCAGCAATTAGGGAGAGCCCTAATTTGGGGAGATCGTTCCAACCTCCAATTGCCTACTTTTTCTTTTTACGTGCTGGTTTCGCTTTTTTCTTGGACTTTTTCTTGGGGGCGGGTGCTTGATGCACTTGGGCGGCCACTTTCAGGCGCAGGCCGTTCAAGCGGATGAAACCGGTGGCGTCGTCCTGATTGTAGGCCTGGGTTGGATCCGCTTCCATGGTGGCGATTTCCGGATTGTAAAGGCTGACCGGGGATTTTCTTCCGGCGGTGATGATGTTGCCTTTGTAGAGTTTTACGCGAACGGTGCCGGTCACGTTTTTCTGGCTTTCGGTCACCAGGGCCTGAAGGGCTTCGCGTTCCGGGGCATACCAGAAACCGTAATAAACCAGTTCGGCATATTTGGGCATCAACGAATCGCGCAAGTGCATCACTTCACGATCCATGGTCAGACTTTCAATCTGGCGATGGGCGAACAGCAGGATGCTGCCACCGGGGGTTTCATAGACACCCCGTGATTTCATTCCGACGAAGCGGTTTTCCACGAGGTCGACTCTTCCGACACCGTGTTTGCCACCAAGCTTGTTGAGTTTTTTCATGACGCCGAGAGGTGTCATGCGTTTGCCGTTGACCGCGACGCAGTTGCCCTGAACGAATTCCAGATCGACATATTCGGGTTCGTCGGGTGCGTCTTCGGGGCTGACACTGAGTTTATACATTTCCTTGTGCTCGGGAGCCGATGCGTCCAACCAGGGATCTTCCAGAATGCCGGCTTCGTAGGAAATGTGGAGCAGGTTGCGATCCATGGAATAGGGTTTCTTCGCGCTTGCTTCCACAGGGATGTTTTTCGCGGCGCAATAGTCGATCATCTCTTTGCGACCGGGAAATGTTTCGCGGAATTCGGCATCACGCCAGGGGGCGATGACATCGATCTCCGGAGCCAGTGCGGCTGCGGTCAATTCGAATCGGATCTGATCATTGCCTTTGCCGGTGGCGCCGTGTGCAATGGCCTGGGCTTTTTCCTTGCGGGCAATTTCCACCATGCGCTTTGCGATCAGGGGACGCGCAATACTGGTTCCCAGGAAATATTGACCTTCATAGATCGCTCCCGCCTGGATCATGGGGAAGATGAAGTCGCGGGCGAACTCTTCCTGCAGGTCGTCGATGTAAATTTTGGAGGAGCCGGTTTTCTTTGCCTTCTTGTCAAGACCGTCCAATTCCTCTTCCTGCCCGATGTCGGCGCAGAAAGCGATGATCTTGGCCTGATACTTGTCTTTTAACCAGGAAACCAATACTGAGGTGTCCAAACCGCCCGAATATGCCAATACAATTTTCACCCCACCAGCATGCTCAAAACGGGGATTGGCTGCCAAGCTGAAAAATCGGGAATCGACCCGTTTCAGCGTTGCTGATGTGGTTTATCCGCAGATTGGCGCAGATTGACGCAGATGTTCGCTCGAATCGGATGAAATTCCCTGGTGAGGTCAACTCGCAGGTGTGTTTCCGTAGGTCCAGGTCATGGTCTTTCTATGGCCAACAGCCAGGAGTTGATTGGATTCGGGAACAAAATGAAAGCGATGGATGTGCATGGGGGCTTCGGGCTCGGTAACGGCTTTTTGTGTGGCGGTGTCGATGGCGATCAGGAATCCTTTGCCTCCTCCGCCCGCCGCCAGCAGATGGGAGCCGTCGGGCAGGTAGCGCATGTCTTCCACCAGTCCTTTGTGGGTGTCGCTTTCGAATTCGCCCGTTTTTTGTCCTGATTCAACATCGAACCATTCGATGCGCGCGTTCCCTCCAAGTCCATCAACGTTCTTTACATGCCCCATGCCTCCGACGGCAAGGGTGGAACCATCCGGTGAAAACCTTAAGGATCGGATTCCGCCGATGGATCGCAGGCGTTGCACTTGATCCCAGGTGTACATGATCGGCGCCTTCAGTCGATGCACCCTTTCACCTGTTCCGGTATCCCAGACAAGGATTTCACCAATTCTGTCTGCGCTTGCCAGGAGTTTGCTGTCAGGTGAAAAAGCGCAGGCGTACAACATGGTGGAAAATCCCTGCGGGGTTTCCGGCGCATGCCCCTGGAGTGAGTGGATCAGGTTTCCGGTTCGGGCCTGCCACAGCCGGGCGATCATGTCGTCTCCCACCGTGGCCAGCATCGAGCCATCGGGAGAAGCCTGGATGTTTCGAATCCATTTGTCATGGGCTTTCCTGGAGGAAACCAGTTGATGTGTGGAAAGATCCCATTCATTCAGTAATCGGTCATATCCCACGGACCATAGCTTTCCTGCAGCCGTCGCAACGCCAGTGACGTAACTTTGGTGTCCTTTCAAGGGGGCCTTTTCCGATGGTTCTCCTGTTGATTGAATGACATGTACCCCCATGTCTGAACTGCCGCCAAACCATTCACCCACCGAAGCAGCATGACACAGGCAAAAGAGGATGTCCTCGCGTGAATGGTCAGTTCCTGGTGTCAATTCCATGATGGGATTTTTTTGTTGGTGAGCATGAGCTTCATCAAATTGTAGCTCAGGTCAATACCTGGTGGATGGGCAGAATGCCATGATTCACCAGTGGAACGGGGCGTGGGCCGAAGTAATAGTTTTTGTCATGTGGAATGCCAACCGCATGCAGCATGGTGGCGAATAGTTCGCCGGCGCCGACTTCACCGTCCTTCACCTCTTTGCCGTCCTTGTCGGTTTCACCAAAAATGGCTCCTTCCTGAACGCCGCACCCGGCCATCAATGCACTCCAGGCTCTTGAGAAATGATCGCGACCCAGTTGGGCGTTGATCTCCGGTGTGCGACCGAATTCACCCATGACCACCACCAGTGTGTGATCCAGCATGCCACGTTGACGCAGGTCGTCGAGCAGTGCGGAGAGGACCCGGTCGAGTTCCGGAACCATTTCCTGGTGCGTCTCGAAATTCTGACCATGACTGTCCCACCAGGCGCGGCCTACCCGAACAAAAGGCACTCCTGATTCGGCAAGCCTGCGGGCCAGCAGCATTTGTTTCCCGAAAAGTGTCGGGCCATATCGCTCGCGGATGGATTCAGGTTCGCGATCAATGTCGAAGAGCTTCTCACTGCTCATCAACCCTTGCACGCGTGCATAGGCGGAAGCGTGGCTTTTCACCAGCTCCGAATCCCTGCTTTGGGCGAACTGGCGGCTCAATAAGGCCTGTAGTTCTGCGCGCGCATGGTGATCGATGTCGGAAAGATGGCTCAGACGCTTCAGGTTGGGCGGCGTCATCTGATCCGTCAACTGCATGGGAGCAAAACGGGCTCCGAGAAAACTTGGGGTGAGTTTGGAAAAATGACGTCCTTCTGTTTGCGAATAAAAGGAGACGTAATCCGGCACTTCACTGTCCGCACGCGCCAGTTCCTTGGCGAGGATGGCTCCGATGTCCGGATATTTCATCGCCGGCTCGTCCTTGCGCCCGCGCATCATCAGCACAGACGCGGTGTCGTGTCCGCTGTCTTTGGTGTTGAGAGAGCGGATCAGGCAGGTCTGATGCATGCGTTTGGCCATCATCGGCATCAATTCCGACACATGCAGCCCGGGAATGCTGCTTGGAATGGTTCCGAAGGGCCCTCCCGTGGCGCGTCCTGGTTTGGGATCCCATGTCTCGAACTGACTGGCGCCACCCGCCAGCCAGACCAGGATGACACTGCGTCCTTTGGCTTTGAGCTGGTGGTTGAGCTGATCCTGATCAAACAAGTGTGCCGATCCGGCATTGCCGATCAAACCGCCCGCGCCAGCCATGCTGACCGCCAGACTGTTCATGAACAATCGTCGGCTGATCTGATGTTCGGCGTTCGTGCATTCGCCTGGTTTTGTTTTTCTCGTGGGCATTTTAAGCTAATGGTTTAAACGACATTCAGGACTGGTCAAAAGAATCCATATCATGGATTCCAGTTGCTTGTTCATCCGGGTGCCTTCCAGGGTTAAAAACCGGGTCATGGCTTCCGTTTCGGATTTCGTGGGTAATCGATTCAGTATGTTGAAGTATGCTTTTTCCACCTGCTTTTCCGGAGTGGGCTCTTCCAGAAGAGTCGGGACCAAACCATTCGTACGGTTTTCGAAAAGCAGGGAGCGTATCTCCTCGCCGTTACTCAGTTGCAGCGCTTCGTCCACACTGAAATAAAATCCGTCACTGGGGCGTTCGAACCAGGAAGCCGTTTTGTCCAAAGGTTTCAGCAGTCCGGCAAGTAGTTCGTGATGTTCTTCACCGGAGGGTTGGCATCCGTCGAAGGATTGGGGCGAACTCGATCCGATGAGGAGGCAGGCAGCATATTGGCGTGGGGTCAACACACGTAAATTGGCTGTTGCATAGGTGGATTTGGCGGGGCGATCCCCGTTGGTCCAGGCGCTTGAACGCTGATAGGCTTTGCTCAATACGATGCCTTCGATCAGACCATTCAAATCGTAATCCGAACGTGCAAACCACTCCGCCAGCCAAAGCAGCAATTCGGGGTGGCTCGGCGGATTGTCCCCGTGCATTTGATCCAGAGGTTCCACGAGCCCGGCTCCCATGAGTCGATACCAGACCCGGTTGACCATGGCTCTTGCAAAGTATCCCTGTTGATCGGCTGCCAATCCTTCCTGCACGAGTCGCGCTCGACGGCTGTTGGCGGGAAGGGGAGCGGGTTTCTTTTCCTGCTTCAACGTCTCAAGTCGTTCTTTTTCAGCTTTGCGTTGCTCGTCATTCCATGCGTCGGAATCGTCATTGATCTGGTTGCCGTCAATGAATTGAAGAGGGGCATTGCGTGTGTCGCCTTCGGTGGTTTTAAAGCTGACCTGACCGTAGCCGCGTTCCGTGACAAATCCTCCGTTGTCGAAGGTGCGACCGAAAAAGGATTTCATGCCGTAATAACTCGCCTGGGTCCACTCCGGCACGTTGGGGTGGTCGTGACATTGAGCGCAACTGATGTTGACGCCGAAGAAACGCACGCTCACATCGTTGGTCAGTTGATCTATGTTTCGTACGCGTTCTTTGATGAATTGGGGAGCGCCTTTCGCCGATTCATCCTCGTAATCGGCAACAATGATCTCTCTGAAAATACGGTCCCAGGATCGGTTTTCTCCAAAAGCCGTCTTCAGATAGTTTTTCAGTTCCCCCCCTTTGCCATCCATCAATAGCCAGTTGAATTCTTCCACTTGCTGCTCCTTGTAGCAGGCGGAATGGATGAGGTTGCCTACGTAGTTTTCCAAACGCCGGGGCGACGGGCTGAACAGGAAGTCGTTGAATTCCGCCGAAGTCGGAGGTCGGCCTGCCAGATCCAGGGTGATGCGGCGGACAAGTTCGGCATCAGTTGCCCGGGGGGCGGGGATGATTTGCTGTT
The DNA here is from genome assembly GCA_964415055.1 of uncultured Verrucomicrobiota bacterium. Classification (GTDB taxonomy): domain Bacteria; phylum Verrucomicrobiota; class Verrucomicrobiia; order Limisphaerales; family AAA164-E04; genus AAA164-E04. The sequence goes on along the minus strand of CAYPZD010000009.1, from coordinate 24,039 downwards.
CCTTCAAGGAACGAAACACGTAATGATCGATGGCCTGCCTGGGCGAGGTCTCCGGGGAGAGCAATGTGTCATGATCGATTGTTTTCCACCAGGATGGTTTTGCCTCGGGGAGGCCTTCTGCTGATTGGGGGAAAACCGCTCCTTTTTGGATCCATGTTTCAAAATGCCTGATATGCTCGGGTGAAAGCGGATCATCGGGTGGCATCTGGAGGTCTGCATCCTGATACCGGATGGCGGTGATCAGCAGGCTTTGGTCCGGGTGACCGGGCACCATGGAAGGTCCAGTGTCTCCACCTCGCAACATGGCCTCACGACTGTCCAGATGCAGCCCGCCCTTGGATTTGTTCCGCGCCTCGGAGTGACATCCGTAACAGGCGTCTGCCAGAATCGGTCGGATCTTGTTCTCAAAAAAGGTGACATTCGCTTCCGAAGAGGTGCCTTGCGCCTGCAGGAAAGGGCAGGTGAACATGCATAAAAGCAAGCAGATACAATTCCACGCCGGAATGCATTTCTCGACTCTAGGCATGTTGATTTGCCGGTTTTTCATACTGGATAGATCGAATTCTAGTCACGGGATTCCAAATCTCAAGCCAAACCTCGGCGATATCAAAGGTTGCAAAAGTTGCCTGAATCGGTTTTCTTGCGGTCCTTTATGGAGTCAAACTCGAAACAACAAACTCCGAACTGGAGAGCTTTCCTGATCCTCGGACGCATCTCCAACCTGCCGACCGTTTGGTCCAACTGTCTGGTCGGTTGGCTGATGGGGGGTGTTGTCGGTTGGGACGTGCTTGCCTGGCTGTGTCTGGGGGGGACTCTTCTTTATGTCGGGGGCATGTACCTGAATGATGCTTTTGATGCGGATTTTGATCGGCAGTTTCGCAAAGAACGCCCCATCCCGGCCGGACATGTGAAAGAAAAAAACGTCTGGCTGCTCGGCTGGGGGCAAATGGCAGTGGGTGCCGTATGCCTGGTGTTTGGGTGTGATGTGTCCTGGATCATTGTTCTGCTGCTGGTGGGATCCATCATTCTATACGACGCCATTCACAAACTGGTTCCTTTCTCCCCGGTCATCATGGCTGCCTGTCGGTTTTTCCTGGTGCTGGCCGCTTTCGATGCGTCCGGAAATCCCTGGCAAGGCTACGCTTTATGGACCGCTTTTGCCCTGGCGTCCTATATTGTCGGATTAACCTATGTCGCCAAACGTGAGTCGACCGGCGGTGTCATTTCCTTCTGGCCCTGCTTATTGATCGCAGCGCCCATGTTACTTTCTTATCTGGTCAACAACGGACGTTTCTTTTGGATGGGCATCGGAGCTTCCGTGGTGCTTTTCCTCTGGATTCTTTACTGTCTGCAATTCGTCATGTTCACGCGCAAAATTCAGATTTTCAAGACCGTGTCCGGCTTATTGGCCGGCATCGCCCTGGTCGACATGGTGGCCATCGTGGGACAGCATCCTTATTGGTTGGGGATCATGTTCCTCCTCTTTGTATCGGCACTCCTCTTCCAACGGTTCGTACCAGCCACGTGAACATTGCGCCCACCATGAATGGTGGGCGAGTTCATTTTTAAGTCAATGGAGGGGAGATCCCGCATGCGGGACTCGCCCCAAACTTTCCCCTTAAAAACTTTTCTGAGCAAAAAAAATGGAACGTGGGAAGACTATTGTTAAATCGAATGACTGTGGCGTTTCCACGTCTATTGCTTCGTGAATCAATCGGCTTTAAGACCAAAGAATTAAGCAAAGCTGATAAATTGGCTGAAGAACATAGAGACCTTATTATTCAGAAGTGGAATGAGTGCTTTAATTGATACCCCTAAGAAAGCTTTCTTTAAAGAAGGGTGCTATTTGTAAATTGACCTGTGTTGCTGTTGTGCTACGTTTTGTTGATGAGTAAAACGGCAACAATCCATGCGAGAATCGATCCGGCCACGAAGGAAAAGTCGGAAGCCGTATTGAAAAGCCTAGGGATGACTCCTACAGACGCGATCAGATTGTTTTTTCGGCAAATAGCCCTCCGAAATGAATTTCCAATCGAATTAAAAAACCCAAACCCGACAACTCGTGAAACATTTGCGAAGACAGATCAGGGATTGGAGCTGGAAGAGTTTGATTCACTGGGAGACTTCAAGAGGAACTGGGACGTTGAGTGAAAATATTTCAGACCAACCAATTCAAGAAGGATCTAAAGAAGCAACTCAAAAGAGGGAAAGATCGAACCAAACTGTTTGAATTTCTTGAATATCTGGTTGGCGAAGGTGAGATTCCATCAATTTATAATGATCATCCATTGAAAGGTAACTGGTCCGGAAGGCGAGATGCTCATTTGGAACCAGATTGGATTTTAATATACAAAATAGATGCTGGGGCAGTTGTCCTAGAAAGAACTGGAACACATAGCGATTTGTTTTAAGGTGATGTGATTGTTTTACCTAATTCTTCCTCTTAGCTTCCATTTGGAGAATGAGGACACTCATTGTATCATTTCCCCGCGCTTTGCCTTCTTGTCCAGTTCGGAAAGCTTGAGGCGTACGCTGACAATGTAGGGGGATTCGTCTTCGGTCCAGTGGCCGTAGGTGGTGGTGACGATGGTGCCGTCGGGGAGGAGTTCGACACCGGGATAGGCGCAGTCGGCTCCCTTGGTGTTGTCCATCAGTCGCACGCGGTACTGACCCTCGCGATTGGTCAGGATGTCCTCGTAGGTTCCAACCCAGGCGACCCAGTCTCCTTTGGTTGGAGATTCGTGGGTGGTGTCGCGGAAGGAAATGAAGAGTCTGCCGTCGGGCGCATAAACGCCGGTGTGGCGATCCCCGGTGAGTGACGCAGGCAATTCTCGAGGGGCGGACCAGGTCCTGGCTTCGTCTGAGCTGAATATGACATGGGAGTTGCGGCGACGTGCGTTTTCCCTGAGGAGCACGGCCATTTGTTTACCGTCCGGGGACCGCACCATGCCGGGTTCGCAAAGGTGAATGTCGCTGCTTGCGAAGATGGTTTCGGGTTGAGACCATGTGAGGCCTCCATCCTGGGAGAATGTCTGGAATAGTGTCATCGTGTCCACGCGTTTACCATCCGCTTTGAAAAAACGACCGTCATCATGGAACATCGCCATGTATCGACCGGCTTGCCGGGTCACCTGGGCAACATAACCCATCACAACAATCCCGCCCCAATCCCCGACTGGATTGAGTTCGCTCCAGGTCAATCCGTCGTCTTCACTGACTGCCAGACGCGCCGGATAGAGTCCCGACCACATGATGATGCGCTTCCTGCCATCGGCATCCACCACCCGGTGAAGCGTTGGGACTTCTTTCGATGTTGCCCATGATTTGGGTGTTTCGAGGCGGTCCGACCAGGTTTTTCCGCCGTCATTGCTGCGCTTGTAGACAATTCCACCGCGACCATGGCCCTTGGGGTAGACGCATAGCATGGTCTTGCCATCTTCAAGAAGACAGGTGGTGGGGTGCCCAAGGTATTGTCCGCCTTCCCGGTCCACGATGACTTGCCGGTGCGTTTCCTTCGCCAGATCGATGGTGGGAATGGTGTAGCCACGAGGCATGGTAGGCTTGTCGCCTGCAGTTGCCGAAGGGAGGAAAGCAAGCATCGTTGCCAGCGCCAGCAATAATGCCCATGCAGCCTGAAAGCGCGCGATTTTGAAGGAGGAACTCATCTTTGTCATGGTTGGTTACTGCTATAGCAAAGGCGAATCATGTTCAAGGGAGATCGCCGAATGGATCGTCTTGTCCACCTGTTGCAGGGAGATCGAAAGGATCATTTTGGATGGGTGTGGTGGCTTGCTCCGGACGCGGTTTGATGTATGAACCGTTGGTTAGTCTGTCTTCTTTGTCGGGGCCTGCCTCAATGATGATGGCGGATTGGTTCAATAATTGTTTTTGATCCACATTGATGGCTTTGCATCGCGTCTGACAGATGCCGCAACCGACACAACGATCGGCCAGCACAACCGGAGCAAGGAAGCCACTGTCCGGAATAAGAAGTCCGTTCTCGTCCTGCTGAGTGCCGGCACGCGTAAACTCGATCGCCTTGTATCCGGCCGCATTGCATTCGTCCACACAAAGCTGACAAGCCTCCTGGCCGGCAAAGGGCAAGCAGGTCGTTTCATTCACCACCGCCAAGCCCATGCGCGCCGCTTTCTTTTCTTCCAGTGGCAGGGCGCGTATGGCTCCTGTGGGGCAGACCTGACCACATGCGTTGCAGCTTGGATCACAACCGGCCCAGTCCGGTTTTGCTTCCGGTGTCCAGAGGCCTTCGAGTCCCTGATCAAATCCCATGGGTTGAAGCACGTTGTTGGGGCAGACCTTGAAGCATTCGCCGCAACGGATGCACATTTGAAGGAATTCCTGCTCCGGAACACTGCCGGGGGGGCGAATGGGATGAGGACGGGATGCTTCGTCGAGTTTGGCTCCAAACAATTTGGTGAGCGTGGCGGATCCGATCCCGCCGATGGCAGCCAATGCCGTTCCACCGCAAAAACTCATGAAACCGCGTCTGCCCATTCGGGTTTCTCCGGTGGGTGGTTCGTTGACCGGTTTGAGGTCCCAGGTGTTCCATCGTTCGACAAATTTAATGGCATGCGTCGGGCAAACACCGCCGCAGGTCTGGCAGAGTGTGCAATCCGTACCGCGCGTCGTGAAGTCGGGTTTGATGGCGTCGAACGGGCAGACCGTGACGCATTTGTCGCAATGAATACAGGACGACTCCACTTTTCGCTCCGTGACCCGGAAGAGATTGCCAATGGAAAACAAGGCTCCGCTGGGGCAGACGTATTTGCACCAGAACCGTGGTCTGAGAAATCCCAACCCCAATACTCCTGCAAACAGGGTCAACGATATCCAATGCCCGGCGTGAATAGGCGCCATTAGATGCAGTCCGCGCGCTATCGCCGTTTGAGTGGGTTCACCAATAAACAACAAAGCGCGGGTAATGACTGGAATGGCCGAGAAATAACCGGAGATTAAAATGCCCATACCGGCGGCCAGTAAAATGGATGTCAGCAGGTAATACTTGATGTGAACCCACCAACCCTCTCTGCCCACTCTGAATCGTTTGACGCCCTTGCCAATGGTTCCATCGAACAAATCAATCACGGTACCCAAGGGGCAGATGTATCCACAAAACCCGCGTGGAATCAGCAGGCAGACGATGAGGATGACGGCGGCGCTGATCAGGGACCATACCCAACTACGGGACGCGATGGCAGTGGAAAGACTGACCAAAGGATCAATGGTCAGAAAGAACTCTGCGGGCCATATCTCTTTCCGGGCGAGATTTTCAGTGTGGTGCGAGGGCCAATGGTTGGGATCCGTTTCATGCAGACTGAAAGGTTCTGTTTGAGTCAATATCCCGGTCAGTTGTTCAGGTGAGAGAGGTTTCACGGGGTGGAGTTGAATCGATTGCTCATCTCCTTGAACCATATCAAATCGACCGAGAGTGGTCGGTGTTTCCTCAAAGGGTGACTGCGTTACCAGGAACCGGGTTGCACCTTCTGCAACTGGGATCGAAATGGTTTCGCCGGACGTGAATGCGATGTTTCCATTTTGTTGATCAATGGTGTCAAAACGGAGGTTTGCCACATGCTCGCCTGCCGTTTGGGGGCGTGCGGAATAGGGCCAGCAAACATGGAAAAAACTCCATAAAAACAGTCCGAGAAACAAACCTTGTGAAACCCGCCGCATGGGGGCCGACAAAAATGTGCCGCCGATGCGTCGCAGACTCTTTCGAAAATAACCTTCCTTGCCGGTCTCCGGATCAAAGAAAAAAGTGTCAGGCAGCAGGCTTTTCGCCAGTCGCACGATGCTATGCGGCCGACCCCCGATGAGGCGTTTGCGTCTGAGGAAAGGCAGGAAATGGTCCAATCGCCATAGGGCGGGTGAACGTTGACGATCATTGAATCCCGATCCAACGACCAAAACTGTGAGGCCTAGTAAAACCGCTGCGAGTGTCTGATAGATGGAGGTTGCTGCCGGATGGATTTGGCTTAAACCAATGCAGACGACCCCACCAATGCCAAAGCCGATGGCGGACAAGATGGACCTGCGAGAAAAAAACATGTGCCACGCATCAGGGTTGTGGAGCGGAGGTCAACGCCTTGGCTGTGGCGTTGATGATCGCCACTGCGGTGATCGTGGCGCGACTGGTGGCATCCACTTCCTTCAAGTCCTGCTTGCGGATGATCTGCTGAGGCACATCGCGAATGGCTGAGTAGTATTGTTTTTCGCGATGTTGTGTCACTTCCAACTTGGTGATGCGTCCTTTCTGCACGGTGGCGGCAATGTGGATCGGAGCTTCATAACCCAGACTGTCTCCGCGATAGACGCCATCCTTGAGTTTTGAAATGTCCAGGAGTTCGAAACGCTTGATGGATTCGATGCTGTCCCGGGCTCGTCCGACGTAGCGCCGCATGTAATCTTTATTGCGAGCTTCGGGACCATCGATGACTTTTTGATAATAAGCGATGGCGCGTTCAAACTGATCGGTGGATCGACAGATGTCACCCGCCAACAACCAGGCTTCGTGGGGTTGACGCGCTACCCGGGCGAAGGTGTCGGCTTGTCGCAATGCAGCATCCGTATCACCCATGGTCCCCAGAAGCTTGATCTTTCCAAGTGAAGTGCCTGTTCGGTTGAGTAATGATTTGGCCATGTCTGCATTGCCCATCTTGAAATAACACTCCGCCAATCCAATTTGATTGTGAATTTCCGTTCCCGGTCCAGCCTGTTGCCACCACCAGGCTGCTCTGGGGTAATCCTGGAAGAAACGAAAATACATGCCGCCAATGGTGCGTTTGATGCGCTGTGAAAGTTGAGAATTGTTACTGTGTCGTTTTAGGAGGTGATACATCAGACGGACTCCCGAGCGCCATTTGTTCGCGTTGGGATTGATGCGGTCCCAGATGTACTGCCCCATGTTTTTCTGATTGTTCCAGGGTTGGGGGGCGGGCATGGGCCAGTTGAGGTCCAGCGTGGGCGGATGCTCTACCGGTGTCGACGCCAGCCAGTCCGGATTCGTGCTTCCGACCGATTCGATCAGCGCTTTGACTTCCGCTTCCGTACGTTCCGTGGAGGTGTCCGTGTTGGTGCTGGTCGATCCTGCCTTGGGTGTGACGATGTATTCCTTGTCATTCCAAACAACTCGATGAATGTTTTTGTAATCGTATTTCAACGCGAGCTTCTGACCTGCGATAGTGGATTCAAACTCCACTTCACGGGCTTCACGATGAATGGCGATAACTTTGCCCTCGAGTTTGGCTCCGTTCAGGAGTTCGATCAAATCTTCGGCATGCGTTGTCATCATGCCAAGGACGACAGTCCATATGATCAGGGCGCCAAACCATGATCGAGGTTGTTTCAAGCTTTGCATGGGAATCCTTCCGTCATCAATGTGCGACCCGATTTGGTGACCAACAGTGCGTCGCATTGTTTGAGTGTTTGGATCAAGGCCAGGCCCTCGTCGAGACCCATGACCGAAATCGCCGTGGATAACGCGTCGGCATCCGTGGCTGTCGGCGCCGCAACGGTGACACTCGCCAGTTCCTCCGGCGAATGACCGGTGTGCGGGTCAAACAGGTGGTTGTGTTGAAAGTCAGGGGAAAAGGTGGTCGCGTAGTCCCCCGAAGTGGCGATGGCCCGTCCATCACTTTGGGCAAGCGCACTGAAGGCTTCCGACTGCCGGGGATGTTGGATGCCGACCGTCCACGGGTTGCCTTGGATGTTGCTTCCCAGCGGCCCAATCTCACCGCAATCAATCAATGCATGCTCGATTTCATGCTCCTTCAGGATGCCTTGAACACGATCGGTGGCGTATCCCTGAGCGATCCCATTGAGCGTGACAGCGGCTCCTTTCTTGTTCAGCCGAACTTCTTGTTTGTTAAATTCCAGTTGTCTCCAATCAATCAATTGTCTGGCTTGATCCAGGCTGTTCGAATCGGGAAGCGATTTTTCTTTGCGGGTTGCCTGATAAAGCGCCCATAAAGGTTGAACCGTGATGTCGAAACTGCCCTTTGTTTTTCGGGACCAATCGGCTGACTTTTCCAGAACCTCAAGCAAACGCTTGTCCGGATGGTGCACAACACCCTGTCGATTGAGTTGGCTGATCTGGCTGTCCTGACGATAGATGCTCAGGGTGGCCTCAATGTGTTTCAGTTCCTCGAATGCGGCATCGATTGCCTGCTGAGCTTTGTCGGTATCGGTGTGCAATGCTTTGAGTGTGATCGTGGTGCCCAATCCAGACATGCTGCGGTGAACCTGGTTGAGATCGCAGGTCGTCTTTGCCAGAAGTCGATGGGGAGACATCGCCGCCAGTGCCAAAAGTCCGGTCCCGTGTTGAAGAAACTTTCGCCGGTTCAATCCAGGATGGTTCGGATGTGCTGTTCCAGCATGGTTGATTGGGATCTGCATGGTGTGGAATCTACACACCTGTTGTCCGAATATCAAGGTCTGCATGCTTGTGGTGGGGAATGGTCATGACTTTCAAGCTTGGTTTTAATGCTTTGAGGGGGTAGGTAAGAATATTATGAAACGTTTCCCTGGAATTGGATTGTTTGGAATGCGGACTTTGTCTGCCCGCCTTTTTTCGCTGTTGTTACTTTCCCTTGTTTTACTTCCCGTTGTGAAATCCCAATCGCAAGGCATTCAACCCTGGTCTGAAAATCAATGGTATTGGGAGTATCATGGAAAGCCGGTCATGCTGGTCGGTGGAAGCGATGATGACAATTTGTTTCAGTGGCCCAGGGAGCGCCTGATTGAACAACTCGATCGTATCGCTGCCGCTGGAGGAAACCTGATCCGAAACACCATGAGCGATCGGAAGGACAAGGGATTCGAGCTTTACCCTTTCAAACAAATTCAAGAAGGACATTACGATCTGGATCAATGGAACGATGCCTATTGGAAACGGTTTGACACCATGCTTCGGGAAACGGCCAAACGATCGATCATCGTTCAGATCGAGATTTGGGATCGGTTTGATTACACGGATTCCGGCGGTTCCAATCGATGGCAGATTCACCCCTACAATCCGAACAATAATGTGAACTACACCTACGCCACTTCGGGATTTGCCAAGGCGTATCCTGATCACCCGGGTGCCAATAAACAACCGTTCTTTTATACAACCCCGAAGCAACGGAACAACGTGACCGTGCTGAAATACCAAAGAAAGTTCGTGGCCAAAATGCTGGATATCTCCCTGCAATACGATCACGTGCTTTACTGCATGGATAACGAAACCAAGGCGCAGCCGGAGTGGGGTGCCTACTGGGCGGACTTCGTCAAATCAAGGGCTCGTAAGGAAGGTAAAAAGGTTTTTGTGACCGAAATGTGGGATGACTGGAACCTCAAAGCGGAACGCCATCGACAGACCTTTGATCACCCGGAACTCTACGACTTTGTGGATGTGTCCCAGAATAATCACAACAGCGGACGCAAACATTGGGACAACTTTCTCTACGTTAAAAACTATCTCTCCAAACAACCCCGCCCGATCAACACCACCAAAACTTACGGGGCTACCGGCAACAAGTTTGGGCACACCGATCAGGATGCCGTGGAACGTATCTGGCGACATCTTCTGGCAGGTGCGGCTTCCGTTCGCTTTCACCGTCCGGATTCGGGTTTGGGCATCAATGACAAAGCAGTCGCCTGCATCAAGGCAGCCCGATTGGTGGAGCAGGAAGTGTCCTTCTGGGATCTATCACCGGCCATGGATCGGATTCAGGCCCAGAAGGCGAATCATGCATACGCCGCGGCTCAGGGCAAGGAAACTTTGGTCGTTTTATTCACCGGGCAACATGGAGTTGTTTTGAACGGAAAGAAGAAAAAAGTGAACCGAACCATTCAATGGATTAGTGTTGATTCGGGAGTGGAGGGTTCCTCCTACCGCTATAAGGGATTCACCCAAGTAACCATTAAACCCCCAGGAAAAGGTAACTGGGTCGCCATCATCAAAGAGAGCAAACCCTAACGCAAGGGCACTCTGGACTGCGGTGGCTCGACACCGCTTTGGATACGGTAAGCACACTCGAGCTGTGTGCAAATTCAACGCGAATGAACCTTCATGTGGGGAGTCTCCGTCATGAGGAAAGGAATGGGTTATGGCCTTAGGAAACCAAAGCTTATCCCTGATGTATCCAGAGCGGTGCCGTGATCACCGCAGTCCAAAAAGGTGGGGGCGCTGTACCGAGCAAGATGGAGTCCACCTGTGTTTCTTGACCCTATCTGCGTTCATCTGCGCACATCTGCGGATAAAAATACCCTCAACTCACGGTTCGGATTCCACCGGATCTTCCACGCTTGGCTGCTTGCGCTCCTGCCACCCGATTCCAATGATGCCGATGGCTGTGATCCATGCGAACACACCGGCGTAGAGCCCTGTGGTTGCCGGTTCAAATTTGAAGCTGACCTGGTGTTCTCCTTCCGGAACAAACACTCCGCGCATCAGAAAATTACTCAGCAGCATTTCAGCAGATTCACCATCCACATAGACACGCCAGTCGGGATGATATCGGTCGTTGAGGACCAATAAAGAGGGAGTGTTGGCGATGACTTTGATTTCAATGTTTCTCGGAGCGTATGCAGTGATTTCAGCGGTTCCTGCCTCGGTCTCGGGTGAGGAGGTTGCAGCGGCTGGTGCCGTGCCTTCTGATATCAGGGCAATCCGGGATGCATCGAAATCTGGATTCGAAAGTTTGCCGAGAGCGTCCTGATCCGAACTGGCGCTTTCCCACGCACCATACAGTTTCGCGCGTGGGTGAGCCCCCGTGAATTCAAACACGGCGAAGGGTCCATTGGTCTGAATGACCGTGGTCAGATCGTCCGCGCCCAGCCCGGCGTCGACCTTTTTGCCCGGCTTGGGCGCGAAATTAAATTGCGTATGCACGCGAAACCGGTTCTTGCCCGGATCAAAATTGTTGTTCAGGTAATCCAGGTAGCCGGTCATGCCGAGGATGTAACGGGTGCTGGTGAGTTCCCACAAACGGGTGTATTTGTCCAGATCACCATTTCCGGTCGGAGCAAAGGCGGTCCCGAAATCCAGATCCATTTTCGGTGGGCGAGGCCATTGGATGACGTCCAGACTCTGGACATTGTGGAAAGGGAAGGAATGCTGCAACCAGTCATTGTAAATCTGTGGAAGCAATTGCCCGCCCTGTTGATTGGCAAGCGAACTGCCCGCAAACGGATTCATTGTGGCGGTCACTCTGCCTTCGTAAGGTTTTTCTTTTAACAAATCCAATACCGGATTTGTCGCGTATTTATACTGATAATCATAATACTGAATCCAGGGTATGTTCGCTCGCCCAAGATCCACCACCAGGATGATGCCCAGGATGAGAAAGACATTGATCGATTGGGCTTTGCTCCAATAACGACTCAGAAGGGTCGCCACCGTCACTCCGGAAACAATCAGCCAAAAGACAAAGATGCCCACTTCAGTTGAACTGAAAGCATGGATCGATTCCGCCATCTGGACAGGAATCCCAACGGTCAGAAGAAAGTTGTTCATCTCCGCTTTGGAAGAAGAATAAATCAACCAGGCCATCACACTGATGCCGGTGAAAACGGCAAAAGTCTGCGTCCAGGTCCGGTCGATACCTTTCACATCAGCCCACCATTTGCGGAGATGATCCCCGAACGGAGCCGGTTTTTTGTCCTCGTCTCCCAGGTAATAATGGTAAAGTCCCTGCAGTCCGTAGCCGAACAAAACAACCAAGGCGAGATGCGTGAGATGCATGAACTTGATGGGATTACGGATGGAATGAATAAAGGGCAGGGGATAGATGATTTGAAAGAAGGGCGCGTGTCTGCCGAATGCCAGCAACATGCCGCCGATGGCCATGGCGCCCCAAAAACGGATCAATCGCTTCTGCTTGGGATCGTAAATCGGCTGCTCGCTTCGAAAGGTCTGCACAAAAGCCCACAGCGCGATCAACACGACCAAAACCCCGGCGTATTCACCTGAACCGGAGTGACGCATCAATCCAATTGGGGATTGTCCGGGTTGCCAGTTTGGATCGCGACCCACGCCGCCCCAGTAGGAGGATTCGGTCATGCCGCCGTCCAGATTGGTCATGCGGTATCCGAACACACCCGGAATGAAAAGTCGGATGGATTCGTTCACCGGCAAGCTCCACTGTGTGGCAAAGTTCCATTGGGCTTCTGCTGCCTTGGGATCGTTCGAATCGACTTGAGCTGCCCCACTGAGTTGAGTGCCCACCAGCGTGATCAAACCCTGAGAAGCCATCCAGCCCGCCGCTAAGACAATCATTGCCAGGGCGCCCAAGCCCGCCACGACACCTTTACCATTGTCTTCGCTCTGGCTCCATTTGAGGTAAACGAGATACAGTCCGAACCCGATGCTGTAGAGCGCTCCCACGTCAAATCCCTCCAACACGGAATGTCCGATGGCAAAACCGCCGAGCAAATATCGCAGGATCGGGAGTTTGGGACGTGAAGCGTGCACCGCTGCCAAGGCCAGAAAAACGGATGCCATGGTGGTTGCTCGGGAAGGGAGTCCCCAGCACGCATTGGAGAAAGCGTTGGAGTTCAAGGCAGCCGCCAGTCCGACCAGCACACAAACCCAGGGGTTCCACTTGAGGGATCGCCCCATCAACCAGGCGCTGAAACCGAGGAACAACAGTGCGGCGGGGGCGTATATCTTTGAGTAAACGACCGGATTGCCAATCAGCCAGCCAAGCAACATGGAAAAGTCCGGGAGTGCGCTGGGGTTTTCCATGCCCACCCAGTTCAGGTCATGCCAATAGCCGAAAAACGTTCCCGGCAGGGCTCCTGCGGCGGCGCTGATGACGCCCAGGGGGCCGTCGTTTGAAAAGAGGACCATTTCGGATTGCAATCCCTGGCGGAACAATAATAGCAAAGGGATGGCCATCAATAGGAGGGCCTTCCACCAGTAAGCACCGGATGTTGATTGTGATGCAGCTTTCTTAGCCATAAATGATGTCGATCAGTTTGTGACGTTGAATCCAGAATAAAAGGTTTTTCTCTCTTTGTTTTTAGACAGCCACCGCATTCGAGGGATCTTCGAGATGAACAAGATTTACTGGATGAATACCCAAGTAGCCGCGCTTGCCAAAGCGTGGCCCGCCAACGTTTCCATCGCTTCCCGCCATGCCAAAAGACAGATATAGGTTGGAACAAACCGGGGGGATCATGCATCTTAAACGGAACGTATGCACGGCAACTCGATGGGACAAAACAACACAACCACATCAGGCACTCATCCAAAGAGGTGGGGACGACTGCTGTGCGTCCTGATTGGGGCTGTCATTGTCATTTTCCTGTATCAACGCTATGGACAGTTTCTCAATCTCGAGGTGCTGGCAGAAAAGGAATCCGCATTGGCCGCCTGGCGTGACCGATCTCCTCTGATGGCTTTGGGAGGCGCATTTGTCATCTACACTCTAGCGACCGGGTTTTCCCTTCCCGGCGCGGCGATCATGACCTTGGCGCTTGGTTGGTTTTTTGGTTTTGGAAGGGCATTTGTATTGGTGAGTTTTGCGTCCACCGCCGGAGCAACATTGGCTTTTCTGATCAGCCGTTTTTTGTTGCGTGAATGGGTGCAAACGAGGTTTCGGGATCGATTGACAGGATTCAATGACGCGCTCAAACGCGAAGGCGCCTTCTATTTATTTACTTTGCGATTGATTCCAGTGGTTCCGTTTTTCGTGATCAATCTGGTCATGGGCCTGACTCCGCTGCCTGTTCGCACCTTCTGGTGGGTGAGCCAGGTGGGGATGCTGCCCGGGACCGCGGTTTTTGTATACGCCGGTTCACAGTTCCCCAGTTTGCAGGTGCTCGCTGAGAAGGGAGCCAAAGGCATTCTCAGTCCGCAATTGATCCTGGCATTCGTCATTCTGGGGCTGTTTCCATTGGTCGTGAAAAAAGTCATGAACCGCATCCATCCGCCGAACCCCGTGCCACAGGATTCACATACACCATGAAGCAACCAGAATTTGAAGCCCTTCAGCCACTGGATGAACACAATCGCGTGCTTCAATCCAATGTGCATCCGACCGACTACTGCAATCCTGTTGCGTCCGGTAAATACAATCTGGTGGTGATCGGTGCCGGGACCGCCGGTTTGGTCGCTGCTTCGGTGGCCGCTGGACTTGGCGGTAAGGTGGCTCTGATCGAACGTTCCCTGATGGGCGGCGATTGTCTGAATGTCGGTTGCGTCCCATCCAAAGCACTCCTCAGCGCCGCACGCAGGGCCGCTGATGTGCGAAGTGCGGGAAGTTTCGGGGTGCTTGTCGGTTCCGTTGGTGAGGGACGGACTGAACTGAAAACGTCGGGTCAATCTAACGATCCCATGCCTCCGGTGACGGTTGATTTCGAAGCAGTGATGCGCCGCATGCGCCAACTGCGCAGTGGGATCAGTCCGCATGATTCCGTCCAGCGTTTCAGCGACATGGGGATTGATGTCTACTTGGGACAGGCGTCTTTCGTGGATGGCAACACGATCGAAGTCGACGGCCAGAAACTGACCTTCGCCAAAGCCGTCATCTGCACGGGTGCACGCGCGGCTGCTCCTGATTTGGATGGATTGGATCAAGTCCCATACCTGACCAACGAAACTCTGTTCTCCCTCACAAAACTCCCGCGAAGATTCGCTGTATTGGGCGCGGGGCCTATCGGTGCGGAAATGGCTCAGGCCTTTGCGCGGTTCGGCTCCGAAGTCAGTTTGATCACGTCCAAACGAGGACTGCTGCCCAACGAAGACCGGGAGGCCGCTGCCATCGTTCAGCAAGCTTTGGAAAAAGATGGCATACGTCTGTTCGGGGGGGCACACGATGTGTCGGTTCGATCTTCCGAATCGGGGAGTGTCATCCTGAAGTATGAACATCCCGAACAGGGATACGATCTGGAAGTGGACCAACTCCTGGTGGCCGCCGGACGCAAACCCAATGTGGAAGGGCTGGGATTGGGGAACGCAGGTGTGTCTTACGACAGGCAAGGTGTTACCATCAACGATACGTTTCAAACGACCAACAAGAACATTTACGCAGCGGGCGACATTTGTTCGAAGCACAAGTTCACGCACGCAGCGGATTTCATGGCCCGTGCTGTGGTGCGCAATGCCTTGTTCAAAGGGAAAATGAAACAGAGTTCGTTGCTCATCCCAAGGTCCACCTACACCTCGCCAGAATTGGCCCACATAGGTTTGACGCCGGAGGAAGCGCGTCAACAGGACATCGAGATCGATACGTTTACACAGCCCATGTCAGGTGTGGATCGCGCGATTCTGGATGGTGAAACCGAGGGCTTTGTGCGGGTGCATGTGAAAAAGGGCAGTGATGCCATCCTGGGTGCCACCGTGGTGTCCACTCATGCAGGCGATATCATCGGCGCCATATCCCTGGCCATGACCCAAAAAATCGGACTTGGTTCCGTAGCCAACGCCATACATCCATACCCCACCCAGGCCGATGCCTTCCGAAAAGTGGGCGACCTCTATAATCGCACCCGACTCACCCCCTTCGTGGCCAAACTCTTCAGACGCTGGCTGGCCTGGACCAGAAAATAACCGGAGGGCCCTGTTTTTATATTTGGACTGGATGAACAGGATTTACAGGATGGATTACTGAAGTAGCCGCGCTTGCCAAAGTGTGGCCCGCCAACGCATTCGATACTGATCGAAATTAAAGAATAATCGTAGGGGCGTGGATTACCTTAATCTTTCGGGATGTATCAAACCTGCGATTACGTTAATTCTTCTATCAAACCAAGCAGGAAACAGAGCACAGAGGTGAACAAATTCTCTGCGTCCTTTGCGGTCTTTGCGCCTTGGCGAGAAAAACCGGTTGAGGGATACGGATCCACCCCCAGTAATCTACTTCATTGATTTGTTGGTCCACGTTGAATAAAGGTTGTAACGAAGCTTTGGGTGTTCATGACGTTTTCGATGGCTGTTGGTTTTTATCGCAAAAACGCCAAGGCGCGGAGGCGCAAAGTTTATTTGAGAGAAATCACAGCGAATTGGATGGTAATGGCTTTCCTTTGCAAAATAACCGGAGGATCGAGTTCCACCTCGAACCCATACTTCCTCCTCACAACCTCCTTAACCAAAAAAGGTGGAACGCGGGAAGCCCGAAGTATTCGAAAGCCCACGACATTTCCATTGCAGCGTTGTGGTCGTTCCAAAGCCCGGAGGTCTGAAGTGGGGCAAGACGGAGCTTGCCCCTCCGGGTATGGAAAGTGCATGATCCCTCACATACCATGAAAGTAATTCCATTGATTCCACGTATTGTTTGCTTGGGGGTGGCATTGGGACTGATGATGCCTCTCGTTCGCGCGTTTGATATCGTTCAATATAATCACCCCGGCCTCAAAGCGGATCTGGGGGTGGGCTTGTGGGCCTGGCCTGTGCCGCTGGATTACGATCAGGACGGTGATTTTGACCTGATCGTTTCCTGTCCCGATGTCCCACACAACGGAACCTTCTTCTTCGAGAATACCTCTGGCAACATCGCTCAACCGCTGTTCAAACCAGGTGTGCGCATCGGCAAAGGCGTGAAGAATCTTCAGGTATCACACGTCAACGGCAAACCCCGTGTCCTGGTGGCCAACAAGGAATTGGTTGAGTTGCTGAAAGGCCATCTGGACGAGACACGCATCGTGCATCCCGTCGAAAAAATGATGGGCAAGGAAGGGAAGGACCGGTTCAATGTCTGGAGCTTCGTCGACTACAACGGAGACGGTTTGCAGGACATCATGGTCGGGACCGATGACTGGAATGATTTCGGATGGGACGACGGTTACGACAGCCAAGGCAACTGGAAACGCGGTAAACTGCACGGCTACGTCTACATCCTCCTCAATACGGGCACCGATGAGGAACCAACTTACAAAGAACCCTTCCGCGTTCAGTCCGATGGCGCGGATCTGGATGTTTACGGAAACCCGATGCCCAACATGGCCGACTTCGATCTGGATGGCGATCTGGACCTGATCTGTGCGGAGTTCCTCGATGGCTTTACCTTCTTCGAAAACGTGGGCACCCGCAAAGAACCCAGGTTTGCCAAGGGAGCTTACCTGAAACACGGAGGGGACAAGATTCACATGCATGTTCAGATGATCACTCCGAGCGCCATTGATTGGGATCAGGACGGGGATGTGGATTTGATCTGTGGCGATGAAGACGGTCGCGTGGCATTCATTGAAAATACCGGAGGGATGATGGACGGCGTGCCATTGTTTCAACATCCGGTCTATTTCCAGCAGGCAGCAAAGGACCTGAAATTCGGAGCCCTGGTTACGCCGGTTAGTTTCGATTGGGATTCTGACGGAGACGAAGACCTCATCTGTGGGAACACCTCGGGAAACATTGCATGGATCGAGAATCTGGACGGGGGGAATCCTCCCAAATGGTCGCTCCCCAAACTCCTGAAAGCAAACGACCGCGTCATTCACCTGCAGTCCGGCCGCAATGGATCCATCCAGGGACCCGCCGAAGCCAAATGGGGTTATACCACCTTGACCGTTGCTGATTGGAATCACGACGGGCGTCATGATCTCATGGTGAATTCCATTTGGGGCAAAGTGCTTTGGTATCCCAACATCGGCAGCAAAACCGAACCCGAACTCGCCGAAGCCATGCCGGTCCTCGTGGAATGGCCGGACAACCCACCCAAACCCGCCTGGACCTGGTGGACCCCGCGTCATGGCGAACTGGTCACCCAATGGCGGACCACCCCCGTGGTCGTGGACTGGAATGAAGATGGTTGGAACGACCTGCTGATGCTCGATCACGAAGGGCACCTGGCGCTTTTCGAACGTCGCAAAGAAGGAAACCAGCTCTACGTGATGCCCGGCAAACGCATCTTCAGCGGTGGAGTTTTCGATTCCAGAAACAAGCAACAAGGTCAGGACACATCGATCCTTCAATTGAACAATCGCACCAACGGCGGCAGCGGGCGACGCAAGTTGTGCGTGGTGGACTGGGACAGTGATGGTCGACTGGACCTGCTCGTCAACTCCAACAACGTCGACTGGATGCGCAACACCGGAGTGAAGGACGGTAAAGTCCACTTCGAAAACAAGGGGCCGATCTCCCAACAAAAACTCGCGGGTCACACCACCAGTCCCACTACTGTGGATTGGGACAAGGACGGCGTGCGGGAATTGTTGGTGGGCGCTGAGGATGGCCGGTTTTACTACCTCGATCGTTAAAAGGAATACATCATGAAAAACACTTGGTTGAAATGGTTGCTTGGATGCTTCGCTGGAGGCACGTTGTTGATGCACGCCGGTGAACGTCCGAACATTATTTTCTTTTTCGCAGACGACCAAGCCTACGATACGATTGGTTGCTACGGAAATCCGGACGTTAAAACGCCCAACATGGATCGCATCGGACGTTCCGGGCTGATCTTTGATCGACACTACAACACCACCGCCATCTGTATGGCCAGCCGCGCTAATGTGATGACCGGATTGCTCGAGTATCGCACGGGATGCAACTTCATGCACGGTCCCATGGCACGTTCCATCTGGAACGAATCCTATCCGATGCGACTGCGGCGCGCCGGATACCGCACTGCCTTTGGCGGCAAGTTTGGTTTTGGGGTGGTGGATGATCCGCGCAAGGGAGGAGGGGAGAACACCTATGACAACCTGCCGGTCGATGAATTTGATTTCTGGGTGGGCGGCATCGGGCAGACCAGTTACGACACCGCCAGGAACAAATACCTCGCCCCTTATGCCGATCGGTATCCTCACAGTTCCAGAGCTTACGGAGCGGCGGGAGTGGATTTCATCCGTGAATCCGTCAAAACCGATCAACCCTTCAACCTGACCTTGTTTTTCAAAGCCCCGCATCGACCCACCACACCGGATCCTGCGTTTGACGATGTCTACCGGGACACCACCTTTCGCAAACTCCCGAACTACGGACGTGAAGCCGGAGAACACCTCGCCCCCCAACACAAACTGGGGCGGCAGTATCCGAGGTTCGAAGAATGGGGCTACCACACCGAAGAAACCTATCAGGCCGCGTTGCGAACCTACAATCAACAGATCTACGGCATCGATGTGGCAGTCGGCATGATCCTGGATGAACTCGAAGCTCAGGGCATCGCCGACAATACCGTGATCATTTACTCGTCCGACAACGGATTCTTCAACGGTTCCCACGGACTCGGCAGCAAAGTGTTGCCCTATGAAGAAGGTTCCCGCGTGCCCTTGATGATCTACGATCCACGTGTGCCCGAAGCTCAACGTGGTCGGCGCACTTCAGCCGTCAGCGGCAACATCGACATTGCCGCAACCATCATGGACCTGGCCGGAGTAGAGGATCGCGCCGAACTGGACGGGCAAAGCCTGATGCCCCTCGTGCGCGGAGAAAAGAAGGCCGTGCGCGAAACGCTGCCCCTGATCCAGGTCTGGGGACCCGCCGGTACCTATGCGTTGAGTGTGGTGACCGAACAATACAAATACATCTACTGGTGTTACGGCGAAGGCATGGAACCTCGGGAAGAACTGTTCGACATCCAGTTCGATCCCTATGAAATGAGGAACCTGCTGCAACAACCATCCGAACACCCCGGACTGGCCAACATGCGTCATCACTACGACATTGAACTGCAAAAATGGCGCGACAAAGCAGTTCCCTACAACAACTACCAACCCTTCGGAACCGTATTTGATCGCTCAATTTCCTGGGAGGAGAAAAAGGCAGCCCTTTCCAGAAAAAACAAATGATCATCCGCCTCACAGCAGTTTTAGAAAACGGAGGGCCGAGTTCCACCTCGTGCCCAAACTTCCCCCTCAAAACATCCCTGACCAAATGAGATGGAACGCGGAAAGCTAATAGTGTATAACCACCCATGGCATATCCATCGCAACTGAATGTGCCCCGACGGATTGGATTTTAATGATTAATTATTCCCGAAAAATGGGGCAACCACATTCGCCATGAGCACCAACGCCACCTCACCGCCAAATCACTCATCCCTCCTAACACGCGGGGTAAAAGTCATCCTTGCCCTCATTATTTTGGTTTTCCTGGCCGTGTGGATTCAAAAAACCCGTCAGCCTCGTTATGAAGATCGAACCATGGATGAATGGCTGCGGGTGTTTGTCGATGCAAACGAACATAATGGATGGCACCCCGACCTGTCTCTTATACAGCAACAGGCCGTCGAAGCCTTTACCCACTTTGGACAGGACGGATTTGATTACCTCACAGAGCGTGGTTCAAGCCCCATGCCCTTCATCAGCCAGACCATTGCCTGGCTGAATCAATACAAACCCATCAGAGAGCTCGGATGGTTCCAAAAACGTGACCTCGATGCATCGGCAGCCAACCACTTGCGGGGGTTTTTACGGGTGCCTTATGAATGGATTGAACATCACATCCAAACACCCCCCGGAACCGATCCGGATAGCATCCTTAAACGCCTCCGGCTGATGCAAAGTGTCACCAATCACCTTGATGAACTGGTTCCAACCATCGCCCCACTGATGTCTTACACCAATCGAATCATCCCATTTTATGCCATGCGGACACTAAATCAAATTTACGAACGAGGCGGACATTACCCTGAGATCGAACCGTATTTGATAAGTGTTTCTTCTAATCCGGGTTTGACCAGTGCAGATGTCTATACCGAACTGCTCACCCAGCATGCGCAACAATCATCCTGGGGAAGAAAGCAATTGGAGATCGAAGCGGAAAGCTCCAATATTAACAAAGCGACGCGAGCAATCCTGGCGATGATGCATTTTCCTGAACAGCGGGAGACTGCCACACGCAAACTGACCGATCGGCTGCAAAAAGCGATCCATGCTCCGGGCTTTCGGAGACCTGATGAAAATCCCGATGTGCTCAATATTGTCTTCGAATTGGGAAGGTGGGAGGCTCAGATGGACCCCGTCATTCAACCCATTTTGATGAGTTTGTTGATGTCCCTGGACAATTCCACTTGGAACAATGAAATCTCTGAAATCTTCCTGCGTCAAGGATGGCAGGATCATCCCGAAATCCTTTCACACATGAGGAAGCGGATGATCCCAAGGAGAGGAGTCATGGGTTCCCGCCAACTGTATGCATTCGACTGGTTGCTGGCACGAGATCCGGAGGACGAAGAAGTCTGGAGAGAATTTGACAAGGTCCTGGAATCCACCACCCCCTCCGAAGTGGCGCTTTACCTGCGAGAGCTGGGCGACATCCCCAGACCATCCCGCGCAGCGATCCAACGCCTCGAGCAATACACCCAAACCGACCGCGAATCCCACCGCCTCGCCGCCACCCAAACCCTCGCCAAAATGAAAGAAAAAGGACTCCTCAACATCGACCAATAACACAAGCCCGGTAGCCGCGGGACGTCCCGTCACGCCCCCTCACAGCACCCCTGACAACCATCAACCTCCCTTTCGGGAAGCCAACACCATCCAAGTCCCCACGATTCCCCTCAAAAAAACTTTGCGCCTCCGCGCCTTGGCGTCTTTGCGATAAAAACAAGCAACCATCGAAAACGCCATCAGCATCCAAAGCATTGTTACAACCTGCATACAACGTGGACCAACTCATTACTGAAATAGATTGCTGGTGGTGGATCCGTATCTCTCAACAGGTTTATCTCGCCAAGGCGCAAAGAACGCAAAGAATTTGATTAAGGAGATATATCCGGTAGCCGCGGGACGTCCCGTCACGCCCCCCCCCACAGCACCCCTGACAACCATCAGCCTCCCTTTCGGGAAGCCAGCACCATCCAACTCCCCACGATTCCTCTCAAAATAACTTTTCTCCCCCCTGCGTCTCCGCGCCTCTGCGAGAAAAATAAACAATCAAATCCCCAAAAAAGAATACCTTGCCAAACCAGAGCCCCATCACCTAGATTAACCACTCTGTGGCCACGCACGCTTAGCTCAGTGGTAGAGCACTGCCTTCACACGGCAGGTGTCGCAGGTTCGAACCCTGCAGCGTGCACCATCATTATCAGTAATTTGCGAAGATTTAAACCGGTCAGCCACAAAACAGCCACATTTTTTCTCTTTAAAAAACAAGGCCAAACCGGGTAGAAAAGGACGAATGCCAGAGTTTCCAGTCACTCTAAAGAGGCGCGGAAAACAGCTTCGAATTTACGGCCCCTCCGTTACAAAAGAGCGTTACCGAGTGGTCTTCAAAGCTGGGGGCAAGCGCCGAGAGAAATTTTACCCAACCTACGAGTTGGCTAAGCGCGAAGCGGAGTCTTTGTTGCGTCAGCTTTCCACTGATACAGAGGACCTGCCGCAATTATCTCGCAAGGAAACTCGAGAATACCTTCAGCTCAAAGACAAGGCCGCTCAAAGGGGACGATCACCCATGGAAGCCATTCACGATTGGTATGACGCCACGGAATTTCTCTCGAACCCTGCTGACTTGATCAAGGCCGCCCGAGTCTTCCAAGGGGAAAAACCCAAGACACTCCGAGTGTCGAGAACGCGGTCACTGCCTATCTCAAAGCCAAGGGGCCCCAATTGGCTGAGCGCACTAAACAGCAAGTCCGCTTGACCTTGACTCGATTTCAAGAGTCCATGATATGTCAGGTTGAAGATCTCACCCGCGGCGCTCTTAAGGAATACATCCAATCGTTGCGCAACAAGCGCACTGGAAAACCAATGGGGCCAAAGGCCCGGAACCATCATCGGACATACCTCAAAGGGTTTCTCAAATGGTGCGCCGGAGAAATGTTTATCAGTGACTCACAGTGGTTGGAGCTAAGTCGGGCACTGGAAAACGAGAAGGCTAAGAGCCTCAAGTCCATTAAGATTCACTCGCCGGAGGAATTGGACAAACTCTTGCAGCAGGCCACAGGTACATTGCGGTTAATAATTGGTATCGCTGCCTTCGCCGGCCTTCGGACGGCGGAGTTGTTGCGACTCAGTTGGAACGATCTAAAGAGTAACTACATTGAGGTGCGTGCGGAAAACGCCAAAACACGCGCCCGGCGACTGGTTCCCGTTTCCAGTGCACTGCAGGTTCTCATTAAAGATTATCCGCACGAAAGTGGAGCGATTTGGTCGGACAGCGCTTCATGATTCCGCGACTCCATAGCCAAGGTTTATCAGGAGGCAGGTGTCCCAAAAAACCCAAACGCCTTGCGCCATAGTTTCATTTCCTATCGACTTGCCCTTACGGGGGACGAGAAATCGACCGCACTCGAGGCAGGCAACACCCCTGACATGATTTTTCAACACTACCGTGAGTTGGTGACCAAAGAGGAAGCAGAAAAATGGTTTGATGTATTATGATTGATGAACGCGACAATCAACTGAAGTCGGCTCCACCCCGGTGGTGGCAGGATAAAGGTTTTCTCGAACAACTCGGAGGACCTACCGTTCACCAAGCCGCATACCGTTACGAGTTAGGTCGTAGATATCATATATACCAGAAGGAGAATCTACCCTCCAGCTACAAGCCGCTTTCAGAGATTTTAAGTGGTAATAGCGAATTTGACGGAAAGATTAAATTTCAACTCATGCGATGCTTCGACGCGGAGACAATTGACGCGGGCATTTTGGTGGACCCATCGTCCAGGAAGCTGAGCAAATCGGGCGTCAAAGGATTCAATGCTGCCCACGGCGGAAATTGGGTGCATACAAATGTGGTCGCCTGGAACCTCGAATGCCCGTGGAAGCGGGTCGCTGAAATGTTGAAAGCGCAGTTTGAGCAGCAACAAGCCGAACTTGGAATCAAAACGGACGCACAATCCAGAAAAATCCAGGAACCCCATTGGCAATACCTTGAGGTGTGGGACAACTGGTGGGCTGATATTGTCACGTTTAAAGCGGCTGAGGCACATCAACGCAAGACTTACGAGATTGCCCGCTTGGCAAAATCATTGGCCGGGCCAGCGGATGTGTTTCTTAAAACCGTAAGGGGATACGGTTACATCAAGTAAGTTAATCTATCTTGTTTTGCCCTGACTAAAATCAGTTCAAGGGCGCCTCGCCTCTTGCTGACACTTGAGGCTGGTGGCCGCCGCCTGAAAAACTGGCCCAAAGCGAGTGAGAAGTTTTGAATAAACA
>CAYPZD010000008.1:0-86573 GCA_964415055.1 uncultured Verrucomicrobiota bacterium | reverse complement strand
GGTGCATGGGATGGCCGAGGAACGATTTGGTCCGCAACCGGAAGATTTTGGTCAACCCGATTGGCCGAAGGGGATGGTTTACCTTTTGCGTCATCCATCCCGGGTTTACTCCTTTTGGGTTAATGGTAATGAAACCTTTTATTTTCATGCCACGCCCCAACAGATTGAGGAGTTGGTTGCGATTTATTCAAAATTACGACTGCGAGATCACGTGGTGATGGTCTCCGATGATGCGCCGTTACGTTCTTCGTTCAAAGAGGAAAAGATTGATTATAATGTTACCTTGCAGCTCGTGGATGGGATTGCGCTGTGGCATGCGCGCCGGCAGTTGGCCGAGGGCAAGGATACGGGGCTGCCGCTTAGCCCGGTACTAACCATTTATCAGAAGGCCAGTGCGGCCAAGCTTGATGGGGTGAAGTGGGAGGATCACATTGTTGTTCAGGATAACACCTCTGATGGAAGCATTAAAAGTCCGGCACAACTACCTGAACGTGAACATTATTGGGGAGGATTCGTTTTTGATGATGGAAGCCCTGAATCTGATTTTGTGACCTCTATGAGAGCCCGGTTGACCTTGTGGGAAACGGATGAGGAAGCGCCTCTGCGACTGACCACGGTAGATAATACGGGTAAGTTCTCTGCGCGGTTTTCGGAAAAAGAGATGCAATCGCTGGAAGACGGAACATCCTATATCACGCTGACTCTGGGGAATTACTTGACCCAACCCACCCGGGATGACATGCGGTTTCCGGTCGAAGGGCTGACGAAGGATCCTGACGCCATCGATCCCTTGAGCATATCCTCTCCCGAATATTATTGGGGACGCCTGTTGTTTGAAGACAATACGCCACCTCACCTAAAGCCTAGTCCCTGGCCTGTAGCAAACATTTCCATCAGCTTCCCTTTTGCTGGCAGGGTGGTTCCTGACAAAGAAGGTTACTTCCGTGTTCTGTTGACAGATCAGCAGAAGGAGGAACTTATCGCTCAACAAGCACGAAAAAACATCTACATACCGAGCTATGACAACAAGCATCACTCAACGGCATTGCATGTCTATCCCCCAAATATGTTGCATAAAGAGAAAGACCATGCCGGGGTGTTGCGAATCAGCAAACCAGGCGAAGGTGAATGAGTCGTTTATTTTGGTGGACCTGCAGGTTGTTCCGATGAGTTCAGTGCTGGCCCCCGGTGATCACTCCGCGTCACAACTGCCGGTTTGTTGCCAAACGGCGAAGGTTGCTCCCTGGGGATCAGTGATGATGGCGAAGCTGCCCATCGGCAGATCCACACGTTCTTTGCAGATGGAGGCTCCCAATTCCTTTGCTTTGGCGACGGCGGCGTCGAGGTCTTCCACATTGATATAGGTCAGCCAGGTGCTGGGCGCTTCAGGGGCGTCAGGTGGAGTAACTGATCCTGCCACATGGTCCTCGCCTGATTTGTAGATGGTGTAAGGAGGGCAATCCGGCATTTGCATTTTCTCCTGAGACCACCCAAATAGTTTGCTGTAAAATTCGTCGGTTGCCGCCTGGTTTGGAGTGACAATTTCCGTCCAACCGATGGTGCCTGTTTTTGGTTTTTGATCGTTGCTCATGGCGTTGATGTTTCGATGAAGATTAAGTGAACTGACAACAGTGAATAAGCCATTATGATTTCAATTGTCTATAAAAGAATTCAATAAGGAAACTTCATGGCTGCGATTCAATATGGGGGGAATGGATAGTGATTCCTCTGCGGAATGGATCGGTGTGTTTTGGAAAAAATCGTGCCCCACCTCACTTCATTGAAGATTGTCTTGAAGTAGGAGCATCGCTAGAATGTTGCTCAAATCTTTCATTCCAACACCATAGAAATACTCATATCATGAATCGCAGAAAATTTATTCAGACTGGAGTAGGGGGCGCGATGGGATTGGCATCCCTGCAATCGAACCTCTTTGCCGTAGACATTGAAAAACCCTTACGGGTGGCATTGATCGGGTGTGGTTGGTATGGCAAGACGGATTTGTTTCATTTGATGCAGGTCGCACCGATCGAGGTTGTGGGGCTATGCGATGTGGACCGTCACATGGTTATGCAAGCGGCCGAACTGACTGCCGGAAGGCAGAAATCAGGAAAACGTCCGCCCACCTATGGTGATTACCGTCAACTGCTCAAAGAACAAAGCCCTGAAATCGTGTTGGTCGGCACTCCCGATCATTGGCATTGTCTGCCGGTGGTGGATGCCTGCAAGGCGGGAGCGGATGTTTATGTGCAGAAGCCCATCAGCTATGATGTGGTCGAGGGGCAGGCGATGGTGGCCGCTGCCCGCAAGTATGGACGAACGGTTCAGGTTGGACTCGAACGGCGCAGCACGCCGCATCTGCTCGAGGCGCGGGACAAATACATTCTATCAGGTAAACTCGGTAAAATCGGTTACGTGGACATCCACAGCTACTATGGAGGTTCGCGCAGCCGTTTTCCCTCGCCCTCTGCTCCACCGGAACATTTGGATTGGGAGACGTTTGTCGGACCCGCCGAGTGGCGCGATTTCAATGCAGGGATTCATCCCCGGCGGTGGCGCAATTGCAGAGAGTTCAGTAACGGTCAAACAGGAGATCTCTGCGTGCATTTCTTTGATTTGATACGGTATTTCCTGGGATTGAAATGGCCCAAACGTGTTTCAGCGACGGGCGGTATTTTGATGCGCGATGCGGATTCCGGCGTGAATGTGCATGACACTCAAACCGCTCTGTTTGACTATGACGATTTGCAGGTGGTTTGGACGCAGAAAAATTGGGGTAACAATCCGGACAAGGATTATCCATGGGCTGCAACCGTCTATGGAGAAAAGGGAACACTGAAACTCAGTGTGTGGCGTTACGATTTCATCCCCAATGGAAACGCTCCTACATTACGTAAGGATTTTGCGGATGAACGCGCCAAATATCCAGAAGACCTCGAGCATCAGGAAACCGAAATCTTCGCCGCGCCGGGGAATCGTCGTCAGTTACTCAACTTTGTTGAATCCAGGCAGCAGGGCAAACGTCCAGTGGCCGACATTGAAGAAGGGCACATTTCTTCCGCGTCCTGTATCCTTGCCAATTTATCGATGGACCTGGGTAGAGAGTTGAGATGGGATGCCGCCAACGGTCGGGTGATCGGGGATGCCGAAGCGAATCAGCGTTTAGCCAGGAAATATCGAGGCGATTGGGTGCACCCGACGCCAGAGAATGTGTGATCCGGGGGCTACCCGATCGCACGCTCATTTCCCAGCAGTCGATTGAGTTCCCTGAGGACTTGGCGGGGGGAGATCCCTGGAAGGCCGTTGTCGGATTCGATGATCGTTACGTGTTTGCCGACGGGACGCCACACATTGAGGTTGGTGGGCCCCCAAAGGATAACGGCAGGCACCCCCAGTGCGGCCGCCAGATGGCTGATCCCCGAATCATGACCGATAAACGCGTCACAGTCAGCCAATGATCGTGATAGTTCCTCCAGGGGTTGATTCATGAACACCTGGCATTTGTCTTCGGGGAGATGGTTTGGGATGAGATCACATAATTCCCTTTCAGCTTCACCGCCCACGACGAGTATTTCGAGATTCGATACATCGGTCAGTTGCTGGATCAATTCGGTCCATCGTTCGGTCGGCCAGTTTTTCATGGGACTGCCACTGCCGGGATGCATGGCGATGCGCACCGTTTTTCGTTCCGGTTTCGATTGGGTTCCGATCAGACGGCTCAAGTCAGGTAGCCAACCGGATTCATACACGGCCAGTTTTTCCAGAGGTTTCAACAGAGAATCAATGGCATGTATGTTCAGTTTTTCATCAGGTCGATGGGGGCCGTGAATGTAGTGATGCTTTCCCGAGTGGGAAATATTCCCTTTGAAAATTTCGTCCGGATCAAAGAGGTAGCTGATGATGATGTCGAATTGAGAAAAGTAATGCAGCCATTCAGGGGGAACGGGTCCTCGAGGTGCAAAAAAACGCACCAGGCCTGGATCTTCAATGGATCTGGCCTGGTTGGCCCATCCAGCTTCGACGGCAAGTTTGGCTACTTTTGGGTAACCGAGCACCTCCAGTTCGGTTTGGGGAAAGTATTTCTTGAGGGCTTGAAAAACGGGGAGTGTCAGGATGAAATCCCCGATGGCACCTCCGCGAATAACCAGGATTTTACCCTTGCGATCGATCACGACTATTGGGGAGCGGTACGATAAATCGTCAAGCCCAGCAGGATGACCATCACACAAAAAGCCGTTCGTGCGATGCAGAGGGTTTTGAGTCGTTTCAATTCACGCACATTCCAGAGCAGGAAATCGCGCATTCTCCAGGGCGAAATGGTGAACCACATCCCGGCTATCACGAGGACATATGCCCAAACAACAATGACCAAGCGCCATGGTGTATCGACCCACCGGGCGGTTTCGACCATGAGCTTTGCCAGGAGCAACATGAACACGGCCGCTCCCCGGACCGCCAGAAAATCCCTGACATAAACGGCCGAACCCAGTCCAATGGCGGCAAAGCCCCAAAGCATGAGTGTCTTGTAGGCGGCAAAATCCGAAATGTCTTCCTGTTTGACCAGATAAAGAAACCACAGCGTGGACAATCCGATGAGAGCATAACCCCAGGGGTTGGAGCGGGGAAAGGCCGTAGCGGCTTTTTTGAATGCCTCGGGTTTGAGGATGCCGTAGATATTGGGGATGGCAAACGCAGCTCCCAACAAGATAGACAGTAGTGATAGTGACATAAAATTTTTCAGTATAATGGGTCAAATCAAACGACCGGCGCCGTCTCCGAAACATTCAGGATGGCAGGATCCCCATAGAGCGTAAATGAACCGACGCGATCAATCCGCAGCTTCAGCAGTTGACCTTGAAATCGTTCACGGCTGCCTTCAAACACGACGATTTTATTACACCCGGTGCGGCCTTCGAGGCGTTCCGGGTTTCTACGGCTTGGTCCTTCCACGAGGATTTCCACCTCGCGATCCAAGAACCTTTCGTATTTCTTACGGCCCAAATCGGTAATCTGTTTCAATAAAGCTGCGTGACGACGTTCGATGACCTCTTTGGGAAGCTGTCCGTCCATCTCCGCTGCCGGGGTGCCGCTGCGCTGTGAGTATTTGAAAACAAAGGCATTTTCGAACACGACTTCTTCCGCCAGTGCCATGGTTTCTTGAAAGTCCTCTTCGGTTTCACCAGGAAATCCGACGATAATATCGGTGGTGATGCCGATTTCGGGATTCACTTGACGGAGTTTTTCGACGATTTCGAGAAAGCGCTCCCGAGTGTAGACCCGGTGCATGCGTTTCAAGATACGGTTGCTGCCGCTTTGCACAGGGATATGGGCGCTTGGGCAGAGCTTGGGCAATCGTCCGTATGCCTCGATCAGATCATCCCCATACCCCTTTGGGTGAGGGGAGGTGAAACGGATTCGGTGGAGTCCTTCTATGTCATGAACGGCTTCCAGGAGTTGAACAAAGGCTGATTTGCCATCCTTGACGCCGATTTCACGTTTTCCATAGCTGTTGACGATCTGTCCCAGCAAAGTGATTTCTTTGACGCCTTTATCCACCAACTGACCGCATTCGGCGACGATGTCTTCGATGGAACGTGATCTTTCCTTCCCGCGTGTGTAGGGCACGATGCAGAAGGTGCAATACTGGTTGCAACCCTGCATGATGCTGACAAAAGCGGTGACGGAGGTTCGATCAGTATTTCCTTGGAGCAAGTGCTCCTTGATGGTGGCTTCGCTGCCTTTTTCTTCTTCCGTGTCGACGATCTGCCTCTGCTTGCCCTGAACGAGGGCGTCGATGTAATCGGGGGCGTGATGAAATTTTTGTGTTCCGAGCACCAAATCCACATCCGGCAATTTATCGATCAAATCTTTGCCTCGATTCTGAGCCATGCATCCCATGAAGCCGAGAACCACATCGGGACGGTCTCGTTTCAATGTCGAAGCAAGGTTTTGCATCTTTCCCAGCGCCTTTTGCTCGGCTTGATCCCGGACGCTGCAGGTGTTGAGCAGGACGACATCCGCCAATTGTTCAGAGGGGGCCATGGTGTATCCTTTGGAGCACAGTTGTGCGGCGACTGCTTCGGAGTCGCGTTCATTCATCTGGCATCCATAGGTTTTGATGTAAACGCTTGGCATCTTTTGATCTGCTTTGTCAAAGGAGAGTCTCGATCCACTGAAACGCCCTCTCCCAAAGGAGCTCCAAATCTATGGGAAAATCGAAGGTTTGAAAAGGGGGAATCTGGCAAGATTGATTTTAAATGAGGAAGCCTCCATCGCTCCCTTGCGAAGGGTCTCAAATCAAGGCATGGTTTTTCCGGAATGAACGAAACTGATGAAAGGGTGCTGATATGCGTGTAGTTGTTGGTATAACCGGAGCGAGTGGGGCCATCTACGCACAGCGTTTGCTGCATCATCTCGATAAAACAAACCATGAGGTGCACTTGGTGATGAGCCAATACGCCACCCAAGTGGTCGGTGAGGAGCTGGAATGCGGTTTGCAGATCCCTGAAAGTGTTCAATTGCATTCCGTCAAATCCATGAACATCCCTTTTGCAAGCGGGTCCAATCCGGCTGATGCCATGGTGATCGTGCCTTGCACGATGGGAACTCTGGGACGCATTGCGCATGGTTATAGTCAGGATGTGTTGCTCCGCACGGCGGATGTGATGCTGAAGGAGAAAAAGCAGCTTATCCTGGTCCTCAGGGAGACTCCCTACAACCTGGTGCATATTCGAAACATGGAACTACTCACCCTGGCTGGGGCCACTATGATGCCAGCGTCTCCTCATTTCTATCATCGTCCTTCCAGTATTGAAGAGTTGGTGGATACGGTGGTGGCGCGCATTCTTGATCACATGAATATTGATCATTCTGTTTCAAAACGGTGGAAAGATGAACCTGAATAACTAAAAAGACCGAACCTGATTGAACAGGCTCGGTCTTGAAGATTATTACAAGTATTACGGGTATGCGTTCCGCACCCTCCGCACCGGACTTGGTTCTAGGGATTGCCAACTGAAAGCAGGAATTCGATGTTGGTTCCTGTTTTCTTCAGTTTGTTCAGCATCAGCTCCATGCTTTCCACAGGCGGAACACCGGTCAGCGCTTTGCGTAATAGCACCACTTTTCCGTATTCGTCCGGATGGTAGAGGAGTTCTTCCTTTCGGGTGCCACTGAGTTCGACATTGATCGAAGGGAAGATGCGGCGATCCACCAGGTGACGGTCGAGATGTGCTTCCATGTTGCCGGTGCCTTTGAATTCTTCAAAGATCACCTCGTCCATTCGGGATCCTGTGTCGACCAGTGCGGTGGCAATGATGGTCAATGATCCGCCTTCTTCAATGTTACGTGCCGCACCGAAAAAGCGTTTCGGTTTGTGCAGTGCATTGGCATCCACACCCCCGGAGAGAATCTTGCCGGAGTGAGGCTGGACGGTGTTGTATGCCCGGGCCAGACGAGTGATTGAATCAAGCAGAATGACCACATCTTTCTTGTGCTCAACCATGCGCTTGGCTTTTTCGATCACCATCTCTGCTACCTGGATGTGGCGCTCGGGTGGTTCATCGAAGGTGGAACTGATGACTTCGGCCTTTTTACAGGTGCGTTCCATGTCCGTCACTTCTTCAGGACGTTCGTCAATCAACAGTATGAACAGGTAAACTTCCGGATTGTTCTTGAGGATTGCATTGGCGACGTTCTGCATCAGGACCGTTTTACCGGTTCTGGGGGGAGCCACGATCAAACCGCGAGTTCCTTTTCCAATGGGGCAGACCAGATCCAGTACTCGTGTGGAATACTCATCCTTGTCATTTTCCAGTATAAGGCGTTGTTCGGGGAACAACGGAGTCAGGTTATCAAAATGAATCTTGTCTTTTGCTTTTTCCGGATCCTCTTTGTCCACGGCTTCCACACGCAACAGAGCGAAGAACCGTTCCTTTTCCTTGGGAGGACGCGTTTGCCCCGCAACAATATCGCCCGTTTGCAGGTCGAACCGGCGTATCTGGGAAGGGGAGACATAGATGTCTTCCGGGCAGGAAAGGTAGTTGTAACTTCTGGAGCGAAGGAATCCGAAACCTTCCGGCAAGATTTCCAAAACACCTTCTGCAAACATGACGCCGCTGCGCTCGGCGTTTTGCTGAAGGATGTGGAAAATCAGCTCATGTTTTTTCATGGTCCCAAAGTTCTCGATCTCGAGTTCTTTGGCCATGGTGTTGAGTTCACCCATGGACATGGCCTGCAATTGACTGATGTTAATCGTCTTGGCCTGCTTGTCCTTTTCGCGTTTGCCCTTCTTGTGATGCTTTTTACCGTTTTTGTAATCGGATGAGTCGTCAGGGTTCTGAGCGTCTTCATCCTCAGAATCTTGAGCATCATTGGCGGCATCTTCGGAATCGTCCGATGCTGCGGAATCTTCCTCTGATTTTTCAATGGATTCAGAGGAATCGGGTGCTTCTTCCTGATCGGTTTCTTTTGGATCGGTTGAAGTAGTGTCTGCTGTGACCGTTTCGATGCTATCTGAAGACTTGTCGGTCGTGGTGTCCTCTTGATCCCCGGCGACTGAATCAGTTTCATCCTGATCCTGGACAACGGTTTCAGGGGCTTCCTCTTTGGAAGCCTTTTTCTTGGTAACCCGCTTTTTACGAGTCGCACGTTTCTTTGTTGCGGCAGGTTTGGTTTCGTTTTTCTCTGCTTCGGCCGCTTCTGTGTCCACTTCAGCCTGATCAATCAAATCAGGTTGAATTTCATCGGATGCAGATTTGGTTTTGGCGCGACTGCGAGTCGCTTTCTTAGCTGCTCTTGGCATAATGCGGTATTATTGTTTGTTGGATAACAAAGACACCCCCTACAACATGTCATTGGTAAATATCAGGCTGGCGCACAGGCAGACGTTGTCATTTCGGTGGATAAAAAATGAATGATTATCCATTGAAAGAATCCCATGAACCCAATCGACATGATGTTCTTTATCGGTAAAACGTGTCGGGATTCATCCGAGACGCCAGACCAGAAACATTCGGCGGATTGAGATCGGAACTGTTTCCTGTTCGGAAAACCGATTCCACTAAGGGTGTGTGTCTTAATACGGCAAGGGGTATCTTGCGGTTAATTCCCTCACACGCTGCCTGACCTTGGCCGCTGCGTCAACATTTTTTATATCCAGAAGCACTTCACTGATCATGTCAGCGATGGCGGACATGTCCGATTCATTCATGCCTCTTGAAGTAACTGCGGGTGATCCGATGCGAATGCCACTCGCTTGGAAAGGTGAACGTGTTTCGAACGGGATGGTGTTTTTGTTGACAGTGATGCCAGCTTCATCCAGGGCGTGTTGGCATGCCTTGCCAGTCATGTCCCGTGAACCGACATCCACCAGCATCAGATGGTTGTCCGTGCCTCCGCTTACCAGTCGGAAACCATTGCGTACCATTCCGTCAGCGAGTGCGGCGGCGTTTTTGACAATTTGTTGCTGGTAGGACTTGAATTCAGGTTGAAGGGCCTCGTGGAAACAGACCGCTTTGGCGGCGATGACATGCATCAGGGGACCGCCCTGGATCCCGGGGAAGGTCTGCGAATCGATGGCTTTGGCATGTTCCTGTCCACAGAGAATCAAACCACCGCGCGGACCGCGCAGCGTTTTGTGTGTGGTGGTGGTCACGAAATCGGCATGTACGACGGGGCTGGGGTGATTGCCGGTGGCCACCAATCCGGCAATGTGCGCGATATCCGCCAACAGGTAAGCTTCCACTTCTTTGGCGATGGCAGCCATGCGCTCGAAATCGATGATCCGGGGATAGGCGCTTGCCCCGACAGTGATCATTTTGGGCCGGTGTTCTTTGGCCATTTGTTCCAATTGATCGTAATCAATCCGTTCATCTTCCTTTCGGACGCCGTAGTGCACGACTTCGAAGAACTTTCCGGAGAAATTGGCCTTGTTGCCATGGGTCAAGTGGCCTCCGTGGCTGAGATCCATGGTGAGAATTTTGTCACCCGGTTTGAGAGTGGAAAAATAGACCGCCATGTTGGCGCCCGAACCAGAGTGTGGCTGGACGTTGGCATGTTCGGCTCCAAAAAGCTGTTTTGCACGGTCGATGGCCAGTTGCTCGGCTTCGTCGACATATTCGCATCCGCCATACCAGCGTTTGCCGGGATATCCTTCCGCGTATTTGTTGGTCAGAACCGAACCCTGGGCTTCCATAACGGCGGGGCTGGTGAAGTTTTCACTGGCGATCAGCTCAATGTTTTCCTGCTGACGCTGGCGTTCTTTTTCGATGATTTGTGCGATGGCCGGATCCACGGCTGCAACCGAGTGGTTTTGTTTTTGTTCCATGGCTATAATTTTTCGGACACGACGCTGGTGTCGGTCGCCTCCACATTCTGTTTCAAGAAAGGCCTGGAGACTGGCCCATAAATCGTCTTCGGTTTTTCCTTTGGCACCGAGGCAGAGAATGTTTGCGTGGTTGTGTTCCCTGGCCAATCGGGCGGTCTCGGCATCATGTACGAGGGCCGCACGGACACCCGATACTTTGTTGGCTGCAATGGACATGCCGACTCCGGTCGAGCAAACCAGCACTCCAATATCACTTTGCCCTTGAGCCACGCTTTGCGCCACCGCCTGGGCGTAATCCGGGTAATCGGTGGAATTCTCGTTGTGAGTTCCCATGTCGACCACTTGTTTCGTCGCTGATTCCAAATGGGTTTTCAGGGCTTCTTTTGCTGTAAATCCTGCGTGATCGGAGCCAATGGCTATCGTGAGTGTTTGGTCCGAACCGGATGAGGTGTTCTCAAGCAGGGCTTCAATCATACGGTCGATACCTTGTTTAATCTCATCTCGACATGTTTTGTAAATCTCCAGACTTCCTCCAATGGGGTCTGATATCTCCTTGTCATAGCCCTGTAGTTCCTCGTTGAAATGGCGAAGTAATAAAACTTTTTCGGAAGCGTCCGGGAAGATGGCGCGGATGGCGTCCACATGGCCTTGCGTCATTCCGAAAATCCAATCTGACTGTTGAATGAGTTCCTCGGAAACCATCTGGCTTCGTTGTGCCGTGATGTCGATTCCCCATTCATTGAGAGCTTGCACGGAGTTTTGGCTTGGAGCCTGCCCGGACATGGCACCCACTCCAGCCGAGGCCACTACGATGTCCTTACGATCCGCTTTGTTCGCCCAGTGACGAAGGTAGCCTTCGGCCATAGGGCTTCGGCAGATGTTTCCTGTGCAAATGAACAAGATTTTTGTCATAGTTGGCATTCCGAACGTTTCGTCAATTTAATCTGGTTTCAACTTAAAAGAAGTCTTCTTTCCTTACTTCTTCAAGTTGCTGAAAATGTGCCACCCGGTCAAGACGTCCACGCCCCGGGCCAGGATGGGGTCCTTGATGGCTTTTGGCTTGGGGGAGGTTTCTTCGGATCCCACTGGGGGAACGTTGATATCGATGGCTGCTCCTCCATTTTCTTTCTGGCGCCGCATGAGTTCCGCTTCATTCATGCGTTCACCGGCGTCAACTTGTGATTGATTGATCTGCCCATAAGGATCATCAAACAAAGCAGCTTGTTCCGCTGCGGACACATCCACCGCGATGTCCGGTTCAATACCTTTTCCTGTAAGTTTGGTGCCGTCGGCAAGAGAGATTGATCCGGATGAAATGACCAGGAAATGACCGCTTGATAGCGGGATGTTTTCTCTCGATTGAACATTTCCCGACGTTTGACGACCGACCAACGGTCCTGCGTTTGCCTGTTGGAGCCCGGCAGCGAGAGCCTCGGCGGCACCTGTTGTCGCTTCATTGACCAGAATGACAGTGGGAAGGTCGATTTTTGTGGTGCCTGGTGGAACAGGTCGCATGCCATTACCCCAGTCCAGAAGCGGGGTTGATTCGTCGATAAAAACCGCTGCCAAACTCAATGCTGAATCAAAATCCGATCCCCCCACATAACGCAGATCCAGGACCACTCCTCCAAGAGGCGTTTTAACCCGTAGTGACTCGACCGCTTCCAATGTTTCCTTCGCAGTTGATGGGCGGATTTCAGCGATTCGAATGTAGCCGATGCTCTTTCCGATGACTTCCTTTTTTGCCAGAGATGGTGGCAGGGTTTGATGTGCATCGTTTGGGGTTGGTGTTTTCAATTCCACCCGTGTCTGAAATTCCGTGAGAATTCCCTGAAGCGCAGCATGTTCAAGGTCTTCTTTGCTGATATCGCCCAGACGGGATTCGATGGTCTGAACGATTTCATCATATTTTGGCAGTCCAGTCGTGGCAGCCACCGCTGTGTCGGCAGGTTCGTTCGACTCAGCTGACCAGATTTGTAGTGTCAGGTCTGCTTGCAGCAAAAGAGCTAAACAAAATGCTGTTAATATTCGCATGTGATCAATGGTCGTGAAACCCGGTGTGGAATATAACTGACTCACCACGGTCGGGAAGTTTGAACGGAACGGCTTAGTGATGCCTGATCCAGGATCTATCGGCACCTTGCCCAACTCATTACAGAGCCTTGGCGGCAATGTCACGACGAAAATGACAAGCCTCGAAATGAATTTCCTCTACAGCCTTGTACGCTTTTTGAGTGGCTTCACTTAAATCGCTCCCCAGAGCTGTCACTCCCAGCACTCGTCCGCCCGCTGTGAGTAATTGGCCTTCATCGTTTAACTTTGTCCCTGCGTGAAACACTTTAATCGATGGATCTGTCTCCGCACGGTCGATTCCTTCGATGACCTTGCCCTTTGCGTAGGCCTCGGGATACCCGCCCGATGCCATGACCACGCACGTCGAGGCTTGGTCTGACCATTCCAGTTGCATTCCTTCGAGTCGACCTTCGGCGCTGGCCAGCAGTAGTTCCGGTAAATCGTTTTTCAATCGCATGAGGTAGACCTGAGTCTCCGGGTCACCGAAACGAGCGTTGAATTCAAGAACTTTCGGTCCATCCTGGGTCAACATCAGTCCCGGATAAAGCATGCCTCTGAAGTCAATTCCCTCCTTGAGACAGCCGCTCATCCACCTGTCGAGAACTGTTTCTCTGATGTTCTGAAGTTGTTCCGGATTAAGAAAAGGTGCAGGTGAGTAGGTGCCCATCCCTCCGGTGTTCAATCCACCGTCACCGTCGAGAGCACGTTTGTGATCCTGTGATGTATCGAAAAGCAGGTAGTGCTTGCCATCGCAGAGGGCGTGCATGGATATCTCAAGACCTTCGAGTTTTTCCTGGATGACGACCTGATTGCCGGCGGTGCCAAATGATTTGTCGACCATGACTTGTTGGATGGCAGCTTCTGCTTCCTGGATTGTATCCGTGATCAGCACTCCCTTGCCGAGCGCAAGACCATCTGCTTTGACGGCGCATTTTCCATTGAGTGATTTTGCGAAATCCAATGCTTCCGTTGGCGTTGTGAAAATTCCTGACCGGGCAGTCGGAATATCGTGGCGCTGCATGAACTCCTGTGAAAAAGCTTTCGAGGCCTCGAATTGGGCCGCCTGGGCATTTGGACCCCAGATGGTGAATCCGGCTTTTTGGAATTGGTCCACGATGCCCATCGACAGTGGATTGTCAGGGCCGACAACGGTCAGGTCGGGTTTGATCTGGTCTGCCAGGTCCAGGAGTTTTTCAAGATCTTCCGCGCCAATGTTCACGCACTGTACGGGTTCGCCACTATTGGAAAGCTTTTCCAATGCAATCCCGCCGTTACCAGGCGCGCACCACATGGCTGAAACGTTGCTCGATTGAGCGAGTTTCCAGACCAATGCATGCTCTCTACCTCCAGATCCAATCACCAGTATCTTCATGAGGGGCGCATTGAATCAAATATGCCATTTTAGAGAAAGCAATTATTGGAGGGGAGACTGAAATATGCCGATAAATCAGGAACCGTGGAGCAGTCAGTTGAGCACCTTCCATCTGCAAAAGTCGCAAAATCGCAGCTGCAGTTTCGCGTTTGCAATGTTTTTCATTGCAATGATCGCTGGCATGTGTTTTGGTGATCTATGCTAACAACCAACCAACCAACAACTAAACATGATTATTCAACTCCTGAATCACCCGGAGTCCCGCAAGGCAGAAGCCTGGGTCACCTCCATGGGGTATCGATGCCAGTTTTTTGAACCTGATCAGATCAAAGAACTAAGCCATAACACGCATGACAGCGTGTACATGATTCCTGTCCAATGTACCCAAGACGATCGATGGGCACACATTCGTGTGCGTTTGAGTCAGACAAGTCGTTGCTACATTGCGTTTGGCTCCAACATGGGCACTCAGGAAACAGTCAACTCCATGAGGGACGGTGCCTATGATGTGCTGGATCTCGAAGACGATGTTGCACGATGGAAGGAAGCTCTGCAAAAGGCATGCGATTCGCAACACCTGTGGATTCAGCTATACGGAGGAAAGACGCTGGAATCCAAGGACATATTGGTAGGTGAATCCTACGCCATGCAGAACCTGCGCCAAGGTATCGAGCGGCTTGGCCCCACCGATGCCACCGTTCTCATTCTGGGTGAATCGGGTGTTGGTAAGGAACGCGTTGCGCAGGCATTGCATGCATCCAGCGGACGTGAACCTTTTGTCGCGGTCAATTGTGCCGCCATTCCCAAAGACTTGATCGAAGCCGAATTGTTCGGTGCCGAAAAGGGGTCCTACACAGGCGCGGTGAAAGCCAGGAAAGGTCTGGTCGAGCAAGCCAACGGTGGAACCTTGTTTCTGGATGAGATCGGGGAGCTTGACATGGGACTCCAACCCAAGTTGCTGCGCTTTCTGGAAACACGAAAAGCGCGCCGAATCGGAGGGACGGAAGATTATCCCATTGATGTTCGCGTGATCTCAGCGACGAATCGAAATCTGGACAACGAAACCGAACGCCATAATTTTCGTACCGACCTTTATTTCCGTCTTTCCGAAATCACACTGAGGATTCCCCCTCTGCGCATGCACAATGATGATGTTCCGCAATTCGTGAAACTCTTCCTGGACATGGCAAGTGAGCGATTCGGGAAACATTTCGACGGGATTGAACCTGAGCTGGTGCAGGCATTTCAGGCTTATCATTGGCCTGGTAATGTGCGTGAACTGAAAAGTCAGATCGACCGCATGGTGGTCTTGCATGATGGCCCGGTCTTGCGGGCTGCGTGGTGGGAAAAACCTATTTCCGCATCGGAGCAGGGAGGTTCGCAGAACGCTTCCGCAGCGATGAACGGTGGCATACCCGGACAACAACTGCAGGAAAATTATGTGCCGGGAGGGGACGCTGGACAAAGAGGATTCCAGCCCATGCCGGGGCAACCGGGTGGCTACGCTCCTCAGCCTGCTGGCGGAGCTCCCATGCAGGCAGCCGGTGGGTATCCCAATCAACAAATGACCGGTTGGCCCTCGACACCCGCTCTCTCTCCCAAACAGAAAATGGCTCTTGCCCGTGACCTGCTGGTCCAATCTGATAACAATCTGGGATGGGT
Organism: uncultured Verrucomicrobiota bacterium; assembly: GCA_964415055.1. Taxonomy (GTDB): domain Bacteria; phylum Verrucomicrobiota; class Verrucomicrobiia; order Limisphaerales; family AAA164-E04; genus AAA164-E04. The sequence continues at coordinate 71,139 of CAYPZD010000008.1, read as the reverse complement.
TGCCGCGCAGTTGGGGATTCACCCAACGACCTTGTATCGCTGGAGAAAGCAGGGGAAAGTGTGAGTCGATACGGCTTTTGTTAATATTGCCAGGCTTAAAAAGGGATGCATCCAACGCGCCTCTCGGGTACTGATATGCCATTGGAATCACAGGCAAACGGAGCGCATGATCAAACCTCATGCTCCAACAGGATTCTTTTGGTCGGAATCAATGCGAAATACATCCATGCATCTTTTGGACTGCGGTATCTCTATACCAATTTGGGAGAACTGCAGGACCAGGCGGGTATCGTTGAGTTTGATATCAACCAACGTATGGTTGATGTCGCCGAACGCATTCTCAGTCGCCAACCGGAAATCATCGGTTTGGGAGTTTATATCTGGAATGTTTCCCAAATCAAATACCTGGTTCAGCTCCTGAAGAAAATTCGGCCGACGCTGAAGATTGTGTTGGGCGGACCTGAAGTCAGTTACGAAACAAATACCCAGGACTGGCTCAAAGGTGTCGATTATGTCGTGACGGGGGAAGCGGATGTGACTTTCTATCAGTTATGCCGGAATTTGATTTCAGAATCACATAAGGAGCCTGAGGTCCATCCGAAGATCGTTCATTCTCCCACGCCTGCTTTGAGTGAAATCCAACTTCCTTACCACACTTATACCGACGATGATATCAAAAATCGGATCATTTACGTGGAAGCTTCGAGGGGTTGTCCGTTCACCTGTGAATTCTGTCTGTCTTCTCTGGATGTCCCAGTGCGTGCTTTCGAGCTTGAATCCTTCATGGAGGCCATGAAGAAACTGTTCGATCGGGGCGTCAGGCATTTCAAATTTGTCGATCGCACCTTCAATCTGAATATCAAGACCGGAACCACTATCCTGCAAAGTTTTCTGGATCTCTATGAACCGGGGCTCTTCCTGCATTTCGAAATGATACCCGACCGATTGCCGGAAGCGCTTCGCGGGTTGATTCAGCAATTCCCCAAAGGATCGGTTCAATTTGAGATTGGTATTCAAACATTCAACGATGAGGTGGCCAACAACATCAGTCGACGACAGAACCTTGAGAAAACTAGAGACAACATTCGGTTTCTGCGGCAGGAAACAGGGGTTCATCTGCATGTGGATTTGATCGCGGGACTGCCTGGTGAAGACTTTGTATCCTTTGGACAGGGGTTCAATCAGCTCATTGAGTTGAACCCCCATGAAATCCAGATTGGAATCCTGAAGCGGCTAAGGGGCACGCCGATCGTGCGTCACGATCAAACATACAACATGGTCTATGATGAGGAGCCGCCGTATGAGATTATAAAGAACCAGCACCTATGCTTTGAGGACTTGCAGCGCATCAAACGATTTGCACGATATTGGGATCTTGTCGGCAACAGTGGGAACTTCATCGGCACTGTTTCGTTGATTTGGAGCAAGACGCAAAACCCTTTTGACTCCTTTATGGCGTTTAGTGATTGGTTATATGGGAGCACGGGAAACCGTCACGGGATTGCCCTGACCAAGCTGGTCGCCTATGTGTTTCATTACCTGACCGAACAAATCAATTTGGAACCGCAAACCGTTGCCGAAACACTTTGGGTGGACTATCAACGAACAGGGCGCAGTGATCAGCCGATATGCCTGCGGCCGTATTTGGAATCAGTTGCTCAGAAGCAAAAGTCCCAAGCTGGCTCAAAAAATCAAACGCCTAAACGCCAGCGAATGCATCAGGATTGATAGCGGGAGAACACCGTAGCGGCGCTTGCCAAAGCGTGGAGTTGTGGGGAAGGGATGCCTTGGGGTGTGCGGGCCACCTTTTGGCGAAGGCAGCTACTGTTGTGGCTGCGCTTGCCTACGCGTGGTTTGTTCGGGGGGGCACATTCTGACGAATGCGGCTACTCCAGGATTGTTGGCGTGATCAGGATGTAGATGTATTGTTCCGTGGTGCTGGTGCCTTCTCGTCGAAACATGCCTCCGAGGAGTGGGATTTTACTCATGACGAGTACATTGTCTTTCCATTGGACGGTTTCGGTTGATTTGAGGCCGCCCATGATCAGTGTTTGACCTGATTGGAGGGATGTATTGGTGTTCAATTTGAGTCGATTGAATCTAGGTAACGGAACAGGAGTGTTTTCTGCTGACTCGTTTGTTGACGCAGTGATGATGCCTGATTCGGTTGGGTTAACACTTTTCCCGTTAAAATTTTGACTGTCCATTTGTGCAAGGATATGGCGCCTGATGCTGGCGACTTCTTGATCAAGTTGTTTTTGAAATGCCGGGATCAAGGCTTTTACTGCGGCAAGGTTTCTTTGAGTGTTGATGGTGTCTTTGGCGTTCTTTGATACCTTTGCTTCAAGTTGAGCCTTGGTTTGTTGAGCGGTTTCCAGTTCGTTGCTGAGTTGCTTTAGTTTCAGTTGACTGGGCATATACTTCAGAATGACATTTGGAATTTCGCGTTTGGGGGCCAAGTCCATTTCTTTCAACATTTCCTGGTAGTTGCCGGTGAATGACGGTTTCTTGTTGGGTAGGTCAGCATTGTTTTGTTGATGACTGTTTTGTGTAACGATGCGAAAGGAACCTGGATCGTCGTAGCCAAGAAATTCCAGCAACTCAAAGTGTGCTGTTATCTGCAATTTGCCATCCGCCTGGATTTTTGGAATCACACTCAATGACGGACCGGTTGCGATTTCCTCCGTCTGAATGTTGCCGGTTTCGTTGGTTGTGACGATGCGTCTCAGTTCCTGGGCTTTCAGTTCGGACTGTCGCCCGTTTAATGCGGTGATTCGAGGGGACTGGAGAATGTCGACACCTGGCGCAAGGTTCATTCGCAACAGTAATCGTTCCAAAGTGGGGGTATCGATGGTGTGTTCAAACTGACCGGAATCCTGAGTGGTGGTATCAAATCCAAACTCTTTCAAAGTCTTGATGCCGGCTTCATTCAGTTGCACCACATGCATGTTCATAGCGATCTTGGTATTCCGTTCGGCAGGGTCCTGAAGAAGAGCGAGTGCTGCTTCGAGTTTGTCATGGTCTTCGAGTGTGAGTCGCGTAAAGAGTTTACCGTTTCGATCGTTATAAAAAATGGCTTTGGCGTCCTGTATTGTTCTCAAAGCGGACGCATCGTTGTGCGCCGGTCCTACGGAACTTGAAACTGCAGTTTCTGATATGTTCTTTATGCCGAGATTGGAGATGAATTTGTGAACTGTTTTTTGAATATCAGAGTCACCAGGACTTTGTGACGTGTTTAATGAACCAGACAAGGCCATGATGCGTTGCAGAAAAGATGGTGGATTCGTTTTGTAGACCCTTGTGTAGAATTCTGGCACCTCTGCTTTAGCAGCGTTTAACGGTGATGCTGTGATTGGTGCGGGAGGTCCCTCAAACTGGGGTGAGGTTGTTGGAGATGTTTGGGATTCATTTTCCTGGCTGGAGTAGTATCCCGCTGTTATCATTTTACCTACATCAAATATCACCATGTCCTTTGCAAAGTAATGATGGTTTGTTATTTGATAGGGCTGCATGATTTTGAATAGCAAATCATAGGCAGTTTCGTTTGCTAGTTCCGTAATCTTTGGGGTATGGGGCTTTTCTATATTTTTACTTTTTGACGTTCCTAGAAAATCTGATTCTTTTATCAATCGCTGATATGGAGGGATATGATTTGGAATTTCCTTAGCCGGGCCAAATTGAATGTAGCCTATGATATGAGTGCTTAGTTCAGCTTTAATCCCTTCAGGATCACTTGATTTGTCTTCTGATTTGCTTGTGTCAACAGAACCCACCAACGAAGGAGATCTGAGGTTAATGGTCAAGTTTTCCCAAGTTGGTTCGACACTCAAAATGGCTTTGCGCAGTTTTTTTAAATTCTCATAAGTGTTTTCTTCATCGTATTTAAATGTTGGGATGACCGTTTTTTTCAATCTTGCTTCAATCTCGGATGCTAAGCTTTCCTCTACTTTACCAGGAAACTCATAAGGAGGTCCTTCCTCTTCTGCCATCAGCATCAGCCCAACAACGGAGTGTCGAATTGAATCAGATGCGTTAGATCCGGAATAAGTCCCAAACCAGGATGCGGTAGAAAACATCGCTCCGATGAGAAGAAGGGGCGCTGCAAGACGAAGGGATATCCAGAGGACTCCTTTCGGTCTTTCGTTCCAAGAAGGATCGTGTTGGATCAGCCGTTCAACGCGTTTACCAAGTTGAGAGCGGAAACCTGCTCCAAAAATCGATGGGGCACCGGGGCAGCGCGTGGCGTTGAGTTCTCGACCGATGCGCACCAGACAGGAGGCCAGTTGTTCGCGGTGTGTTGTGTTGTGTGTGCTGAGGTTGTCGGCAGTTTCTTCTGCGCATTGACGCAGACGTTGACGTGCGATCCATACCAAGGGATGCCACCAGGCCGCCATGCAGGCCAAATTGGCCAGGCATTGCCACCATCCATCCTTTTCACGCAGGTGTGCGATTTCATGCGACATGATCAGGTGTTGCTCGTCCGCGTTGTAAAGGTTTGCATGATCAACTGGAAATGCGATCACCGGTCTGAAACATCCCATCACCAAAGGACTCCTGATACTGGGCGATTCGATCAATTGTGGAATGCGACGGTAGTTCAGTGATTTGGCCGCTTGCTTGAAAAGATATCGGAGATTGGAGGATGCGGGTGATGCCTTGCGGAATATTCGAATGCGCCAGATCATGGCATTGAATATCATTAAACCGGAAGTGATTGCCATCCCGAGGAACCAAATCTGCAGCAAAAATACCGTTGTCGTAGTTGCCGTAGCGGAAGGAGCTTTGGCATCTCGGATTTGGATGACAGGTGCTTCTGGTTGAATGGAAGTTGTCGCGATAGAATCCGAGACCAGTTGCATCGGTTTCCACTGGGAAGCCTGGTCTACGGTATGTAATGAGGCCCCGGACATCCAGTTCCATTGGTAGAGGCCCGAGAATGTGCTTCCCAAAAGTAGCAATATTGCAAGGAACGTACTGCGCCAGAGGGTGCGTTGGAGGATGATGTGGTGGATCCAGCGGGATGCTCCCAAAGTCAACAAAAGTATCCAGGTAATATGGATACCGAGTAAAGTGGCCGATTCCTGGGCCAGGCTTAGGAAATCGGTGTTCATGATTTGGCCTCTTTCTTTTTGGATTGGATCAATGCTTCCAGTTCTTCGAGTTCCTCGTGACTGACATCCTTGGCAGTGAGCAAGTGACTCACCATGCCGGCGAGATTTCCTTCGAACAGTTTGTCGAGGAGTTCACCTGCCAGGCTTTTTGAGACAGAATCTTCTTTCACGAGTGGTGTGTAGATATAAGTCCGATCCTGAGTGGTGTGGGTCACCAAGCCCTTGTCCTCCATCTTGCGAAGCATCGTGGCCACGGTGGTGTAGGCGAGATCTTTTACCGGGATCAAGGCTTTACGCACATCGCCTGCGCTAGCTGAACCTTGTTCCCATAGTATTTTCATGATGCGCAACTGAAGGTCGCCCAATCGACGGGGAGGAGGAGTGGTGGCTTTTGTTTTCATTGCTACGACCGAATTAATACTACTACGGTAGTAGTGTCAGCGGAAAAAAGTCTTTTATTGATTTAGGGAGCGTTCTTGAACCGCATCACCGTATTCGTGGAATCTTGGAGAGGACGAAGATGAACGTAGATATGTCACCTCCCGGGAATACTATGATTGCAGGCAGGTTGATTCCTTTGTTATATGTCGCGCGTTCCAGTTATGACCGAATGTTCCAAGTTATCGCATATCTCTGATCTTGTTTTAGCCCCTGCCAAACCGATAGGGATTGTGGGTGTTGGTTTGTTGGGGAGCGCGATTGCACAAAAGCTTGTTCGGAGTGGGCGGAAGGTGTCTGGTTTTGATCTTAACCCGTTCCAGGTGGAAGCCGTTGAAGTGATGGCTTCCCTCAATGATTTGTTGGGTCATGCGGATGTGATCATGCTCTGTCTTCCGAACAGCTCTGTAGCGCTTCAGTTGATTCGGGAAAACCTTGACAAATTTTGTTCCGGTCAAATTGTCCTGGATGCGACGACGGGTAAGCCGGAGGAAATGGAACAGTTGTCGGCAAATCTCTCTGATGTCGGTGTTCATTACCTGGAAGCCAATGTTGCCGGTTCAAGTGAACTGATGCGGGAAGGAAAAGCGGCGATGTTTTTTGGAGGTGAATCCGTGATTTTCGAATCACTGAAGCCACTCATACATGATCTGACCAGCAAGCCGTTTTATTTGGGTGGAGTGGGGGCTGCCTCTCGATTCAAGTTAGTTCACAACATGATCCTGGGGCTTCACAGAATGGTGTTGGCCGAGGGGCTGGCGTTTGCTGATGTTCTGGGGATCGATCCTATGAAAACTTTGGAAGTGCTCAAGCAAACCCCTGCCGTTTCCGGGGTGATGGAATCCAAAGGGGAACGCATGGTTCGAGGGAATTTTGAACCGCCTCAGGCACGACTTTCACAGCATTTCAAAGATGTGAGAATCATGTTGGAAGAGGCGACATCGAAGGGATTGAATGTCCCTTTAACCTCATTGCACGCCGAGTTGTTGAAGCAGGCGCAGCAAATGGGACTGGGGCAGATGGATAACAGCTCGGTGGCTGCCCTGTATCGTCATCAATCAAAGGGAGGAACGGATCATGGGTAATATGCCAATGGTGGATTGGGCGGTCATCGTGGGGTATTTGCTTGGGATCACCTGGCTTGGGATTCGTCTTGGGAAGGGGATCCAAAAGCAGTCGGAATTTTTCATGCCACGTAAGTTTGGCAAGGGCATGATGATGATGCATGCCTTCGGCACGGGGACTGCATCGGATCAGGCGGTGGTGGTTGCCTCAGGGACGTTTCGTCAGGGTTTGTCCGGCATCTGGTATCAGTGGTTGTGGTTATTTAATACTCCGTTTTACTGGCTGCTGGCACCGATTTTTCGACGATTTCGAGCCACCACCACAGCTGATGTGTATGCACTGCGTTTTGGATCCAGTGTGGCGGTGCTGTTTGCTCTGGTGGGTATGATCGGGCTTTCGGTTAAAATTGGCCTGTTGCTTAAAGGCGCGGGAGCTCTCATAGAATCGGGCACGCAAGGCGCTATTTCCACTTCCGTTGCAATGCCCGTGGTGGCCGTCTTGTTCGTGGTTTACGGAATGGCCGGCGGTTTGGGGGCCGCCATTGTGACGGATTATATCCAAGGCATTCTGACGGTCCTGTTTTCGGTGATGCTCCTTCCCTGGGTGCTGTCCGCGGTGGGTGGATTGCAGGGCGTGCGTGAAACGATTCAGGATCCCGGCATGCTTTCCATGGTTGCTCCGGCGGGTATCACTCCCTTTTTTATTGGAACCTTTGCCATCCTTTCATTGGTCGGGATTGTGGCTCAACCCTTCATCATGGGTGTTTGTGCGGCAGGTCGCACCGAGATGGATGGTCGCTTTGGATTTGTGGTGGGTAATCTGATTAAACGTATTTGCACGGCTGCCTGGGCGGTCACCGGGATTGCGGCATTGGCGTGGTATATGCAACAGGGCACTGATTTGGCGGAGGTGCAACCGGACCAGGTCTACGGGCAGATGGCGGCTGAATTTCTTCCCAAGGCGATGCCTGGAATGTTGGGGTTATTCCTGGCTTCGTTGCTTGCAGGAGTCATGAGTTCGTGTGATTCCATGATGATTGCCGCGTCCGGACTGTTCACCGAAAACCTCTATAAACCGATTGTTCGAGAACGCACGCCTCAACATTACCTTGCCGTAGGACGGGTGGTGTCGTTGTTGATTGTCTTGGGGGGAGTGGCTTGTGCGTTCTGGATGCCTAATGTGGTTTCCGGACTCAAGACCTGGTTGAAAATAGCCCCGATGCTAGGGATTGCATTTTGGATCGGGCTTATTTGGAAACGATTCAATGGGTTTGGAGCCTGGGCCAGCACTCTGACGGGATTTGTTGTGTGGTGGTTGACCCTGCAGCCGCGAATGGTTGAATGGGTTCAATCTCTTCCAGTGTCCAAAACATGGAACCTGGTGGTGCATAGCGCGACGAAATCCAGCATCTCCGAACCCTGGCAGATTGTTTTTTACCTGTCTGCAGCGATTGTGGCGGGTGTCCTGGCGAGTTTGATTACACCTCGCAGAGACAGTGATTTACTGAATCGTTTCCATGACTTGATCCGAACCCCGGTTCGCTCCGGAGAAGTGATCACCGAGAGTTGTCAATTGCCGGAGGGGACCCTGCCCGCGACACGTCGGTGTTGGTTTGCAGGTAGTGATTTTGAATTACCCGTTCCTTCGCGCATTTCTGTGATTGGGTTCCTGCTCTCCTGGGTTGCGGTTGCTGCAATGATCGGAGGTTTTCTCTGGTTGGTCCGCTGAGGATGCCGTTGCCTGGCCAAGTAAATTTTTCACCCCCTTCCGCATGGTGCGTGATTGAGGGACAGAGGCGCGGAGTTTATTAATGGATTTCTGCTGGCGTAGTGTATCTATCAGGGTGTTGTGCCGGTTTCGAGTTGTTGAAAGGCACCGGAGTCCTCCACTTCCGCTTGGGGCGGGGTTGCATCCTTTTCCAGAATCAGTTTGCCATCCTTGATTTCAAGACGACTGATTCGATTGATGAATTTTTGAGCTTCGGGATCCATCTGGGCATTTTCGAAGAGGTTTTTCCCTTTGAACCATCCGCTGAACTTGGCGGGGAGTGGCTTGCCCTTTATCTCCAGGGAATCCAGTTTGGCTGAGAGGGTGCCGTTTTGGATGGATACCTCAAAAATGCCTGTTCCATTCAAGTAAAGGGATTCGCCTGTTCCGATGTTCAGGTCTGAGAGCGGAATGCTCAGCTGCCCTTTGACCTTATTGTCTACGAAATCCAGAAACGCTTTGCCCTTGAGTTTGGCCAGTTGAGGATCGTGGAAGATCAGTGCATTGAGTTCGTCGGAGCTGAGTTCCAAGGGAGAAGTCGGTGTGTTTTCAGCGATTGCCTGTTGGAACTGGTCGACACGTTGCCGCAGTGAATTGACTTCTGCCTGTGGCATTTCAACCACCGGCAGTTCCATGGGTTGTTGGTCGGCGTAGTTGTTGACCACTGTTTTGACCGCGTAATTAAACCCAAAAAAGAGGGTCAGAGGAATGCCAACAAAAAGGATCAGCCCCAGAATGATGGAAGTGATACAGCCATAGAAGAAACAGCCCCGTCGTTTTTTTTCAGCAGCGCACATAGTGATTTGAAATATCCTTGGATTCAGCATACCTCCAACGCTCACTTTTGCGATTACAATTTAAACCCGTTTTTGGGAAGATCGTTTGTTTTGCTTGATTTGTATATCAAATAGATATACATGTGGCTTATGATTAAGAAAGCCAAGGGACTAACCGATCAAGTGCTGATAAGGCTTGATGCTTCCAGTAAAGACTATTTAAGCAAGGCGGCGGAAATACGAAAAATAAGTGTGAGTGATTACGTGCGACAAGTGACCGTGTTGCAAGCAAAACGCGAGGTAGAGGAATCCGGAAAAAACATCATTGCGTTGACACCCGAGGAGCAGGAGCAATTTTGGCATGCCTTGAATGAGGCCCCCAAATTGACCAAATCTCAGAAGAAACTGCGAGCGATCGCTCATGGAAAACATTGAAGGGGATTGAGTGATGGTCCGATTTCCTGCAGGTTTTCGAATTGAGAATTTGGAAAAACACCATCGACGTGGCTCGTTTCGTAGCGGTAAAGCAAAAGTGGATGATTGGATAGCAACAAAGGCGTTGCAACACCAGCGTAAGCGCTTATCTGTCACTCGAGTCCTGGTAGATGATGATCAACATTTGATTGGATTTTATACGATTGCCACCGCTCAAGTTGATGTCTCTGATTTGCCTGTTCAAATAGGAAAACGGCTTCCTAATAGAGGGGTGCCAGTGGCTTTGCTGGCCTGGCTTGGTATTGACATTTCATGTCAAGGCAAAGGGCATGGTCAAAGACTGCTGACACAAGCGTTGTGTGACTGTCATGAGGCAGGCAAGACCTTTGCATTTGTAGGGGTGGTTATTGATTGCCTGGATGATCAAGCCAAAGCGTTTTACCAATCATTCGATTTCGAAGAACTTCCAGGAAACCCATACCGCCTGCTTATCAGCGCAAAGCTTCTGGCCAAACTGGTTGCCAATTGATGGTTCGTCGCACATGATACGGGTATGAATTTTCGTGTGTTCTGTATCTGGTTGATCTGTTCTCAGTTTTATCTGGTGAACTTGTATGGAGCTGATCCGCATCCCATTCAAATTTCAGGTATTTACCCTCATCTGACCATGTGGAACGATGAGAATGAGTGCGGGACAGGCGCAGTGGTACCCTGGCAAGGCAGGTTATGGGCCGTTACATATGCTCCGCATCAGCCGGGTGGCTCGACGGATAAACTTTACGAAATAACGCCTGACCTGGACCAAATCATTTTCAAGGGCAGTGTCGGAGGAACCCCGGCGAACCGAATGATTCATTCTGAATCCCAACACTTGCTGATCGGTCCTTATGTCATCAACGCGCAGGGTGAAATTCGTGTCATTTCCCCGGATAAAATGTTCGGTCGATTGACCGCCAACGCACGTCATCTGAGCGATCCCGAGCACAAGGTGTATTATGCAACCATGGAGGAGGGATTATATGAAGTGGATTTGAGAACCTTGGATGTAAGCTGTTTCATTCGGGACGGCAATTCCGGAGCGCCGGCTGTGGGCTTGGTCTCGAAATTGCCCGGATACCATGGCAAAGGGATGTATTCCGGTCAGGGGCAGTTGATTTATGCCAATAACGGAGAACGTCATCCGGACGTCGGTCGTGATCCGACCATCGCATCCGGATCCCTGGCTCGCTGGACAGGGGGAGGGGATTGGCAGATGATTCGGCGCAATCAATTTTGTGAAGTGACTGGGCCGGGTGGTATTCATGGAAACCAACACCCCGATAAAGATCCGATTTGGACTTTTGGGTGGGATGCCCGCTCGCTGATATTGGGATTGCTGGAAGATCAGGAGTGGACCTTTTATCGCCTGCCGAAAGGAAGCCATAGTTACGATGGTTCGCACGGGTGGAATACCGAATGGCCAAGGATTCGGGAAATTGGCGAGGAAGATTTGCTGGCTACGATGCATGGAACGTTCTGGAAGTTTCCAAAAGCATTCTCCAGGCATCAATCTTCGGGAATTGCCCCGAGATCCAATTACCTGAAAGTGGTGGGTGATTTTTGTCGGTGGGGCGATCGTGTGGTGATGGGTTGCGATGATTCGGCACGTGCCGAATTCCTGAACAAACGCTCGTTCAAGGCTGCTCATGGATCACCCAAGCAATCCAATTCCAATCTATGGTGTGTCGAGCCCGAAAGATTGGATCATTTGGGACCGGCAATTGGCCGGGGTTCGGTTTGGTTGCGTGATGATGTGAAGGCAGGGCAGGTGAGCGATCCGTATCTGTTTTCAGGATACGATTATCGGCAGATCCATCTGCAACATCAGTCTGACGAAGAGATCACGGTGGAGTTGGAAGCAGATCAGAAAGGGAATGACCAATGGACCAGGATTCATACATGGACCATTGGGCCCAAGGGAAACCATTCTTATCTTTTTAGTGCCGATGAAGCCGGGACATGGATTCGAGTAAGAACCCTGTCGGATGCCAAGGATGTCACTGCCCACTTTCAGTATCGAAACAAAGACACCCGTCGCACCAGGAATGACGCGATATTTGATGGCGTGGCTTCTGGCGAAGTTCAAGCCAAGAGCTACGGTTTGATGCGAAGTCTTGCGCATGATCGATTGGGGGTTGTGGCTTCGTCCAATGCTTCGGGTGATGATGCCGGTTTTTACGCTCTGACATCGAGTATGGAGTTGAAACCCGTCGACGATCCGGCTGCCATGCATCAACTGGTCTCCGACGTGAGCCAGCCCGCGAAAGCATACTCTGTCGATAACGCTTCCATCGTGATCGAAGAAGATGGAAAGCGATATCGACTGCCAAGGATGGATGCTTATGGAGATGCATCGAATAAAAGCGGATTTTCCCTGGCTCGAGTTTGTCGTGAGGTAGCCACTGAACGGGATTTGTTGAATATTCACGGAACGTTCTACGAACTTCCTGCGCGCAATGCCCAGGGGCTGGCGAAGATGCGTCCCATCGCCACTCATCAGCTGCGTATCCATGATTTTTGCTCGCACAACGGTTTGCTGTTTTTCACCGGCATGGATGATTCCACCGAAAGCGACCGTATATTTCGCAGTGAGGATGGGAAAGCTGCTGTTTGGGCGGGCGTGGTGGATGATTTGTGGCGATTGGGAAAACCACGTGGTCAGGGTGGACCGTGGATGGAAACTGAGGTCAAGCCCGGTGAACCGTCCGATCCTTATCTGATGACCGGGTATGACCATAAACAACTCAAAATCTGGTCAGACCGCGATGCGAACGTCAGCCTGGAAGTGGACGTGGATGGGACAGGAGTGTGGTTGCCCTATGAAACCTTCCAAACCACGGGTGGCAAGAATTTACACCACCGTTTCCTGCAGGGATACAGCGCCTATTGGGTGAGGGCCCGGTGCGATAAAGAAGCGATTGTCTCCGTGCAATTCAAATACTATTAGAGCTACGCAATGAGAACGAATCTTGAGCTACTGTGGAGTCATTTTGCCGGTTTGATCCGCAGTTTTCTTCTAATGATCTTGCTGGCAGCCATGCATGGAGACCTGTCTATGCTGGGAGGAAATGCCAAGCCGAATATCGTTTTCTTTCTGGTCGATGATCTTGGATGGAATGATCTGAAGTGTTACGGCAGTCCTTTTTATGACACGCCCAACGTAGATCGATTGGCCAGAGAAGGGGTACATTTCACGGATGCCTATGCGACTTGTCATGTTTGTTCCCCATCGCGGGCCAGTATTTTGACGGGAAAATATCCCGCCCGATTGCAGCTCACCGATTGGTTGCCCGGAAGGCGTGAGTTTCCATTTCAAAAGCTGAGCAATGCAGCCATTAAGCAGGCTTTGCCTTTGGAAGAAATTACTTTGGCCGAAACACTCAAAGAAAATGGATATCGTACCGGACATTTTGGGAAGTGGCATCTGGGCGAAGAACCCTATGGGCCACTGGCGCAGGGGTTCGATGTGCGTGTTCCTACCGACTGGAACAAAGGGTGGCCAAGGTCGGGATACCATTCACCGTTCAATATGACTGGTCTGGAGGATGAAGATGGAGCTTACCTAACGGACGTACTGACGGATGAGGCGTTGAAGTTCATTGAATCCAGCGAAGAACAGCCGTTCTTTTTGTATCTGTCACACTTTGCTGTTCATGACCCCATTCAAGGCCCAAGCGATCTGGTCGAGAAATACGAAACTAAAAGATCAAGGCTGCCGGCCGATCCTGAACCCTTTATTTTGGAGGGAAATCCCGATGCGGAACTCGCATTTGAAAGAAGTCACCTGGATCAATTCATGCTTCAAGAACCTTACAAATCACAATATCGAGTGCTGCCGGATCAGACCGTCAAGATCAAGCAGAGACAGGATAATCCCCAGTTTGCAGCCATGGTGGAAAGTATGGATGAGAGTTTGGGGCGTGTGATGGCAAAGCTTGAGGAGCTTGGATTGACAGATGACACGATCCTCTTCTTCACCTCAGACAACGGGGGAATGGCAGCCGCCAATTTTGGTCGTCCCAATCGGGTGGTTTCGCCGGATCGGTTGGATGGAGCGTATGCCACATCCAATCATCCGCTGAGGGGCGCCAAAGGTTGGTTGTATGAAGGTGGGATCCGGGTGCCGCTCATCATCAAGTGGCCGGGGCACGTTCCTTTCACAGAGTATAAGTGTCATGAGCCGGTCATTGGAGTGGATTTTTATCCCACCATTTTGGATATGCTGGGCCTTTCCAAAAATGGGAATCACTTCCTGGATGGAATCAGTCTGGTTCCATATCTTGCCGGAAAAACCACTGTGGATCGGGATGCTCTTTATTGGCATTTCCCTCATTACAGCAACCATGGCATGCAAAGCCCGGGAGGGGCTATTCGAAAAGGCGCATTCAAATTATTGGAATACTTTGAAAACGGATCGGTTCAGTTGTTCGATCTTCATAATGATCCCGGCGAACAAAATGACTTGGCAACGCAAAGACCTGATGTGGTTAAGCGATTGCTTTCGCAGTTGAGGGACTGGCGGAATGAAACAAATGTCCGGATGATGCCGGTAAATCCAAATTACGATCCGAGTGCTCGCATTTCAGAGAGTCGTTGAGGATTTGTTTTTTCATCCTCACCACCGCCTAAAGCATGCGTGTTAGGATAAGGTTGTCGCTTTTTGGAGTGCTGTGGCTCGACACAGCTTTGGATTCCTTAGGGAAACGTTACAGCGTTTGCCAAAAGTGTTTGCGTAATCGAATCCGTTGGAGTTTTTAAATTGCACCCCCGTGCCGCTTGCTCGGGAAAATGCCGTTTGTTAGCAATTAAATTTATTCCCAAATCGACAGTGGCTCTACGCTCACTGCAAACGTTTCAACCGGATCCGGCGGTATTCCATTTGACCGCGATCTCCTTCCAGCCCGATAGGGCCAGTCACGGGAAGTTTGAGTGCCTCTTCAAGGATTTCTCCGTTGCAGGTGCAGTGTGCCACGCTATCGCGCACCTCGATGATCAATTCATTCCATTCCTGGGGGCGGTAATGTTTCAAGTCCTTATACGGGCCCGCCAAGGGGTAGTCGCGGCACTGGAGTTGTGGGCGTCGAATGAATACGCCTGAATCGGCGTTGGGGGTGGCTCTGAATTCGAGTTTCAGGATGAAATTTTCCGGGAAATTCTTGGTGGTCCACATTTGTTGGATACGGCGTCCTTCCGGTGGGGTGGTGACGACAATGCGTCCATTGATCGCCTGGTAGCGTCCGTCATTTGATTGTTTCTGTCCGGAGAAATCCGATTTCTGAATCATGGATTTCATGTCGCGAAAACCCCATCCAGTCAGATCGCGTCCATTGAACAGCGAAACAAAACCTTCTTCGGGTTTGAAAGGTTCGCGTTTTGTTTCCAGGAATCCGGTGGTGGCCAGCAAAGGTTGAAGGGCTTTGGCCCATTTAGCGTATCCCACTTCATTCGGGTGAAGGAGATCCGGGAATTCAGGTTCCCTGGCATTTCCGTTTTCATCTGCAAAGAGTGTCCAAGTGTCGAGCACGGTGACTTGCGGATAGTTCTGAGCCAGGTCACCATAGAGTTTGTTGATTTGCTTGATCGCATCTGCAGGGCGCTTTTTGGAGGCATCACTTGGAAAGACCTGGCACAGGATGATCGGCATGTCGGCCTTGTGGGCCTGCAGTTTGTCGAGGATCAATTTTAGATTTCCGGCGATGGTTTTTGGTGAGGCTCCTTCTTCGAGATCATTGGTGCCGATCAAAAGAACAATGCCGGTTGGGTTCAGGGAAAGGACATCTTTGTCCATGCGAATCAAAACCCCGCGTGTTGTATCTCCACTGATGCCTCGGTTGGATTTTTCAAGATCCGCAAAATGGCCGTGGAAGGCATCCGTCCATCCCTGCGTGATGGAGTCTCCCAAAAAGACCAGGGTTTTCTGATCTTCTTGAACACGTTCACTCCAGGCTGTTCTTTTGCGCAGCCAGAGGTTTTGAAACCAGTCATAACGGCGGATCGGACCGGTTCCCGGCAAACCTTCATCAGTCGCCGGAATAGCCAGTGACTCAGAGCCTTGGCCTAGCGCTGCATCTGTCAGCAATAAAACTGTGATCAGCAATGCTCCAGTGATTGACTGCATGAGTGAACGAGTTTTGTGAATTGGCATGCCGCAATCTAATCCGGTGCGAGGCCATGACACAAGCATTGGATTAGACAGTGTTGAATCTTTTTTAGTGGCAAAAAATTACCAGTTGGTCGATTGACTGAGGTATTGAAGCAGAGGAGGGACGATCATCCAGAGGCAAAATCCCAGGGCGACGACAAAAGCCAGAATGACCGCAAACAACATCAGCCCGTCTTTCACCGATTTGACGGAGCCGCCATGGTTCCTTGACCGGCGTCGTTTTCGTCTGCGTCGATGGTGGTGATGGTGGTCTGAATGAGACGAACCATGACCCTGCTTGGGTGAATCATCGGATGAGCGATTGTCCGCCATATGCTCGAGTGGTGTTGTGTTCTCCTTTTGGTGTTGCGGTGTAAACTTTTACATAGATTACCCGGAACGCAACCAAAAACGAACGGAAACGCACAAGAACAAGCCCACCTTCCCAATAACCCGGCTTACTTCAGACGAACCAACAAATCCTTGATTTCGACATTTTCTCCAAATTCCACCAACAACTCCGCAACGTGCCCGTCGCAGGGGGCGTTGATGGAGGTTTGCATTTTCATGGCCTCCATCATGATCATTCGTTCTCCCTTGGTCACTTTGTGTCCTACGGAAACAAGCACCTCGGCAATCAGACCGGGAATCGGAGCCCCGACCTGCTTGGGATCGGCATCATCGGCCTTAACTCTTTGAACGCCCTTGGGAGCAATGGTTTCGTTGGTGATCATGGTATCCCGGGCGATTCCGTTCAGTTCGTAAGTGACGGCACACTGACCGTTTTCATCCGGTTGCCCCACATTGATCAGGCGAATGAACAAATCTTTGCCTTCTTCAATACTGACCGCAATTTCTTCATTGGGATGCAGTCCGTAGAGGAAGCTTGGAGTTGGTAGCGCGCTGACGTTTCCATGTTCCTTGTGATGATGTTCATAATCCAGGAACACTTTAGGATACATGAGATAGGCATATAGATCGTCGTCATTGACCTTCCGCTTGATCTTATGAGACAGATCTTTCCGAGTTTGCTCCAAGTCCAAAGACGGGGAGGCCTTCGGGCGGCCGCGTTTGACGTCTGCACGATATCTCTTACGTGCTTTTTTGTAATCCTCGGGAGAAAGAATGACTTTCCAGGCAGCTTCAGGCCAACCCCCATCCGGCCAACCCAGTCCGCCCTTGAACATGTCGATGACCGATTCCGGCCAGGTTTGTTCGCCGGGTTCGAGATTGACGACGTCTTCGGGTTTGATTCCATGGCTGAACAGAAACAGTGCCATATCTCCCACAACCTTGCTGGAAGGGGTGACCTTGACGATGTCGCCGAACAGGGTGTTGACGTCGGCATAGGTTCTGGCGATTTCGTTCCAGCGATGAGCCACACCCATGCTGGCGGCCTGGGCCTTGAGATTGGTGTATTGTCCACCCGGCATCTCGTGCAGGTAAACATCCGCACTACCTGTTTTGGGAGCCGTATCAAAGGGTTGATATACCTCGCGGACCTGATCCCAGTAGTCACTCAGTCGGTTGAGTGCATCGATGTTGAGCTTTGTCTTGCGCGGAGAATCTTCGAGCGCAACCGCCAGGGAATTCATGTTGGGTTGAGAGGTGCTTCCCGACATGGAGGCGATGGCAAGATCGGCGATGTCCACACCCACCTGAGTTGATTCAAGGATGGTCGCTGTCTGTACGCCGGCGGTTTCGTGTGTATGGAAGTGGATGGGAATGCCCACTTCCTGCTTCAAGGTTTTGACGAGTTTCCGCGCGGCCAGCGGACGACAAAGTCCTGCCATGTCCTTGATCGCGAGCATATGCGCCCCCATCTTTTCGAGTTCCTTGGCGATTTTGACGTAGTATTTCAGCGAGAACTTGTCGCGTTTCGAGTCCAGTATATTTCCAGTGTAGCAAATCGCCGCTTCGCAAACCGCATGTGTATCCTGGACGGATTCCATGGCGACTTTCAGGTTTGGAAGGTAATTCAAACTGTCAAAAATCCGGAAAATATCCATGCCCGCTTCGGCAGCGTGTTTCACAAAACCAGCGACCACGTTGTCTGGATAGTTCGAATAACCTACGGCATTGCTTCCGCGAAACAGCATTTGAAAACAGATGTTCGGGATGTGTTTTCGAAGGATGCGCAGTCGTTGCCAGGGATCCTCGCTCAGGAATCGCATGGTGGTGTCGAATGTTGCTCCACCCCACATTTCCATCGAGAAGAGCCCGTCCTTTTCACCACCCAATTCACGGGCGATGAAATCGGCGCACCCCAGCATGTCGTAGGTGCGCATACGGGTGGCCATCAGTGATTGGTGAGCATCTCTGAAGGTGGTGTCGGTGATCAGCAGCCGCTTTTGTTTCATGACCCATTCCGCAAACTTCCCGGGGCCCAATTCGAGCAACAAGTCGCGCGTTCCCTTAGGACAAGGGGTGTCGGGATGATAAGGCATGGCACTCGGGGCCATGACTTGATGTTCGGGAATGGCTGCTTTGATATGTGGGTTCCCGTTGACCGTGACGTTACCCAAGTATTTGAGCAGTCTGGAAGCGCGGTCGCGTCGGGGGTGGAACTCGAACAGCTCAGGTGACTGGTCAATGAGACGTGTCGTTGCCTGACCCGAGCGGAATTCAGAGTGAGCAATCACGTTTTCGATGAATGGGATATTGGTTTTTACCCCGCGAATACGGAATTCACTCAAGGCACGATGCATGCGATCCATGGCCATTTCATAGGAACCTCCGTGAGTGATCAATTTGACCAGCATGGAATCGTAGAAGGGCGTGATGACCGCGCCGGAGTAACTCATTCCACCGTCAAGGCGAATCCCCAGACCGCCCGGAGAACGGTACGCCAGCAATTTACCATAGTCAGGCATGAATTGGTTGGCTGGATCTTCGGTGGTGACACGGGCTTGGATGGCATAGCCATTCCGAGGGATTTCATCCTGTGCCGGGATTCCCAGTTCCGGAGATGTCAATGGGTGGTTCTGTGCAATCAGGATCTGACTACGCACCAGGTCGACGCCGGTGATCTCCTCTGTTACCGTATGTTCCACCTGAATACGAGGGTTCATCTCAATGAAGTAACCCTGTTGACCATCCTGATCGTAAAGAAACTCGATCGTTCCGGCGTTCTCGTAGCGAATCTCCTTTGCCAAGCGCACAGCGTCGGCGCACATCTGTTCCACAAGTTCATCGGGCAGCCCGAAACTCGGCGCGACCTCTATTACTTTTTGATGACGGCGCTGGATGGAGCAATCGCGTTCGTGGAGGTGGATGACATTGCCGTGTTTGTCGCCCAGAATCTGCACTTCGATGTGTTTGGCGTGGGGGATGAATTTTTCCAGGAAGACGGCGGCATTGCCGAAAGCGCGTTCTGCTTCAGCTTGGGCTTCGTCGAGCAGGGATGGTAACTCCGATTCGGATCGAACGATGCGCATGCCGCGACCACCACCGCCGAATGCGGCTTTAATGATTAGAGGGAAACCGATTTTCTTGGCCAATTTGATCGCTTCTTTACGTTCGGTGACGGGATCATCCGTTCCAGGCAGTGTTGGGATGCCTATGCGTTGAGCAACGGCTCTTGCTGCCGTTTTGTCGCCCATCATGTCCAACAACTCAGGGCGTGGTCCGATGAAGGTAATGCCGGCCTTGTCGCAGGCGCGGGCGAAGTCTGGATTTTCGCTCAAAAACCCGTAGCCCGGATGAATGGCGTCCACGCCTCTGGCGACTGCGATTTCAATGATGCTGTCGATGTCCAAATAAGCAGCCACCGGTCCTTTACCACGCCCGACTTGATAGGCTTCGTCGGCTTTGAAGCGGTGCATGCAGTAACGATCTTCTTGAGCGTAGACCGCTACCGTGCGTTTGCGAAGTTCCGTGGCGGCGCGAAACACGCGGATTGCAATTTCCGATCGGTTTGCAGCCATGATTTTCTTGAACTGCTTCACCTTGGATGGGCGCTTCCCGGCTCTTTGATTTGGTTTGCCTGTCATTGGACACCATTCCGCTCAAAGCCTCCACACCCGGTCAAGCGAAATTCATTGAGAAATCATGGTTTTTTTCTATGGAACCGATATCCATTTGGAAACGGCATCAAAAAACGCTAGTATTTGACCCGTTATGAATCCGATTGTCTGCTTTTTGTGCTGCACTTGCCGATGGAACGCCGTTTGGGGAATCTTTGCGTTGCTATTGGGATCGCATTTACATGCCCAAGTCCTGGAACCGCCCAATATCGTTTGGATCAACTGTGAAGATTTGGATGAGACACTGGGTTGCTATGATGATGCATTCGCTATCACACCCCATCTGGATGCCTTGGCGGAGGACTCCATTCTCTATCGAAACGCCTTTGCCAATGCACCGATATGTGCGCCAGCCAGGGCGTGTTTGATTTCCGGACTGTATCCCACCTCGTTTGGAGCGCAGCATTTGCGATGTGAAGTCGACTTACCAGAGTCGATTCGTCCCTTTCCACTTTACCTGAAGGAGGCCGGCTATTTTGTGACCAATTATGCAAAGACGGACTATAACTTTTCTCCGGACGGTATTTATGATTACTGGAAAAAGGACATGGCTCCCTGGCGTCAGAGGAAAGGTGGCAAGCCCTTCTTCAGTTTTTTTGTGTTCGGAACCACGCATGAAGGCCCGGCGAATTTCAAAGAGCGATACGATCAAGCCACGGCGAGTCTGCCTGACAGCAAGCGGCATGATCCGAATCACGCCAAAGTCCCGCCCTATTTTCCGGATACTCCCAAAATGCGTGAGTTGTGGGCGCGCTATTATGACTTGGTATCGGCGATGGACGAAGAAGTGGGCCAGGTGATCCAAGGGTTGAAGGACGATGGATTGTGGGAAAATACGATTGTCTGGTTCTTCAGTGATCATGGTCATGGATTGCCGCGTCACAAACGTTGGTTGTTGGATTCCGGGATCCGGGTGCCGTTCATGGTTCGCATTCCAAAGCAATATCAACACCTGGCCGCCGGGCAAATGCCGGGATCTGAAACAAATGAACTGGTCAGTTTTGTTGATTTTGCACCGACCACGTTGGCCCTGGCCGGGGTTGATGTGCCGCCGGTGATGCAGGGGAATCGTTTTCTTGGTGAAGACCGATCGCGGCGGCGTGATTACGTTTTTGCCGCCAGGGATCGGGCCGATGATATGTTTGAAATTTCAAGGACCGTACATGATGGAAGACACATTTATATTCGACATTTTCTGCCACATTTACCCTACGTGCAAGGTGGGCGCATTTTTGGGAATCAAAAAGAGTCGTTGGTCGAACTGCGACGTGCAAAGGGTGCTGGCGAGCTCAATGCCGTATCTTCCTTGATGTGGTCAAATCGAAAACCGGTGGAAGAGTTTTACGATCTTGAATCCGATCCGTTTGAAATCAACAACCGCATCGAGGATCCGGCCTACGCTCAAAAGATCGAATCCATGCGGGAAATCATGATGAACTGGATGCTGGAACATCACGACACCGGAATGCTGCATGAAGCCGAATATCAACTGCGCGCTTTGAATAATGAAACAACGGTTTTCGATATGGCGAACGACCGTTCCTCATACGATCTGCCTTCCATTCTGCAAGCTTCCTGGGTGGCTACATCATCCGCCAATGAGAAGCAATTGGCTTCCTTTTTGGAGTCCCCGGACAGTGGGATACGTTTCTGGGGCGCTACCGGATATGTTGCACGTCAAATAAGGCCTGATCAACGGAGTCTTGGACTTTTAAAAGCAGGGCTTAAAGACAAATCTCCTTCGGTTGCCATTGCCTGTGCCGAAGTCTTATGCCGGAATAACGAAACAAAGATCGGATTGGAGGCATTGGGTCAATATATTGCCAGCGATTATTCGTGGGTGGCGTTGCAGGCAGCTCGAACGTTGCATGATTTGGGTGTGCTGGCAAAACCACTGGTTCAGCGCATGGAGACTGTTCGCAAGGGATTGGAAGGAACGGATACCAGAAGGCGATACAGGGATTTTAACTATGCCTCCTTCACTGGATGGGCTCTTGAATCTGCCCTGATCAATTGCGGGGCCGCTGAATGGCAGGATTTTGATTAAACTTTTATCATTGATAAAGCTGTATTCGATGTGGACCTCAATGCGGATTTCTTAATATAATCTGAGCCATGAAATCGCCGATGATTTCCTTCAGGATTCTGTGCGTTCTCGTCGCACTCTTTGTTGATACAAGTGGTATTGCATTAGCTCAACCCACATCGGATGCGCCCCAAATAATTTTTGTTAGCCCCGATGGGGATGATGAAAACAGGGGAAGCTTCGAATCCCCACTGCTCACCTTGGGCAAAGCCGGTGAAAAGGCCAGATCCTTCCTGTTCTCCAATAGTGGTGGCACCCCTCCTGAGGTGACGATTGTTTTGAGAGGCGGCATCTATCGTCTGAGTGAAGCCTGGGAGCTTAATGCACAAAAATGGCCAGTTATTTTGACCTCCCTGACGATCCGGCCGTTTGCGGGTGAACGTGCAGTCTTATCGGGGGGCTGGCCGGTCAAAGGTTGGGTGAAGGAGGATGACGGTTTGTTTAAAGCGTCGGTTGCTGATTATCCGGGAGATTTGTCAGGAGTCAGAGAATTATACGTGGGAGATGAGCGCGCCACTCGGGCGCGCTTTCCGGATGATGATTTCCTGCGCATTGAATCAGCTGGCAGAGACCGTCGGACCAGTTTTTCATTTTATGAGGGTGATCTGAAGATCATTCCGGATATGGATCAATGTGAGCTTGTGTTTTTTCATGATTGGTCCACGTCACGAGTTGGGATCAGGGATATTGATTTTGCCCGGCGTATCCTGACGGTAAAAGATCCAATCGGCCCCAATGCTCCCCATTTCGCCATCGACAACTTCGAAAAGCATCCCCGTTACTACCTGGAACATTCCAGGAGTTTTCTCAATCGCCCCGGAGAATGGTATCTGGATCGGTCATCAAAAGAACTTCTCTACATGCCCCGGGATGGTGAACAACCTGAAAATCTCGAGGCGGTTCTTCCTTTGGCTTCCCAATTGGTTCGATTGATTGGAGCTCCTGACCGACCGGTTCAGAATGTGCATATCAAAGGATTGGTTTTAGAGCACACGTTCTGGCCCATTCCCGACCACGGATATGCGGCAGGGCAGGCCACCTATCACGAACGACGCTTCGGGGAAGGGGGCGCCTTGCGGGAACTTATCCCGGCAGCTGTTGAAATGCAGTTTGTCCAGAACTGCACATTCGAAGGTAATGAACTGCGCAACCTGGGAACTACCGGGTTACATGTCGGATCCTGGGCGGTGAATAATCAGGTCAACTTCAACCATGTTCATCATGTGTCCGGCAATGGGATCATGATTGGCGAAGATTCCTCCCGTAAGGTTGATGGGAAAACCTGGTGGCAGTCGGCACCTGATCAGGTGGCAGCAAGGAACACACTCACCTCGAACATTGTGGAAGAGTGCGGCACTCAATTCTTTGGTGCGGTTGGTGTTTGGTCGGGATTCACGCGCGAAACGCGATTGGAATGTAATACGATTCGAAACCTGCCTTACACTGGCATTTCATTGGGCTGGATGTGGAGTCCCACTCCGACTCCCGCCGGAGAGAACCTTATTCAACAAAACACCATCCATCACGTGATGCAGGTCCTGTCGGATGGAGGAGGCATCTACACGCTCGGACGTCAACCCAACAGCCTGATTAAGGGGAACGTGATTCATGATGTGCCCCTGAACCTTGGGCGGGCGGAAAGCAATGGAATGTTTTTGGATGAAGGAACGACCGGATTTACGATTCAGGGGAATGCTATTTCCAATATCGATCGATCTCCGTTGCGCTTTCACCGGGCCTCGACAAATCGGGTGGAATCCAACTTGCTTTTCCTGTCAGAAAAAGGCATTCCGCCTGTGCGATACAACAATACCTCGGAAGAATTGATTCAAATGAAATCGAATCAGATCATTGTCCAGCCAGTCAAGCACCTGGGTAAATCAGGAGATATTTCAGAGTGATCCCTAGCATTGGCGATCCAAAATAGTTTCGAACAAAAGCACCGTTTTTTCTCCCATGTTCGTGACGAACGACCTATGGTTTTCCAACGTAACGAAATGACGGAGAATAGCGAATTTGATTTGACGGTGATTGGGAGCGGCCCGGGCGGCTATGTTGCTTCCATACGTGCGGCCCAACTCGGGCTCAAAGTAGCCTGCGTGGATAAGGCGCCATCCCTCGGGGGCACTTGTCTCCGCGTCGGCTGTATTCCCAGTAAAGTCTTGTTGGAATCGAGTGCCCACTTTGTGTTTGCGAACAAGCAGCTGGCACAGCATGGGGTCATGGTGGATGCCCCCCGGCTGGATCTTGGGCGCATGATGAAACGCAAGCAGCAGACCGTGAACATGCTGGGCAAGGGCGTGGAAACCTTGTTCAAGAAGAACAAGATCACTTCCATCAAAGGGCAGGCGTGCATCACCGCCCCGGGACAAGTGCGGGTTTTGGCTGAGGATGGAAGCGATTCCACAATCCAGTCGAAAAACATCCTCATCGCCACCGGCAGTCAGTCCGCCGCGTTGCCACAAGTTCCTTTCGACGGGGAACGCATTGTGAGCAGTCAGGAGGCCTTGTCATTTGAATCGGTTCCCGAGCATCTGGTGGTGATCGGTGGTGGTTACATTGGATTGGAGCTAGGTTCCGTCTGGAGTCGATTGGGGGCCAAAGTCACTGTTTTGGAGATGTTACCACAGATATTTCCCGGCATGGATGGTGAAGCCGCCCAGGAAGCTCAACGTATTTTGAATCGCCAGGGATTGGTATTCCAGTTTGGCAAGAAAGTTTTGTCTGCCGGACGACAAGGGGATGGTTGTCGCATCGAATTGGATGGTGGCGAGGTCATTGAATGCAGTCATGTGTTGGTGGCTGTTGGGCGAAAACCTTTCACGGGCAGTCTAGGTCTGGAAGAGCTGGGAGTACAGGCTGATGAGCGTGGATGTATTCAGGTGAATGAACGGTTTGAGACGAATGTGCCTGGGGTTTACGCCTTAGGGGATGTTATCCCTGGTCCCATGCTGGCCCACAAGGCGGAAGAAGAAGCCGTTGCCTTTGCTGAACAGTTGTGCGGTAACGAAGCAAATGTCGACTATGACTTGATACCCGCCGTTGTCTACACCCATCCGGAACTGGCCATGATCGGCGCCACTGAGGAGGCTTTGCAGTCCAAAGGGATTGCCTACCGCAAAGGGATGTTTCACTTCAGGGCCAATGGACGCGCCAGGGCCACGGGTGATGTGGATGGTTGGGTGAAGATGTTGGCCGATGAGGAGACGGATCGTGTTTTGGGAGTCCATATTCTTGGTGAAAATGCGGGTGAGCTGATTCACGAAGCGGCCGTTGCGATGCACCACCAATCCACAAGTCAGGATCTGGCTCGAATCTGCCACGCGCATCCCACTTTTTCCGAAGCGGTGAAGGAAGCGGCATTGTCGGTGGATGACCGGACAATTCATTCCTGATATTTTACCGACCCGGTCGGCGATCTGAAAATGCTGATGAATCACTGAATGAAAGGTGAGCAATGACAACTGACATGATCATCGTATTCACCCTGGTGGGTGTTGTTTTCGTGGCCATGGTTTGGGAGCGGTGGCGTTCCGATGTCATTTCAGTGGCGGCTATGGTGCTGCTGGTGTTTGCCGGTTTGTTGACGCCCGAAGAATTATTCAAGGTGTTCAGCAACGAAGCGGTCATTGCGGTTGCTTCGATGTTCGTACTGAGCTCCGCACTCGAGCGCACTGGCGCCATCGACCGGGTAGGGGGCTGGATGAACAAAATCGTGGGAAAATCGGAGCTTTCTGTCAGTTTGACTTTGCTTCCCATGGTAGCGTTTCTATCTGCCTTTATTAATAATACGCCCGTTGTTCTGGTGTTTATGCCCATGGTGATTGGTATCGTTTCGCGACGCGGAATCAAACCATCGAAACTGTTAATACCTCTGTCCTTTGCTTCCATACTGGGTGGTTGCTGTACCTTGATAGGAACCTCGACCAACATCCTGGTAAGTTCGACAGGTCATAGTCTGGGGGAAAAAGCTCTCGGGATGTTTGATTTGACCGGAGTGGCTCTCATCTTAACGGTGATTGGATTGGGATATCTGTGGACCATCGGACGGAAATTGCTCCCCGACCGCGAGACTTTGTCCACCATCCTTCAAACGACCGAGAGTAAACAATTCTTTACTGAAGCCATTATTGTTCCGGATTCTCCTCTGGTTGGTAAGAAACTGGTGGAAACATCGCTCAAGTCCATTCCCAAGGCCCGTATTCTGGAGGTCATACGGGGCGACGAGTTGATTGGGGTTCCATTGGATCAAGTGGAGTTTCAAGCGGGCGATCGAGTGAGATTGAGCACTGTTTTTTCTTCGGTGATGGAGTTGAAAAACCTGTCCGGTTTGGAAATTCTCAAAGGAGAAGGCCAGATGGGACTCGAATGGGTGGGGACACAGAAAGCGGCTGTCGTTGAGTGTGTGATCAGCCCCCGATCGTCGTTGATAGGGAAATCTATACGCCAGGGTGATTTACGAAGATTGTTCGGCGTGTTGGTGCTGGCCGTTCATCGGCACGGGGTCAATCTACGCAATCAATTTGAATCCACGATCCTGCAATATGGTGATACGCTTCTATTGGAGGGAACGGAGAACTCCATGCGTCGACTTAGAGATTCCCGTGATGTGATTGTGCTCTCTGATGCCCCCAGGACCGTTCCACGTAAAAGTAAACAATGGATTGCCGCGGGTGTCATCATAGCCATGGTGATTGCGGCCACGTTGACTTCAATGCCCATTGCGGCCTTGGGGATGGGGGCAGCATTGGTGATGGTGGTGACCGGTTGTTTGGAGATGGACGAAGCCTATCGAGCTGTGGATTGGCGTATTTTGTTTTTGATTTTCGGGATGCTTGGTTTGGGAACAGCATTGGAAAAGACCTCCGGCATCGATTGGCTGGCAAGTCATCTGATTTCAGCTATGGGGGGAAGTCACCCAGTGGTTTTATTGTCGGGAATCATTTTGCTGACCTCGTTGCTGACCACTTTTCTGTCTAACAACGCAGTTGCAGTGATCATGACTCCGATTGTATTGGAGATGGCCCATCATCTGGACCTGGCAACCAAACCTTTTTTGATCGCGGTTGCGATCGGGGCTTCCGCTTGTTTTGCGTCCCCTATTGGATATCAAACCAACGCGTTGGTTTACGGTGCGGGGGGGTATCAGTTCAGGGATTTTATCCGGGTAGGATTGCCTCTGAATCTGTTGATATGGGTGGTGGCATCCATTGTTATCCCTTTGCTTTGGCCTTTAAAATGAGGCTTCAGGAATGAGATGGCTCAACCGCCTGCAACGATTTTCACTATTTCCAAATGATCGCCTTCCTTGACCTGGTGGTTCGTGAATTCCGAAGGAGGGATGGCATTGCCGTTGAGTTCCACGACGACTGATTTTGGCAATAATCCTTGTTCGGTCAGGAATTGCTCGACCGAGCAGGGAATCCTTTCAGATTCCAGTTTTTTTCCATTTGCTGTGACAACGGGCATGGTATGTCAGTGTTTTAAAGTGCGGGCCAAGTCACGCCAGAATACCGGCATCCCAGTCTTTCCAGACGGGTTCATATCCAAGGTGACGTATTTGATCGGCCATTTCTGCGGGGGATCGTTCGTCGGCAATATCGAATTGTCCGGTGGCGCTCGCATTGCCATCCGCCCATTCGCTGCTTCCTTCAGTAATCGGAACAGCGCGTCCTTTCTCTGTTTGGTGGAGATTTTCCTTTCCTGCCCCGGTATATCCCCCCGGTTCTGTGTGACTTCCTGCGCTCATGAGAGTGATACCAAGTGGAATCAGGCCATTTCTCAGAGGGGCAGGTTCCCGGGTGGACAGTACGAGCCCGACATCGGGGAAACAAATCCGGAAAGCGGAAATCAATTGAACCAGATGTTTATCGGACAGATGGGTCAGGGGTTTAAAGGATCCGGCGCAGGGGCGCAACCTCGGAAAAGAGAGTGTCAATTGTGCTTTCCAGCAATGCTTGAGCAGGTAAAGAGTGTGCGCGGCCAGAGCCAGTGCTTCTGCTCGCCAATCGGCCAATCCGAACAGCGCTCCAATGCCCAAACGGCGAAAGCCTGCTTCGTAGGCTCGTTCAGGTGTTTCCAAACGCCAGTCAAAATGCTTCTTGGGACCGGCGGTGTGCATTTTTGTATACATGTCCCGGTCATAGGTCTCCTGGTAAACCACCAGACCTTCCGCTCCCGCCTGAACCATGGTTCGATACTCATCCGTTTCCATGGGGCCGACTTCGAGTGATAATCCAGGCACGAACTCACGCAATGTTCGAAGGCTTGTTTCCAGATACCCGGAGGACACAAATTTGGGATGCTCTCCGGCAACCAGCAAAATGTTGCGGAAACCCTGACGGGTAAGTTCGCGTGCTTCTCGAAGGATATCTTCATCAGACAAAGTCACCCTGAGAATGGGGTTGTCACGGGAAAAGCCGCAATAAGAGCAGTTGTTAATGCATTCGTTTGAAAGATAGAGTGGCGCGAAAAGGCGAATGACTTTTCCAAAACGTTGCTGAGTGACGGACTTGGAAATTTGACAGATTTCCTCCAGGTGAGCCTCTGCGGAAGGAGCGATCAAAGCCGCGAAACGTGTCAGGACATCTCCGGAGGATGTCTCCAGAGCGTGTTGGGCACGGAAAGCCGGCGATGTCATGCATCGTTCCAGCCAATCGGCTGCCGGGAAATGATGAAAGGTCTTAGCGAAACTCACGGAGTGATTATGAACGAGAACCTGAGCCTTCGCAATGGGATTGCGACAAAATCAGGTTTGATCACCTGAATTCCCTAGTGCTTGTTCCAATTGTTTGCAAATTGATTGTAGAATTTGAATACGTGCAAATTTTTTGCTATTCCCGGCAACAATGGTCCAGGGAGCATGAGGCGTGTTTGTTAACCCGATCATATCGTTGACAGCCGTTTCATATTGGGACCATTTTTCCCGGTTACGCCAGTCTTCGTCCGTTATTTTGTGTCGTTTGTAGGGGACTTTCAGGCGTTTCTTGAAGCGGTCCATCTGCTTTTCCTTGCTGATATGCAGCCAGAATTTGCAAATGACGGTACCATGGCTTGTCATGAGTTGTTCGAACTCATTGATTTCCTCATAAGCGCGCGCCCATTCATGTTCCTTGGCAAACTTCTCCACGCGTTCAACGAGCACCCGGCCATACCAGGAGCGGTCGAATATGGTGATGCGTCCCGCTCGAGGCAGCGGATCCCAGAACCGCCACAAATAATGATAACGGTTTTCTTCTTGTGTGGGTGCGCCGACACAAACGATGCGGTAAAGTCGGGCATCGATGGCAGCCGTGACGCGTTTGATGGCGCTTCCTTTGCCGGCCGCATCCCAGCCTTCGAAGGTGAGTACGGTGGAGATGTTGCGATCGTAGGCTTCCCAGAAGAGTCGGTGCAACCGTCCTTGCCAGGTGACTAATGCCTGCTCATAGACTTCTGGATCCAGCCGCTGGCTCAGATCCACTTCAGCGAGATAATCGTGCTCGACTTTGGTGTGTTTTACCGCGGGTTTCTTTTTGTTTGATGATTGTTTCTGGAGTTTGATGGCTTTCAACATGGATTCATGCAGGAGTCTTCCGACTGTGACATTTCTCCATTCCTTGATCGACGCATCAATGACATGCCAGGGAGATTCCTTGCAATTGGTGCGCAGTATCAATTGTTCGGCGGCTTCTGAAAAGTGCTCATAAAGGTTATGATGCTTCCAGTCATCATGCATGGCCCGCCAATGTTCCTGGGGATTTTCGTAAAGATCTTTCAGACGGCGGTGCTGAGCGCCTTTGGTCAGGTGCAGCCATATCTTAATCTGGACCGTCCCATCCTGGCGCAGCATATTCTCAAAGGACCGAATCTCCCGGCTGATTTCTTCGGCCCATTCCGGCTGGCGCCGTTCATGGACGTATTTGTCGATGGGATCCGTATACATCCCTCCGAACCAAATACAAATGCGGCCTCGTCTGGGGAGAGCTTGCCAATATCGCCACTGGTAAGGGCGATCGGTGGCGTTGGCGGCCATGTCCCAAAAACTGTGCGTATCAAGGCCTCGGGGATCCAACCATTCGTTGAGGATTTGGATGACTTCACCTTTACCCGCTCCATCCACTCCACCGATGGTGATGATCACCGATTGAGAAGTCTCTTCCAGTGCACGTTGGGCCTCGAGGAGATCCGCCCTCAGATGCGTGACGAGTTCGTCATAGGCCTTGCGACCGATCGATTTGGCGGATTCCATCGAGTGAAATACGTCTTCCTGGGTGACCAATTCGTATTCCATGGGAAAATATCTTCGGGGACAAGCATGCAAAATCAGACCGTTCGATGCAACGATTCGTTCGTATTAATTCTCGGCCGCTGTTTAAGGAAGACCAGGCTCTTGGTCATCCGCAAATTTGGGTGGATTGACGCAGAAAAATGGCCGTAAATGATGTGTGAGGTGTTTTACAAGAATTTGCCAAGATGTCTCAGGTTGCAGGTGCCGCTGATTTTTCACCTCAGTGTTATGTGTGCGTGAGCATTCGGTTATTACTTGGATGCAGGGTAAATCAGGTAGGGTTTTCGCTGTTCCCGAAATGTATCCAGTCCTTGTTGCCACGATTGGACGATGTTTTTGACCGATCGACCTACTTCAAGATCGCGTCGGGTGGCATCGGTGCCATTTACTTTATCGAATAATCCCCATCGTTTGCCTTCATCATTCTTGATTTGAACCATATCCTTACCTTGCACCAGTCTGAGTGCTTCGATCACATAAAGATTAACGGGGGTAAGCGGCGCATTGACCGGGTCATTGAAATGTACTTTGACGGCGGGGATGGTTTTGCCTTTGTATCGCCCGCGGGCAACGGTTGTTTGGGTGGATTCGAATCGGGTTCCATTCAGTGATAATTGGTTCAGGTGCCTACTGACTGCCGGGGCATCCAACCACGAAGAGGCGAATAGTTCGAAGGGCGTCTGAGTTCCGAATCCCAAATCGAGACCTCCAATTTCTCCCACCATGCCCATGGCAACCTGAAAGAGAGGGGAGTGTGCATGCGGGACGAGCGGGGACGTCGGTCGCCACTTCAAGCCGGTATCCCTCCAAACCATGTCGCGTTTCCACCCTCTCATGGGAACGATGTAGAGCACGCAGGGGTGTTCGATCATGTCCATCCCATTGATCATTCTGGCCAATTCCCCGCAGGTCATGCCGTAAACATACGGAATAGGCCATTGGCCCACCATGGAACGGAACCGTGGATTGAAAAGAGGACCTTCCACGCGTAGGCCTCCCAATGGATTCGGTCGGTCCAGCACCATAAATTCCACTCCCGCTTTGCCGCATGCATCCATGGCCATGCCCATGGAACTGATGAACGTATAGGATCTCGCCCCTGTATCCTGCAGGTCGTAAACCAGGATATCAATATGCCCGAGCATTTTCTCCGTGGGTTTACGGATAGGTCCGGGGCCATAGAGCGAGAAGACGGGTAATCCGGTCTTTGGATCGGTCCCATCCCTGACCTCTTTTCCGGCAGGGGCTTTTCCATCCAAACCGTGTTCCGCTCCGAAGAGAGCGACCAGATTCACTTCAGGAGCCTGATGGAACAGGTCAATGGTGGTGACTCCTTTTCGATTGATCCCGCTGGGATTGGTCAACAGCCCCACGCGTTTGTTTTTCAAGGGTTCGAATCGAAGCAGTTCCAACATGTCGCTCCCCAGTTCAACCCCTGCATTCAGTATGGGGCCACAACTCAGCAGCAAAGCAATCAAACATGTTGTTTGGAATCCGGATTTGGGCATAGACCGTTAATATACTGGAAAAAAACCGAATCTCAACCAGTGGACGCCATGTTGTACGAAGTCTTGGTGAATGAATGGATGATTAGGATCCTCATTTCCGGAACGATCCTTTGTAGCTACGAAGACTATTTTTGTGTTATGCAGGTTGGAGTAAGTGCGATGGCTGTTAATAACCGTATCTGAACCTTGGTATTTATTAGGCTGTCACCCGAAAAGTCGCATATTGAGTCTGGATTCCCTGCTGATTGAATTCAGCTTCGAAATCCGTTTTGATGGATTTGAGCTGTTCAGGGGTTTCGAGGTGTTCGAAATCAGAAGAATCGCCAAAGACAGACACTATTTGCTCAAAATATTCCACATGATCCGTTCTGAGGTATACGTGACCTGAAGGTGTCAAAACACGTTTGCATTGGTCTACGAATGTTGAATTGATCAGCCTGTTTTTGTGGTGGCGCTTCTTCGGCCAGGGGTCCGGAAAGTAAACATGGATGGCTTGCACCGAATGGTTGACCGGGAGGTATTCCAAAAAGTAACCGGCTTCAATTCTGAGGAGGCGCAGGTTTGTGATGTTTGCCTTGAAAGCATTTCGGTCAATCTTTCGAATGCGCCCCAAAAGACGTTCGATGCCGAGAAGATTCAATTTTGGGTATTGTTCGGCATAATTTAGCAGGAAAGATCCATCGCCAGCTCCGAGTTCGATTTCCACCGGGGCCGTGTTATCAAATACCTGTTCCCAGTCCATGGGTGCGAAGTAGTTGCCCGGATAATAACGGGATGAATGCTCGGTTGGTAGCGCTTTGATGCGTGCCATGCCTGGATAATGCCGTGGATCTCAGCGTTCTGCCAAGGCTCCAGTTTCAGAATGTCCTGGTTGACTATTGAACGTGATGTTGACGAGCTCGCCTGGCAGACATTTAAACTCATCCGGGAGATCAATCAAGATAGGGATACCGAAGCCGCCCACTTTGAAAAGTTGCAATTGAGAAAGTTGATCCGGCATGGACTCATAGCTCTCGCCTACTTTGCTCACTTTCGCCGTGCAGTATCGCACAAACTGGGAGCGTGTTTTGATCTCAACCTCTTGTCCCTCTGAAATTGGGATTTCAGAACCTTGAGGCAGATAGGCGATGATGGTTCGAGTTCCGGATTGGGTGAGGGTTGCAATGGAGTCGGATGATCCGACCATTTCGCCCGCTCGTTTTTGGATGGAAGTAATGACGCCATCCTTGGGGGCCCGGATGATCCATTCCTGTTCCAATTTGGCGATGGATCTTTGAAGCGTCGTACGGTCGATTTCCAATTTCGCTTCTTCAATTTCACGGCTACCTTCGATCAGTGATTCAATGCCTTGAATGGTTTTTCCCAAATCTTCGATCAAGTTGTTGCGGGCATTTACTTCCGCTTTGGCTGCAAGGAAGGATTTTTCAGCCTGATCGTATGCGCTTTCCGAGAGCAGTTTCTCTTCAAACAAGCCCTTGGCGCGGTTCCATTCGTTTTCGAGGTTCTGCAGTGTGATTTCAGCGGAAGCGAGATTGACTTTTTGCTGGAGTAACTCGGTTCTTAACCGTTCCTTGTCCAGTACATTGCGTTGAATATCGAATGCATTGGCCGCAGTGGTAAGGTTCATCAACTGGAGCAGCTCTTTCTTTGCCAACAGTAATTGTGCTTGAGAGCCGAGGGCTGTGAGGGGATCTCCTGGATCCAGTTTTGCGATCGTGTCTCCTTTACGAACCTTTTGAAACAGTTCCACGGACAGGTTGGTGATGGTGCCAGAGGAAGGAGTTCGAATGTCCAAACGCATGACTTGCACCTGACCTATGAGCGACGGACTGGACAGATGTGATTTCCAAAGAATCCCCACCAAAAACAAAACCACTACAAACATGATGGATGGCAAAACGCGATGCCGAAACTCCAGCCACCGTTTCCAGGCAGGAACGGCGATAGGTTTGAGGTTGTTTTGACTCATATTTCGGATTCCTCCTCAGCTCTTAATCCGGTGACGCGAGAGACTCCTTCCAGAGATTTTATCTCCTCCAGCAATACCTGCATTTTAGATGGATTTCGCAAGAGCAATCGATAGGAGAGATCTGTTCCGGAAAGATTCTGATGTGAACGTTGGCTGGCACAAACAGACCGCAGGGCGTGATTGCGGAGGATGATTTCCAATTCTGCCAAATGGTTCAAATCCCGCGCCCAATGCAGGTTTAAAATCATGTCATAACGCTGCCGGCTGCCGAATCCGGTTAGCCAGACATACATTAAAATGGCGGCGATCAGCAGACAGCCAATGGTTCCCGTGAGGAATTTGTAGGTCCCGCAGGCCATTCCGATGACGATCACTCCCAGAATATAAGTCGTGTCGAGCGTGTCCCTGAGAATGTTGCGGAATCGAACAATGGCAAACACTGCCATCAGTCCGAAAGCATAGACGATATTATTGGAAAGTACCATCATCACCAAAGCCACAATGACCGGCATGATCATCAGTGACTGGACAAATGTGCGGGAGTAAGATAACCCGGTGTGCGTCAGCATGTAAACCCAGGCAATGACATGGCCGCACAAGAACGATAGCAAAAGCCCCAGAAGGGTAAGATGCAACGGCGTTGGTGCCGTGGAGAAATCCGCGTTAAGAAACCAATCCATGTGTGTTAGAAAGTGGCGGCTATAGCCTGTTCTCGACGCTTTAAGTGGTCTCGTTTTCCATTGTCGGAAGCTGATTGTGTGGTTTGATGAGCCTCCAAGTGTGCGGTAACAAGCTCCGATGTCTGGTCTTCCCCCATTAGGGTCACCCCATCGACATATTTTGCGGCTCCGCATTGAGTCAGGTTAAACACTTCCACCAACTCTCTGAACCAGTTCGGGAAACGATCGGTAAATTTCAACTCAAGAATCACCCAATCACCAAATACATAGGTGGGGTTTTGCATGGCAGTCATCAATCGGCCGTCCGGATCTGTTTCGCATCGGACCTGCCTGTCCATGGTGACCCTTACTTTGTTGCTGTCGGGTTGCACCCATGCTTCCCTTCTGTATGCAACGTGGGAGACTGGTTGTGCTTCCAAACGATTGACCATGTCGACATATTCTATGAGAGCCTGTTCTTTGCTTGCTATGCCGGCATCAGCCAGGGAGGATCCATTCAAATTCGGGGATTGATTGTAAAGGTAGCTAACGTCAGGTATCTGGCCCGTTAATACCGTAGGCATGCTGGAGCGAGGTATTCCTACTCGTTTTTTGCTGATAATGTTATTCATCCGTCGCTTAATCTCGAGAAAAACAGGCGTATCTTCACTCTCGTTATAGAAGCGAACACGCAATTTAAAACGGTTTTTATCGCCATTGATGGTACTGCGGTAGAGAGCCATGTCGGGGGAGTCCATGTAAAGACTGTGCACCGGGTAGGCTAAATCAGGCTCGTCGGCTCCGTTGGGATCCAGGTCCAGATAACAGCGTACGAAATCCCGTATCGCCAGAGCATGCCGCTCAGGTATTACGTATTTGAGTTCGTGTCTTTGCTGTTGTAGTTTCCTTTGTCCCATTTTCTTGTTGGCGATAATCCCTACGCTTCCTCCGGGCAGACGCTCTTGTGGCGTCCGCTCCCTCAAAACATTGTCACTCAACTGTAACACATTTCAATAAGAAAAACCACGCCAGGATCCGGGTGGACGTTGCCGGTCATCTCCCCTGCAAGGCATTGCCCGAACCGCTCTTAACTTATGATCGGCATAATGAACGCGATGAAAATAAGCAATATCAATGCCAATATCTGGGTTCTCTTTAGCTAATAATGAGGGAGTTCCTGCATTTTGTTGATTAGTAGGCAGCCCTTAGAATTGACATGAGATCTTCTTTCGAAGGTTGAACGGGATTGATGTTCATTAAACGTGTTATTTGGTGTGCTTTGTCAGCAAATCCTTCCAATTGTGACTCTGCACCTCCTATATCCCGAATGCCTTTCGGTATCCCAACACTTTCTTTGAGGGATACGACAGCTTGAATCCCCATATCCGCTGCCTCTTCAACAGGAACATTTTCAAGCTCACATCCCAGAAATCTTGCTATCGAAGCAAATGCCTCGGTTCTTGCCGGTTTATTGAATTCCATCACGTAGGGTAACAGCAGGCCGTTTCCTTGCCCGTGTGAACAGTGAAGGGCAACACCTATGGGATACTCCAATGCATGTACAACGGCTACCGCTCCATTGGAAAAAGCCAGGCCCGCCATTGTTGCAGCTAATGCCATGCCTTCCCGGGCTTTCACATCGGTCGGTTGTCGCACGGCATTGACCAGGTGGCTGGACACAAGTCGAATGGCTTTTTCAGCAAATGCATCAGCAACCGGATTCTTGCCGGGATAAGGCATGGCCGCTTCGTCATCTTCCTTCATTTCCTCCGGTAACCTGCAGGTGAAGGCTTCAATGGCATGAGTCAAGGCATCCATGCCACTTTCCGCCGTGACTTTAGCGGGGCAGGTTAAGGTGAGCAGGGGATCCACCAATGCCAGTTTGGGGCGCAGAAACGGGCTCAAGGTGCTGACTTTCAACCCGGATTCGGAATCCGTCAAAACCGCAGCATGTGAAACTTCGCTGCCGGTTCCGGCCGTCGTGGGGATGCAGATCAACGGCGTAACCGGGCCCGGTATGCGATCAAACCCAAAATAATCGGAAGGTTCACCCTCATGACTATGAAGGATAGCCGTTATTTTGGCCAAGTCCAGATTGCTGCCACCACCGAGTCCGATGATGACATCGGGAGTCACGTTATTTGCGGTTTCACGAGCAAGTTGTGCGGCATTCAGTGATGGTTCAGCTTCTCCCTCATCAAACAACTCAATGTGTTTAACGGAATCCCCAATGGCTTGGGTCACTTTTTCCACGAGCCCCGCCTCGACCAGGTTATGGTCGGTGATGATCAAGGGGCGGGTGTATCCGTTTCGCTTTAGTTCAGAGGGAAGCTGTTTCAAGACACCGTTGCCAAACAACAGTTTTCCCGCTGAATGAAAATCCCAGTAGGTACGCATGATGATGTTTTCAGTTTTGTAAGGATAGATCTGGCCTTATGCCAGGATATCGTGAATGACATTGCCGGCAATATCCGTCAGGCGGTAATCGCGTCCCTGGAACCGGTAAGTGAGCCGCAAGTGGTCGATACCAAACAGGTGGAGCATTGTGGCGTGCAAATCATGCACATGAAAAGGACGGTCCACTGCTTTGTAACCCAGATCATCCGTATTGCCGTAAGACATCCCACCTTGAATACCTCCGCCGGCCATAAATAGGGAAAAGCCACGGATATGATGGTCGCGACCACTTCCTTGAGCCATGGGTGTGCGGCCGAATTCTCCTCCCCAAATAACCAGTGTATCGTCCAGCATACCCCTTTGTTTGAGGTCGGTAATGAGGGCTGCCGTAGGTTGATCCACTTCATTGGCGGTGGTGACCATGTTGCCCTTCACATTGCCGTGATGATCCCAGCCACGGTGATAGAGGTGGATAAACCGGGTGCCGCGTTCAGCCAGGCGTCTGGCCAGAAGGCAGTTGGATGCGAAGGAGCCGTCTCCTGCTTCGGCTCCATACATGTCCAGAATGTGTTTGGGTTCATCTTTGAGTTCCATCAATTCGGGAACGCTGGTCTGCATGCGAAAAGCCATTTCGTATTGGCTGATTCGAGTGGCAATTTCCGGGTCGGATACCAGATTGTCCTTTTCACGATTCAGGGCATTAATGGCGTCCACAAGACGTCGTTGTTCGCTGTTTTTGACTCCGGGAGGCGAGGACACATAATGAACCGGATCACCATTTGCATTGAACTGAACTCCCTGGAAATTACTCGGAAGAAATCCGCTGTGCCATTGCCGGGAAGAGATGGGTTGAGCCTGCCCACCTTTTCCGACCGAGGTCAAAACCACAAAACCGGGCAAGTTTTCTGTCTCGCTTCCCAAACCGTAGAGCAGCCACGAACCCATGCTGGGGCGTCCGGATACGGATGAACCGGTGTTGATAAAAGTGTGGGCTGGATCGTGGTTGATTTGCTCGGTATGGAATGATCGGATGATGCACAAGTCATCGGCCACACCACCTATCTTTGGGAAAAGGGAACATATCTGCTGTTTTGACTGTCCGTAGGTTTCGAATGGGTGCTGAGGTCCAAGGCAGTTGAGCTTTCGGCCCTGCAATTGTGCAATCGGTTGACCTTGGGTGATGGATTCCGGCATGGGTTTGCCGTCCATTTCAGCCAGCTTGGGCTTGTAGTCGAGTGTTTCCAAGTGACTCGGGCCTCCTGCCATACAAAGGTAGATCACTCGTTTGGCTTTCTGCTGCAAATGCATCGGATGAATGATGCCTGCCCAGGGCTTGGCCCCTATTTCCGCGTTTTGACCAACGGTTTGCCAAGGTTGGAGGTATTGGCTCAAGGCAAGAGAACCAATGCCGACAGTTGAGCGATTGAGGAAACTACGGCGTTGAATGGCGGCGTTCATTGGATTCATAGGTTTTGTAAGTGAATGGGAAATTATTGAATCAATACCGTGTGATGGTTTCGTGAAGATTGAAAAGCGCCCGGGTCACAGCGGTCCACGCGCCCAATTCATCAGGAGGACATTGCACTCCTGCTGTGTTCAATCCAACCTGTATCAGCTCTTTTCCTCGGTCCGGATCCGTACGATAGCCGTCTCTCATATCATTAAGGAGATCTTCCAAAATCTGGAGTTCCTTGTGTGAAGGCGTCCTCAATGTCACTTTTTCAAATGCCTCGCGAATCCGTTCCCGATCCGATCCTTGGCCTTGTATCAGTATTTCTGCGGCATAAGTTCGGGCCGCTTCCACAAAGGAAGGATCATTCAGGAGGCTCAGGGACTGCAGTGGGGTGTTGGAACGCGGGCGTTGGGCGGTGCACTCCTCACGGGTAGGGGCATCGAATGCTTTCAGCATGGGATGCAGGAAGGTTCGTTGCCAGTGGGTGTATAAACCTCTTCTATATTGGGCAGAACCGGTATCATGCTTGTACGTGCGTTTTGGGAAATTGAGTTGAGAATAGTAGCCAGCGGGTTGGTAGGGCCTGACACTTGGCCCGCCGATCTGGTCCATCAAAAGCCCACAGACATCCAGCGCCTGATCTCTGATAATTTCAGCATCCAGACGAAATCTGGATTGTCTGGCGTAGAGTCGATTGTAGGGATCACGCTCCATGAGCCAGTCGCTGGGTGTTGATGC
The DNA here is from genome assembly GCA_964415055.1 of uncultured Verrucomicrobiota bacterium. Taxonomy (GTDB): domain Bacteria; phylum Verrucomicrobiota; class Verrucomicrobiia; order Limisphaerales; family AAA164-E04; genus AAA164-E04. The sequence continues at coordinate 32,262 of CAYPZD010000008.1, read as the reverse complement.
CTGACGGTAGGTTTGCGAAGTGACCATCAGACGGACGATGTGCTTGATGTCCCAACCGCTTTGGATAAATTCGGAAGCCAACCAATCGATCAACTCAGGGTGGGTGGGAGGCGTGCCCTGCGAGCCGGTGTCCTCCATGATCCGCGCCAAGCCATATCCGAAATATTGTTTCCACAGGTGATTTACAAAGTGTCTTGCGGTGAGCGGATTTTTTTCAGAGACAAGCCAGTTTGCCAAATCAACACGGGACAGTTGGCTTCCTTTCGTGTTCAACCCTTCGGAATCAAGGAAATCAGGAATCGCAGGTTGAACAATATCACCCGAGTCATCCATCCAGTTTCCCCGGGGAAGGATGCGCATGGTGCGAGGTTTGACCGACATGGAGACCAGCATGGTTGGTATTTCATTCTTGAGCGCCTCCAGGCGTTTTTTCGCGGAAGCCAACTGAGTGCGCGCATCATCCAGCAGTGGAGTGCGCTTTAGGAAATGTTGAGTGAGTTGCTCGGTCTCTTCCTTGGCTCTGTCTTCGATGGATTTGGTGACAATCCGGTAAATGTCGGCAGGAAGTCCTGTTTCACTCAACGTCGGATCGGGGACCGACGTGGAAGTCAGACGAAACCTTCCGATGAGATGTCGTTCATGCTTCGATGTATGTTTCAGGCGAACGATCAAGGCGTCCGAGGATTGTGGATGATAGACCTCATCCAGTGTTAGCAGCAGTCGCCTGTTCTCCTTTTTACTGGCTCCATCGACTGCCCATCCGGTTTCCTCATTTCCGTCAAGAACGCGTCGGGCGTCGAAACTGTTTTGAGCAAAGTCTGCGGTGGCATTTTTAATCTTGATCGGGACTTCCTCCCCCTCCCGCAGGACCGAAAGAGTGGCTTCGCTTAAGACGAAATTGCCTCCGCCTCGTGAAAGCGAACCTTTGTCCATGGACGGATGCGTCAGGGCTTCCAATCGGATGCCTGTGATGGTTTGCTCCGGAGCAGGTTTCCATTGGACGGTGAAGACTTCTTTTTCTGGATTGGGCCCGCGTGTCAGAATGGAGAGATCCGCCTGTTGAATCCATTCCGTTCCGTTTTCGCTTTCGATGTGGTCGGGCTGAATCGGGTTCCAGGTAAGTCGGCCTTGTGATTCCAAAGTATTCAGTGAAGCTTCCCAAGTTGATTGGGCTTGCGCTAGTTCATCGGTGCACGTGACCAATTGTTTCTCGAGTGTATCGACCATGCTCGCGAGTTGTTCCTGTTCCTGCTCCTGAGGTTTTGAGGGAAGGGGCATTTCGGGTTCCCATACAGATCCGCCGTAAAATCCTTTTTCTTTCAAATCACCAAAGAAGGCTGCCAGGCTGTAAAAATCCTTCATGGTGTAGGGGTCGTATTTGTGGTTGTGGCATTCCGCACAGCCCATGGTGGCTCCCAACCAGACGCCTGCAGTCGTCCTGACCCGGTCGGCGGCATATTTTGCCAAATACTCCTTGTCCTGAGCACCACCCTCGGCGGTGATCATGTGGAGGCGATTGAATCCTGAGGCCACCTTTTGATTGCGCGTTGCATTTGGCAATAAATCACCCGCAATTTGTTCCCGCGTGAAACGATCGAAGGGCATGTTGGAATTGAAGGCATTAATGACATAATCCCGATACGGCCAGACGGAATAGGGTTGATCGCCATGGTAGCCCACCGTGTCCGCATAACGGACCAGATCCAGCCAATGTGTGCTGAGTTTCTCGCCATAAGCTTTGTCAGCCAGCAAAGAGTCCACCATCCGTTCGAAATCCAACGGATCTTCGGATTCTGCAAAGCGTCTGGATGCCTCCACAGATGGGGGGAGACCGGTGAGGTCCAGGTGGAGTCTGCGCGACAAGGTTCTGGGATTTGCCGGGGTTGAAGGTTGAATGCCTTCCCGTTCGAGTTTTGATAAGATGAAGAAATCGATGGGATTGACCGGCCAGTCGGAATCCTTGACTGTCGGCACCTCCGGACGGTGAAGTGGTTCAAATGACCAATGCATTTCCCAGGGAGCTCCTTGTTCCACCCAGGTTTTCAACAGGGCTTTGTCGTCAGGGGATAATGATTTTCCTGACTTTGGGGGAGGCATGATTTCATCTTCATCAGTCGCAAAGATCCGATTGATGAAATCACTTTCATGAGGGGCGCCTTCCTTGATGATCCAGTTTCCATCACTTTGTTTTTTTGCGAAGGATTCTTGGTCCAACCTCAGGTCGGCCTTGCGCTTGTTTGCATCGGGGCCATGGCAATGAAAACATGCGTCCGATAAAATGGGCCTGATCTGGCGGGCGAACGAAATTGCGTCACCTGTCTGTTCGGCTTGTGTAGACAGGGAAACAAGGCACGCCAGGGATATGCCGCAAATGGCGGTTATCGTCTGCAGACCCGAACCCTGTTTGAAAAGGACATGCGTGGTATTCATGATCAAAAGCACATTTCATCATGGAGCTTTCTTTTCAATCAACGCCATGATGGATATTTGGTTTATCGTGAAGGGTAAAGTGGCTTTGATCAAGCATGTTCCTGTGCCCTTGAACAAGTCGGTATGCTGCTTATTAGGGAACCGGAGCGGCAATGATCCGGAAGCTGTGTCATGTCAGGACTCAAAAACAGATCGAGCCGCTTTAACGATTCTTGTTCCCGAAAGACGCAGTTTTAGTTTTTTACGGAAAACTCCGAGGGTTCTCAGGTAGGTGGCGAAGTAGACGCCATTGATCATCCCTTCCAGATTTTCCAAGGATTCTGCTGATGCCAGATCATGTAGCAGGTTCAATTCCGCTTCAACACGTGTTTCGCCCATCCTTAGGATGGTACGATAAAACGGTCGAGCCTGCGGATAGCACGTTTCCAAAATGATGGATTTTGAAAATGCCGGTAGCTCAACAGCATGCGCATTGCATTAGCGCTCTCTAAAATTCTTAAAGACCATAAAGGTTCCACAAAATCCTCCTTTTGGGCCACTTCCGTTCGTTTAGTCTTATTCAGGTTACCTAAGGAACTTAGTACGTATTAGCGCATGTTGGCAAGAGATAATCAAGGATACCGGACCTGCTCTTAGTCAGGTTATCTCAGGGATTCCGCAAATTTTGAGGAATAAGATTTTACAGCCGAAGGGGCCAGGTGGGTTTTGGAGGCAAAATGCTCGTTGGGCATGGACAAGGGCAGTGTGTCGAGTGCTCTTTCGGCTTTCAACACAGACGTCCATTCGGTCCTTATTTGATTCAAATCTTCGGCAAGGTTGGGATTCATGAAACCGTCGGGAAGCGGTGAAAATGCCACATACAGTTTCACGTCTTGCGGAATGGATTGTGAAAATGCGGATGCAGCCTTCTTGTTTGGGCTGGATATGCGGTATTCACGGCTTCCGGTTAACTTATCGGGGTCCAAGGTCCTAGGGTCGAGCGCCGATCCACCATGTTCGTGCATGTAGGTTTCCAGATTTCGGGTAAATCCAAATTGATGGCCGAACTCGACCGATAAGGGGCGAGGTAAAAATTTGAGTATTCTTCCCTGAAAGATATGCGCCCCCAGCCATTGGTCGATAGACTTCCATGTGCGCTTTCGTGAAAGATCGTCCCTTCCGGCCAGGTAGTGTTCCATCCAGGCCACATGGGATCTGGAAGGGGATGACCGTCTCAAGAAATCCGGATGTGTGACCAGAACGACAGCTGAAGGGCGTTTGGAAGAGGATTCGAAATATCGTTGAAGCAATTGGCCAAACGTATCGATGTTCAAAAAACTGACTGTGCCCAGATTCAAGACTTTAACTCCCAGTTGTTCTGAAACAATCGAAGCATCGATATTCATCAGGCAGGATGAATCGCCAATCAGCAGGACGTCTGCGTTGTTTCCCGCCACGGAAGCATCCGCTTGATGTGCCATGATCGTGCGGTCCATATCCCAGGTGTTTCGGGATGACGGGAGGATGGACGCAGACATTCTCAGCAAAAGGGCTCCGGCCGCCAGGAACAAGACCAGAGCGCCGAACTGCCTGATGATCCATTTTGCATCGAATTCGTATAGGTGACTGTTCATGGGGTAATCGTGTTTTAGAATTGGAAATAAATGAACGGACTTCCTGCCGGATTCCAAAATACCGTAATGAGAAAAATGCAAACCGACATCAATCCTGCCTTCAGCCATGTGCGGTGAGGGAGCATGGGATAAATGGTTTGCGTGCGATATTGCCAGATCTGCATGGCCAGCAACGGCAACGTGAAAACCGCAAGGTTCAAGACATAACTACCGATCCAGACCGGAAAGTTGAGAACAAAGATATTGGAGGTGAGTTGGAATATGTGGTCTAGAGACTGTGCCCTGAACATCAACCAACCATAAAAGACCACCACCATGGTCAGAAACCACCCCACAAATGAGGGGATTTTCTTGTCCAAAGCAGTCGCCTGAAACAGGCATAACATGACACCGTGCCAAAGCCCCCACAGAACAAAATTCCATCCGGCCCCATGCCACAGGCCTGCGACCAGCATGGTGATCAGCAGGTTTCGCATGATGCTGCCCGCCTTCCCACGGTTGCCTCCCAGCGGAATGTATAAATAATCTCTGAACCAGGTGGACAGACTGATATGCCAGCGACGCCAGAAATCACTGGGAGAAGTGGCAAAGTAGGGGAGGTTGAAGTTGACCATGAGGTGGAATCCCATCATGGAGGCCAGTCCGCGGGCGATATCCGAGTAACCGGAAAAGTCACAGTAGATCTGCATCCCGAATGCGATGGTTGCCAAAACGACGATGGCTCCATCGACAGCATGCGGACCGTAGATCATATCCGACAACAGACCAAAATTATCTGCCAACACAACCTTCTTGAACATCCCCCAAATCACCAGCCAGAGACCGGATTCGAAACCCATTTTAGTGACCTTACGTTCCGACAAGAACTGGGGAAGCAAGTTGCTGGCACGTTCAATGGGACCCGCGACCAACTGAGGGAAAAAGGAAACATAGGCCAGGAAGGCGACGATATCCTTGGTGGGTTCCACTTTGTTGCGATAGACGTCCAAGGTGTAGCTTAGGCTCTGGAAAGTATAGAAGGAGATGCCGACGGGCAATATGACCTCAAGCAGTGGAAGATTTGTCTGGACTCCAACCGTCTGGAGAACGGTTTGAAAGGAGCCTATGAAGAAGTCCAGGTATTTGAAAATTCCGAGTGCCCCCAAATTGACGAGTAAACTGATCGCCACCAGCTTCTTTCGAGATCCGGGATCTTTTGTCTCCTTGACGCGCAGTCCGATATAATAATCCACCAGGCTGGAACCAAGCAGCAGGAAGAGAAACCGCCAGTCCCACCAACCATAAAACAGATAGCTCGCACCAAGGATCAACAGGTTGCGCTGCGACAGGTTTTTTCTCACCAAATAGTACAGCAGTGTGAAAGCCAGCAGGAACCATAGAAATGTCTCGGAATTAAAAAACATTGAGACAGGGAGATTTCCCAGTTTTGAGCCATTCGTCAAGCCGAGGCTGTGCTTACTTGTTCAACGGAGTCTGATTTTCAGGTCCAAGTCAGTCGTAAATGAACATGCCAATGTTAAACATGTTGGACGGCATCGTGTTCCAGAATCTTATTGACACAGAATGCCCTCGCATTCATCTTTCCACATCAAATGTTGACTGCTTCAACCATGATGAGAAGGCTTAGTGACAGGGTAAAACAGCGCCGCGCGTTTGCGTTTACCCTGATCGAACTGTTGGTGGTCATCGCCATCATTGCCATTCTGGCGGGCATGCTGTTGCCGGCACTTTCAAAGGCCAAGGAAAAGGCTCGACAAATCAAGTGCCTGAACAATCTCAGGCAGCTGGGGCTGGCGACCATCATGTATGCCGAAGACAACGACGGTAAGATCCAGTTGCATGATCCCCTGAACCCCAGTTTTACCTGGGGATCCATCCTGTTTTCCAATCAAAACCTGGGAACAGAAGAATTGTTCCTTTGTCCATCGTACAAACCAAGATTCTTTACGAACTGGTTTCGGACATATGGTATCCGAATTGATCCTCCAGAGGAATTCACCACCGGTGAGTTCAAGAATTTTCTGAAAGTTGACAACATTCGTCAACCATCCGATTACGTTCATATTGCGGATACCAGCAGCCGTGGACGTCTTGGAATCGGAGCCGAGCAGTTTCACACCTTCACCCAGGCAACAGCCACCGAAATTCACGCCCGCCACAACAATGCGGCCAATGGTTGGTTTTTCGATGGTCACACAGAAGCGATGAATCGTTCTCGTCTTGAGGAACTCGGTTACGAAGCCTTGTTCGGGGAAGACGATGAGGAAAGCTACTTCCCGTGAAATTATCCAAGTCGAATGCCATTGCGATCGGAGCGATCGCGGTGGCAGGCATCGTCTTACTCATTTTGTGGCGCCCCACCAGCTCCTATTCCATACATTTGGATACTCGCTTTGAGTCCATGCGCCTTCTGGGGGATTACATCCAGCAGGAAAAGCCGGGGATCAATGTCCTTCTGATGGGGAATCCATTCGTGCAGCGTCCTGATGCAAGCGACAAGATTCAGGATCATGATACCATGGGGCATGAAGGACTCCTGGCGGGGCTTGGGGAGACGGCCAAGGTGAGCAAGGTTTATCCTGAACTCAGCGATGACTACCTGAATGATCCCAATTCGGTCTTCATTCCGCCGAGATCCAAAACCCCGCTGAGTTTTATCGTGGAAGCGGCATCGTTTCAAAGTCTGGCTGAAGCTCATTCCGATCACCAGGTTGTGGTGAGTTTGATTGGTTTACCGAAGGGGATTCAAAAACAGACCATTTGGAAGGAATCCGATCCCACTTCCTTTGCGTTGCTACTACCGGATTTCCGCTTGCTGGGACGAAGTTCGGACGTCATCGCCCAGTTTGAGAACGGTAAAATCCTCGCGGTGGTGATCAAGGACGCCGAAACAGGCGAACCTCTTGTTGTTCACAAAGGCAACGCCGCACAGGTGATCAAAGCACAACCAAAATCCTTTGGCTGGTAAGAGCCTGACATGGAATCCGGTTGTGAGCTCCTGATGCTATTCAGAAGCACGCAAGGCTGTTCCCAGGCGTTTGATGCCCTGTTGAATTTCACTCAGGGTTGCGTTGCCATAGCTGATCCGCATGGCGTGATCGGGTTTGTTGGGCTGAAGATCTTCCCCGTAAGTGTAACTCCCAGGCACATACATGACCCGTTCCTTCAGGCATGCTTTGAACAATTTGCTGCCAGGGCCCGTGGAAACATGATCAGGTGCATTGGCCCAGACGTAGAGCCCTCCGGAGGGTCGGTTCCAGGTTATGCTGTCGGAAAAATATTTTTCAATACTTTGACACATCCACTCTGCTTTCTTGTGGTATTGGGCTTGGAGCTGCTTCAGGTGGCTGGCGTAAAGTCCTGAAATAAGCGCTTCTTCAACAACCGCCTGCAAAAGATTGGCCGTGCCGAAATCATGGTTTCCCTTGATACGGAGAAGGATGGTTCGAAGGGGTTCCGGTAAAAAGCCATAGCCGACTCGAATCCCCGTGGCAAACGGTTTGCTGTAGGTGCCTGAATAGATCACCCGATCGCGTGCGCGCGGCAGGGTCAGCATGGAAGGCTGTTCAGGAGTATTTGGAAATTTGAGTTCCCGATACGCTGCATCTTCAAGGATGTAGATGGGGTGCCCCGCATCTTTTTCGTAGGATCGCACCAGTTTAAGAATCGCTTTCTTTTTTGCGTGCGATGTGGAGTAACCCGTCGGGTTCTGGAAATACGATACAAGGTAAAGCAATTTGACTCGAGACAGTTGGCCTGTTCGTTTCAATGTTTCGAGAGTTTCCTTGAGGAGCTTGATGTTCAATCCATCCGGTTCCATCGGAATGCTTCTGCTCTGAACACCAAAACTCTGCAACATACCGAGGTAAACGAAGTAAGTGGGTGCCTCCAGGAGCACGATATCTTCTTTATCGAAAAGTGCTTCACTGAGGAGGTAGAGAAACTGCTGGCTCCCATGGGTGATGAGGACACGATCTGACCGGTAAGCAGGATGGTGTTCATCTTGACCATCCAACAATGCGGTATTGGATGCCGTCAGTTTTCTCAAAATGTCACGTCCGGCTCCGACTCCATATTGGAGTATCTCCATGCTGCGTTTCTTGGTGCGCGTGATGGTCTTGAAAATCTTCTGCACTTCGGCTGCTGGCAGCGAAGGCCCATCGGTAAATCCCGCAGCAAGGGAAATCAAATCCGGGTATTTCAGCTTCTGATCCATCAACCATGAAATGGGCGGCGCTTCGATGCGCTGGGCCAATTCAGACAGATGGTCGATACTTTGTTTTCCGGCAGCGGCGATCTTCGTCATAGGGAAGGGATAGGCAAGTGATGGGCTGGAGTCCAGTTTAATACGGATGTATTGAACAAAGTCACTATGGTTGGGGTGATTTCAGGTGTTCCATGAATGTTTTGATGGCGGGTTCGAGCGATCTCACGCGTTCCCACTCCGCGTCGTTGTGGTCGCCCGATATTTCACACAGCCATTTCGGTGATCGGGCTGCTTCATAATTGCGTTCGGCATGGTGGAATTGAATCAGGGAATCTTCAGGGCTGTGAAGGATCATTACGGGCTGATGCAGTTCTCGTAATTTGGAATGGGTGTCATGCTGAATGGTGGAAACCAGGCGAACTGGTAGGAATGGGAATAATTCAGCCCCCACATCGGGGATGCTGGTAAAGGTCGAATGAAGGATCAAACCGGCAGTGTTTCCATCTTTGGCGACCTCGGAGGCCACTCCACCTCCCAGGGATTTTCCGAGTAGAAGAATACGGTCGCTCGAATAGCCGTTTTTTAATGCCCAGGCAACGACCGCTCTCAAATCTTCATAGGTTCCGGCTTCGGATGGTCTTCCCTCACTTTCCCCATAGCCCCGGTAATCGAAGGTCAGGACATTGAATCCCAAATGAAGCCAGGTCTGGTAAAGTGATTGGCGGTGACTGATATTACCGGCATTTCCATGCGCAAGGATCAGCAACCAATCCTTGTATGCTGCTTCAGGAATGGCCGGAAGAAACCATGTCTGCAGGAGGTATCGCCCGCCGGACAAGACCTGGAAATCCACTCCATCCGGTGAGATCTCATCGATGGAAGAAACCAGACGCCGACTTGGCTGATAGGTTTGCTTCCATTCAAACCAACGCAAGCCAAAGTAGAGCAGTCCCAGCGCACAAAGTAATTTGGCAATCCACCACACGCGATTGGATTTTTTTGAGACGCCCTTGGATATTGGGTTTGGATTCCGCCCAAAACTCATAACGCCTCACATCAATCAAGATCCCTTAAGGATCGTGGTCATGGCCTCGAGGAAACGATCCACATATTTGGCCTGTGATGATTCACCCATCAAGCCGACTCGCCAGATCTTTCCTTTCATGGGGCCCAGTCCAGCGCCGACTTCAATTTGGTAGTCCGCAAGAAGACGCTGTCGGACGGTGGCCTCATCGACACCTTCGGGAACTGTTACGGCATTCAACTGCCAGAGCTGGTGGCCTTCTTGCGAGGCAATGCCCAGATCAAGAGACTTCAGGCCTTCCACCAGTCGCAGGTGGTTTTGATGGTGTCGTTCCCATCGGGCTTGAAGACCTTCTTCCAGGATCAGGCGGAGTGCTTCGTGCAGGGCGTAGTTCATGGATATGGGGGCGGTGTGATGGTAGACGCGTTCGCTGCCCCAGTACCCGGACAGCATATTGACATCCAGATACCAGCTCTGAACTTTTGTTTTTCTGTTCTGAGCCGTCTCAAGGGCCTTGGGACTGAGTGAAACAGGGGCCAATCCCGGAGGGCAGCTCAGGCACTTTTGAGTGCCTGAATACACAGCGTCGATATTCCAACCGTCAATGTTCACCTCACATCCTCCCAGGGAAGTAACCGTGTCCAGAAGCATCAGTGCACCGGCTTCATGGGCGATTTGCGAAATGGTTTCCACGGGTGTCAGAGCGCCTGTGGATGTTTCTGCATGCACCAGTGCAACCAGTTTGGGAGAACATCCTGCAACGGCTTCCTTCACTTGCTCCGGGCGAATGATTTCTCCCCAGGGCGCTTCCACTTTGATGACCTTTGCGCCGCATCGTTCGGCAAGGTCTGCCATGCGCATGCCGAAAACGCCGTTGATGCAAATAACCACTTCGTCGCCAGGCTCGATCAGGTTGACAAAACAAAATTCCATCCCCGCACTACCAGTGCCACTGACTGGAAAAGTCATTTCATTTTTTGTTTGAAACACTGATCGCAGCATGGATTTGATCTCTTCCATCATTTGTATGAAGGATGGATCCAGATGACCGAGCAGGGGATTGGCCATGGCGGTGAGCACAGTGGGAGCGGCATTGCTTGGGCCGGGGCCCATCAAAAGACGTGTTGGCGGATTGAATGTATCGAATGCTTGCATGCCGCTTTTCTAAGGGGAAACGGCTGGATTGGCAATGTTGTAAAAAAACTTCGGAAGATCCTTGATGCCGGGTACGACATCTGCTTTCTTTTTCGGCGTTTGTCCCGTTCGCAGGGAATGCGGGCGTGGGTTGATTCCTCTTGTACAGGGAACAAAAGAAGGAATATTGATTTTATGAGAGAACATTCACCAGAATCCGTGCATCGTTACTCGGCAAAACGCACCGTTGTGCCGATCAACTTTTCTTACTTCGCGCCCAAGGCCAAATCTGTCCAGGTGATTGGAGATTTCAACCATTGGGATGGAGCCGATCATCCCATGCAGCGAATGCCTGATGGCGCCTGGTACCTTCAACTCCCCTTGACATCAGGTCAGCATCGTTATCTGTTCCTGGTGGACGGTGAGCCCGTTCTGGATCCGCAGGCAAACGGTGTCACACGGACTGAGGAAAATATCCGCGTCTCCTTGTTGATGGTGAGCTGACGGATGACAGATGCGTAAACGAACGATTTGACGTTTGGTAAAGCAGGGACGGGGTGAGTTCTCAGTCTTAAGCAGACAATCTGAACATTATGTCTACTTCACGTGCTGCATAAGCTCTTGCCAACCTTTGAAAACAAGTCTGTCGATCCATTGCGCAGATCGGGTTCAGTTGTTTTGCTTTGAAGCACGTTTTTGGGCGAAGAATGTTTGAATCAATGATCGGCATTCCTGTTCCATGACTCCGCTGCTGATATTGCAATGATGATTCAGGGTTGGGAATTGCAGGATGTTTAAAGCGGATCCAGCTCCTCCGGCTTTGGGGTCCGCCAGACCGAATATGACGCGTTTGATGCGTGTGTGTACGATCGCGCCCGCGCACATAGGGCAGGGTTCCTTGGTGACAAACAGAGAACAACCGTTCAAACGCCAATCCCCTATGGCAGCTTGTGCCTGGGTCAACGCCAGCATTTCCGCGTGGGCAGTCGCGTCCTTGAGTAGCTCAACCTGATTAAAGGCTCGTGCGATAATGGTTCCTTCATGGACGATGATGGCTCCCACGGGCACCTCATCAGCAGTATAAGCACGTCGGGCCAGCCGGAGAGCTTCATTCATGAAAAAGTCGTCACTTTGTCGGTCAATCATGGGATTCTTTCGTATTGAATGATCCACCCTGGAGCAATTGCCAGTCAAATGCGCCCGAGGAGCTGCAATGGCAGTGGATGGTGAAAAATTGGTTTCGGTATTTCCAGAACATGGGCCAGATGAATGCCTTGTCGGTAGCAGGCAAGTCGAGATGCTCCAAAGCCGGTCTTGAGTAAAATTCAAAAGAACCTTCCGGATGTGGCGGAGGGCAATAGGACATGGGATGTCGATACTCGAATAGAAACATCAGCCAATGGTCCTTGCCTTCATAAGCCGTTTCACTGACCACCCCGGTGAGGTGGAAGTCTTCAGGTTGAGCTTCCAGTCCGAGTTCTTCCCTGGACTCGCGAGCGGCGCATTGGTGTGGGGACTCACCTTTGTTTTGGATGAGTTTGCCCCCGGGGGGACTCCAAAGGCCCTGGTTGGGCGATTTGTTGCGTTGGATCAGCAGGACTCGATCGTCGGGATCGAAACAATAGATCAATGTGGAAATCTGCATGGTGGGCAAGGAACTCAAACCAGCTCGAGAATGTCCGCATCCATTTTCATGGCCGCAGCTTGCCCGATGAAATCCAGCCTGAGAAGGACGGTGCTGACTCCATAGCGGTTTTCCACCCATCCTTCGATGCCTCGCATGGGGCCGGAACGAATCATTACCCTTTTGCCAATGCCAATTTCCGGGGCCAGCTGGATATCGTAGCCTGATTCAACGGCTTCCAGAATATCCCCGAGTTGTTGGTAAAACTCTTCCTGATCGGGCACGTCCAACAGGTTGGCTACATAGTCGCTTTGGTAAACTTTTTGCCGCTTGAGCGGGTGGATGTTCAGGAATATGTATCCCGGGAACAAAGGTTTATCGAATGAAACCGTTTTGCCTTTGTATTTGTGGACGGTCTTGATGGTCGGAAGAACATGCTGCAAGGACTCCCGGTCCAAATAGTGTTGCAGTTTTTTCTCACATCGGGGGCGCGTATGCGCAACAAACCACAATGTATCGGTGTCCGCATACATGGGTTCTGTTTCCCCGGTGTTCCTTCCTTGGATGGTTCTCATCATTCGACTGTCAATGATTCCGTCCTTGCCCGTGTTGCTCGAATTTCCGCATGGGATAAGAGCTCACAATCAAGACCCCAAATTTGTTACCAGCAGACCATGGGTGTGTCAAATCCGGGCTCGAAAGAATCTTGGGGATGCAGGCGCGCATTACCTGCTTGCGTCACTAACAGGGTTGCCCACTTCTTTTAGGCTTAAGGTAAACGTTTTTGTAGGTCCTGGAGGTAGGTGTTGGCTTGTTCGGATCCTTCTTCAGGAGCCCAATCCGCAAAATACTCCGGTTTGTTGGGGGTATAGGGGCCTTCCTTGATTTCGAGGACGACACTTTCCTGTTTCTTTGGAAACAAGGTATGCCATGTGTTTGGGGGCAGCTCAACCGCTGTGAGGGGGCCGGATGGATCGATTGTGAAATGGTCCTTCACATTGCCTTCGTCATCAAACGTTACCAGACAGCTGGTTCCACTTACAGCAATCAAAAGCTCCCATTTGTTTGGTTGAGGGTGTCGATGGGGACGGACATAGGTGCCTTCCGTCAGGGCAATACAGAGGCGTTGGACAGGAGCTTCCAGGGTTTCATGAAGGTTGAAGTGACTTCGCCTTCTTGGAGACCGCCTTGCATCTTTCAGGCAACTGTCGATAAGAGTCGTATCGATTTTTTTAACCATGGAAGTTGATGGCTATTCGTTCATTTTCAGGAATTTCTTAATACGTCTCAGAAAATTCGGGAGCTGCTGGATAGAGATCAACTGACGTTTTGCCTGTTTGTCCGGTTGAGCAGGGGAGCCCATCCATTTTTCGCCTTCTGGAATAGAATGCATCACGCCCGACTGAGCCGCAACGACGACTTTGTCTCCAATACTGATGTGCCCGGCAATCCCTGTTTGTCCAGCCAAGATGACATAGTTGCCTACCTTGGAACTGCCGGCAATCCCTGTTTGGGCAATGATGATGGAATGTTCCCCCACTTGAACATTGTGGCCGAGCTGGACGAGGTTATCGATTTTGGTACCTTTCCCGATTCGAGTTGATCCTAATGCTCCGCAGTCAATGGTCGTGTTGGCTCCGATTTCCACATCGTCTTCTATCACGACATTACCTATTTGGGGTATTTTTCGATGAAAACCCTGGTCCAGGACATATCCATATCCGTCCGAACCGATCACAGCTCCGGCGTGAATCCGGACACGCTTGCCTATTTTGGTGGAGGGATAAAGGGTTACCTGGGGGAAAATAGCGGATTCATCCCCAATGCTGGCGTGTGTGCCAACATAAACGTGTCCGCTCAGAACGGCACCTTCGCCAATGACTGCACCGGCTTCAATGATGCAGTTGGGGCCGATGTGGGCGGATTCTGCAACTGTCGCGGATGAAGAGACCACTGCTGTCGGGTGAATGCCCGGTTTGGGCTTATTGTCGGGATACAGCAAGGTCAATACTTTGGCGAAACCAACACGGACGTTGTCAATCTGGATAACAGTTTTGTCCGTTTTGACTTCTCCTTTTGGAATCAGTATGGCGGAGGCCTTGCTGTTCAGGGCCGCTTCCAGGTATCGCTCGTTTTCGGCGAATGTTAAAAATCCTTCCTGCGCTGTGTCTGCCGGAGCAATTCCGACGATTTCAATATCTGGATTGCCTGATAAAACACCGCCTACGTGGTCCGCGATTTGTTGTGTGTTGTGTGTTGGCATGGTTTGGTTGCTTGTGGTTTGCCTCTTCTGAATGGGATCGTATTTTACGAAACCCCGGATGCGGACACTTTCAAACAGGTTAATCCGGTTCGTTGATTCCGCGTCGCTTGATGATTTGATTTGTTGTGTTCAGCACCAGGACTTTTGGTGTCCAAATCCTGGCTTCCTCCTGGGCCATGTTGGCAAAAGTCATGATGGTGAGCCGGTCCCCGACGTTTCCCAAATGCGCGGTGGCGCCGTTGAGGATGATTTCCCCTTTTCCTGACTCACCCGGAATGGCATACGTTTCAAAACGGCTGCCATTCGCCATGTTACCGCACAACACTTTTTCATACGGGAGTATGCCGCACAGATCCATGAGGTCCTGTGAGATGGTCATGCTGCCTTCGTAGTCCACACATGCCTCGGTCACCGTGGCAAGGTGTAATTTCGATTTTAAGATCTGTATCCACATAACTTCAAGTCACGCGTTGACTTGCTTCCGCGAGGTCTTTATAAAGCACGGATTGACCGAATCAACATTTAAACTTTAGAAGCGTAAGCAAGGAATTATGTCCAAAACACTTAAAGTTGGCATGATCGGCTACCGGTTCATGGGGAAAGCTCACTCCAATGGTTGGAGACAGGCACCTCATTTCTTTCCGTTGAAAGCCGACATTGAAATGCACACCATCTGTGGTCGCAACAAAGAAGCTCTGGAGGCATCGGCTAAAGAGCTTGGTTGGAACAATATTTCAACCAGTTGGGAGGAAGTGATTAACAACCCTGAGATCGACATTATTGACATCAATACCCCCAACGATTCCCACGCTGAAATTTCCATTGCCGCCGCCAAAGCCGGCAAGCATGTGCTGTGCGAAAAACCCCTTGGAATGACCGTTGCCCAGTGTCAGGAAATGGTGGATGCAGCCAAAGAGGCTGGCATCGTCCACATGGTCTGTCACAATTACCGTCGTATCCCGGCCATTGCGCACGCCAAGAAAATGATTGAAGAGGGCGCCATCGGTGATATTTACCATTACCGCGCAAGGTATGCTCAGGACTGGATCGTTGATCCGGAATTCCCGCTGGTCTGGCGCCTGCAGAAGGGCATCAGTGGCAGCGGTGCTCACGGTGACATCAACGCGCACATTATTGATCTTGGACGCTACCTGGTGGGTGAATTTGATGAGGTTTGCGGCATGATGAACACATTCATCAAACAACGCCCTATCGAAGACTCCTCCGGCAAAGGCGATGGCTTGGGCGGTGCCGGCGGCAAAACCATGGGCGAAGTCACCGTGGATGACGCAGCACTGTTCATCGGCAAATTCCAGAATGGTGCGGTGGCCAACTTGGAAGCCACCCGTTTTGCTTTGGGACGCAAAAACAACATTGTTATTGAAATCAACGGTTCCAAAGGATCCCTCTACTTCGATTTCGAAGATATGAACCGACTCAAATGGTTTGATAACACTGTTTCCAGCGATCGTCAGGGTTTCAGTGACATACTTGTCACTCAACCAGGCGGAGACCATCCTTTTGTCGGTCAGTGGTGGCCTCCGGGGCACATCCTGGGATACGAACATACCTTCGTTCACACATTGGCAGATTTTGTCAATGCGGTTGTTGATGGTAACGCAGTTCAACCGACATTCGAAGACGGCATGCGCAATCAACGCGTCATGGAAGCCGTCGAAGAATCAGCCGAATCCCGTCAGTGGGTCAAGGTGTAGGCTTTTTAGCGATGAATTCGTGATTGGAAAGCGGTTCCTTCAATTGGAACCGCTTTCTTGATGTATATCCAGAAAAAATGGGCCGTTTGTCGGCTGGATATGGGAAGTTGGATTGTTTTTCTCTTCCCCGTGTTTTTGATTAACACTTGAAACCTTTTGGGGGAAACCCAACTATTTGAACCATGAATCGTATTGAGGAACGTTTTGCCGATCTGAAGCGCCAGGAGAAGAAGGGGCTGGTGGTCTACATTGGCGCCGGGGATCCGGATTTGGAGGCAACCCGCGAACTGGCTCTCGCCTTCGACAAGGCCGGGGCGGATGTGCTGGAACTGGGGATCCCCTTCAGTGATCCTCTGGCCGATGGGCTGGTCAATCAATTGGCCGCGCAGCGTGGATTGGATTCCGGAACAACACCAGCGGGCCTTTTGGATACGGTTAGATCCATCCGAAAGGATTCCCAAATTCCCATCGTCTTTTTTGTTTACTATAATTTGCTCCACCGATATGGACTTGAGCGATTTATCAAGGACAGTGCGGATGCCGGAGCGGATGGGATTCTGATTCTTGATCTACCACCCGAAGAATCGGAGGACTACAGCCAACTCATGCAGGATGCCGGGTTGTGTCCGGTCTTTTTAATCGCTCCGACCACTCCCGATGAAAGAATTCAATCCATTGTCGAGCACGGCAAAGGGTTTATCTACTATGTGTCACGAGAAGGTGTGACCGGGATGCAGTCCAGCATCTCTTCGACCATTTCAGATATGACAGGCAGCATTCGCAAACGCACAGATCTTCCCATTGCGATTGGGTTTGGGATTTCCAATCCGGAGCAGGCACAGCAGGTGGCGACTTATGGGGACGCGATCGTTGTTGGTAGCGCTGTTGTGAATAAGATCGCCGAACAGGGCAAGTCCGATTCACTTGTTCCTCACGTCGCTGGATTTGTTGAATCCTTATCCAAAGCCATCAAGTGATTAGCCGACTTGGGTGAAACATGAAAAAAAGTGACCGTTACATTCTTATCATGGCAGGGGGACGTGGGGAACGATTCTGGCCTGTCAGCCGGGAAAAAACGCCCAAACAACTCATCCGTTTGCTGGGGGATCAATCCTTTCTACAGCAAACAGTCGATCGAGTGCTGGAGGTCGTGCCGTTGGAAAACATCCTGATCATTACCAATCAGGCTCAAACCACCGAAGTCAAAAAACAACTGCCCACCTTGCCGGCACAGAATGTCATTGCCGAGCCGTGTGGTCGGGATACCTGTGCGGCCATTGCATTGGGAGCGGCTTTGGTGGCGCAGCGAAACCCGAAATCCACCATGGCGGTGTTGCCTGCTGATCACTTGATTCAAGATCAAAAAAAGTTTCAGCGTGTCATGACCGATTGCTTTCAAATGGCATCGAGCAGTGACGTGTTGGTAACGATCGGCATTCGTCCCACCGAACCTGCGACCGGGTATGGTTACATCCGGACCGGACCGGAGCTAAGCACGGATTTTGGGAGAGCGAAGGGCAGGACGGCATTTTGGAAAGTACGTCAATTTGTTGAAAAACCGAACCTGACGAAAGCCAAACGATTTCTAAAATCGGGTGAATATCGTTGGAACGCCGGTATGTTCGTTTGGTCGGTTGAGACGTTTTTAAAAGCCCTGAAGGAGCATCAACCTCAAATGGCTGATGCCTGTTCAAAGTGGACCGAGCTGGCAAAACGCCCCACCGCTTTGAGTCGTGCCCTGAAGAAGGATTACCCCAACATCGAGCGGATCTCGATCGATTTTGCGCTCATGGAAAAGGCCAGTCATGTCGTGATGGCTGATGGCGGTTTCGATTGGGATGATCTGGGGTCCTGGACGGCTTTGGAACGGCATATGAAATCTGACAGCCATCAAAACTGTTGCCGGGGCGAACTGGTGCAATTGGATTCTTCCGGAAACATTATCTTCGATGCTCGAAGAAAGCAGGGGAGCCCCATTGCTTTGATTGGGATCAAGGACTGTATCGTGGTCCAGACGGATGACGCCTGTATGATTGCCGCCAAATCCCACGATCAACAGATCAAGCAATTGGTGCAATTGCTTGCCAGGGACGATCGGTTTCAGGGATTGAAATAGATCTCAGAGATTTTCGGCAAGTGGTTTAATTCCGCACATGTGGAATCATTGACGCAGATATTTTAAAGCCGACTCGATTCCGTTGGGCATGGCAGGGATTCCAACAGTTCTGTCACCGTTTTTTCCAATCCAGGAAAAATGAAGTCTGGTTCAATTTCAGTCAAAGGAGCCAAGACAAAACTTCTAAGATGTGCCCGGGGGTGTGGGAGAGTCAGATATTTTTCGCGACGAATGATCGAGCCAAAGCAGATGAGGTCGAGATCGATCACTCTCGCTTCATTCATGATGCCTGATCTCGTTCTCCCGAGACTTGCTTCAAGTTCCAATAGACGTTCGAAAAATGACTCGGGCAGTGTGCCTTCTTTGACCGTGATGGATACCGCAGCATTGATGTAACTTGGCGAACCCTCCGGGCAATGGACCGGAGCGGTCTGCCACAAAGAAGAATGCTTGGGTTTGTTGCGGCTCAGATCACACAGTTTCTGTATGGCTTCCCGAACCTTTTTTTCCGGATTCCCCAGGTTGGCCCCAATGGCGATCAATACAGGGATTGTGGAGCCGCTGTTTTTTATATGCGGATCACCCACGCTAACTTAATCCTAATACATCCTGCATGGAATATAAACCGGGTTGTTGTTTCACCGCCCAACCGGCAGCTCTGAGTGCGCCATTGGCAAAGGTGTCCCGACTGGATGCTTTATGGGTCAATTCCACACGTTCGCCTTGAGTGGCAAATACAACCGTATGATCCCCCACAACATCTCCCCCACGCAAGGAATGCATGCCGATTTCTTCTTTGGTACGGGCACCGACAATGCCCTCACGACCGTGCCGAATGACTTCGCTTAACTGTGCCTGTCGAACCTCGGCGAGAATTTCCGCAAGAGTAGCTGCGGTGCCGCTGGGCGCATCACGCTTCATTCGGTGATGCATTTCGATGACCTCGAGGTCAAAATCCGTCCCGAGGATTTCAGTTGCCTTGCGTGTCAACCAGAACAGGGTGTTGACACCCGTGGAGTAATTCGAGGCCCATACCATCGGAATCCGTGTGGCCAGTTCCTGGATGGCGGCGCGATCGGTCTCGGTATGGCCTGTTGTACCGATGATAATGGCTTTGCCTGCCTCAGCGCATTGTTCTGCGAATGTTCGTGTTACTTCGTGAAAACTGAAATCGATGACCGCGTCGGCTTGCTCCAACAAGGGCGTCAATTCATCTCCCATATCAATCCCGCCGACGACGTTTAAATCCGAATGTTCCTTGGCGCAACGTATTAATGCTTCGCCCATTCGGCCCTTGGATCCGGTAATGATGATGTTAGTCATGCTGTTTCTTGAGTCGCTCAGGTTTAAATTCTCTGAATTTTAATTGTTCTCCGTGGATCGAGTCATTTTGGATGTTGTTTTTTATCCTGTCTCCACTTGTCACCTGACGGTGAGCAACGTATTGTTCGCAGATTCAGTTTTTTTATGCAAACCAATGACACTAGAAATATGAAAGCAACACCTGGTTCGAAGATTTGGAGAATCAAGACGAATTTGGCTGCCCTGGGGGTGGCTTGCCTGTTGACCTCGACAGCCAAGGCTGAACTGCCTGCGGTAAGTTTAAAGCCTTTTGCCGAAGGATTCACTTCGCCGGTTGCCTTGACACCACTGAACGATGGCAAGGGCACTTTGATTCTGGCTGATCAGGTCGGAACCGTATACCTCGTATCATCTGGGGGAATTGTCAGAGGGCAGCCTTTTCTCTCATTATCGCACCGCTTGACAAAGCTGAATCTTGGCTTTGATGAACGTGGTATCCTGGGGGTGGTGGCACATCCGGATTTCAAGGAAAACGGGAAAATCTATGTGACTTACGCCGCTCCACTCCGCGCGTCTGCGGCCAAGGATTGGGATCATACTACCCATGTGTCCGAGTTTACCACCATGTCTGGCGATAGTGAGCGTATCGACCTGGATTCCGAAAAAGTGCTTTTGAAATATGATCAACCTTATTTCAATCATAATGCCGGTTCCTTGGCGTTCGGTCCAAGTGATGGATTCCTGTACATTGCCACAGGCGATGGAGGCAATGCCAATGGAACAGGCATCGGTCATTCAGAAATAGGAAACAGTCAGGATCTCACCAATCTTTTGGGCAAGATTCTGCGGATTGATGTCAATCAAGGGAATCCTTACGCCATCCCTTCCGGTAATCCTTTCCAGGGTGATGGGCAAAAGCGAGAAATATATGCCTTGGGCTTAAGGAATCCCTGGCGCATAAGCTTTGACCGTGCAGGATCTCATGAGTTGTTTGCTGCGGATATTGGGCAAAACCTGTTTGAAGAAGTCAATATCATCACCAAAGGAGCGAATTATGGATGGAATGTCCGGGAAGGATTGCATCCGTTCAATCCAGACAAGCCACGTCAGGTTCCTGAAACAGGCGTCAACAAAGATCTGCAAGGAAAGCCCTTCGCTGATCCGATCTTCGAATACAAAAATATCAATGCGTTCAGAAATGATCCCGAAGCATATGGCATCAGCGTTACCGGAGGTTATGTTTACAGGGGGGATAGCATTGAAGGATTGCAGGGACACTATGTATTTGCGGATTGGAGTAAGAATTGGGCTTTGCCAGGAGGTGTGCTTCTTGCGGCGTCAAAGGATGCATCCGGCAATTGGGCGGTTCAGACGCTGGATGCAGAAGGCCCTACAGATGGGAAGTTAAACGCCTACATCACCGCATTTGGTGAGGATGACAAAGGTGAACTCTACGTCCTCACCACAGCTTCCAACGCTTTGATGAACAAAAAGGGGGGAATTTACAAGCTTGTTGCCAAATAAAGCTGAAACGGATGGTTTAACAAAATCAAAAGCCCCGCTGAAAAATTCTGCGGGGCTTTTTTATTGTTCTTGCTTGGATCCGAATTGGAAACAGCAATGAGAATGGTGTGCGTGCGGTTGTTTATTCGATGACGAAAATGGCTGTATTGGTTCTCCAGATGGTTTCGGTAGCCCAAAGATTGACCGGTTGGAAGGAGCCCCCATAGTTCAAGGATCGGGCGCTGCCGTCCGACATGGCATAAACAGATGATCCGTTTTCACGGGATGACGAATTGCCGTGACGTCCATGTTCGACTTCACGAATATCATTTCCAAATCCCTCTAGAAAATCCATGTAAAGTGCCAATGAATTCTCTTTCTTTTCCCCGAAAACAACCGTGTCGGAAGGTTGCTTGATGGCGCTTTCATTGAATGATCTTCCGGTCAAGGCTGCCAGATTGTAGTCACGCTTCATTCGGGCGAGGTAATGATCATTCCAACCATTCATGATGTAGGATCTGGTAACTTTATCCGCCACATTGATCTGTTTACCGGAGAGCTTATTGTTCCTGTCCGTCGGGCAGCGAAGCATGTTGGTGGATTGAAAATGATCGTATAGCGAGCCGGGCCAACTGGTCGGCACGTTTCCGTCAATATCGGAAATACCGTCGGCTCGGGCAGGAAAGTTTCCTTTCCAATCATCACGATACAACTGCGAGGATAATCCCAGTTGTTTGACCTGGCTCAAGCACTTGATGCGTTGAGCTGACGCTTTTGCATTGCTCAATGCCGGTAGGAGCAATCCTGCCAGAATGGCAATAATAGCGATCACCACCAAGAGCTCAATCAACGTGAAACCCAAGCTTTGTTTGCCTTGATTACTATCAGAAACACCTCTGAGACTGACTACATCAACCTTAGAACGACTGCTTCCAGACAACCCGATACGACTATACACATCCATAAAATTAATAAAACAACGTCGAACAATATAGCATGGTTTGACGTCTGTGCAAAAAGTTATGACATCTCCTGTTCAATGACAGATGTCTTTCTGATTGAGAAAAGCAGATAATATGCCTTTATCAGAGATGAGATCAGGTGGTTTATTGCGAGGATTTTTTTTGGGATTCCCTGTGTTCCAGCTTATTGAGGATTTTTAAACTCACTTCATCTGTGAGAACAAGGGAATCTGCCGGAACTGTATGAGTAAGAAAGACATTGGCCCCGATGGTGCTGCGTGCGCCAACCACTGTGTCGCCGCCCATGATGGTGGCATTGGCATATAATGTGACACGCTCTTCTATCGTAGGATGGCGCTTGATGCCTTTCAGGGACTGGCCTCCTTTCAAAGAACGTCCGATGAGAGCCACACCTTGATACATTTTGACATGATTTCCAATGACACTCGTTTCTCCGATCACGGTTCCGGTTCCGTGGTCGATGAAAAAATGAGTGCCGATTTTTGCGCCAGGGTGCAGGTCCATTCCGGTTCTCGCATGTGCCCATTCGGTCATGATGCGCGGGATCAGGGGAATGTTCCTTGTGTGCATTTCGTGAGCCAGCCTTTGAACCGCGATGGCTTCAATAAATGGGTAGGCAACAATGACTTCGTTCTTGTTTAAAGCCGCCGGATCTCCGTTGAAAGCGGCTTCTACGTCTGTTTGAAGTATTTCCCGGAGCGCCCGCAACATGCCCAGCACCTCGGAGGTCACTTTGTGTGAAAGCGATCGTGTCTCCTCTTTTTTCAGACCTTCGGGTGGAATGTGTAGAAAACTCTTATAAACTTCGTCTTCCAATCTGCCAAAGACACTGTCCATCAAGTTGGCTGTCTCGATCCGTAGTTCACATGAATGGATTAAATGATCGTCAAAAAAACCAGGAAACAGCAACCTCAGGAGATCCTGAGTGATTTCCGAGATGGTTGATTTGGATGGGAGATTGACGCCGTCAAGGTGGTTGATTCCTCCCATTCCTGCATAGGAGGCCAACAAATCATTCGTCAACTCTGTGATCAATTTATTCACGACATGTAGTATACTCCGAGTGCACGGATACGGCAAGTTGTGGCTTGTCGATGTTAAAGTGCGTCATTATGGATGAGCCGAAAAATCATACCGGCTTCTTCAATTGGCAGTTTCATGTAGTTGACCAAAGTTCTCTTCAGGGTTGTCCACTCGTCGTCTATCAATGACTGTTTGGCCTGCACGCGGTAGTTTGTCAAATGCCTGGGCCAAGTGAGCATGACTTCCTGGTTTAGCAAGAACACATTCAGGAAGGGGGTGTCTCCGCCATCATGAAACGGCATCAACCAGATCATATGATCTTCGTAAACCGGGACAATTGACATGGTGTCGTTCAATCGCAACGGGAAGATGTTTCTGAACCGTCCTTGGATTGATCCGGATTCCAGGACAGGGATACGACGTCCGCTTTCCGGTAACCATTCTTCATGGAATTCAATGAGTACAGCCCCGTCCAGACTGGCAGATCCATTAATCTTGATCGGGGGCAATTGAGTGCCATCTTTTTGCTCAGTCAGTGAAATAATCAGAGCCGTATCTCGGGCAAATTCGATATTCCCTTGAATCTGCAATCCTGTGCCAGGAGCATGTATGCTTGTTTGTCCGCCGATACTTACATTGCCTCTTATTGTGCTGGCACCTGAATAATGGCTGTCCACAAGTGACAGGTTCGGGGTGGATATCGTTGTATTGTCCACACTCAAGGTGCCGCCATCCACGTCGAGCGGTCCTCCGATGATCATTCTGCCATTTGGAAACTGTACAACCCCTTTGTTGATGAGGTGCATGTCCATTGATACCACTGAAACCGAAGGGGCAACTTTCAGGCTGCCTTGATTGATAAATTGGGCTTTTCCTTCATCGGACAAGGCTCCGATGATAATGTTTTCCTGGATGGTGAATTCGGCTCCGTTCTGGTTCACGATGGCTGCCTCAGGTGAAACAAGCATGTCTCCCCCCGACCAAAATACTTTTCCAAAATTCACAAAAGGCCGTCCGCCCAGGATGCGTGGTAACCCTGAATCATCCAGTTTGACCCATTCCGCCAGACTGACATTAAACAATGGCGATTCACCGCTTAACGTGGTGCCGCTCGCCCAGAGGAATTTATTTTGAACCGAAACGGGGTCACTTCCTAGAAGTTGGCCACGATCAAGCAGGAAAAGCTCTTCGAAACCAACAGTCTTTTGTGTGTCAAAATGGGTGTCCCCCTTCCTGATGTAAACAGTCTTCCCCGCGGATTCCAGCTGAATTTCCGGCAGTAGATGCGTTTGCTTGGCAGCAAAAGTGGTCTCCTGACTGACATTGAACAGGCCCTTTAATTGGACGATATCCTCATTGGACGTAAAACTGACGGTCCCGTCACTGACAATGCTGGATTCCGGAGACGACCAATAACCTCCGGAAAATTCGAGATGAGTATTTTTGGAAGCTTCGATCCCGCCCGTGTTCTGATGCCAACCCGACCACTTCATGGTGCCTGTCTCAATCGATACATTACCGGCATTGGTGAAATCAGGAGCTATGTGGGTCGTTCCAATCGCTGTGTTTTTTTCGAAAAAGCCCAGATTGATAAATTCCGCCGGTACGGGACCCTGCACCGCCTCCCATGTTCCGTCAAAGGTCGTGGTAAATGTCGAATTCGCCTGGTTGTGGAAAACACCTCCTGACTGGGATTCCACATTGCCGGCAACCCAGGATGTTTCATCCAGACTGTAAACATGGAATCCTTTGAGAAATTTTTTGCCGCCGGACATTTCAATGGGTTTCAAAGAATTGAGCGTACCATTGCCATTACTGAATCCGCCTCCCCGCCACGTGAAGCCATTTTGAACCGTCAGGGTTTTACTTCCGGTGATAAAACTGGATGCCAAGTGGAGGTTTCCGATGGTTATATCAGTGTCCAGGGTAATGAGAGGAGACGCATCCAAAGCGATCAGCACATTATAGGTGTCTGAGTCATCATTGTTGGGGTAGGGGAGGAAGCCGAATGTGTTCCAGCGGAAGACATCCGTCCAGTTGCCCGGAGCGGCACTGATCCATGCGGCTTCAACCGGTGTTTGTGCGCGGGCTCGATCAATCAAAGTCAGGCAGGTGAACAGGCCCAGTGTGGTTGCGAATGTCAGGCGGCGGTTAAAATGTTGATTCATGAATCGTGGGGCGCGATACGTCTGGCGTTTGTGGTGGCGTGATTTTGAGTGAGTTGTTTTTAGTTATCGGACAAGTCGTCCGGTGAATCGGCAAAGAGTCGTTCTTCCCAGCCTTTTTGATACATAATGTGGCGCCAGAGGTCGCCTGGTTCATGGTCGAATACCAGTTTCTTGTTCGCCGGGTGTATTGTCCATGAGCCTCGCTTGATTTCAGCTTCCAGTTGCCCGGGGCTCCATCCCGAGTAACCGGAATATATCCTGATATCACGTTGGGGAGAATAATTGTTGCAAAGCTCCACCAGCCGATCAAAGGAATGTCCCATCGCAACATTGGGGATGATTTCTTCATCGTCCAGATAGGAATCCGTGATGAGAAAACTTAAAGCACCGGGCTGGACGGGGCCTCCGACATAGATAGGTGTTTTTTCCAGTTTTTCGGGAACAATCTCGGTGCTCAGCTCTTGAATGGTATGTTCCATACGCCGGTTCAGAATCAGGCCAAACGCTCCTTCATCGTTGTGTTGGCACACAAATACGACCGTTCGGTGAAAAAACGAACCTGTCAGCATGCCGCCATCTAACAATAGCTGGCCTTTAAGAGATTGTGAGGAGCCGCCCATCTCGCCAACCAGCGTAATCACTCTCTTGTCATTCTGGCAATACTGTAGTAAGTGAATGTCATGTTGAATCGAATCTGTCATGCGACCGGTAACAAAACCAAAAGCCCGGGAACTCCTCTGATGAAGGTGTTTTTTGGTCTGCTGATTTTGCTTTTGTGCGTTTCCGTCACCGCCTGCAAGTCCAAGTCCGGAAGCCGGGAATTCATTCCAGGCAAAGGATGGATTCAAAATTAACCAATACGACTTTGGAAAGTTATGCCAATTTACGAATTTAAATGCGACGCCTGCCAAAAGGAGAATGAAATACTGGTGCGTTCTCATGACTGGTCGGATGTGAGTTGTCCGGATTGCGGTTCCACCCGTCTGGAAAAGAAATTAAGCGTCTTTGCAGCCAGCAGTGGAGAAGCGGATACGGCACCGCCTTGCTCAGGCAATCCCTCTGCATGCGGGCGATGTGCTTTTGATAACTAAATGGGGGATTCAGTGAATCCCATGCTTGACCTGACAGTTTTTCGGGCCTGATCCAACAGGCTCTGGTCCTTGTGCAGGTCCAGGAAATGCCAGTCCGGGAGTCCACTCTGTTGTCTTCCCGCCAATTCACCGGGGCCGCGGGTTTTAAAGTCAGCTTCGGCAATTTCAAAACCATCGCGGGTCTGTTCCAATACCTCAAGCCTTTCCCAGGCTTCCTTTTGGTTGGGGTCCCCCAGCAGGATGCAATATGACGCGTGGCTGCCCCGGCCGATTCTCCCCCTGATTTGGTGCAATTGGGCCAAACCAAATTGTTCGGCATTCTCGACCACCATCACAGTCGCATTGGGCACATCCACTCCCACTTCAATGACCGTGGTAGCCAGCAGCACATGCAGCTCACCAGCTCCAAATCGAGACATGATGGATTCCGATACTTCCGATTTCATTCTCCCGTGCAGCACGTCAACGCCGTATGGCTCAAAAAAAGTTCGCAAGGCATCAGCATCCTGAGTGACCGCTTTGATGCCAGGATGTTCTTTTCCCTCGATTCTTGGGTATACAAAGTAAGCCTGACGTCCTTTGGATAATTCTTTTTTAACAAATGCCAGGACTTTTTCCCTGGCATCCGCAGTGCGTAGAAATGTCTTGAGCACTCCCCGCCCTTTGGGAAGCCCCCGTAGAACGGACACATCCAGGTCCCCATACAATGTTAAACCAAGTGTCCGGGGAATAGGGGTGGCTGTCATGACAAGCAGGTGCGGGTGTCGCCCCTTCTTGAGCAGTTTGTCTCTTTGTGCAACTCCGAATTTGTGCTGTTCATCCACGATCACCATCCCGATGTTGTCGTCCTGATCATTGCTTTGGATGAGGGCATGCGTGCCAATCAGCATATTCGCGGAGCCTGTTTCTCGAACAGATTTGGATGAACTTGTGTGAAGTTGCACAGAAATCTGGAAGGGTTCAAACCACTTTGAAATGGTGCGGTAGTGTTGTTCCGCCAACAGGGTGGTGGGTGCCATCAAAAGCACATCCATTCCGCTTTCAAGCACCATCAAGGCCGCCAATGTCGCAATCAGTGTTTTCCCGGATCCAACGTCTCCCTGAAGCAGTCGTCGCATTGGATGCGTTTTGGAGAGGTCGGCCCGTAGCTCGGTCATGACCCTGACTTGTTCGGGGGTGAGTTCGAATGGGAGATTTTTGAGGAATGGCTTGATGAAACGGTTGTCATGCTGACACGGAACGGCACGCATCGTTTCCATAAACCGTTTGCGCCGGACCTGGACCTGTTGCTGTATCTCGATGGCTTCTTCCAACGCCAGCCTTTCCCTGGCAGGTTCGATGTCTTTCATCGAATCAGGTGCGTGGAGGTGTCTTACCGCGTCGTGAAAGGAGACTCGATGGAGTTTGTGAATGTCGGGGTGAGGTTCGTTCAGACTTGTTCCGTGCGATTGGAGCAGCAGGAAGATGAATTTCCGCAGCCACCTTTGTTGCAGTCCTTCGGTCAGACCATAGATGGGAACGATCCGGTTCATGTGAATGCTGGCATCTTCTTCGTTCTCTTCGGTTAAGAATTCCGTTTCCGGATGGTCCATCGTTCGAGGCTTGATTTGTTTCAACTTGCCATGAACAAACAGCCGCTGACCTTTTTGATAGATACGTTTCAGAAATGGCATGTTCCACCATCGGCAATGCAATCGACCGGTCGAATCTTCAACGATGCATTCAAAAACAGACCGCCTTCGTTGACGCCAGTATTTGACACCACATTCGGCAATGACCCCGCTCACAGCAGCCGGTTCATCTACCGATAATTCGGTGATGGTCATCAGATTGGACCGATTCTCATAACGACGAGGTCTGTAAAGCAGAGCGTCGCCAACTGTGTGCAGCTTTAGCTTTGCTAACAATTTGGCACGTTCTTTACCAATGCCGTTCAGCGATTTCAGGGGTATGGTGGTTGCGCAATCGGCTTCTGGTTGGGGGGAATCACCGATAGCGGGATCATTCTTTGCCGGTGGCTCTGAATGTCCATCCCTCAATGAATGTTCGCGATCGGGTGAATTCATGAGACACGCGCTCAACTGAACGCCGCACGCAGCGTGGAGATCCCTTTGGCCACTCCTTCGTCGGCCGGAGCTTTACCCTCAAACTCAAGGGAGACGTATCCTCTGTACTGAACGCCGTTCAAGATGCCGGCGATGCGGTTGTAATCCAGGTCCAGGGTATACCACTCACCACCGCCTTCATAGGTTTTGGCCTGTACGAAAACAGCACGGGAGGCAATTTGCTCCAATTTTTCATACGGGTTTTCCAGGAAGTTTCCGGTGTCCAGCAAGGCTCCCAACCAAGGTGAATCAATGGCGTTCAAAATACGCAACAGACCTTCGGGTGTTCGGGTGAGTCCCCAATGGTTTTCAAGCGCCAGGATCACTCCCTGACGTTCGGCATGTTTCAGACAGGCTTCAATGCTGTCAATGCACCAGTCAAATCCGTCTTTTTCCGTGTGCCCGGGAAGGATAGGTTCCAATCCGCGTGCGGCCATCAGGTCGTCAAAGGAAGAGATGGTATTCCATCGGCCTGAGTTCAAACGGATGCAGGGAATCCCCATCTCATGCGCCAGATCAATGCATTTGAGTGTGTGCTGAATGTGTTCTTTTCGAACGGCAGGATCGGGATCAACAAAATCCTGATGGATGGATAATGCAATCAGGTCGATTCCATTGATAAAAGCGTGGCGCTTTAATTTTTGAAGGTAGGGAATGTCTTCCGAATCCATTTGTCGGTGGAGGATATCCACCCCTTCAACTCCCAATGCAGCGGACTTGTCAATAACGGTCTCAATGCTCGTCTTGGGATCTCTGAAGTGCCAGTAAGAGTAACTGGAAACCCCCAGTTTGATGCGGCTCTGCAGTTTGGGGACAGGGGTGTGTTTGGGGGTGTGTCGGGTTGTTTGACAAGCGCTTCCAAGGGCGGTCAGTCCTGCCAGGCTGGCTCCGGTTTTGATAAAGGTTCGTTTGTTCATAAATAAACTCAATCTTTTGAAGTGAAATTGAAGAGGTGTTTTTCGCCCCTGATGTAGACGTTATGACCCAGTGCCACCGGGGAGCCAATGACTCGCTCTCCAAGGTCGTTTTCTGAAAGGATCGAGCGATTTTCGAGGTCCACCACAAAGACTACGCCATCTTCGCGTGGCGCATATAATTTGCCGTCCGCCACGGAAGGTGAAGCGTAGTAACTGGACCGGTGTTCGGTGAGTTGCAATGTCCAGTTCTTGTTCCCTGTCTCCGGATCGATGGATGCCAGAGCACCACGATCGCTCAACACCAATGCATTTTTTCCGTCGGTGGTTGGGGATGGAACAAAGCAACTGTGATCGTCGATTTTCCATATGCGATTGGAGGCGGTTACATCTCCTTTACCGGTCAGGCGAATGCCATGAAGACGGGGCTGCCGTTTGTCCGCCCTCCCGAAGGGCACCACAACCATGTCGTTGATCAAGACAGGCGTTGCCACGGCGGGCCAATAAACAACGTTTCGAGGATTAAAATCACCGCAGCTCCAGAGCACTTGACCATTGGATGGATCGTGCGCGGTCAAGTGTTGCGCTCCCCAGATCAGGATAACCTCTTTATCGTTCAGAGTGGTCACGATGGGGGTGGTATATCCGTGATCACCTTCGGTTGGAGTCGTGTAATTGCGGGGTATTTTCCATTGAAGCGCCCCGGTTTTGGGATCATATGATGCCAGCCAGGATTCCCCTTTGTGCATGCGGGTCATCACGACGCCTGTTTGAGTTACAACAGGTGATGTGCCGTGATCCCAGTAGAGGGTGTCGGGTCCATATTGTTCGACGAGGTTGTGCTGCCAGAGAACGTGACCCGTTAGATCCAGTCCGGCAAAATGTCCGCTCTTGAAATAGACGAACAACCTTTCGCCATCGGTAGCAGGGGAAGCATTGGCGCCGGAACCGTTACGGTGTTTGCCGGCCTTCTCATCTCCCAACAACGTTCGCCACAATTCTTTCCCTAGCTGATTAAAGGCCAATACGGCATCCTGGCCTTTGTCGGGGCTTGTTAAATAGATGGTTTTTTCAACGATGATGGGCGTGGAAGTCCCTTTGCCGGGAAGAGGTGCCTTCCACTGCAGCGTTGATTCGGTCAGTTGTTCTGGGGAGGGGCCACCTGTGAAGAGTCCATTTTGCTCAGGTCCGCGCCAATGAGGAGATTCCCCTTGGAGTGGACTTGGGAAAATCAAGGCAAGCATCGCCATGACAACTGAGATATTGACCAAGCATTTCATATGTTTTTGAGATGATTCTTACCGGGTGGAACGCAACTATGTGGATGTGTGAGCTCTCTGTCAAATCAGATGCAGCACAAATCTCGAATGTTTCAGTGTAACCAGGAGACGATTCCATCAGTCATATAGAACTGACAATCCAGGAGAATGCTATGAGACAAATTCCAGGTCCAGGACTCGATACATTAAATCATATGAACAAGTTGCCTATCACTCGTTGTTTATCAATCCTTGGAGTCATTTCAGTGACTGCCTCGATTTACGCCGCTGACTCCACAAATTGGCCCCAATGGCGCGGTCCAACGGCCAATGGATATGCTCTCGCAGGAAACCCACCTGTGGAATGGAGCGAAACCCGGAACGTAAAGTGGAAAAAAGATATTCCGGGAGAGGGGCATTCAACGCCCGTCATTTGGGGGGATCGATTGTTCCTGCTTTCAGCTGTTCCGGTGAATCCTCCCCAGGTATCCATTGAGCAAGCTGATCAACCACCCGCATCCCAAGAGCAGCGCAGAGGTCGAGGGGGCTTCGGAGGCCGCGGCGGTGGTCGTGGGGGGAGAGGCGGTGGCGCGCCGACTCAGGAATATGCGTTCACCACATTTTGCATCAATAAAAACACCGGGGAAACCATCTGGACGCGAGAAGGTGGAAAAGAAGTCCCACATGAAGGACATCATCCCACCAACACCTACAGTTCGGCTTCCGCCACAACGGATGGGGAGCATGTGATATCCTTCTTTGGTTCGCGTGGTCTTTATTGCTACGACATGGATGGCAACGAGATCTGGAACAAGGACCTCGGTAATATGCCGTCACGTAATGGATTCGGAGAAGGAGCCTCGCCAACGCTGCATGGCAACACGCTCATTGTGTTGTGGGATAATGAATCGGATTCCTTCGTGTATGCGTTGGATAAACGAACCGGCAAGGAGTTGTGGAAACAGCGGCGCGACGAAAAAACCGGATGGACCACTCCTTATGTGCTCACGCATGAAGGGGTTACCCAGGTAGTCATCAATGCCACCAACAAAGTGCGCTCATACCATCTGGAAACGGGAGAAATCATTTGGGAATGCGGGGGGCAAACCACCAACGCCATTCCATCGGTTGTTGCGGATGCCGAAAACGTCTATGCCGTATCAGGATACCGTGGAAACATGGCGATGGCCATCGCTTTGGGGGGAGAAGGAGATTTGACCGGATCAAAGTCCATTAAATGGGAAATTACCCGCGGAACTCCTTACGTACCTTCTCCATTGCTTTATGATGGAAAACTGTGGTTCACCCAGGGAAACAATGCGGTGATCACCTGCGTTGATCCCAAAACCGGGGAGCCTTTTTATAGTCAGGAAAGACTGCAAGGCCCCTCTGGTTTCTATGCCTCTCCGCTTGGGGTGGCCAAACGTGTTTATCTTGCCGGGAGAAATGGTAAAACCATCGTGATTGATAGTTCCGGTAAGCTGAATGTATTGGCCGTCAATGAATTGGGTGATGATATTGATGCCTCACCTGCCGTAAGCGGGGACACCCTGTTCATAAGGAGCCACCATCACCTATACTGCATTGCAGAATAATCCTTTCGGGTAAAAGAAAAGAACTTTTTTAAGCAAAACAGGGGCGCCGTCGATTTCTAGCGGTTGCCCCTTTTTTTGTGTAACATGCAGAAAAAGAAAAAGTAACAGCAGGCATTACGAAGCTTTTTGATCTGTATTTGATTGACTTGCTCTCATATCCTTAGCTAGCAGCCCGTTTAATAAGTGCCAATTT
>CAYPZD010000007.1:83678-90488 GCA_964415055.1 uncultured Verrucomicrobiota bacterium | reverse complement strand
AATTATGATGCTAATAATTATTCGATTTCTGATTCAAAAACCCCAAATTGGGGCTGTTTCAAGCTAGTAATTTAGGTCAGGACACCGCAATTGAAAGCAAAAAAAGAAGTCCAACATCTGAGGCGGGGGGGCTGTTCACAAAATGGAAACTCACTATCGGAGGGGTAAGCTCCGTCTTACACCCACTTCAAACCTCAGAGCCTGGATACCATTTTTCGGCAACAATGGAAGCGCCACAGCTGTTCGATCAACTTCAGTCTCCCCACGTTCCATTTCTGGTGCTCAGGAGTGTCTCTAGGAAAAAGTTTGGGACCGGGTGGAACCGATCCCTCCATGCGTCAAAATCTTCTGTTACTGGGCATCTGTTTTTGGTTAAGTAACCGCATACCCAGTAGCATCATTATGAAAATCAGTCGACGCAATGCATTGAAGACCACTGCTGCAGGTGTGAGCAGCCTGGTTATTAGTAAGGACTTTTTAAAAGCCCAGGACGCCGCCAAACCTTACGGCAACGACTTTCCCAACCTTGAATCTCTGAGCACCGGCGAGTGGTGGAAGCGACCCGGCAATCTGGAAACACCACTCAAAACGGGCAAAAAAGCCGCGCCCCCCAACCTGAATGTCCCTCGGGACCAAGTGGTTTGCTTTGCTCTCTATGCTCACCAGGACGGTGTGCTCAAGATTACCGGGCAATTGTTTCCGCTAAAACCCGGCGAAGTGCGTGAAGCCCGGCTCGAGTTTAAGTTCCCTGGTCAGAACTGGAAGGAAGTCGCACGGGCGGAGGTCCTGTATCCCGGCTGGGATGTGCATTTCCGTGTCGAGGATTGGGACAACACGCAGGATGTCTCCTATCGGGTGTTACATGGTGAAAAGGCGCAGTTTGAGGGATTGATTCGAAAAGATCCAAAGGACAAAAGTGAAATCGTCGTCGCCAACCTTTCCTGTAATTCCAGTCGAACAACCGGTCCTCGCAGCGAAATTGTCGAGAACCTGCGTCGCATCGATCCTGATTTACTGTTCTTTGGGGGGGACCAGACTTACCGCCATACGGAGCATACGGCAGGCTGGATTGAGTTTGGCTTGCAGTACCGCGATATCATTCGTGACCGTCCAACCGTTTCCATTCCAGATGACCATGATGTCGGCCATCCGAATGTCTGGGGGGAAAACGGCATTGTATCCACCATCGCGGGGAATGCGGACGGTGGATACAAGTTTCCAGTCAAGTATGTGAACCTGGTGCAGCGTCAACAAACCTGGAACCTGCCCGATCCCGTGGATCCGGACCCGATCAAACGGGACATTGGCGTTTACTTCACCAGGATCACGGTGGGGGGGGTTGATATGGCTGTTTTGGAAGATCGCAAATTCAAGACCGGTCCGGCGGGAAAGATTCCTCAGATGGGGCCGCGTCCGGATCATATCAATGATCCCAGCTACGATCCCAAAACCATTGATTTGCCCGGTCTGGAGTTGCTGGGGCAGCGCCAAGAGAAATTTTTGGAACAATGGTCCGAAGATTGGACCGGGGCTGAGATGAAAGGGGTGTTATCCCAAACAGCATTCTGTGGTGCGGTTCACATGCATGGGAACCGCAACAATCGCTTGCTGGCTGACCTCGATTGCAATGGATGGCCGCAGACACCCAGCCGCCGTGCGCTTGCCTTGATTCGGCGTGCCTGGGCGGTGCATTTGTGCGGCGATCAGCATCTGGCGGTCGTGGTCAAACACGGGATTTCCGAACACGGTGACGGGCCTTATGCCTTCACTGGACCTGCATTGGTCAACACGATTTACGGGCGCTGGTGGCATCCTGAAGACGAAAAGCCGGGCCCCAACCCGGTCCCGAACAGTCCATTGCCATGGACGGGCGATTTCAAGGACGGACTGGGTAATAAGATTTCAATGCTTGCCTATGCCAATGCCGAAGACATCAGTGACGAACGTAAGCGTGCGGATGGTTTCGGAATCGTTCGTTTCAACAAGAAATCGCGCGAAGTGATTTTTGAATGCTGGCCTCGATTCTGTGATGTGCGGGATGGCGACAAGGCCCAGTTCGCAGGCTGGCCGATCACCGTGAAACAGGAGGCCAATGACGGTCGTAAAGTGGCGGGTTACCTTCCGGAATACGTGTTTGCAAACGGAAAAGATCACGTCGTTCAGGTCATCAATGAGGCAAACGGTGAAGTGCTTTATACGACTCGGTCACACAATGGCCGCATCCAGCCCAAGGTGTACTCTGATGGTAAACATACAGTGAAATTCGGGAAGAATGTTCCAAATGCCAAAGCGCTGAAGGGAGTCATGCCACAGTCTAAAGAAAAGGCAGGTAGCCAGACGATAGAAGTGTGATTCCAAATGTAGCCGCTTTCCCAAGAAAGTGGCCAGATGCATGAGATGATGCCGAAATGATTGCTTGGGTGCCACGCTTTGGCAAGCGCGGCTACGTGGGGGGCTTCACAAGCAGGTGGGGATTGGGGAGTAATAGGCCGAGTTTTGGAGAAGCTTGGGTGCCACGCTCTGGCGAGCGCGGTTACGTGGGCACTTTCTCAAGAATGTGGCTTCAATGGGCATTCTACAAACCGTGATTCCCCGGCCGGGATGGTCAGTTCGAACCAGCCGTTTTCCGTAGGGAACATTTTGGTTTCGGTCATCCATTCCATGGCGGAGGAATGTGGGAACCCGGGTTTGATCCGGACGTTGATTGCGGCAGCCTCATGAACCTCGGCGGGTTGACTGCCTGTTTTGAAAACACCGTCGTTGTTGACGAGTTCGATCACCCAGCCTTTGGTGTTGCGATTGATCTGGTACTGCACGGGGTCACCTTCGAGTTCGAACGGTAGCATCTCCCGGCTGATACCCGCCAGTTTCTCGTCGGAAATGAGCGCGGGGCGTTTTGTGTCAGGATGTGTAATTGGAGTAAGAACTTCGACTTTACCTGCTGCATGTAGTTTGTTCATCCCTTCTTCACCAATGGCCTCCTCATGACGTGCATGCATCAGGATGCGGCTGCCCGCTTTGGCGGCTTTTTCCAACTCGAACAAAAAGAAACGCGAAAAGCGCATCTCGCCGGCGAGCAGGATACAACCATAACGACTCATCGTCGCACCCGTAACCGTGTTCAGCATGACGTCCGCCATTTCGCCGAAGGGAGTGGGGTTGAGATATTCGTTCTCAGGATTGGGTGCTTTGTCGGGATATTGAAATCGTTTGTTGGAGAAATACAACTGGCGTTCCATCAAATCGAAAATTTCCCAATCACCTTCCGTTCGTTCCAGAACGCCCCAGGTGCGTTCATGGAAGGGCGCGTATCCAGCCAGATGGTCCAGTACGACGAGCAGGGGGGTGTAAGGGTTGCCGCGATCATGGTTTTGCATGAAGGTGTGGATGCGTTTGGCCGTTTCACCGTGTTCGGTCAGGGGCCATGGACTCTTGTTGTCCTCGAAGAAAATGCTGATGCTGTTTTCAGGTGTTACCATGGCCGCCCCGGCAAACCAGGCGTGCAACCACATGCGGCGATACAAACTGAGTGAATGCCCGGCATCCAATCCCGAGGTGATGGAGCCTTCCTTTTTGAGCGGTCCCCTGGTCGTGACGCTGGGACCGAACCACGGGCTCACTTGCACGGTCCAGGGAATGTTCCATTGACGCGATGCGCCGCGCGCAAAAGCAAACTTGGACTGTGTGAAACGAATGTTTTCTCCGACCTCCAACCCAATCGCAGAAGCACCCCATTCAGCCGCGTATGCTTCATAGTGGGAGTGTCCGGTTACGCTGATCACGCGTCCGCTTTTGGCTTGCCGATGCCAGTAGAAGTATTCCCTCAGCTGATCGTAACAATCCTGGCGTGAACCGGGCATGGGGGAATACCCGCGTTGTTCCCTTGGAACCAGGAATGTATTAATCTGCTCCTCAAAATCATCTCCCAATACCGCCTTCCACCAACCTTCACTGGATGTCAACTGATGGAAATGATACCCCCACTCACCCAATTGAATGGCACCGAACTGGCCTGCTCGATCCAAGACCCGCAATGCTTCCTCGCCTGCCGGATCCAATACGCTGGTGCCGCCTTTTACCTGCATGCGACCGCCATCCGGAGGGTAACAAACCACCGGCCAACCAGCATGCGCGATGACGTCCAAGAGTTTGGCGGATTGGGCGCCCGCGCCCGGGCCGGGGTCAAAGCCATTGCCCAGATTGGATTCCTTCATGAAAGCGATCAGATTTTCCAGTTCGTCGACATTTCCCGGAGAACCATAAAGCGAGAATACAACTGAAGATTGCCCTGGGAGTAAACGAGGCATCAGCAGGGGGTTGCCCTCTGATTGAGCTGCAAACGTGACGAACGATGACAGAGATAACATCAAGCCAGTTGTCGCAGTCGATAGACTTATTTGGAAAAGGGATCGCATCGGTCACTTATGCAGAGCAAATCAAGGCACGTCAATCAAAGTGAAGGAAAAC
Organism: uncultured Verrucomicrobiota bacterium; assembly: GCA_964415055.1. Lineage (GTDB taxonomy): Bacteria > Verrucomicrobiota > Verrucomicrobiia > Limisphaerales > AAA164-E04 > AAA164-E04. The sequence goes on along the minus strand of CAYPZD010000007.1, from coordinate 86,021 downwards.
GATTCATTATCCACTCGAAAGTAGAGATTTGAAATGCCACACTTTCGCACATGTCCATATCCTTTTTGAAAACGAAAGATCTCATCCCGCAGTCTATTCTGCGCATTGGGTGTGCAGTCTTGATTTTCACGTTGCTGCAGCAGTCGTGTCTGGCGCAAGGGCAGGATCAACAAGTGAACGTTTTTCGCTCAGCCGATCTGCCTCCGGTGATGCGTTTTTTGGATGGTACCCCTGTGGAAACGCAGGAGGATTGGCAGCGTCGCCGGGAAGAAATAGCCCGTCTGTGGTGTGAAACCTACATTGGTCATTTTCCGGAGGAAACGCCCGACCTCCTGGAAGTGCATGTGGTCTCGGAAACACAGCGTCAGGACGGTGTGATAGTACGCAATGTGCGGCTGGTGTTTGATGCCGGGAATCAGACTGCTTGCGATCTTCGTATTTTATTGCCGCCCATTGACACAAAGCGCTCTGATCAGGCTCTGCCATTGTTGTTGACCCAGCCCAGAAACTACCAATTGGCATGGGGTGAGGCTGCGGTGAAGCGTGGTTATATTGTCTGTTACTACCCGGGAGTGGATTACAATCATCGTGAACAGGACTTTCCCGGATTTGAAAACACCTGGAAGAAATTCAAGGATGCCTATCCGGATGCCACCTGGTCTTCGTCACTTGCTATTCAATCATGGATCGCCGGAAGGGCATTGGATTATTTGTTGAGCGAACAGTTCGATCGAAAAGTTCATCCCGAGCAGGTTGGCATCATTGGTCATTCACGGTATGGAAAACAGTCGCTGTATGCGGCTGCGTTCGATTCCAGAATCAAAGCCGTTGTTTCACGAAGCGCCGGGTCGCCTGCTGCTGCAGGGTATCGTTTTACGGGGCGGGATACGTTCATGGAAACGGTCATGGATGCTCCGACAGAATGGGCTTTGCCGGGTTTGAAAACTTATTTTGGACGCGAGCACGAACTGCCTGTTGAGAGCAATGGCTTGCTGGCTTTGATTGCGCCACGTGCCTGCATGCTTCATACGGCACACAATGACGGAAGTGATCCCACCTTTGCCGTCGAGAGGACTTATCTTTCCGCCAAGCGCACCTACCGGTTCCTGGGGCACTCAGACAAGCTGGCCCTGGTCTATCGAGAAGGAAACCATAATCCCATCACCGAAGAACACATCGCTGTGAATCTGGATTGGTTTGATTGGAATTTCGGGCGTGGCGACATCGAACGGAGTCGTTTTCCAGAGAAGTTGTTGCACCGTTTTGACTGGGAAGCTTGGCGAAAGCAACAAAGCCACGATGCCATGACATCTCCTGACAGTGAATCATCTTTGTCCGGTCGATTACAGTGGATGTTCGGCGAGGCGCCCGCTTGGGCAAAGGAGTCCGGTTCGTCACATCCATTGACAATCCTCAAGGAAGAAGATTACGGCGTGGCGTTGTGGTCACGTGATCGGTGGAAGCCCTCAGGCGTGATTCGAATGCCTGTCAGTTTTGGAGCGAACGTTCATGGAAACCTTGCTTTTCCAAAACAGCACGAAAAACCTTTGCCGGTGGTGATCTGGCTTCATCCATTCAATTATTCACACGGATCCAACGAAGGTTATGGCGTGCAGGGAACCACGGTTTACTATCGACTCGCCCAGGCCGGTTATGCGGTGTTGAGTTTTGATCAGATTGGGTTTGGGGATCGATTGCTCGAAGGGGCTTCTTTTTATGACGAATATCCCCGCTGGTCGAAATTGGGGAGAATGGTCTATGATGTTCGGTGTGCGGTGGATTTCCTCCAGGGCGGGCATGGAATCGCTGATGGAGACCTGCCGCGTCTGGATTCGGATCGGATCACATTGCTGGGCTATTCACTTGGTGGGATGGTGGCTTTACATGCCGCCGCACTCGACGAACGTCGACTTCAAGTTGCCACGTTCTGTGGATGGACTCCCTTGCGTTCGGATGATGACAGTAAAAGGACTGGAGGTGTTCGAAGGTGGTGGGAGTGGCACGGTTTGATGCCCAAACTCGGATTGTTTCATCAAATGGAACAAGACATTCCTTATGACTTTGTTGATCTTTTAGAATCCGTTGCGGATAGGCCGTGTCTTGTATATTCCGCAACGAATGATCGTCACGTGACACCTTCAGATGTCGTTGCGGCTGTCAATCAAGCCAAGCTTCGAGCAGGTGGGAACTTACAGTTCCATCACGCTCAAGACGTGAATCGGTTTCAGTCCGATCAGCATAAGATCCTGCTCGATTGGCTGGCCCGGATTCGATAGGGGCTTCATTTGACACCGGATTTCTTACTGCCGTAAGTAGAGACGATACGTCTTACCTGCGGGGCGT
>CAYPZD010000007.1:75246-83578 GCA_964415055.1 uncultured Verrucomicrobiota bacterium | reverse complement strand
CGTTATGTAACTAACTCTTTAGGCACTTTGCGGGGGCTTGACGGGTGTGGGGTGTCGGTGCAGCATCATGCCATGTGCATTTCACCTCGTTTTCTTTTATCAGTGTCTTCTGCGCTGATGTTCCTCTGCGCCTTCACATCCGTTGCTCAGGAACTCAATCCTCCCGAAGGTTTTCATGCCATTTTCAACGGCAAGGATCTGACCGGGTGGTATGGTTTGAACCCGCATCAATCGGTCAAATTGAAAGGGGAAAAGAAAGAGGCCAACCTCAAGCAACAGCGTGAAGAATTTTCCAAACACTGGCGCGTGGAGAAGGGGGAACTGGTCAACGACGGGCATGGTCCTTACGCCACGACAGAAAAGGATTACGGCGACATTGAGCTGCATCTTGAATATAAAACCGTTCCCAAGGCGGACAGTGGTATCTACCTTCGTGGGACTCCTCAAGTTCAGATTTGGGATAAGAATCAGGTGTTTGATCCCAAACGTCCGACGCGTCGCCCTCATCTTGGTTCGGGTGGTTTGTTCAACAATACCCCAAACACACTAGGCCGCGATCCACTGATGTTGATGGATAAACCCTTTGGTGAGTGGAACCAGTTTCGTATTCGTCAGGTCGGAGACCGGACCTGGGTTTGGTTGAACAATCGTCCTGTTGTGGATGGTGTCGTGATGGAGAACTATTGGGATCGGTCAAAACCTTTGCCAGCCCTGGGACCGATCATGTTGCAGACCCATGGCGGAGAAATTCGATGGCGAAATATTTTCCTCCGCGAAATCGAAAAGGACGAGGCAGAGCGCATTTTGTCCAGACGCTTTATTCCAAACCCCACGCACTATGATGTTCCTTATGGCTCGCATCCAAAACAAGTGATGCACGTGTGGAAAGCCGAGTCCGACAAGCCTACTCCGGTATTGATGTTTCTGCACGGTGGCGGCTGGGTGGCTGGAGGCCGCTTGAATGGGCTCGAGTCAAGACTGCACACATATCTTGATGCGGGAATTTCTGTTATCAGTGTGGAATATCGTTTCATTGCCGAAGCGACAAAGGACGGGGAAGTGCCCCCGGTAAAAGGGCCTTTGCACGATGCCGCGCGTGCGTTGCAAGTCATCCGCAGCAAGGCTGAGGAGTGGGGGATGGATAAGGAGCGCATCGGTGCTTCCGGTGGTTCGGCGGGTGCTTGTTCCAGTTTATGGTTGGCGTTTCATCCGGACATGGCGGATCCTGACAGCGATGATCCGGTTGCGCGTGAATCGACGCGACTCTGGTGTGCGGCGGTGATTGGTGCGCAAACCACGTTGGATCCGAAACAAATGCGGGACTGGACACCCAATAGTCGATATGGTGGGCATGCGTTTGGTTTCAGCGCCAAGGATGGTAAATCGCAGTTTGATGTTTTTTATGGTGAGCGGGATAGCATCTTGCCTTGGATCGCTGAGTATTCGCCCTTTGCATTGGTGAGTTCTGATGATCCTCCGATTTATATGATCTACTCGGCAAAACCAGCTCTGGGGCAGAATCAGAAAGACCCAACGCACAGTGCTAACTTCGGAGTCAAATTACAGGAACGTTGCCTGGAGTTGGGAGTTGAATGTGAACTGGCCTATCCGGATGCTCCGGATGTTCTGCACAAAGATACGATGGCATATATGATTGATCGACTGCGGAGATAGATTTTGGATTATTGTAAGTATCTTAAATTTAGTGGGTAACAATGTTTTGGTGAGTGCGTTGGTTTGAGTGCGGCAAATTAATTTATTTTTTTTGAACCCGAAGTGATCGTTTTTACGCATTATTATTTGCGGAACATGCGATCGACAGAGGTCAAAGAGGTCCCCGATTTAGTATGTGTTGACGTGCCAAGATCTGTGAAGACCGAATTGGAATTGGAGCATTGGCTACAATTGCAGGTAAGCCATATGGTTGCTGGGATTTATGTTGATTGGTGTCGAATTTCAACATTGGAGAAAGTGTTCGGGTCATTGTCAGAAATCTATGAAGTTCTCATGTTTAAACCGTCAATGACCGATTGTTGCTGCAGGTGTTGGATACACCGTATCTCCTATCCGACGCTCCACTACGATATTTAAAACATTTTCCTTTATATGGATTCTTTGAATGATCAGGTATTTTTGAGGCGCCGAACCTTTTTGAAGAAAAGTTTCAGTGCCGTGGGCGGAGGATTGTTGCTATCCAAATGGCCCTCTTGGGCTCAAAGCAATGACAGACCGCTGCGTTTCGGCGTGATCGCCGATGTGCACAAGGACATCATGCATGATGCTGATGAGCGTCTGGCGGCATTTATTGAATCCATGAATCAGGCCAAGGTCGATTTCATTGTTCAGCTCGGAGATTTTTGTGTGCCCAAGGAGGCCAACCGTTCCTTTCTCGATATTTGGAATGGGTATCAAGGACCGCGTTATCATGTTTTGGGTAACCACGATACCGACGGAGGTTTTTCACGTGAACAGACCGTCGCCTGGTGGAAGATGCCTTCACGGTATTACGCCTTCGAGCAATCAGGAATCAAATTCATCGTGCTGGATGGGAATGACAGGCCCGAAAACCATGCCGGTGGCTATCCACGTTTTATTGCAGAAGATCAACGGCGATGGCTGTCTGCAGAGTTGGAAAAAACGGATCTTCCGGTCATTGTTTTCGTGCATCAGAGTTTGGAACGCGAAGATAAAGGGGGCGTGCAGAACGGGGACGAAGTTCGGGAGATAATGGAGAAGTTCAACGTACGTGTAGGAAAGCGCCAGGTCATCGCCTGCTTTTCCGGGCATCACCATCGGGATTATGTGCGCACCCTCAACGACATTGTTTATCCTCAAATCAACAGCGCTTCCTATTTTTGGGTGGGAGGTGATTACCAGCACATCCGCTACAGTGCGCAGGTGGACAAGGAGCACCCGTACATCAAGTATACCGTGCCCTACAAAGATCCTTTGTTTGGAATCGTGACGATAGATCGCATTCAAGGCTCCATGAGCATGCAGGGACGGCGCAGCTCATTTGTCGGACCTTCTCCCTGGGAACTTGGTCAGGACCGCGCGTATTGGGATGCCGACACCTTGACACCAGATGTGTCGGACTGGGACTTGAATGTTTAATAGGTTATTCGGCTGTCTGTCCAAAATGAACTCGGAACCCCAGATGGGATTCCGAGTTGAATTTTATGAGCAAAATGATTGAAGGATTACCTTACTCGGCAATGAAAAACTTCGCACTGCCTTCCGGTTGGACCGTATAAGGCGAACTGGCTCCATCCACTTCCGTATAGGGGCCTGATGCGGATTCGGAACTTTTGAGTGCTCCTTCAAATTCGATGACCACACTGCCATCCGAGAGGGCAATGGATTGGACCGATCCTGCCGTCTGAGGTTCTTCGATGCCTTTGTCCAGCAAAGCCTGCACTCCATTCTCATAGATGAAGGCGATGTCACCGTCTGACAACGGAACCCGGAACAGGGCGATGTCGTCAATATTTCCGATGAAGTGAAAACCGTCACCGAAGTCCTGTCCTGCACCAATGTTGAAGGGGGTGGAATTGTTCGGTGTGATTTTACTGTTGCCTTCGGATACCAATGATCCATTCACGTAGAGCTTTTTGGTTTGAGTGGCGTCGTCGTAGGAAATGGTCACATGATCCCAATCACCCAGATTGACTTCTGGTCCATCTAGGGTTTGCCACCCACCGCCACCGCTGCCGCTCCAGAAGGTCCAGGAACCGGAGGGGTTACTGTCATAGATCAGGTAACCGGTAGGTGGATTGCCTTGTTCATCACGGCTGGTCAGCGGTGAGTTCCAGGTGCCGGCACCTCCTTCTGAATTAGCCCAAAGTGAGAGAGTGAAGGAAGTCGGATTCAAGTCAGCTGTGTGTTCGAATTGAATGACAGATTCCCCATCCAGGTAGGCGGATGTTCCCGTGAAGTCACGTGCTCCCGGATCGCCATAGAATGCCAGATCTTCTACCGGTACATATTTACCATCGGCCGATTCCCCGCCATCATCCAGTGGCCAAAAGGCGACCAGCGGTGAGGGTTTGCTGGCCTTGTCCAAAGGATCGGTTCCATTTTGAATTTCTGTATTGTCAGCAAAACCATCGCCATCGGTATCGGATTTCAGCGGATGGGTGCCGGGTCCATCCGAACTGACTTCTTCTCCATCTGTCAGACCGTCACCATCGGTGTCGGCCACCAGAGGGTTGGTGCCGGTGTTGGAGGCGTCGACAAAGACACCTGTGTTGGATTCGGCTTTGTCATCGAGTCCGTCTTCGTCCGTATCAGCCTTGGTGGGATCGGTGCCGAGTTCGGTGATTTCCACGATGGCGGTGAGTCCATCCCCATCTTTGTCGGAATCGCTGTCCGCCACATCCGGATCCAAACCGAATTGCGCCTCATGTTCATTCAAAATGCCGTCACCGTCACGGTCCGGGTTTTCAGGCTGGAAAGCTGCAACGCCATCATTCATTACGGTCTGAATGTCATTGGCGGAAAGAGCTCCATCCCAAAGACCGATGTCGTCCAGATCTCCCAGGAACCAGAATCCGTCCCCAAAGTCTTGTCCGGCTCCAATGTTGAACGGCGTCGTATCGTTCGGGGTGAGGGAGTCGTCAGATTCGGCGGCCAGTTCACCGTCAACGAAAAGTTTTTTCACCTTGAGCAAGTTGTCATAAGTAATGGCGACATGCTGCCATTCTCCCAGTAAAACTTCCGGACCGTCCAGTGTCTGCCAGTTGCCGGGATCACTTCCATTCCCACTCCAGAACGTCCAGGACCCGGTGGGATTGCTGTCGTAGACGAGGTATCCCTGGCTGGCTTGTCCCTCGGCATTGAGATCGTGTCGACTGGTGATCGGAGAGTTCCAGGTGCCGGAGCCTCCTTCGGATCTTGCCCAGAAAGCGAGCGTGAAGCTTTCGGGATTGAGATCGGAATTCCAATCGTGATGGATGACGCTGCTGGCTCCGTTGAAATAAGCTGAAGTGCCAGTGTTGCCGTTGGCACCTTCTCCGCCGTATTCAACATCCAGTTCTTCACTGGCAACGTAGTTGCCGTCCGCAGAGTTTCCATCGGAATCCAATGGAAAGTGGGCCACCAGAGTAGCGGCATGAGCTGAGCCCAAACCTAACATGACACTGAGAAGTGCGGTCTGGTGAATCATTCGTTCGATTTGATTTTTCATATGAATCGATTTGTTGACGTTTCCTCTTCCTTTAGCGTGATGTGTTGCCGAAACAACACTCGAACGATATGCATCACACAGGAGTGTATTCAAGCTGTAAACTGTGCCCAGGAGAAGTATGTGGTAGGGGGGCTGTTGGGGGTTGAGTTTACAGCAGGTTCGGAGAAGTGTTTCGAATGACAGCGGTTATCATGGGACCTGATTCTGTGTCCATTGTCTTGAAACTCATTTCCGCATCGAAAGGTTTGCCGCTTCTCGTTAGGGCTTTCATCTTAAATCCGGATACCCCAAGGTAGTCCATGAACACCTGATTGAGGTGATCGTTATCCGTGACCGTTTTTGGGTTTTGGTGCTTCAGCGAAAGGAGAACTTCAAAATTTTTTCCAATGAGTTCTTCTCTGTTCCATTCGAAGATAATTTCACCGTGACGATTTATCTTTTGAATGACTCCCTTTGCGTGAAATCATCAGGAGGCCCATAAAGGTCAACACTCCATTATAAATCAAAATCTCAAATCCGATAGCCGTGCCGAACCATTTGACGGCATTCCAGTTCAGGATAAAACTGAGTGTGGCGGCTCCCACGCAAACCAGAGCAACCCATTGATCGCGCACTTTCCGGCTGGTAAACAAACCAAATGCATAAAGTCCCAGCAGGGGACCGTAGGTAAACCCTGCTGCTTTGAAGATCTGGGCGATGACCGCCTCATTGTTCAAACCTTTGAACATTAATATCACCAAAAAGAGCAACACCGAGAAGCCGAGTTGAACCTGCTGACGTCGTCTTTGTTGAAGTGCTTCTTTTTCAGGCGTGGTTTGATCGTTTCTGAATCCTAAAAAATCCACACAAAAGCTGGTGGTCAATGCTGCCAATGCGGAATCAGCAGACGAATAGGCGGCAGCCACGAGCCCCAGAATGAACAGGATGCCAACTGCTCCAGGCAGGTAGTCGATCGCCAGGATGGGGAAGAGGTAATCAGTGGTTCGCTCCGTCATTGCTCCTGTTGCGCTATCCTTCATCAATAATTGGAATGTTCCATCCCTTGTCGTCTCTTGAATCAGCCCTTCTTGATTGCCATAAATGTAAAGCAGCGCGCCCAGAGTCAGAAAGGCAAGATTGACCACGATCAGGACCGTGCTGAAGCTGAACATGTTTAGTTGTGCCTCCTTGAGATTTTTGCAGGTGAGGTTTTTCTGCATCATGTCCTGGTCCAGTCCTGTCATCACGATGGCGATGAATGCGCCGCTCATGATTTGCATAAAGAAGTTTTTGGGGCCTGATTCCCAGAAGAAGATTTGACTGTATTTGCTATCGGAAACGGTATCCACAATGCCGCTGACGCTGAGGTCCATATTTCCGGCTATCCACCATACAGTCAATCCGACCGACGCCAGCATGCAGCATGTCTGAAGTGTATCCGTCCAAACCACGGTTTTGATACCGCCCCGGTAGGTATACAAACAGATGAGGGCGATTGAAATCGCGACGGGTATCGCAAAGGGAATGGCTACACCGAATTTCTGAAGGATAAACTGAAATACGATTGCGACGAGGTAAAGCCGGAAAGCCGCCCCGATGGTTCGCGACAAAAGGAAGAAGGCTGCTCCGGTCTTGTAGGAAACTTTTCCAAAGCGTGATTCGAGATACCCATAAATCGAAGTCAACTGCATGCGGTAATACAGAGGCATCAACACCAGAGCGATGAAAGCGTATCCGATCAGGTAACCGAGCACCATCTGCATATAAGAGAACTGGCTGGTGGCTACCCAGCCGGGCACGGATATGAATGTCACCCCGGAAAGCGAGGCTCCGATCATGCCGAAGGCCACCAGGTACCAGGGTGAGGCTCTGTTTCCGGTAAAGTAAGTGGCGTTGTTGGCGTTTTGACCGGTTCTCAGTGAAATGAGAAACAGCACGCCAAAATAGACAGCAACAACAATGAGTATCAGGATGGGTGACATGAACCGTGTTCTTTCAAGTGATTAATCCAGGCGCCATTCAAACCCCTGAAGCACAAGGCGTCAATGGCAGTCGAAATCCTTTGATGTTTGGCGGCAGGTGAATGCTTCCTCCGATACAGGATTGGCTGGCTCCCGTTACCGATGTCAAAGTGTTGGTTTTGCCCAGTAATGCCTGGAGTCCAAGGAAGGCAAAGATCATGGCTTCTTTAAAATCCGTGAGCATTGGATCGGATGTGAGATGGATGGGGAGTCGGGCGGTGTTTATTTTGTGCTGTAGGGTATGGATGAGGTGAGCGTTGTGAGCTCCACCTCCTGACACCAGCAATGGAAGTGAGCCGGGTTTGGGGATTTCATCTGCAAGCGTCTTGACTATCCGGGTTGCGATATGCTCCACGCAGGTTGCCAACTTGTCCTTCACAGGGCGGCTTTCTTTATCGAACAAAGGCATCATCGCTGACTCAAACCATTCTTTGCCCAGGCTTTTGGGGGGAGGTACATGATACCAGGAGAGAGATTCAAGGTTCTGGAGCAATGCTGGAATGATTTGTCCTGAGGCAGCGTATCGGCCTTCCGGATCAAAACCCCGCTTCAGTGACAGTTGTCCTGCCAACCAGTCGAGAGCCATGTTGCAGGCGCATACATCGAATGCCAGATTTCCGCAGGTCAAATTGGCAATGCCACCCAGATTTAAAAACAGGTAATCCGGTGGGAACAAAAGTTTTTCTCCGAAAGGAACCAACGGCGCACCCTGACCTCCAAGCGCCACGTCCTTATTTCGAAATTGTGTTACCAGGGGGACCTCAAGATAGGACGCAATCGATTCTCCGTCGCCAATTTGAGTCGTGAAACTGTTTTCGGGTTGATGAAAGATCGTCTGCCCATGGCTGGCAATGAATTGTGGCCGGATATCCTGGTCCTGGATGAATTTGCAAATGCTGCGTCCCAGGAAGTGTCCGAATTCGACATCCGTCCGAGCGAATACAGCAGCACTGCAGTTGTTCAATTCCTGTAATCTTTGTTTCCAGTCATGTGGTAGGGGAAACGTTTCAGCTCTCAATATCTCATAAGCCCAGGGAGTTGTGGCACCTTTTCCGGTCTCTTCTGGTCTGCGGTGTTCCGTGAAACGACAAAAGGCAAGATCGATGCCGTCCATGGAAGTTCCGGACATGAGCCCGATGCCTTCGTA
>CAYPZD010000007.1:19110-75146 GCA_964415055.1 uncultured Verrucomicrobiota bacterium | reverse complement strand
AGGCAAGATCGATGCCGTCCATGGAAGTTCCGGACATGAGCCCGATGCCTTCGTAGATGTTGATGGGTGGATTTTGAATGGTGGATTTTAAGATAATGGTGATTGGGTAAGGTTGCCGGCTTCCCTTTGGGCGCCATTTGAGATTTGTGGACCACAAGGGTTGCGCGTCGGGGACGACACGCTCTACCTTTGGTTGGCCTCAGGGTTATTGGATCAGGGGATGGAGGAACTTGTAGACTTCCTGTGTCACCGGATCATTTGGGTCGCCGATGTCATTGTTGAGCTGGCTGTGGTTGGTGTTTCTTTTACCGACAGCTTTGGCGGAGATGCCCGCTTGTTGTAATCTTCGCTCGAGCAAGCGAGCCTGTGCGTTGGTGTCCGGGTTTCCGGAAAAATAGAGAATGAGAAAGGGGGGGATGTTCTTGTCTTTCGTCACATGAGTCACCGCTGAAAAATCCACGTGTCTTTCAGGATCGTTTCCAAATTTCTGTCGGTGACCGAATGTGAACATTTTTCCGCCGTACAAGGTTTGGCGATGTTCCGCAGTCATGATGATCTTGGGAATGTCATAGGTGTCTCCGTCTACAGGGATGCATCCTTTCAGGCTTTCGAAGGAGACCCCTTCGCGTCTCAGGTAACGGTCATCGATGCAGATCAATGCCGCAAGTTGGGCTCCGGCAGAATGCCCCCCTACGATGATGCGGTTCGGATCACCTCCGTATTTTGTAATGTTCCGGTGTACCCACCCGATCGATTTGGCAATATCCGAAATCAAAGTTTCCATGTCCACATCAGGCAGCAAGCGATAATTGGTGGACACCATCAAGCAGCCTTTCTCCGTGAATACCTTTGGCTTCAGCGCCACATCACTTTTGTCTCCAACAACCCAACCCCCTCCATGAATCCAGAAAATGACCGGCAGTTTGACCGAGGATTTTTTTTCAGGAGCGTAGATGTCCAATACATGCCTCTCATGCCCTGATTGAGTGTAGGCGACATTGGATGTCACCTCCTGAGAGACGATGGTGTGTTGAATACTCAAAAGGATGAGCGATAGCGAATGAATCCTGTTCAATTTCATAACACAGTGTAACAAGTTGGAGCATAGCCTACAGGATCCTCTTCCTTCAAAGCGACTGAAATCAAATGCAAAAAGACCAGACCCCGTTTCGAACGAGATCTGGTCATATCGTTGTGTTAAAGCTGTTTCTACTTAGAAGTTGAATGCCGCCTGCAACCAATACCTTGTGCGGCCGGCTCTGCCATCGTCTCCATCTTGATAGAGAGCTGCCTTGGCAAGGAGACTGAAGTATTTGCCCAGTTTTTTGGTGGCAAGTATGTTGACTTCGTTACCGTAGTCGTTGCCTCCATCTTCTGCGGAGAAATCATGGTAAAGGATTTTCAATGGAACCCCGCCCGGTAGGTTGTATCCAATCCAGGCATACATGTCTTCAAGACCATCTGCCGGCGTCCCCAGGAATGTATCTGCCCAACCATTGAATGCATGCGCCGTAGCCAGTGGAGTTGAAAAGCCGATGGTCCCGTTGTCGCTTGCCAAAACTTCATACCCGGCTCCGAAGTTGAATTTCTTGTAAAACCCTCCTGCATTCAGATGGTAATACGGAGCAGAGTAGTCAACAGGATTATCACCGTAGTCGGATTGTATCGCAAATTCTGTTTTGTATGATACCGCCCAGTCTTCGTTGATCGGATACTTTCCATCGAAACTTCCCCCAAAAGTGGAGGACGACAGTGCCAGCGCGTCCTGTAGATCGAGCAGGTAACCATAACCGGTCAGTTTGCCTGGTTTTCCAAGGTCATAGGCAACATGAAACAAGTGTGAGTCTGAATCCCAGTTGCCCGCGGGATGGTCATCTCCAAAAATACGATGTATCCGGAACAAATAGGCATAGAACAGTTCCGTTTTGGGAATCAGGCTGGTGTTTTTCAGGCTGACCGCATCGAAGGTTTGTTCGTTTTGTCGCCATACGACGTTTCCAACAAATCGAGCGTTATCCAGAACGATACGCTGGCGGCCAAACTTGATGGTGGTATCCATTTTTTCGTAAGAAAGCCAGGCGCGGTTTACTTCGGTGGCCTCGGGATCCGCTATAACAGATTTTGTGGCGGAGCTTGGATTGAGTCCTGCCGGATTGTAATTGTCTTCATCCAGAAGGCTGGTGACATTTTCAAACTCGAGCATGGATTGAAATCCTGACAGTTTTCCTGTGGTGTAACCAAGCCGGGTCCGCAAGGTGAGGGCATTGGATTCAGCGGGATCCGCACCGCCACCAAACGATTCGATGTCGGCATATTCATAGCGGAGGTTGGAGTTTACATTCACCTTACCTTCCGTAAGGAAGCCTGGCAGTTTCTCTTTATACCACGGTATCGGTTCAGCCGTATCCTCTCCTTTGATGGATAGATGCCCCAGCGACTGCAGGGCCAATAGGAGGCCGAGCAAATGCGATTGATTGGAGTATTTGTTTAAACGATTCATCAGTATTCAGTTTCTTGGGTTCATGTTCAGGAGTCTTCACGCATTGCCGGACTGGTCAGCACACGCTTCATGAGTGCCAGATAGGATGCGATGGAAGACATTGGTGACCTCAGTTGAGGGTGCATCGGATTGAGCACCGTAGATGCCATGTCTTTGCGATCAAGGATATGATTCATGAATCGTTTGCATGGATTTAATGAAGGATATGCATGGGTCTTGAGTTCCTGTATGAAGGCTTGTTTTTCAATGCGATTCTCCTGGCTTTTTGATTCCATTGACCAGTCAGTAACTCTTAAAAATCCAAAGTTCCATTTTCATGAGATTGCCTTAGGGCGTGATAAGTGTCGTGTTTTACGTTTATTGTCGTTTTTTATGCAGGCAGGTGATCAGATTGATTCAATGTGTGAGTTCGGTTTGATGGGAATGGGTTGAAAAAGGGAATTGATAGTATGCAAATCATTCTCAATACTGACCTCTTCCAAACCACTGAGTTTTCAAATTGAGATGAAACACGCGATTCGTAATCTGATGGCCTTATGCTGTGTTGTATGCGTTATATCCGTATCGGCTGCAACATTGAGGAACAGTCGGCCAAATATCATCCTCGTCCTGACGGATGATCAGGGGTTTGGTGATGCCAGTTGTTTGAATCCGAATGCCAAATTTCAAACGCCGAACCTTGACCGATTGGCCGCCGAAGGCATTGCTTTTACCAATGCGCACTGCGCCGACACGGTTTGCACTCCTTCCAGATATGGGTTGCTGACGGGACGTTATTGTTGGCGCACTGTTAAAAAGACAGGTGTGCTGGGTGCCGAAGCTAAATGTCTGATCGAGGATGGCCGGACGACTCTTGCCTCGATGTTGCGCGATCAGGGATATCAGACAGCCATGGTTGGGAAATGGCATTTGGGGATGGATTTTCCCGGGGAGAAAGGAAACCGTGATTGGACTCAACCCGTTCGTGACATGCCTCTCGACAAGGGGTTTGATTACTTCTACGGCATTCCGGCTTCGCTGAATTACGGAGTGCTCGCCTGGTTCGAGGGACGCTATGCCAAAGTCCCGCCGACCGTCTTCACAGCAAAGAAACCCAACCAACGGCACGTCGATTATCGCATCATGCCTCCTTATCAGGATACCCCTGAGCAAACACTTGAAGTACTGGGGAAGGATGGGATGGAGGTGGCTTCTGATTTTGTGGACAATCAGTGCCTGACACGATTCACAGATAAAGCCATTGATTGGATGGAGGCGAGTCAGAAAGGGGGCGATAAGGATAAACCTTTCTTCTTATATCTTCCGTTTACTTCGCCGCATTACCCGGTTTGTCCGTTACCGGCGTTTCATGGGAAGGGTGATTGTGGTGGTTATGGGGAGTTTGTCATGGAGACCGATCACCATGTTGGTCGCATACTGGATTTTCTTGAGCGTTCAGGTCTTGAGGAGAATACGCTGGTTGTTTTTACCAGTGACAACGGTCCTGAAAATTCATGGCGGCAACGGATTGATGATTTTGGTCATCACAGCAATGGGAATTTCCGTGGAGGAAAACGTGACATCTACGAAGGTGGACATCGAGTGCCATTCTTTGTTCGTTGGCCGGAGGGAATCAAGCTGCCTGGACGCCGATGGAACGGATTGGTCGGGCAAGTTGATTTGCTGGCGACATTTGCTGAGATCCTCGGTGCAGATGTGCCGGAAGACGCCGGAGAGGATAGTTTGAGTTTCGCATCCGTGTTAGTTGATCCATCCACTACTCAACAACGTTTGCCGCTGATCAATCATGCCGCCAATGGTCGTTTTTCCATTACAGAAGAACATTGGAAACTGGTCCTGCCCCATCAAAAGAAAACGGTCCGAGCTGAATTGTACGACTTGTCATCCGATCCTGGTGAAAAAAATGACATCATGAGTGATCATCCTGAAATCGCTGCCCGGTTGCAGCAAAAGATTACCGAAATCGTGCGTAACGGGCGAACCTCATCAGGGCCACCCGTAGCCAATGATACAGGCTACTGGAAAGATTTGGCCTGGATGAAAGCCGACGAATATTAATATGATCTCACCAAGAGTGCTTTTGATCCTGTCCTTGAGCTTAACTGTCATAGGCTCTCAAACTGTAAATTCTGATGAAGCTCGCTATGTCCGGGATGCAGATACTGGCATTACTATACTCGAGGGTTTTGATGCCGAGTTGATCTATGATGTCCCCAAGTCACAAGGATCCTGGGTGGCCATGGCTTTCGATCCGAAGGGGAGGCTCATCGTCTCGGATCAGGATGACAAAGGCGTTTTCCGGGTGAACCTTCCAGGTGGGAATGATGGCGCGAACGAGGTGAAGGTTGAGAGTCTTGAGGGTTTTCCTTATCTGCCGATCAAGTGGGGAAGACGCACTGTGGGTGGGGCGTTGGGGTTTTTGTACGCATTTGACAGTCTCTACATGTCGTCCATGAAAGGCTTCTACCGCATACGGGACACGGATGGAGACGATCAATATGATGAATTCAAACTCCTCAAAAAGCTGGGTGTGGGCTACGAGCATTCGGCACACTCCATCATTGTGTCGGAAGATGGCAAGGCGCTTTATCTGGTGGTAGGAAACCATACTCGCGTTCCTGAAGGTGTTCCCAGTTTGCAGCCTCCGGTATGGGATACCGATTCTTTGCTGCAGGAGATGCCCGATGCGATGGGGCATGCGGTCAGTATTCGTCCACCGGCCGGTTATATCTGTCGCATTTCACCGGACGGTGAGGATTGGACGATGATTGCATCCGGGTTTCGGAATGCGGTGGACATTGCGTTGAACAGGGAAGGGGAATTGTTCACGTATGACTCCGATCTTGAATTTGATATCGGCGTGCCCTGGTATCGTCCCACACGCGTCAATCATGTAACATCGGCAAGTGAATTCGGTTGGCGTGCTGGTTCCGCCAAATGGCCGGAGTATTTTGCGGATGGAAATGGTGCCGTGATCAACATAGGCCCTGGTTCTCCGACCGGCATCAGTTTTGGGCATCATTCCAACTGGCCAAATCAATTTAAGGATAAACTGTTCATTTGTGACTGGACTTTTGGGGCTATTAACATGGTGGAGTTGGAAGAGAGCGGCTCCAGTTACACCGGCACCAAAACCGAGTTTCTCAATGGCGAACCCCTGAATATTTCAGCCATGCGGTTTGGCCCGGACGGCAACATGTACTTTCTGGTTGGGGGACGCAACACGGATTCGAAGCTCTATCGAATCACATACACCGGGCCCGACATTCCTGGCGATGTCAAAGACCTGACAAAGAACCAACATCTCCGCGACCTGCGTCATTCACTGGAAGCGTACCATGGTTCGTCGAATGGAGGAGAGGTTGCCATTCAAAAGGCCTGGCCTTATCTGTCGCATGAAGACCGGAATATTCGTTACGCCGCCCGTCTCGCCATTGAAAACCAGCCCGTTTCCTTATGGCAAGATCGAGTGTTTGCCGAAACGGAACCAAGAGCCATCATTTACTCCGCTATGGCACTGAGTCGTCATGGAGACAAAAGGCTTTCGAATCGACTTTTGGGGAAGCTTCACACGATACCCTTTCAATCTTTGGAAAACGAAGATCGTTTGGCGCTTCTCAGAGCTTATTCGCTTTGTTTTATCCGGATGGATGAACCCGCTCCTGAAAAAATTCACGCGATCATTGCTCAGTTGGATCCGCATTTCCCCAGCGAAAACGAAGCGCTCAACACCGAACTTTGCCGTGTCTTATGTTACCTGGATGCGCCAGATGTCGTGAGGAAAACCATTGCATTGATGAAGGTGACGCAGACCAAAACGCTCGATTATGACAGGCAAACCTTGCAGCGTCACGAGTACGGCAAGGCCATCCTGCAAACCATGGCCAACACGCCCAATATTCAAAATATTCAATACGCCTACTCATTGCGACGTGTTCAAAACGGATGGACGCTCGATGATCGCAAATACTTTTTTGGCTGGATGAACGAAACACTCATGAAAAGCGGTGGAAAGAGTTTTGCCGGATACATGCGAGCGATCAGGGAAGACGCCATTCAGCACCTGCCCCCTGAGGCCGCTTCTTCAGTGTCATGGTTGTTGGGGGACATTGAGTCCGTCGATCTGAGCCAACTCCCGACACCCAAAGGACCCCCGGTAGCCTGGACCACCGACAAGTCGATGGAGCTGTTCAAGGACTCACTGCAGGGTCGCGATTTTCAAAACGGCAAAACCATGTTTTCAGCCGGACGCTGTGTGGCCTGTCATCGTTTCCAGGGATCGGGTGGTTATTCGGGGCCTGATCTTGGTTCGGTGGGTAATCGTTATACGGTTCGGGATATCCTGCAGTCCATCTGCGAACCCAGTCATTCCATCTCGGAACAATACCAGGCCAGCACCGTGCACATGAAGGATGGCTCGATGTTGTATGGACGGATCATTTACCGGAATGAGGATGAATTGGCACTGGCGTCCAATCCCTTCAATTTCGGTCAAATCACCAAAACACCAGTAGAACAAGTGGAGGAGATAAAACCCTCTCAGATATCCCTGATGCCGATGGGGACCATATACGGCATGAATGCTGAGGAGCTCAAGGACTTGATCGCTTACCTCATTTCCGGAGGAAATCGCAGGCACGAAGTATTTCAGTGAATTGAACTGAGAAACCCAGTGAATGATGTGAACTTACCGTTAATTGTTTGCGCGAAATGTTGAATGTTGAGACGTGACCCCAAACACACAAACAAGTGATTAGGCATCGCCTTGCTTGTTCGTTGATTTAGGGTTGTTCGAGCCTTCGTTTTGAATTGGATCCTGGAAGGGGGTGTTCTGGACATAAAAAAAGGCGTCCAGTTGTGATGAAAGTTTGGTTTTTAGTTGGTTGATCGTGCTTCGAGCCGCTCGGAAGAGTTTCAGGCGTTCGCCGGCGAGTTTACGGCTTTCTTTTCGCAGGCGACGCAAAACTTCCGCCATGGCTTTTGTCTGGAAACCTGGAAATACTTTTTCCAGTTCAGTTAAAAGTTGGTTGCGTGTTTGTTTGGTGTCCCGGATGACGGATAACGCTTCTGCTTCACTTACCTCCCCTGCTTCCACATATCTCAACAGAGTGCATCGGAATAATCCACACCGAGCCGGACGGCAGTGGTAGGTTTGACATGCGTCTTGTCGATAGCCTGAGCAGGGTTGCTGCATGATCCAGTCACCGTGATCATCCTGTTGAATACGAAGTTCGGCGGATCTAAGGGATTCGACAGAATCTTCCGACTGAAGTCGTACACGCGTGAACAGTGTTCCGTCACAACAGAACCCGCAGGCCAGGCAAAGTCTTTCTTCCAGATCTTGATTCACTTACTTCAGTCTCGATCAAACTTGCATCAAAGGCCTCGCTTTGGTCTTTCACTTGGTTAACCGTTTCCCAAAAAACAGCTTGGCGGACGGCGCGGTCCACAAAACGGGATAAATCTCCTTTCTTCATGCCTGATAGTGCCAGGTGAGATCTGACAACTTTATCGGTCTCTTCCGGTATGACCAATGTCCATCGTGTTGACATCTGCAATTCCTCTCTCTTTGTATGCTTATACGTATAAGCGTATATGTGGTGCCTCAAATTTGTCAAGGGGGCACCCTTCCTCTCAATTTCAGATATCGTATCGTCTTCGTTCCATATTCCTCGTGAAAAGTCCTGGAAAATCGTATGTCACTACAGACTTGACCACTGGTGTGCAAGGCGGAAACTGATCCAATGAGCTTGCGCCCTGAATTACGTTTTGTAGCGGGATGCTTTTCTTTTGTTTTCTTTCTGCAAATCACTGGTCTGGAATCCGCTGCATTTCCTCCGATCGCTACTCCGGACGAGATCCATAACCGATTGGAAAAAGCTTCTCGAGCACATCCTCGGTTATTTGCCGATGCTGAAACTTTCTCCAACCTTAAAACATCCATTAAAGCTAGCCTTTACAGTCGGATGATCGCGGACCAGGTGATACAAGATGCAAAACAACTGATGGATGTCTCTCCGGTTTCCAGAGTGCTGCAGGGGCGTCGTTTGCTGGGTGTGTCACGACGTTGTCTGGAACGAGTGAACCAATTGGCCATGGCTTACCAATTGACGGAAAACAAGGCATTTGCCCGGCGTTGTATTCAGGAAATGCTGGTCGTCGCTGCATTCGACGATTGGAATCCGTCTCATTTTCTCGATGTCGCGGAAATGACCATGGCTTTGGCGGTGGGATACGACTGGTTATATCACGAGTTGACGGTGGAGGAGCGGAGAATCATCCGGACTGCCATTGTTGAGAAAAGTCTGAAGCTCCCGTTTGAGACCCGACACAAGGGTTGGGTTAAATCTCGTAATAACTGGGGCCAGGTGTGCCACGGAGGGCTCATTGCCGGAGCACTTGCCATTTTGGAAGATGAACCCGAACTGGCGGCACGCACGGTCCATCAGGCGATTCAGCATGTCGTGCATTCCATGGAAGCCTTTGCACCGAAGGGAAGCTATCCGGAAGGACCGGGTTATTGGGCTTATGGAACCACTTACAATGTCCTGTTGATCGAGGAATTGGAAAATGTCTTGGGAACAGATTTTGGTTTGTCTCAAGCACCAGGGTTTGATCAAACCGGTTCATATCTCGCACTGGTGACGGGCCCTTCAGGTGAAACGTTCAATTACTCCGATGGGGGATCGGGCAGAAGTCCGCAACCGGCGATGCATTGGTTTGCACGGCGTTATCAAAGACCGGATTGGTTGATCGGGGAATTCGAGTTGTTGAAGGCGCGAGCGAGTAGTGGAGGGCGGTTTCAACCTTTGACATTGCTTTGGATGAGTGAGCCAATGGAGAAGCTGGATGTCCGATTGCCGCTTCATTGGCAGAGTGAAGGTGAAGTGCCGATCGCCCTGCACCGTTCTTCGTGGACGGACCCGGACCATGTGTTTGTCGGGTTCAAAGGAGGTTCTCCATCTGCCAATCATGGGAACATGGACATCGGCTCGTTCGTGCTGGATGCGGATGGCGTTCGGTGGGCGATGGACCTGGGGGCTGAAGGGTATCACGGCATCGAATCACGTGGAATGAATCTCTGGGATCGCTCACAGGATTCGGACCGCTGGACCATTCTGCGTCAATCAAACCATGGACATGGCACCCTGGTCGTTGGACGACAACTGCAAAAAGCTTCGGGGTTTGGCCGCTTTGTTGAATTTTCCGATGATCCATCCATTTCTTACTCCGTACTGGATATGACCGAAGTTTATGCCGGACAGTTGAAACAGGTTCTAAGAGGAGTGGCATTGTTGCCCAGCAAAGAGGTGGTCATTCGAGATGATGTTTCAGGAGGCCGAGCGGGGCAAACGATTCGGTGGGGTATGGTGACCCGCGCCGTGCCAACCTTGTTGTCCGACAAAGTCCTTCGCTTGGAGCTTGAGGATAAAAGGTTGGATATTCGATTTCAAAGCAGTCTGGGGGGGCAATGGAAATTCATCAATCTTGAACAGCCTCCCAACGAATGGGACTCGCCCAATCCCGGAGTTACCTTGTTGACCTACGAAAGTGAGTTCGGCGATGATGGCTCCTTGACATGGGTATCAGTGATGACTCCAGGCAGCGCGATGGGAGCCGATCTGAAAATCAAGTTGCTCAGTCAGCAAACGCTCGAAAACTGGAAAACAATCAAATGAACATTTGGAAAGCATTCCTCACTTTTTTTATTCTGTTGACACAAGTCACGGTTCAGTCCGAACCGGCGCAATACGACATTGTGATATACGGAGGCACCAGTGCCGGCATCGTGGCGGGACTTCAAGCCAAGGCCATGGGTAAATCCGTCGTGGTGATCGAGCCCACCCATCGTGAAGGCGGTTTGACCACCGGCGGTCTTGGGCAAACGGACATAGGCAACAAGCATGTGATCGGTGGTTTGTCCCGCCAGTTTTACGAACGCATCGCCAATTACTATGCCAACGACAGCGCCTGGAAGTGGCAAAAGCCCGAGGATTACCGAAGCGGCGGACAAAGCATCACCCAAAAGGGGGAATCCGCTCTGTGGACCTTCGAACCCAGTGCAGCGCTCAAGGTGTATCGTGATTGGATCCACACAACAGGACTCACCATTGTCCACAGTGAACGCCTGGATCGTGAAAACGGTGTCAGCAAGGATGGGGCCGTCATTCGATCGATTACCATGGAATCGGGACGAACCTTCAAGGGACGTGTTTTTATGGATACCACCTATGAAGGGGATCTCATGGCTGCCGCTGGAATCAGTTACACCCTTGGACGCGAGGCGGATGCTCAGTATGGTGAAACATTGAATGGTGTCCAGACCAGGCAGGCACGCTATCATAACTTTGTCGACGGAGTCGATCCTTACCTGATCAAGGGTGATCCTGATAGCGGGCTGTTACCGTTTTTGGATCCAAATGGACCTGGTGAAGAAGAATCTGCCGATCTTAAAATACAGGCTTATTGTTTTCGTATGTGTCTGACCGATCATCCGGACAACCGTATTCCGTTTCACAAACCAGAGGGGTACGATCCGTTGTGGTATGAGCTGTTGTTGCGGAATTTCGAAGCAGGAGAACGCGGGATGCCTTGGATCAATTCCAGCATGCCCAACCGCAAAACCGACACCAACAATCGCACCGGGTTTTCAACGGATTTCATCGGTCAGAACTACGACTACCCGGAAGCCGGTTATGAGGAACGCGATGCCATCCGGGCGCGTCATCTCCTGTATCAACAAGGCCTGATGTGGACCCTCGCCAATCATCCGCGCGTGCCGGACAAGATACGCAATGAAGTGGCCCGCTGGGGAATGAGTCGTGATGAGTTCGTGGAAGGTAACGGTTGGCAGCAGCAGCTTTATGTTCGCGAAGCGCGTCGCATGGTGAGTGATTTTGTGATGACCCAGAACCATTGTCAGCAACGGGACATCGTGGAGGATTCCATAGGTATGGGCGCCTACACCATGGACTCGCACAATGTTCAGCGATATGTGAACGCTGATGGTTTTGCCAAGAATGAAGGTGATGTGGAGGTAGGAGGTTTTCCTCCTTATCCGATCAGCTATCGGGCGATCGTGCCGCGACGAGAAGAATCGACCAATCTGATGGTGCCTGTATGTCTGTCTGCCAGTCACATGGCTTTCGGGTCGATCCGTATGGAGCCTGTGTTCATGGTCCTGGGTCAATCCGCCGCGACCGCCGCATGTCTCGCCCTGGATGCTGCTGTTTCCATTCAGGATGTCCCTTACGAAACATTAAAAGAACGATTGGAACGGGACGGGCAGATCCTTAATTACGGAGCGTCTTACCAACAATCCCAATTGGACGGCATCATCGTCGACGATACCAAGGCGATTCTTTCAGGAAATTGGAAACAATCGACGTTGCTGGCAGGTTATCGCATGGGCTACAAACACGACGGAGACGCTCGTGACGGAAAATCATCTGCGACCTTTGCCGCCAAGCTGCCCAAGCCCGGCAAATACGAAGTGCAGATCGCCTGGACCTCCAATCCCAACCGTGCCACCAACGTTCCTGTTCTAATCAAACATGCCCAAGGCATCGAGAGATTTGTCCTTAACCAGAGAGAGGACCCGAATCTCGATATAGGATTTCATCGCTTGGGTATGTTCCCTTGTGGGCGCAATGCAGAAGTCATCATTTCCAATAAAGGAACGAATGGGCATGTCATCATTGATGCGGTCCGATGGGTGGAAGTGGTGGAATAGTAATCTGTTTGTTATCCTGCGTTGACTACTTTGGGCAAGGTGTATACATTATGATGTATGACTCGTACGCAGGTCTATCTTACGGCAGCTGAATCCCAAGGAGTGGCAAGAGTTGCGGCGACTACTGGTCGCAAGCAAAGTGAAGTCATTCGCGAAGCGATCGACCAATACCTTCAACGTCTTGGACCTCAGGATCGATTGGGACGACTTCGCGCTGGTTGCGGCATCTGGAGTGATCGAGATGACATTGATCTCAGGAAAATGCGGGAAGAATTTGATCGGTTTTAATCATGCTGATCGATACCGATGTCATGATTGATTACCTCCGGGGCGTCGAGGTGGCGGTAAATTTTCTTGAGAAGCACGTCGATGACTTGCACGTTTCGGTGATTACGGTTGCGGAATTATATCAGGGAGTGAGAGAGGGAAAGGAGCGCACAAAACTCAGCATGACTCTTTCTGCTTTGACAGTTCTCCCCGTCACTGAGGAAATAGCAGAATTGGCGGGATTGATGCGTAGAGAATTTCGAACATCGCTGGGATGTGGATTGGCCGACTGCCTCATCGCTGCGACATCTTCCCAGCATCAACTTCCATTGGCTACTTTGAACGAGAAACATTTCAAGATGTTGGAACGGGTTGTGGTTCCTTATCGGAAAAGTTGACGCTACCAGCACGAATATGGGGCATTATTGTAAAATATGTGGATGTAATCGAGCTAATGAGAAGTTTTCCGGCAAGGGACATAAAAACCACATTTGCAAGGAATGTTCCAAACTGCCAAAGGAGAAGATTCAATTTGAAATGGCCATGGAAGAGATATTCGATTTTATGCATCAATCGAATATTTCCCAGAAGAATATCGAACGCTTGCAAAAGCATCTTCAATCCTCCAACGAGACAATTGTCAAACACGCCTCGCTTGTATTGGAGGTCGCCAAAATCAAACCACATAAAAGGAGGCGAATAAAGTTTTTGGCTAGAGAAAACCGGGAACTGCTCAATCAATTATTCGAGACAGGGCTCATACTTGATCACTGGTAGAAATAAGCCAGAAAGATCAAACTAAGGTTCGCCGCAGTCGGATGCTTCAAGATTCAGGGATTGGCAAAACCGATTTACCATGGCTCGACTTTCCTCTGGCCAATCAGAATTTTCTGAGAACTCTCGAAGCCGATCTACAGGGATAGCATCCAAAATGGAGAACTTGTGAAGCGATTCAAGTTTCTGTGTTGATTTGAAGGAGTGGCAATTTGTGATTCGTTTGATGTTCCATAGTGCTGGTCTGATATGGTCTCCTTCAACCATTTCCATGATGAAATTTTTCGCACACTTTAGGCAAATTCGTAGATGGAATTCATCTTGTCTATCCTTCTGGGCGAAATGACGCAAGGCATGCAATTTTGACAAAAGCAGAGATATGGGGGTGAGGATTTGTATATGTCTGCTGATTCCATCAACGCAGGATACTTCCTGTTGCACGCAAGCCTTGGAAAGATTGTTTGTGTCAAGCCCCGGGACCGTGTGAATGAATTCGATGAGAGTTTTGCAACCTTGAATCGAGAATGGAATGGCCCCAACCCAGACCGTCATTTCATACGAATTTGGGTAGACTGCCTTTAGTTTCAATCGCGAAGCTAATTGGTTTAGATCCTCCCGTCCTCCCCAAAAATCTATGTCCCGGCTGGTAACTGGAGTTTGATGCCCATCGAAACTAAGTTCAACACCATAACGTTCAGCCCACCAAGCAACCGCCTGGCCTCCCACCAATGGGCAATCGTCTGGAATGTGAGTAAATAAGATTTGAAAATCATTTGGCCGAAAATGTCCAGATGGTTCCAAAACCGATCTTTTGTTTAGGTCAGGCGTCATCGAAATCTTCGTCGGTAATGAAAGTTTCGTCGAAAATCAGAGGGCCAAGCAATGATCCTTTGTCAATCATTTGCGCCAAGCAAAAGGGATCCCTGCCGCTGCATGAATCAAGTTCCTCTTGCCTGGAAACGAACCTGTCTTCGGCCTTTTGTCTGCGAAGAATGATTGACTGATCTTCCTTTTTCATTATCCCTTGCCGTTTACTCCAACCTATCGTCAACCGAGGGGTGGACGCAACTGGTTATTGCATGCTCATTATTCAAGAACTTCATCCACTACTCGTCCGTGAATATCGGTCAGTCGGTAATCACGCCCCTGAAAGCGATAGGTCAGCCGTTCGTGATCAAACCCTAGCAGATGCATGATGGTGGCGTTCAGATCGTGGATGTGCACCGGATCCTTGACGATGTTGTAGGAAAAGTCGTCTGTTTCCCCGTGTGTCAATCCACCCTTGATGCCGCCTCCCGCCAGCCAGATCGAGTAACATCTTGGGTGATGGTCGCGCCCATAATCCGTTTCGGTGAGTTGGCCTTGTGAGTAGACTGTTCGGCCGAATTCTCCTCCCCAGACGACCAGTGTGTCATCGAGCAGTCCTCGTTCCTTGAGTTCCTCCAAGAGAGCGGCTGATGGTTGGTCGGTGTCGTAGCATTGGGTGCGGACACCTTCCGGACACTTGTTGTGCTGGTCCCATCCACGGTGATAAAGCTGGATGAACCGCACGCCTCGTTCCGCAAGACGCCTGGCCAGGATGCAGTTGGCGGCGTAGGTTCCTGGCTTTTTGGATTCCGGTCCATAACGCTCGAACACCGCCTCCGGTTCTTTTGAAAGATCGGCGAGTTCAGGGACGGATGCCTGCATGCGGTAAGCCATTTCGTATTGTTCAATCCGCGCTTCGATCTGTGGGTCCAGAGTCTGCGCAAATCTCAATCGATTCAAAGCCGCAACATCGTCCAACATTTCGCGGCGTTGGTGGCGCGTGATGCCCGGAGGATCGGTCAGGTAAAGCACCGGATCTTTTCCCGGGCTGAATCGCACTCCCTGATAGCGTGTGGGAAGAAAACCCGATCCCCACATGCGTTCGTGCAGAGGTTGCGCATTGGTGGGGCCGCTCGGACGCGAAATCATGACCACAAAAGCGGGGAGATTTTCGTTTTCCGAACCAAGTCCATAAGACGTCCAGGCTCCCAATGAAGGGCGTCCGGCGACTTGATGTCCGGTTTGAAGGAGTGTCATGGCCGGGTCATGGTTAATCGCTTCGGTGTGCAGGGTGCGGATCAGGCAGATGTCATCGGCGCAGCGTCCGGTGTGAGGCAGTATTTCGCTCAGATGCATGCCCGAATCGCCAAATTGTGGAAATTTGTAAATGGATGGCGCGATAGGAAACGATTTTTGTCCGGCAGTCATGCCGGTAAGCCGTTGGCCACGTCTGACCGAATCCGGCAGTTCCTGTTTGAAACGTTTGCTCAATGCTGGCTTGTAATCGAACAGATCCAATTGCGATGGGGCACCTGCTTGTGTCAGCCAAATGATGCGTCGGATGCGACTTTGGAAATGAGGGCGAGGCGGTGTTGCAGCTTTCCCGTCCGATCCCATGAGTGAAGCCAACGCTGCCAATCCGGCTCCTGCTGTGGATTGCCGCAGGAATTGCCTTCGGGCGATCGTTCTCAAAGTCTCGTTTTCCAAATGTGCAGGAGAGTTCATGTCATTCACGTGTGACCGTTTCGTCGAGGTTGAGAATGATGCTGGCGGCGATGGTGTGAGCAGCCCAATCGGCCGGATCATGTTCCGTATTTGAATTAATTTCACCCGATTCACCTGTGCTCAGGAGGGCGTTGGCTTGATCTGGAGCGTTCGCAAACTCGTTGAGCGATCTTTCAACGGCTTTCGTCAAATAGTTCAATTCTTCGGTGCTTGGGGGGCGTGCCAATACCAGGCGGAATCCGTGAGCCAAACGTGCATCCAATGTTGGAACGGGCGCCTCCAGCATTCGGCTCGCCAGGTGGCGGGCTGCTTCGACATAGGTGGTGTCGTTCATCAAATTCAACGCTTGCATGGGAGTGTTGGTGCGGCTTCGGCGCACAGCGCAGGATTCGCGAAAGGGCACATCAAAGGTCAACATGGCCGGGTGCGGCACCGAGCGTTTCCAATAGGTGTACATCGTGCGCCGGAACAAGTCCTCGCCTTTGTCCTGAACATAGGTGTTTGCGCTGCTACCCGCGACAACTTGTTCGTAAAGCCCGGGGGGATGATAGGGTTTGACGGATGGTCCGCCTATTCTCAGAGAAAGCAATCCGCTTGCAGCCAGGGCTTGGTCTCTTAGAAATTCTGCTTGGAGTCTGTGACGGGAACTGCGTGCCAGAAGCCGGTTTTCCGGATCATGTTCGAGTAGCTCTTGCCTGGTATGCGAACTCTGTCGATAGGTGGCGCTGGTCGTCAGGAGCCTCATCATGGCTTTGATGTTCCATCCGGATTCGACCAATTCCACCGCCAACCAATCCAAAAGGGCTGGATGACTCGGTCGTTCTCCACGTGTTCCAAAGTCTTCCGGAGTGGGGACAATGCCGGTGCCAAACACGGATTGCCAAAGGCGGTTGACTGTGACGCGTGCGGTCAACGGATTCTCGGGATCCATTAACCACCGTGCCAACCCCAGTCGGTTACGGGGAAGATCTTCGTCCATGGGGGGCAAGGAAGTCGGTGTGTCAGGATACACCTGTTGACCTGGGCGATCATAGGAACCACGGACGAGGATGTAAGTCGGTCTGGGCTCGGGGAGTTCATCCATCACCAAAGCTGTCGGTATTGCCAGGTCCGCCAGGTCTGCTTTCTTTTTCAAATCATCTACTCTTTTTTTCAAGGTCTCGCGTTGATCTGAATCCTCGGGAGTATTGGCCAACAGTTGCTCGGCTTTTCCAAGTTCAGCTTGGGCGAGTGCGCGGGTTGATTCCTGTTCTGGAGAGGGGAGCTGGATCATGGGGGGATTGTTTCGTTGAATCGGCGCTCCGTAATTTCCCCGTCCTTGTTCGCTCACGTTATGAAAAAAAGCGTAGATCGAATAATAATCGCGTTGAGAAAATGGATCGTATTTGTGATCGTGACATCGGGCGCAGATAAACGTTTGCCCCAACCAAATGGTCATGGTGGTCTCCACCCGGTCCGAGCAATACTCCGCCAGAAACTCTTCAGGTATGATGCCACCTTCTTCGTTCATCATGTGATTACGATGGAAGCCCGTGGCGATGCGTTGTTGAAGGGTAGGGTCTGGCAGTAGATCGCCGGCTAGTTGTTCTACGGTGAACACGTCGAAAGGCATGTTTTGATTAAACGCATCAATCACCCAATCGCGCCATGCAAACATTTCGCGGTCCCGGTCTACCTGGTATCCATTGGTGTCCGCATAACGCGCCGCATCCAACCAATCCACTGCCATGCGTTCACCGTAATGGGGCGAATCCAATAATCGGTCGACAACTTTCTCAAAAGCGTCCGGAGAATCATCGGCCAGGAACGCATCGACCTCCGCCAGGGTAGGGGGGAGTCCCGTTAAATCCAAAGTCACCCGGCGAATCAATGTGGTTCGATCGGCTTCCGGAGATGGTGTGAGGTTTTCATCCAGTAGGCGTTGCAACATGAAATGATCCACTTCATTGCGTGGCCAGTCAGAGTGTTGAGTCAGTCTGGGCAACGCTTCTCGCCTGGGTGGCGTCCATGCCCAGTGCCCCTCGTATTCGGCTCCGGCATCCACCCATTGTCGCAGCAGATTTTTTTGGGTTTCGGTCAAAGCCTTGTTGGCTTCCGGTGGTGGCATTTGCTCTTCCGGATCCTGGGATTGGATTCGACTGATCAACACGCTGCAATCAGAACACCCAGGTTCAATCGCAGCATAACCTCCCAAATCCATCCTCGATCCTGATTCCGTATCCAAACGTAAACCTGATTTGCGATGGCTTTCATCCGGACCATGACACTGAAAACAATGATCCGAAAGGATGGGAAGGATGTCTCGCGTGAAATCAATGTGGGATGAAGCCTGCACGTTCGCCTGGATCAGGAATATGCATATTGCCGTCAAGTAACAGATCAAATGCCCGCGTGTGGCGTGCTTTGAGTCTGCGCAATTTTTGTTGCCAGTTGGGGAGTATAAGTGATGCTGAGTGCTGTTGAACAAATGAACCAAGAAGAGCCACAATCTCTTGTGCAGGTTGATATGTATCGGTGGTAAAGGCATCTCTCTGGAAGCAGTTCTTTATTCTTGTCTGGTTTTAACAAAGACTGCCAAGATTTGTGTCCGACCTCAAGAGAGATTGACAAGATAAGTATCGACACATTTGTAGTTGTTCGTTATCCAGTCGCTTAGATCTTGGTCTAGATTTAAAGATATCTATCCCAGCTCAAGATAAGGCTTCCAGTTCAGGGCGATCGGATGGGCGCAGCTGACGGGTCTTTTCGATGTAGCTTCCAATCCAAATCCATTGGATAACATCAAATGTAATCGAAAAAACAAAGGCAAAGGAATCCATGGATTCCATGCCCGTAAAATCTCGGGCAATGATCGCCATGACAACGGATACTGGCACTGCGATGCAAATAAGCTTTATGCCGACAATCCAGGCGAAAACAAAAAACTTGCATAGAAATTGGTTTCCAAACCCTTCATTGATGCCCTTCAGATAAAGCATCCCCCATATTGTTATGCCAACACTGATCATAGAAGCCATGACATCCAATGGCCTTGCTTCTCCATCGGGAAAGGCACTCGCAATCGCCATCATCAGCACCACACCCAGGAAATAGGGGCCGGCTTCTGATTCTTCGAAGGTTTGGCGCTGGAATTTCTCAATGATCGGATTTGCGTCCCACATCTGCATAGCCATTACTATGAATCACTTGTTGGATGAATTAAAGGTGAAAAAAGTCATTCCCAGGTGGCAAGGAATTCCACCAGGTCCCGCAATTCGAACGGGGTGAGGATGCCGATCATGGGGGGCATGGTGGAGGCCTGTATGACGGTGCGTTGATTGATGTCGGGTGTGGCTAGTTCCAGTTTTTCTCCGGCGACGTTGATGAATGTCAGCGTCTCGTTTGTTTCGGATGCGATGCGTCCGGAGTGTGTGGTGCCGTCTTTAAGTTGAATCATGGTGAGGGCATAGCCTTCCGCCAGTTTTGCAGAGGGATGGATGAGCGCCTCAAGAAGATATTCGCGTGTCTTGGTTTTTCCAATGCCTGTGAGCACCGGACCGACCTGGTTTTCGGGGCCTCCGGCGTCGTGACAGCGAATGCATTGTGCGGCGATGTGTCCTTCGAATACCTGCTTGCCCCTCTCGAAGTCTCCTCCCACCAGGGCTGATTGATGGTAGGTCAAATCCATGGGGCTTCCCAAAGCTTGCCGGTATTGGGTCGCTTTGTCTGCCAGGTCGGATCCTTTCTGGTTTGAAGCTGCTTCAAGGATATCAAGGTGGAGCTTCGGATCGAGATTCCCTTTTTCCATGGTCTTGAAGTATTGCATCAGGATGGAACGGCTGGAGTCTTTTGACATGCTTCCAAGCTGCTTGAGTCCGAGTTGTTGTTCTTGAATGGTGAGTGACTGTCCCCTGGTGTTGAAATAGGTGGCAAACTGCTGCCTGTCGGTCCTGGCGAGAGAGTCGAGTGCCTGCATGCGCAGGGGAGCTTGATCGGACTGAAGCGCTTTGTCGATGACTTGGGACAGTTCGCTGTATCCGGATTCTGTCAGGGCCGAGAGGGAACGGATGCGTGTGGAAAGATCAAATTCCGGGGAGTTGACCCAAACGGCCAGAGCGGCATCGTTGACTTTGATTTGATAGGTGTCCACCAGGCGGATCAATTCAGAACGGAGTGTGGGAGAGGCCTCATTGAGCACGGATTGGAATTCTTTTTTGAGGACATTGTCTGCCGCCTCAGGTTGCCGGTTTTCCGGGTGCCGCACACGTCCGGTGACGCGGTCGAGATAGGGGGCTGCGTTCCAGGTTGCAAGTGATTCCAATGCCTCGATGCGCATGGCTTCCGGTGCGGTTTGGTCCTGGGCGTAGTTCATCAGTCGGTCGGCGTTTTCCTGTTTGCCGATGCGCATGTTCGCATGGATGGCGCGTCGCACGATGACTTCGTCATGCTGCATGGACTCCGGAAGATTCGACAGCAAGGAAGCCAGATCGGGCAGCGCATCTGTGATGGAAAAGTCGTCATGGATCGCGCGAGCGGCTTCTCTTACAACATCAATGTGATCGTCGTGAAGGAATGACCTTACCTCAACTGCATTGAGACGGCGCAGGGCGACGACTGCGGCTAACCGCACAGAAAGGGAATCATGCGATGCACAACCTTTCAACGCTGCAACGTCTTTCATCCCAGCCCAAGCCATAACGCCGGCATGCCTCAAGAATGGATCCTGTTCGGCGTTCTTTTCCAACATTTGAGTGACCGCTGAAAATCCGGTTGGATCACCAATTTTTCCAAGCGCAATCCCTGCCATATAACGGACACGGGGATGATCATCGTTCAGGCTTTTAATGATTTTCCTGGACAGGGAAGTTGCTCGCAGGTCGCCGGCAATTTTGATGCTTTGAGCACGCACTTCAGGTTCCGGATCTTCCATAGGGAGGCGCTTCAAAATCGATTCCGGAACGCGATCTTCAAATTGCCCGATGCCCCAAAGAGCATGTACGCGGGCCAGAATGGGTGCGTTGGAATGAAGGGATATTTCAATGAGTGAATCCAATTGATTTCGTCGGACCAACTCGAATTGAGCTTTTAATCGGATGCGTTGATCCGCGTGTCCCAGCCAGGCAATCAAATCTTGCTTCGCTTGTTCTTTGAACGATGTGCCAATCAGTCGTTTCACTTCTTCACGCAGTGCCGAACCTGCCACGTTCGGATCATCCACTTTGTAGATCGCGCCTTTGTCGTTGGGCATCCACATGCCATCCCAGTCGGCAATGTAGGCAGCGCCGTCGGGACCGAAGTTGATGGCGCTGGCCATCAGTCCCTGGTGAAAGATGTGTTCGTCCACCATTTCAAAGTAGGCACCCTTTGGTTGCGCGCGAAATGCCGTGATCTTTTTCACCGGAAACTGGGCGAGGAAAAAGAATCCTTTATAGCGATCATTCAGCGCAGTACCGGGATTATATTTGAATCCGCCCGGACCGACGGAATAATTGTTGATCGGTGGAGTGATGTAAGCCGCTTGTCCTTCGTGATGGGGGATCCACATTTTTTCTTCGATCCAGGGACTGTAGGTCGGCATGCCGGTGTAGGTGGCCCATCCTTTGGTTCGGAACTGCCAGTTCAGGCGCCACCCGGAATCTGATCCTTCGGTGATGTAAACAAAGCGTTCACGTTCACCCCGAACGTCGCCGTCGTTGTCCACCGAAAACCAGTTGCCGAAATCATCGAACGCGATTTCCTGAACGTTTCGTAATCCGTAGGCGAACAGTTCCAGATCGGAACCATTCGGACGCATTCGGAGTACGCCGCCGGTGTTGGGGTGATGAATCTTGTTCCCTTCTTTTGTCGTGACCGAAATACCGTTGTCTCCCACTGAAAAATAGATCCAGCCATCGGGTCCCACGGTAAGTCCATGGATGTCATGCCCGTCCATGGCGGCATGCACGCCGAAGCCTCGATGTAAGATCTCCCTACTGTCGGCGATACCGTCCTGATCCTTGTCGGTGAGTCGCCA
Source organism: uncultured Verrucomicrobiota bacterium (assembly GCA_964415055.1). Lineage (GTDB taxonomy): Bacteria > Verrucomicrobiota > Verrucomicrobiia > Limisphaerales > AAA164-E04 > AAA164-E04. The sequence continues at coordinate 53,348 of CAYPZD010000007.1, read as the reverse complement.
GATGTCAGGATAGATGGTGTAATAAACGTCGTTTCCATAAGGCAGGACACCTGCAGCGGCTCCGTTGTTGGGTTCATTAAATCCTTCGGCAAACACTTTGCTTGTGTCCGCTTTGCCGTCGTCGTCGGTGTCTTCGATCCGGTGGATGCGTTCCTTGACCATGGTCAAGTCTCGCCAGTCGTGGCTGCCATCTTCATTTCGATCTTCGAGCCAACTGCGATTCTCGGCGCTTTTTTCAGGTGCCATCCATCGCTTAAATAGTTCGATTTGTTTGGGGATGGTGTCGGATTCCAGGTCTTCCTTGATCCATTCCTTGTGAGCACGGATGTCGATGTCCACGCTGCCGCGTCGAGCCGTTTCGACGACAAACAAGCGGCCCTGATCATCGAAACTCAACGCAACCGGATTGATCAAAAGCGGCTCCCGCGCCCACAATTCCATTTCCAACCCGCGATCAACGAGAGGAACGTATTCGGTGGCGGCTGGATATTCCTGTTGAGCGGGCAGAGATTGGGTGAAGGAAAAGAGGATCGCGAGCATCATGTTGCACAACATTTGCACGCCCTTTACATCCACTGATATGATCGAGGGAAATCGCATGGGATAATCATGAGCGAACAATGCATGTGAAGCACGCAAAAACCACCCAACGATGCATAAGCTGCCAAAGCCATCAGATTATCATTCGATCTCAGTGCTGAACTGGAATGACTAACTTGACTAAGTTGAAAAAGCGTTCCATGATCACATTAGATGAAGACGATTACGACCCATGATGCGAAGACGCATTTGTCGCGCTATCTGGCAGAGGTGGAAGAAGGGGGCAGGATCACTATTGCACGCGGCAAAAAACCGGTGGCGATGTTGGTTCCGATCAAGTCCATCAAGAAGCAAGTTCGCCCCAAAGTGGGAAATATAAAAGGGCCACGGTATGAGTTCCCTGATAACGCATTTAAGGCGTTGAATGAGGAGGAACTCAAGGAGTGGGGATTGTGAACCTTTTGTTGGATACCTGCACGTTTCTCTGGTTGGCGCAGCAGCCGGACAAGATCAGCGTAACAGCCTCCAAATTGATCGATAACACCGACAATGAACTGCATTTGAGCCAGGTCAGTGTGTTGGAAATTGTGATGAAACACTCTGCCGGTAAACTGCCCTTACCGGATGCTCCGAGGAAATGGATTTCTTCCAAGTTAAGATATCATCAAGTTGTTGATTTTCCTTTAACGAAAGAAGTCATGTTCCATAGCGGGGAATTGCCCCGGGTTCATGCCGATCCATTCGATCGTTTACTGGCGGCTCACGCGATCATTGAAGGGTTTACCTTGCTGTCGCCAGACAAGCCCTTTTCAAACTTGGGAGCATCCCGAATTTGGTGAGTTGGAAGAGCATTTAATTTAAAGTATCAAATCAATCATGAAACAACGCTATTTCATTCTAATCTTGATCCTGGGCTTGTGGGGGATTTCCACGATATCCAACCGGATCGTTGCACAAGACCAACCCGTCGGCCGGTTGTCCGATTATCGGCAAACGGATGCCTACTACAACGAGTTGCACCGTCCCCAGTTTCATTTCACGCCTCCGATGAACTGGATGAATGATCCGAATGGGATGGTGTATTTTGATGGCGAATATCACTTGTTTTATCAACACAACCCGCATGGCAACACCTGGGGGCACATGAGTTGGGGGCATGCGGTGAGTCCGGATCTGGTGCATTGGGAGCACTTGCCGATCGCCCTGCAGGATCATTATGGGGTGATGATTTTTTCCGGCAGCGCGGTCGTGGATTTTAAGAACACAAGTGGGTTTGGAAATGGAGAGCTTCCGCCGCTGGTCGCCATTTATACGGGGCATGGTCATGGGAAACAGACCCAGGATATTGCCTATAGCAACGATCGGGGGCGCACTTGGACGAAGTATGCGGGGAATCCTGTGATTGATCTGAACATGTCCGACTTTCGCGATCCGAAGGTGTTCTGGCATGAAGCGTCCGAGAAATGGGTCATGACCGTCTCCATGCCCTTGGAACGTAAGGTGCGTTTTTACGGTTCACGCAATTTAAAGGAATGGGACCTGCTGAGCGAGTTTGGTCCGGCTGGTGCCGTGAAGGGGATTTGGGAATGTCCGGATCTGTTCCCGGTTGCAATAGAAGGTACACAAGATTCCAAGTGGGTGTTGATTGTCAACATAGGCAGCGGTGCCATCGCGGGAGGATCGGGTTGTCAGTATTTTATCGGCGATTTTGATGGAACCAGATTTGAAGTTGATGAGATCAGCAATCAAAATAAACGCCAATCCGACCGCCCAACAGGTCGTGTGATTGCTGATTTTGAAGGTGACTCTTTTGGTGAAGGTTGGGTGGCCACCGGGGCCTCTTTTGCACCCGGACCGATCAAGACTCAGGATCCTTTCAGCGGTTATCTGGGCAAGGGATTGGCCACCAGTTGGGGAAACGGGGATGTGGATCAGGGGACTCTGCGTTCGCCGGAAATAAAAATCGAAGGCAAGTACATTCACTTTCTCATTGGTGGCGGGAATCATCCGGGAGAGGCATGTTTTAATCTGGTAATCGATGGTGAAGTCGCACTCTCCGCCACCGGTACCAATAGTGGCATGCTCCAGTGGCATTCCTGGGATGTGGAAAAATTCAATGGGAAGCATGCTGTTCTGGAACTGCTTGATCAGCACTCGGGCGGATGGGGGCAGATCTTTGTTGATCACATCGTGATGGGGGATGAGCCTTTCGAAGATCCGGGTGAGCCTGCTCTTTGGGTGGATTATGGGAAGGACTTTTACGCGGCGGTCAGTTGGGCCGATGTGCCTGCCGAGGATGGCCGGCGTTTGTGGTTGGGCTGGATGAGTAATTGGCAGTACGCCAACAACATCCCAACCCACCCCTGGCGGAGCGCCATGTCCATTCCTCGCAGCCTGCATTTGCGGTCCACACCGGATGGTTTGAAGCTCGTTCAACGTCCGGTTCGGGAATTGCGAAAGCTCCGAGGCAAACGCATTCGGATGACCGACATCGAAGTAGGCCGGGAAGGAGTGGATTTAAGCGCGAAAGGAGTGGGCGGCAAACGACTGGAAATAGTTTTGGATATCGACCCGGGAACATCCAGCGAAATTGGAATCAGGCTTCGCAAAGGAGAGGGATCAGCCACAGTGGTGGGATACGAAGTTGAGGAGGAACATTTATATGTGGATCGCACTCAATCGGGGGATGTGTCGTTTCATGATGCATTTTCGGTTAGGAATGCCGGGCCTTTGTCCAAACGAAGCGGCTCCATTCACTTGCGCCTTTATCTGGATGATTCCTCCGTGGAAGTGTTTGGCAATCGGGGAGAAACAGTGCTGTCCGAACGCATTTTTCCTTCGCCCGATCACCTGAACGTAGAACTGTACTCAAACGGTGGGACAGCTCATGTCAAGAGTTTGAGAGCCTGGGAACTGGATTCGATCTGGCACAAGCCCTGATCGAAGACAGATCAAGCCTGGGCCTGGCCTTCCGCGTTTGGCGGTGTTTCGGCTTGGCCTAAATTCAGGCGGGAGACTACTTCGCGGGCCAGCACCTCATAGGCTGCTGCGCCGGCACTGTAGGGATCGTAATCCACAATGGGTTTGCCGTGACTGGGCGCTTCAGCGAGTCGGGTCGTGCGTGGGATCACCGTTTCAAATACTTTTTCGCCAAAGTAGCCGCGCACTTCTTCCACCACCTGATGTGAGAGACGTGTGCGTGCGTCGAACATGGTCATGGCCACGCCGAGGAGCTCCAACCCGGCGTTCGCTCCGGATTCCTTCAGCTGGTTCATCACTCTTGTCAGCATGGCGATCCCTTCGAGTGCGTAATATTCACACTGAAGCGGGACCAACAGGTGATCTGCCGCACAAAAGGCGTTGAGTGTGATCACCGCGAGGGAAGGCGGGCAGTCGATCAGGATGGCGTCGTAACGATCGGATTGGATCAATGGCTCGAGAGCATCCTTGAACCGGTGCAAATGTCGGTCGCTTTGAGCCAGCTCGATCTCCGCACCACAAAGGTCGACTTCCGAAGGGATGATGTCCAGTCTGTCATAACTGGTTGCCTTGATCTTGTCACTCAAGGTGCCTTCCCCCAGAAGCGGGCGGTAAGCGCTGGCTCCTTCCTCTTTTTCCAGCCCCAGTCCACTGGTGGCATTGGCCTGTGAATCCACATCAATCAGCAGCACACGGAACTGGTCCGCAGCCAGACATGCAGCGAGGTTGACGGTGGTGGTTGTTTTCCCCACTCCGCCTTTCTGGTTGGCAATGGCTATGACGTGTGTCTTCGGCACGCAAGGTTTTTAAAGAATACGGGGCTCTTTGTGCAAGGACATTAGAGAGTCACCTGTTTTCAGAATGGGAGTGACCAGTGGTTTCCGGCTCTGAAATGACGTGTGATGACGTGTAAGACAGACTCGTCAACGCCCGTTCTGATATGCTTCATTGAAGATAAATGAAGTGGGTTGTATGCCTGTTTTGCCCGTTAATACAAAGATCATGAAAGGGATCAGTCCCACAAAAGCGCCCATGGCCAAATGGGTGATGGGTGCCCCCACCAAAAAGCCGCCGACGGCCAGGATGAGGCTGAGCAGGGGAAGAAGTCCGTTTCGGTTGGGAATGCTAAATCCGGCAGCCAGAGTGCAGCCAACGGTGAAAAGTCCAATGTCCCAACCAGCCACAAACAAACTAAGGCCCATGACATAAAAAGTTGGCAGGATCATGAAGCGCCCCTTTCTGAATGGCTGACACTGTAGGATAGTTCCAATGGAGAAACAGCCAAGTGTGGCCCCGGCAGCCGTTAGAGCGTTTTCCGGATGCGTACCCGAGTATGCTTTTGCCCACATTCCCAGGACGTAAGAAACGCAGCCTGCTCGAACAAAATCACTCCAGTTCGGCGCATAGGCAAGGGCGGTTTTCCAGGAGGCACTTCGTTTGACTTTCTTCAATGAATGAATACGTCTCAGCGCCAGCAAGGGCCAACCGGGAACCCAGAGCGCCAAGCAGCAAATGGAAAATATAACCCACGAATCTAAAACAGAATCAATCAAAGCACTCCAACTATGAGAGCAGCGTATTGGCTCATGCAATCAAAAATTCGAACACAAGTATACTTTATTTTTGCATTGCAATTTTAGTTCGTCTTTTAGTTGTTTTTGTCGGTTTTTAGTTTTGGTGTGGCGTGTTTTCGATACTTATTTCGGGTTTTCGCTATTGGTAGAATTCTGATGAAAAACCTGTCGCTTTTGAACCTTTACTGGATCGGTGAAAAAACTGAGTTCCACGATCTCGTTGCAGGGGGATGGATTCTCCTCTGGTTTCTTCCAGAAGATCGAAAAGCGCTTGATTCATGGTTGTGATGCGATCCTGATATCCATCTTCACGAATCAGGTTATGCAGTTCATGTGGATCTTTTTTAAGGTCATATAGCTCGTCTTTGTCCCAAATGCCATGATATCGAATGTATTTGTAACGTTCTCCACGTAGTGCATGCGTGGTCGGTGTCTGGGGGTAATTGCGTTCCCAAAGGTATTCATACAACAGATAGGACCGCCACTCCGGAGATTCACCTTTCAGGAAGGGTAGGAAGGAACTTCCATCCATATGATCGGGAATGGTTACTCCTGCCAGATCCAACAAGGTGGGGGCAATGTCGATGTTGGCAACGGTCTGGGAGACCTTTGTGCCCGGTCTGTTGAACCGTGGATACCGGGTCAGCATCGGGATGCGCATGGATTCTTCATATGCGTTGCGCTTGTCGATCAGTCCGTGCTCGCCGAATAGAAAGCCATTGTCGCCCAGATAGATCACCAATGTGTTGTCTGCCTCACCTGACTCATCCAGCCACTTGAGTAACTCGCCCACGCTGTCATCGACAGCCAGCAGGGTTTCGCAGTAGCGTTGATAGTATTGTTCCATGTCCAGGTCCGTGTAATACGCGTATTCCACTCCATGCCGGCTGTTGCGTTGGTTTTGGACCCAGAGGGGTTTGGTGCTGGCGATGTCCGGACTGTCTTTCCAGTCCTTGTGAATGGGGAGTTTCTTGTCTTGATACCGGTAGGCATGTCTTTCTGCAGGAATGAAATCGGCATGTGCTGCTTTGTGGGAAACATACAGAAAGAAAGGTTTCTCGCTTTCTCGATGTTTCAACCAGTCCAGACTGAAGGCGGTCAGTTCGTCGGTGATGTAACCGTCCTGGGATTTACGTTCCTTTCCGTTGATGTTGAATCCATCGCGGCTGGCCTGTGGCACAAAGCGACCTTTGACAGATGATTTTGCAGGGTCCGTCCAGTAAACACCTTGGCCTTTGAAACTCACCCAGTGGTCGAAGCCCCGCTGAGGGTGGTCAATGTTTCCACCCATGTGCCATTTGCCGATAAACGCCGTTTCGTATCCTCCCTTCTGCAGTAATTCGGGGAAAAAGGTCAGATCCTCACGAACGGGATTATAATTATCGATCACACCATGATTGTGGGCATACAGGCCAGTCAGGATGGAAGCACGGCTCGGGCTGCACAACGATGTGGTGACGAAGGCGTTCTCAAAATGGGTTCCTTCCCGGGCAAGGCGGTCCATGTGAGGAGTTTCAATGAAGGGATGCCCCATGAACCCCATGGCGTCAAACCGATGGTCATCGCACAGTATCAACAGGATATTGGGTTGATTGTCGGCGTATAAAGCCGGTCGGATGGGAGGGGCAAAGCTCATGAAACCAGCCATCACGCTGCAAAGGAGCGAAAGGTTTACACCGTTTTTTATCCGGGGTTTGGAAGTCATGGGGCTATCCTAACCTAACCTTTTGCCGAGCCAAATCGAAAATGCTTCCGCGAGGCGTATCCGCATCCATTCAGCCAAGTCACCAAAATCATTGAAAAAGGGCTCAACCCGACTATGCTTCGATCCATGACTATCCAGTGGAGATTTTTATTGTTGGCGTTATGTGGTCTTTGGTTGGCCGGTTGCGGGTCTGAAAATGCCAAGAAGGAAGATGACGGAACCCTCCGAATCGCGGTGATTCCGAAAGGAACCACTCATGAATTCTGGCGTTCCATCCATGCAGGTGCAGTGAAAGCTGAAAAAGAACTCAATGCAGAAGGCAAGAAGATTGAGGTGATTTGGAAGGGGCCGCTCAAGGAAGATGACCGGGATCAGCAGATCAGTCTGGTGCAAACCTTCACGACGTCCGGAGTGGACGGCATTGTGTTGGCGCCACTCGATGCCCAGGCCTTGGTTTCACCGGTTGAAATTGCCCAAAGTGCCGGCATTCCGGTGGTCATCATTGATTCCGGTTTGAATACCGATAAATACGTCAGCTTTGTAGCCACCGATAATCTGAAAGGTGGGCAAATGGCCGGTGAATATCTCGCCAGTCAGTTGAACAACGAAGGAAAAGTCATTTTGTTGCGTTATGCGGTGGGATCAGCCAGTACTGAAAAGCGGGAGAATGGATTCCTTACCGCCCTTGAGAAAAGTCCCAATATTCAGTTGATCTCTTCTGATCAATACGCCGGACCCACCCGGGAAACCGCCTATCAAAATTCGCAGAACCTGCTCAACCGGTTTGGTCAGGAAGTGAACGCCATTTTCTGCGTGAACGAAAACTCCACCATCGGCATGACCAAAGCGCTTCGCGAAATCGGTCGCGCCGGAGGGGAAGTCAAGATGATCGGGTTTGATGCCGGTTCTCAATCGATCAAGGACATGGAGAGTGGGGATGTGCAGGGGTTGGTCGTTCAGGATCCTGTGCGCATGGGATATGAAGGTGTGAAGACCATCGTGGCTCACATCGAAGGCAAGCAGGTTGAAAAACGCATTGATACCGGTGTCGTGATGATCACACCCGAGAATCTCAATGATGAAGAATCCCAACGTTTGTTGAATCCTCCCATCGACGAATACCTTGGCGAATAAGCGCGGGAAAGTATTTTCAACGTGTCCACCGAATCACCCATGACCCCAGCCGTGGCGGAGGCCCCGACCTTGCGTCTTCAGATGAAAGGCGTGCGCAAGCGTTTTGGCGCCACCAAAGCACTGCGGGGTGTGAGTTTTGAGGTGGGACCTGCAGAGGTTCATACCTTGATTGGTGAGAACGGAGCGGGCAAGAGCACCTTGATGAAAGTGCTCAGTGGGGTGCACACGCCGGATGAGGGCAGTATTTTGCTGGATGGGCAACCTTTCCAGCCCAGAAACCCGCAACACGCCCGGTTGTCCGGCATTGCCATGATCTACCAGGAGCTCAATCTTGCTCCGGATTTGTCGGTGATGGAAAACATCACACTCGGCGACGAACCCGGTTCCTGGGGTTGGCGCCGTATCTCGGAACAAAGGGCGCGTACTCTGGAAGCCCTTGAAAAACTCGATCACACCTCGCTCCCACTCGATCTGCCTGTCAGACGTCTGAGCATTGCCGAGCAACAGATCGTCGAAATCGCGCGGGCCTTGATCGGGCGTCCAAAAGTGCTGATCATGGATGAACCGACCAGCAGTCTGACGCAGGTGGATGTTCAGAATTTGTTTCGTGTGATCGGTCGTCTCAAGGACAGTGGGGTGAGCGTGGTTTACATCAGTCACTTCCTGGAAGAATGCCAGCAGATCAGCGACCGCTATACCGTGCTGCGGGATGGTGAGTCAGTGGCCAGCGGGGATATGAAGAAGGCCGACCTTCAGGATATCATCCATAAAATGGTTGGTCGCGAGATGAAGGATATCTACCCCCGAAAAGATCATGGCATCGGCGAAACCGTGCTCGAGCTGGAGTCGTTGGCCGGGCGCGAAAAACCAAAGTCAGCCAACATACAACTCAGGAAAGGCGAGATTTTCGGTGTGGCGGGTCTGGTCGGTGCAGGGCGAACCGAGACCTTGAGGGCCTGTTTCGGCCTGGACAAAGTGACTGCCGGGCGGATTGCCGTTTTTGGCAAGGAATCCACCCACGCCACGCCAACCAAACGTCTGTGGCAAGGAATGGGTTTGTTGAGTGAAAACCGTAAAGAAGAAGGCCTTTTACTCAACCGCGATCTGGCCGACAACCTGACACTCACCCGTTTTGAAGGCATTGCCAAAATGGGATTCATTCCGGCAAGGGCGCAAACAGAAAAGGCACAACACTGGATTGAAAAACTCCAGGTCAAAACCCGCAGCCCTCGTCAGAACGTTGGTGAACTGTCCGGCGGCAACCAACAAAAAATCGCCATCGCAAGATTGCTCCACCATGACGCGGACATTCTGCTTTTGGATGAACCCACCCGAGGTATCGACATCGGCAGCAAAGCCCAGATTTACAGTCTCATTTGCGAACTGGCCAAACGAGGCAAAGCCATTGTGTTCGTGAGCTCTTATCTGCCTGAATTGTTGGGGATTTGTGACACCATCGGCGTGATGTGCCGAGGCGAAATCAAAACCAAAAGACCGGCTGATCAATGGACCGAACACGAGTTGATCGGGGTGGCGGTCGGACAAGTTGCCGAACCTGACACAACAGAAAACGACCCTGACCTTCAAGCCGCTGAATAACTTTTTACTATCTGAACGCATGGCAACTCACACAGATTCAACAGATCGATTCGATTGGAAGAAATTCCTCAACTCCTTCGGGCCTTTGTTCGGCCTCCTGCTCGTCATCGGATTGTTTTCATTGAGCGAAGAACTGCGACCGGTCTTTTTCACCGGAGGCAATGCCAAGCTCATCCTGACCCAGACCGTCATCGTGGCCACCGGCGCACTCGGTATGACTTTGGTGATCGTTAGCGGCGGGATTGATCTGAGTGCGGGATCGGTGGTGGCTTTGACCAGTGTGGTGGCTGCCACCTTGTTGGTTCAGGAATTTCACCCGATTGCCGTGGTGTTGCTGACCGTGTTGGCGGGTGGATGTATCGGTGCCATCAATGGTGGTATCATTGCCGGATTCAAAATGGTGCCATTTATTGTGACCCTGGGCATGATGGGGATTGCCAGGGGTGTTTCCAAATGGCTGGGCAATAACCAAACCGTCAATCCGGAGGACAACCCCCTGAACCGTTTGATGGAACCGGTCAATCCTCTGGAACTTTGGCCTCTGCCCATCGGGGTATGGGTGACCATCGGGCTGGCTCTGATCATGATGGTTGTCATGAAATACTCCATTTTCGGACGCTACATTTTCGCCATCGGATCCAATGAAGACACCGCCCGCCTGTGCGGTATCCGTGTGCGAACGACCAAGGTAATGATCTACGCATTGGCAGGTCTTTTCTTTGGCCTGGCAGGATTGATGCAGTATTCCCGTTTGACCCAGGGAGATCCCACCGTGGCGATCGGGCTGGAATTGGAAATCATTGCTGCAGTCGTGATCGGTGGCGCCAGCCTCAGTGGGGGTGCCGGCAGCATCTCGGGAACCATTCTTGGTGCCCTGATCATGGGCGTGCTCAAGAGCGGATCCAGCCAAATGAACTGGCCTACCTACATGCAGGAAATCATCATCGGCATCGTCATCATCCTGGCCGTCGGCCTCGACAAATGGCGCCAAAGCAAACAAAGCTGATTTCCCAGGTAGGGACGCGGTGCCCCGCGTCCGCGAACGAGTTGCAGCATCCAAACATCAACAAAACATCGAACGCGCCACAGCCGAGCAGCAGCTCAGCCCTACCGAAGGCAGGTTAACTGCAGCTCGGTACTTGACCCGACAGCGGTTTCAACGCATGTTCGGGAATCTTGAAAACGTTTCTTATCCAACTCTCTCTATGCATGACTGCACTGGTTCTCAATGCTGCAGAACCGGAGAAGTCGGTCATCCAAATCATGACCTTCAGTCAGGAACCCGACTGGGACGAACCCTGGAACTCCAGCCGAGTCCGTGGTTCCAGCGGGTCGGGATTCATCATCGAAGGCAATCGCATCATGACCAACGCCCACGTCATCAGTTGGGCTAAACAAATTCAGGTCAGACGATTCCAGGATTCCCGTCCTCACATTGCCGAGGTCGCTTTTGTCGGGCATGACTGTGATCTGGCCATCCTGACTGTTGAGGATGAAAGCTTCTTTGATGGTCTTGAGCCCTTGCCAATCGGTGTCCTGCCTAAAGTGCGTTCGGTGGTGAACACCATTGGCTATCCTGCCGGTGGTGAGCAGATTTCCTACACGAGCGGTGTGGTCAGCCGCATTGAGATTATCAATTATGTCCAACCAGGCAATCGAAGCTTGCTGGCGGTTCAAACCGATGCAGCCATCAATCCAGGTAATTCAGGTGGGCCTGTCTTGCAGGATGATCGTGTCGTGGGCGTCGCGTTTCAAGGGACACCTGGTCTTGAGAACACCGGATTCTTCATTCCGCCCCCGGTGATTCAGCATTTCCTGAAGGATGTCGAGGATGGGGAATACCACGGATTTCCGCAGGCAGGTATCCGTTTGTCTCCCTTGATCAACCAGGCATACCGCAATTATTTGAAATTAACGGAGTCCAATGCCGGTGCGCGGATCGACAATTTGATCAGTGATTCCGCAAAGGAACACTTGAAAGAAGATGACGTTCTTTTGGAAGCCAACGGATATGCCGTGGCGGCGGATGCAACGATTATTTACGAGGGAAATCAGGTGCATGGAGGGATTGCCTTCAGCCAGGCGCAGCACGGAGCCAAAGTGCCGGTCAAGGTATTGCGGGATGGTCAGGAGATCGATTTGGAACTGCCTGTTTTCGTGAATCAGGATGATCGATTGGAAGGAAACCAGTATACCGAGCCCAAGTATTTCGTATACGCCGGTTTGGTCTTTACTCCATTGAGCCGGGATTTTCTCAGCACCTTTGGTCAGAACTGGTCCGCTGTTGCCGGCATCGGGTTGCTTTACGAACTGTTTTACAAGAAGAATACGGAACCTGAAGCGGCACGGACTGAACCGGTCATGCTCTCCACGGTTCTTTCCCACAGCGTCAACGCAAATATGGAAATTCGCGGTCGCGTTCTGGTGGACTCCATCAATGGGAAACGCATTGATTCACTGAAAGACGTGGTGGATGCACTGGAGTCCAACGAAGGATCACATCACCTGATCGAATTCGGTGAACGTCTCGGTTTTGAATGCCTGGACCGGGAGGCAGCCAATCAGGCAAACGCAGAGATTCTTGAAACCTACGGCATTCAACAGGATCGAAAACTATGATCAATCGCTTTCACCATATTCTATTGGCGGGATTGCTGTTCTTATCCGCCTTCGATATCAAAGCCGAGAATGAATCGGCCAACTGGGAGCATTCCCTGGTGCAGATCGAATCCACGCGGCATCAATACGAGTACTTTCAACCCTGGGCACGGCGCACCTCTTCCAACAACAAATTCGGTGTGGTGGTGCAGGGCAGGCAGATTGTCACCACGGCGGATTTTCTTTTCGACCACACCGTGCTCCGTGTTCAAAAGGGGGGACGTGGCTCCTGGTATGAGGCTTCGTTGAAATGGATCGATTACCACGCCAACCTGGCACTGATCGATGTTGAAGATGAATCTTTTTGGGAAGGCCTCGTGCCAGTGAAATTCGCCGACCCCGTTCCAACGGTCGGTGACGTGCGTTTGATTCGCTGGAACGATGGTCGATTGGAAATGCGTCGTTTGGATCTGAACCGACTCCGCATGGGCCGGGGGGCGCTGACCTATATTGACATTCCCCAGTTGGAGCTGGATTCCGAAATTGACGGAGTAGGTTGGTCCGAAGCGATCGTTCACCAGGACCGGGTGATCGGCCTGACCACCTCCCAATCCAGAAGCAAGTGCACAGCCGTCCCTTCCTTTTTCGTGCAGCAGGTGCTGGATCTGGTTTCGAAAGACGCGTATCCCGGGTTGGGTTATTTCAATTTTTATTGGAAACGAGCTGAAAATCCCGCGGTCCTGGACTACTTGAAGCTGCCCGGCGAGAAACGTGGTGTGATAGTCACCGAAATTATCTCGGTACCCGGCCATGAAACCGCTCTTAAACCCAAAGACATTTTATTGAAAGTGGATGGGTTCGACATCGATATTGTGGGTGATTACGATGATCCAGATTATGGAAAAATGATGCTCGAACGCCTGGCAACACGAGGGCATTGGGCCGGGGACAAAGTGCCGATGACTGTCTGGCGTGATGGTGCTTCTGTCGATATTGAATTCGAATTGGCTCAAGGCGATTTTTCAAAGCAATATGTGCCGACCGCACAGTTTGACATGCCACCCTCCTACATGATGGCGGGTGGACTGGTGTTTCAACCTCTGACCGAACCCTACTTGCAGAGTTGGGGAAATGAGTGGAAACGCCGGGCGCCGGTTCGACTGGTTCGCCTGACTGAAAGAGCCGCCAATGAAGAAGAAACCGGTTGTGTGGTGCTGTCTTTGGTCTTACCGGATCCTTACAACCTCGGGTATCAGGATTATCGCTATCTCGCGTTGGAGAAAGTCAATGACGTCAAGATCATCAGCTTGCCCGATTTGAAGAAGGCATTTGATCAGCCCAAGGATGGATTCCATGTGATCGAATTTATGCATGGCGAAGCGGTGAAACGCATGGTGCTTGATGCCGAACTGTTGAAATCCGCCACCCAGCGTGTGATGTTCCGCTATCGTTTGCCAACCGATTACGTGGTGGGAGAGGAATAGGGGATTCCCTGTGATTTTGGGGGTTCCGTCGTGTTCTTTTGGTCGGAATCGAGCTTTTCATCGCCAGGGCGGGTGGTGGCAAACATTCGTAGATGCGTGAGCAGTTGCTTGCGGCTATGGGCGATGAGCCAGCTGGACCAACCCAGGCCCATGAAGAACCAGGTTCCCAACATGAAATACTCCTCGCTGACCGGTAATTTCACCGGGCGCCCCTGAAAGGCGAGCATGGAAAAGAATGACAGGGTGAAAAGGGTGTAAACAATCCAGGGAAGCATCAGAACGGTGAAAATCGTTCCGCTGATTGATCGGTTCACATACCTCGCTTTGGCGCTGTTCCAGAGTCCGTACCAAAACAGGGCCAGACAATCCATAACGATCAGAACAAGGTGTGCCATGAACATGGTGGCCATGTAGGAAGCGTCATCCGCACCCATTCTTCCGCTGTCCAACAAGAGAATCAGGGCGAAAAAGACGGTCAGTGCACAGATAAAGATCACCGGGCCGAGAAACTGCCGCAGGATCGCCATCCAGTGACCATGGAGCACATCCTTGACCTTGAGCGGTGTGCTGAAAAGCAGCTCCAATGCGCCACTGCGTCGGTCGTCCGTCAGTCTCTGGCTGGCCTCCGCACCCACCCAACATTTCACCAAAATACTGCTCAGATAGGCGGTCATAATAAAGTTGGCCGGCTCGGTGTAAAAGTTTCGACCATACTCCAGGCTGCCCCACAACCAGTAGAGTCCCCCCAGAGCAAAAACGATCCAGGGGTAGAGCGTCTTCAATCGACTACGACTATAGAGCCAAAGCACAGGATTCTTGTCCAATAAGGTTCCTCTGAGTTTTGCTTTGGTTTGATGGTCGCCCTGGTCGGCTTCCAGGATGCGTTTGCTACGCTTCAGTTGTGCTTCCGACGCAGGCCGATCCTGCCAACGGGAGGCCACTGCAATCGATGAGGTGATTAATAATCCCCAGATGAAAATGTGATTGGTAATCAGAGATTTCCAGAATGGCCAGGAATCCACCGAGTAGGCCCTTTCCGACATCATGCCCATCCCGTAAACCGCACTGTGAAAAAAGAATTTATCGACGACCCATTGAGGTTGGTTTTCATTGGTAAGCAATCCGGTCAACACCCAAAGGATAGGAGCCGCTCCCAGAAAAAAGACCATCAGCCCCAGGGTGGTGAATGCCGCGCGCATGGCTTTGGTGCTGATCACCGAGGCATAGATGCCGACGGAGAGGGAAAGCAGCATGGTGTTGGAAAGCACCAGGATCAGGCGACCGAATTCAGAAGGACTCACGCTACCCAACAGCAACGGGATGGCCAGCACCGGCATCACCGCCAACAGCCCGCTGACGGATTTGAGGGAAGTCGCCGCGAGTTTGCCAAAGACGACGTCATAGCCTTTCAGGTCTGTCAAAAAGAGCAATCCAAGGGTGCCTTCCCGTTTTTCTTCGCTGATGCAGTCCGAAGTCACCCAGATACCCGACATCGCGCAGTAGAAAAACGTAAAGCTGGAAAGGGTGTAGAACAAACTCATCCCCATCGTGCTGGGCGCGGCGGTTTGCATGAAGAACATGAACAGACCCGTGATGACGATGGAAACGGTGGCAAACACCGTTCTGCCGACATACAGGGACCGTTGCCTGGAGGCAACCTTCAGTTCACGGCCTACGACTGGAAATAATCTCATGAGGTGTTCCTGCTCGGGACAATGCGATGGTTTGAATTATTGGGTATCCCCGCGGGTGACGCGCAGGAAGACTTCTTCAAGTCCGACTTCTTCTTCTTTCAGACCATGAATGGGGATTCCGTTTTCCACTAAAATTTTTGCAATCACACTGACATCCGCATCATGCGAAGCCATGGTCATCCGGA
This sequence comes from uncultured Verrucomicrobiota bacterium, assembly GCA_964415055.1. GTDB lineage: Bacteria > Verrucomicrobiota > Verrucomicrobiia > Limisphaerales > AAA164-E04 > AAA164-E04. The sequence continues at coordinate 37,856 of CAYPZD010000007.1, read as the reverse complement.
TACGATCATCGACCATTTCTGCTTCCGTTACTTCGGACCGGGTTTTCAGGAAGCCGATCGCTTTGTCCGGATCGCCTCCCACGGTGACCCACACGATGTGATTCATTTCCATCTGTTGTTTCACCCCCTGCACCGGGCCGCTGTAAATCAACTTGCCACGCTCAATGATGGCAACCCGATTGCAAAGGGACTGAAGTTCGCTCAGGATGTGGGAGGAAATGATGATGGTTTTGCCCATGCGCTGAAGTTCCTGCAGGATGGCCATCATTTCAATGCGGGCCCTGGGGTCCAGTCCCGAGGCGGGTTCGTCCAACAGCAGCAAGTCGGGGTCGTGAATCAAGACTCTGGCCAGACCGATGCGTTGCTGCATCCCCCGGCTCAAAGCCCCGATGAGGGCACCTGTCTTTTCGGAAAGCCCCACCAGTTCCAGCACGTCCTTCACCGTTTTTTCACGCTGTTTGGAAGGGATGCGGTAGCAGGCGCCGAAGAAGTCCAGGTATTCGGTCACTTCCATGTCCTTGTATACCCCGAAGAAATCGGGCATGTAGCCGATGATATGACGCACCGCATCCGCCTCGGTGACGACATTTTTCCCCAGGACCTTGGCGGTTCCCGAGGATGGCTTCAGGAAGGTTGCCAGGATGCGAAGGGTGGTGGTTTTGCCCGCACCGTTGGAGCCGATGAACCCGAACAGGTCCCCCTGGTTAACAGTCAGGTTCAACATGCTCAATGCGGTCATGTTGCCATAATGCCGGGTCAACATGCTGGTCTCCACCGCTGGAACCTTGTTGCTCGTGGCTGGAGCCGCTTCCGTTGTTGTTTGCACGTCTGCAGCGCTTGTTTCGTCGTTGTTTGGTGTGGTCATGGGTCGAATCAAGGTTGAGGGTTCACCGCCGAATGGTTCAATGGGATCAATACCCGGATCATGGTCTTTTTGGTGGACCGTTTGGGATCAAATGTGTTGAGCGCTTGCAAGCCCAGATCAGACTCCGACCAGGCCAACAGCACCGCATAATCGTTCTCAAGATGGCGTGTCAGGTCCATGTTGGACTGGTGGACATAATTTTGCCCGTTGCCCGCCAGCTTGTAGGCGTTGCCCAGCATGGAAATAACCGATGTTGCTTCAAAAGGATTGTTCAAGCGATAGGTATGTCCCAAAGCTCGCCTCCGGCTGTCCAGCGCCGATCGGAAATTGCCGGAATGATTGCGCAGAAAATCCCGCAAGTTGGTGGGTCTGGTCTGGGACAAGGTGAACGTCTGACTGGCTGATGGTCCGCTTGATAGTCCTTTCAGATCGTAAACTTTGTCCCCGATCATCAGACGAAGTTGTTCGAATGAATAGGGCACCAGATTTTTTATGGTGAGGCTTTCCGGTTCATCATTGCGGGTGGAAAGTTCGGCTTCGATGACTCCGTTTGGAAAGGTGTCATACCAATCACTAACGAACAAACGACTGGTCCACACAGGAACCGAAACCCCTGCCGCGAATCCATCACCCAACTTGAAGAGTTCGGATTGACGGTTGCCTCCCTGGGAACCGCGCCACAAACCGGAGGATTCCATTCGGAGCGATCCCATGGTGCGCTGTGACTTGAGTTCGTATTGTGCCGTGACGGGCGAGTAGAGCGTGCCATAGGTGCGTCCCCGGACCATCGATTCCTGGCCGAACGGGATGACGTCCACCACATGCAGTTCATTCCACTCCGAATCACCGGCTCTCAGTTTGAAGCCGACGTAATAAATCAAACCGGAAAACAGCGCCACATAAGCCGGGAAGGTGATCCACGTCCACATCTGTTTGTTGAGTTTCTTGAGGATGATGCGATCGATCGGGCCGATGAAAAGCAGGTAAACCAGCAACATCAACATCAACCATTCCACCGGCAACTTGCGAATCTGACGACTTTCGATCATGGAACCAAACAATCCGTCCACCCCTTCGCCTGCGTAGGAATTACGGTTGCCCACTTCAAACCAGCGTCCGGGGATGCCGGATAGCTTTGCCCAGAACCATGGCTTGTTTTCCCAGCTCTTGATCGGTTCCCGTTCGGGTGAAAAGGTCAAAACCGTCACCTGGCCGCGCCCCCGGGCGGCATGAATGATCAGGGGATTTCCATCCTGCTCGGCCATGACCGTCCCGTCCGTCACCCGACCGATCACAATGGGGAGGGGATCCTCTCCGATTTGATCATCCGATCGAATGCGTGTGTATCGGTTGTCGACGAGATCGTTGCGGGAATTGGATCGGCGGTATTGGTTTTGATCAATGAGATCGGGATCGCATGTAGGATCGGGATAGGTTTTAGCCGATGGATCCCGGATCCAGTCCTCCAATGTGCCGTCCCATGTGATGGAAGAAACTCCGGTCGGCACAAATGGCATCAACGAACCAAGCCAGGGAACCGCGCTGATTTCGGCCGGTTCGTCCATGGCAACAATCAGATGTCCTCCCTGAGCCAGCCAGGCATTCAGGGCGCGCGCCTGGGGGATTTCCATTTTACCGGCTGCGCTGGCATGCAAGTAGATGGCATTGAGACCTTCCAATGCCAGTGGTTGATCGGGGAAATGTTCTGCCGAAATCCGGCCGACCTGTGGCAGGTAGGGCGATCGGGCGGGTTCTTCGGGCAAATCAGGTTGACCGGAGATGGACCGGGAGACCGAACCGATGATAAAACCGGTATGCGTGACTTCCTGCTGTCCCGAGAATTGAGTGCGTTCTGCGAGTACATCCCCCGAAGCGGTGACCAGTTCCGCCACCCAGTTGTAGATGTTGCCCCCCTGGTAGTAGACCGGCATCACGACCCGTTTGCGGGTTTTGGTGGGGAGTTCAATGGGTATGGATTGAGAAAAGTTGCTGCCGGGATCTCTCAGTCGGATGAAACCGGAAAAACCGGGACCCTCATGATGCATCTCGAACGTAAAAGGGCACCAGTGATGCTGCCTCATCACGTCGCCGTAACCCGGGAAAACATCAAACTGCAGGCCGGCGGCCTGGCTGCGCATGGAAAACAGTTGCAGCAGGAACACAGCGACCCAAAGCCCCTTGATGGCAGGGAGGCGACTGAAACGACGAATAAAAGATAGGTTTAAGTCCATGTTGCTTGGTGATTGGTTTGTTTCCATTGCCTCCATGTTCAACCAGGTTCGTTCGTTGAAAATCGAATATGCATGTTCGAATCGACTTCCACGATCGAGTTTCGTGGGCTTGTTGGAAATTTTCTTCCCTCTAATACCCAGCGGTTACCGTTTATGTTACAAGCCAGTCGCCTTTTCAAGTCATTCCTTTCGCCAAGGTGGGGGAGTGGTTGGGTTCTGATCCGGTATCGATTTGGGTCGCAAAATGTCGGTGTCACAAGGTTTGGATGGTTCTTCAACCCGGCAAATTCCCGGATTTTATGAAGGCGTATCGACCCACTGAAACATCCTTTCGCACCCAATAAGTGCGTCAGATAGCATTTTTCCTGCTTTTTCATATTGACCCTGTAGTTAAAATTTTGAACTCTCCCCATTTCGCTTGACGGCGTCCTGTGCAGTATTATGAGACACACCATATCAGTTTTGGTTGAAAATAAGTTCGGAGTGCTGACCCGCATTGCCGGGCTGTTCAGCGGTCGTGGCTTCAACATTGACACACTCAATGTTGCGCCCACGCATGAAGACAATGCATCGCGCATGACCATTGTGACGCAGGGTGACGATGCGACCTTGATCCAAATAGTCCGGCAATTGAACAAACTTCCGGAGGTGCTGGAGGTGCAGGATTTTCGTGAACATCTGTATGTGGACCGTGAGTTGGTGATGATACGGGTCAAGACCGATTCCAAATCACGCTCGGAAGTGATGCAGATCACCGATATTTTCAGAGCCAAGATCATTGATGTTCACCCGGAATCGGTGACCATTGAGATCACTGGAGCCGAAGGGAAGATTTCCAAATTCATCGATTTGATGGAGCCATTTGGCATCGAAACCCTCACCCGCACCGGAACAGTCGCCCTGCCTCGGGCCTGATTCAACCCCTTTTTAAATCGTAGAGATTAAAGCAAACAACAAACGCATAAAAAACATGCCAGCAAAAATATACTCGGATAAGCACGCGGACCTGAACGTCTTCAAGGGAAAAACCCTGGCCGTGCTCGGATTCGGTTCACAAGGACACGCTCACGCCTTGAACCTCAAGGACAGCGGATGCAACGTTATCATCGGCCTCTACAAAGGCAGCAAATCCATTCCTGTTGCCAAGGACAAAGGATTCAAGGTCGTCACCACCGCTGAAGCGGTCAAGCAAGCCGACGTCATCTTTGTTGCCTTGCCCGACACCAAGCAGGCTTCCGTTTACGAATCCGATATCGCTCCCAACCTGACCAAGGGAAAAACACTTCTCTTTTCACACGGATTTGCCATTCATTATAAAACCCTGGTTCCCCCTGCCGATGTTGACGTGATTCTGGTGGCTCCCAAGGGACCTGGTCACATCGTCCGCCGTCAGTTCGTGGAAGGCAAAGGGGTACCTGCCCTGATCGCCGTTCACCAGAACGCCAGCCGCAAAGCCAAGAAAGTGGCATTGGCATGGGCCAAAGGCGTGGGTGGCACCCGTGCCGGTGTGTTGGAAACCACCTTCAAGGAAGAAACCGAAACCGATCTGTTTGGCGAACAAACCGTTCTCTGTGGCGGCACCAGCGCCCTGATCATCGCCGGTTACGAAACTTTGGTGGAAGCCGGTTACCAGCCCGAAATGGCTTACTTCGAATGTCTGCACGAGTTGAAGCTCATCGTGGACCTCATCAATGAATCCGGTATTCACGGCATGCGCTTCTCCATCTCCGAAACCGCCAAGTGGGGTGACGTGAGCGTTGGACCTAAGATCATCGATGCCGGCGTCAAGAAACGCATGAAAGCCGCCTTGAAAGCCATTCAGAATGGAAAATTCGCCAAAGAATGGGTCAAGGAATACCAAACCGGCTACAAAAAATACAACTCCCTGCTCAAGGAAGGCCAGAAGCATTCCATTGAGAAGGTGGGTGCCCGTTTGCGTAAGATGATGCCCTGGATGCAGAAACGTGCTACCGGCGGCGTTCAGAGCTCTTACTAAGACACGCTCATTTACCAGGTTGCAACCCTGTCCGGCGGTTATTTCCTCATCTTGGATTTGACCGCCGGATTTTTTTATGTTGTCAGGCGACCGCAACCGGCGCATTTTTATGGTGTTGTTAATGGATTGAATATGGCTGAAAAGATGCATTTGAAATTTGGCTCCTTGCTGGTCTGCCTGCTTGTCGGTATGGCGGTGGCCGATGGGGTGTTTGCCCAGGAGTCGGCCGAGGAAATCGACAGCCTGCGTGCATCCTACCAAACCATTCTGGATCGCAATCCGTTCAACCTCCAACCCCCGCCACCTCCCCCTGATCCCGATCCGGAACCGGAGCCTGAGGAAGAAGAAAGTCCAGAGCTGGATGAGTTGAATCTCAAAATCGCCGGTGTCAGCGCCAAGGACGAGATCAAGCGGGTATGGATGTCCATGACCCTGCCCAATCCCAATCCCGATCTGCCTCCGGTCGAACGATTCTTCGCCTTCACCGAGTCCGAGGATGAGCATCATGGCGTGAAAGTCACCCAGATTGGGTTCGACGGGAATGTGGAAATTGAATTTTACGGCAAATCACACAAACTGGATTTCGAGGAATATCGATACGATGGATCCACTGCGAAAAAGACCGGCAGCAAATCCAATGTCAAAACCCCGACACGCATCAGCGCCCGCGAACTGATCCGGCGCCGTGCTCTGGAACAACAAAAAAATAAATCAGGGAACACCACCACCGGAGGCACGACCCCTAACAGAGGGACAACCAGTGGTTCGCTCCTGCGTGGGTCAGGCGGCAGTGCGACGAGAACCGGCATGCAGCAAATTCCTACCCGTCAAACACGCCTGTCGACTTCCAACACCTCAAGAACACCTGCCAAACCAGCCTTCACGCGTGAAGAGCAGATTCTCCTGATGGAAACTCAAAAAGCCATCGCGGAACAGGAAGGACGGCGCATGCCGCCCATCCCCAGCTTCAATCGGTAGGGAGGCTGCATTTTGCTGATTTGTCTTTGTGCTCCGGAGGTAATCCTTTCACGATTGCAGTGACTCTATGAGCGCTGATGTGGCTTCCATTCGAAAAGTTGGCTTGATTGGAGCCACCGCTCTGGTGGTCGCCAACATGATTGGCACTGGAATCTTCACCAGCACCGGCTACCAAATCGCCGACATGCCTTCACGTAGCATCATTCTCCTTGCCTGGTTGGTTGGGGGAGGAATGGCCTTGCTGGGCGCGCTGTGTTACGGAGCGCTTGCCCGGCAACTTCCCGAATCGGGCGGAGAGTACTTTTTTCTATCCAAAACCATCCATCCCTCCGTGGGCTATATCAGTGGATGGATATCATTGCTCGTCGGATTCTCGGCTCCTATCGCCGCCGCCGCATATGGGACGGGAGTTTACTGTCAGGAATGGTTGCAAGGTGTGGATCCAAAGTGGATCGGAACAGTCGCTGTCCTGCTGCTCGGAATCCTGCATGGCATCGGGGTAAGGGAAGGTGTGATGGTTCAGAACCTGGTGGTTGTGTTCAAGATCGTCATGTTGATCGGATTCATCGGGTGGTCCTTGTTGCACTTGCCAAGTCCTGAACAAGTCCCAGCCTGGGATCCGGATTGGGGAACATTTTCAGTCTCACTCGTCTGGATCTATTTTGCCTATTCAGGCTGGAACGCGGCTGTCTACATCGGTGGGGAGGTGCGTGATCCGGATCGCAATCTGCCGCGAGCCATGACCTTCGGCACGATCATTGTTGTGGTGCTGTATCTCGCATTGAATGGCGTGTTCTTGTGGTCGGGTTCCTTCGAATCAATGGCCGGACGCGAAGACGTGGCCCGTGTTGCCGCCGAATCCATCGGGGGGCAGGGGTTGGCTCAATGGGTGACATTGATTATTCTGGTATCCCTGATGACGTCCATTTCCGCCATGCTTATGGCCGGTCCCCGAGTCTATGCCAAAATGGCGGAAGACGGCTATTTGCCCTGCTGGATGAAAAGCGCTCAACCTCCGGGGTGGGGGAATATCAGCCTCCAAATCTTCGTGGCCCTCCTGCTGCTGTGGATCCCGACGTTCAAAGACTTGCTGGCCTACATCGGTTTTACCTTGGGTATCGGAACGGCGCTGACAGTTCTTGGTTTGGTTAAGTTGAAGATGAAGGTTCACCCGAATTTGAACGTTCCAGGATGGCCGGTTGTGCCGCTCCTTTTCCTGGTCATGGTCCTTTGGGTTACGGTCTTTTCCATCTGGCGACAACCTGTTCCCAGTCTTTACGGCGTGTTGACATTGCTGGTCGGGTGGGTTGCCTGGTGGTTCCATCGGCGAGGTGAAACCGGGGCACATTGATTCCTTTGTTTCCAGTCTGAGCAAAGACTATCACGATAGGGGGGGAGCTGGATTCTCCAGTTTTGCTGAGTAATATTTGCGGGACTTGCTGAGAAAACTTCAGGTCAAATTATTGAATTCGCCCCTGATGCGTCCGTAATGACGGTGGTGGACATTGAGTGATTTGGGGGGATTCCTTTGAGTCAGGGTAGGCAGGGTATGGTTGCCACAAGGATTGCGCGCCGAGACGCCACGCTCTACCTCGGGCAACTTTTTTGATTAAACCTTCGAGGCTACCCGATACTTGTCTCGTGGGCATAAAAACCCCCATGCAGGCCGCCAGCCTGCATGGGGGTTTGCAAATGGTTAACTCAAATAACCGCCTAGTTATTCGGATTTGGTTCCGTGGCTGGGACGGGTTGTTCGAGTTCGAGAGGTGCTGCATCCGTACCGGCGGAGGGTGTGATCGCCGGAGTGTCCTCCGTTGTTGCTTCCCCGGTTGTTGTGCTTGTTGCCTCAGGAGCTGCTGTGTCCGCCGCAGGTGTCACGGTAACGGGATCTGTCGTGGTGGTCGTGGCGTCTGCGCCTTCTTCCACGGCGGTCGGAAGTGCCGGTTGATTGGCAATTTCCTGTTCGAGCAGGCGTGCGTTTCTCTTGGATTCGTAAGAATTCATGATGGACAACAGCAATGCGAGGCCCAGAAACAGTCCAGCGCTATACTTGGTGATTTTGGACAGTGGTGTCCCGGCTCCCGCGCCAAAAACAGCTTCGGCAGCACCCGCGCCGAATGCCAGGCCGGCGCCCGCTTCCTTCTTGGGCAATTGGACCAGGATCAACAGAATGAGAAACAAACTGTTGAGCACCATCACAATGGTCAGTAATCCGATGATTAAGCTCATACTTCTTTCAATATCGTATTTTCAAAAACGAGCAGCTTGTCAAAGCCGGGCTCAGGTTGCAACACCCAAATTTAGATGCTGTTCAGGATGATTTCGGAAAAGCTCTTGGCATCCAGGGATGCTCCGCCCACCAAAGCGCCGTCAATGTCGGGTTGACTCATCAATTCACGGGCATTGCCGGGCTTGACGCTGCCGCCGTATTGGATGCGAATCTGTTTGGAGACGTCGTTGCCATGCAGTTCTGTCAGGACACTGCGAATAAACGCGTGCACATCCTGAGCCTGCTCCGAAGAAGCGGTTTTGCCGGTGCCGATGGCCCATACAGGTTCATAAGCGATCACGGTTTCCAGCATCTGCTCCGAAGTGAGACCAGCGAGACTTCCTTTGATCTGGCTGCCGACCACGTCGTTGGTGACGCCTGATTCACGTTGTTCCAGGGTTTCACCCACGCAAATGATGGGTTTGATGGAGGCTGCGTGCGCGGCCAAAGCTTTCTTGGAGATCAGGGAATCGGATTCCTCCTGGTATTGACGACGTTCCGAGTGGCCAAGAATAACATAGCGCACCAGGAATTCTTTCAACATTTCAGCGGCAATCTCACCGGTATAGGCACCGCCGGTGTTTTCGCTCATGTTCTGAGCACCCAGGCGGATGTTGGATTCGATGACTTTTTTGGAGACATCGCTCAAGGCGGTGAATGGCGGGCAGACGACAATGTCGACTTCCTTCACCTGGTTGACTTCGCGGACGAGTTCCTGGACAAGGTCAAGGGATTCGGCAACGGTTTTGTTCATCTTCCAATTGCCGGCGATTATCAGTTTGCGATCTTTTTCCATAACGACTTTCAGTAATTGTTGGTCAAATTGTTTGTATTGATGTCGAGGTGGCTGACCGGACTATTTGTCCGACAAAGCCGCGACCCCGGGGAGTTCCTTCCCTTCAAGGAACTCAAGACTGGCGCCCCCGCCTGTGCTCATGAAGGTAACTTTGTCGCCCAGTCCGGACTGGTTTAGGGCTTTGACACTGTCACCACCGCCGATGATGCTTTTCGCACCATTCTTCGTGGTGGCATCCGCAACAGCCTCAGCCACGGCGAAGGTGCCTTTTGAAAAACGGGGATCCTCAAAGATACCCATCGGCCCATTCCAAAGAATGGTCTTGGCGCTGGCAATTTTGGCTTTGTAAGTCGCGGCGGTGTTTTCACCAATGTCCACGCCTTCCTCTGTGTCCGGGATGTCAGGCTCGGTATTGTGACGCGGGTTTTGGAATTCCAGGATGTTTTTCCCTTTGGAATTCAACTTGTCGGTCACAACCGGGGTGACCACCGTGTTGTCCGTGGGGAGCAACAATTCAACGCCACGTTCTTCAGCCTTTTGCATCGCAGCCTTGGCTACATCCACTTTGTCGGGTTCCACCAGTGATTTGCCGACTCTCAGGCCTTTCGCCAGTTTGAATGTGTAGGCCATGGCTCCACCGATCAGCAGACTGTCGGCTTTTTCCAGCAATCGGTCGATGACCGCGATCTTGTCGGAAACCTTGGCTCCGCCCAGGATCACCACAAACGGACCCTGCGGTGATTCCAGTTCGTCACCCAGAAATTGAAGTTCGCGCTCCATCAGCAATCCTGCGGCACAGGAACCGCCTTTTTCGCTGACGACCTTGGCGATACCAGCAGTCGAGGCATGAGCCCGGTGGGCGGCTCCGAATGCATCGTTGATATAAACATCCGCATTCTCCGCCAGTTTGGCCGCAAATGCGGGATCATTGGCTTCTTCTTCGGCATAAAAACGAACGTTTTCGAGAAGGAGGATATCCCCGTTTTTAAGCGCTGAAGCCGTTTGGGAAACTTTTTCTCCAATACAATCATCCACGAAAGCAACCGGGCGACCCAACAAGTCGCTCAGTTTCTGAGCAACCGGGCGCAGGGACATGGAGGGTTCTTTCTTGCCCTTGGGGCGACCGAGGTGGGCGGCGAGAATGATTCTTGCCCCTTGTTCCACCAGGTGATCGAGTGTGGGGATGGTGGCACGGATGCGTGTATCGTCATTAATGACCATGTCCCCATCTTTTTCTTCCATGGGTACATTGTAATCAACACGCACAAACACGCGCTTTCCGTTCAAATCGACATCTTTAATGGTTAATTTAGCCATAATCCAAAATACAGACCGGCAAACATAGCAAAGTCGCCTTTAGCGTCAAAGAGTTTCACGTAAATTTTTTATGACGGGATCCGGTGATGGGTGAGGTTCAGCCTTCAGCCGCCGCCCTGGCCAACCGGTCCCGCACGCCCTCCCAGGCCGGAGTGTCGGGGACTTGTTCCACGATGATCCATTTGGGGCCGAGCTGGTCACAGAGAAACAGTTCGGCGTAGAGAGCCCTGGCATAGGCTTCCGGATCATGTGGGATGAAACATACCCGCAGGTAGTCTTCCGGCGCAGGCAGGCACTCCAGCCCCAGGACACAAGCCTGGCCGGGCTGTATGCCCAGCCGGCGGAGCCGATCGGTCAGATCCGACTGATCCGACTGATCCGAACGATCAAGCACCACGACGCGTGCCTTGGGCGCGTAGTGTTTGTGATGCAACCCCGGGCTTTTCTGAGCACCGGGAGACTGCACCGCTGAGCGGTGCACTGTGCTCGCAGCGACCGCCCGGAGTGATTCCAGGTGAACGATGCCTGGCCTGAGCACGGTGGGGTTTTGCCCGCAGAGATCCAGCACCGTGGACTCGATGCCCACGTTCGCGGCTCCGCCGTCGACGATGAGCGGGATGCGTCCTTCCAACTGTGCTTGCACGTGCTCGGCGGAAGTGGGGGAAAGTTGGTTGGCCAGGTTGGCGCTGGGCGCTGCGATGGGGCGTCCGAGTTTTTTAATGACCGCCCGCATGAATGGATGTCCCGGCCACCTGACTGCCACCGAATCCAGTCCAGCGGTAATGTGATCCGAAATGCGGTCCGATTTGGGTAACACAAGCGTCAGCGGTCCCGGCCAAAAGGCTTGTGAAAATTTCTCGGCGATATCCGGCCACTCCCGGACGCATTCCAATAGCATGGGCTTGTCGGCCACATGGACGATGAGCGGGTTGGTTGAAGGTCTGCCTTTGGTGGTGTAAATGGATGCGATGGCTTGATGATTGAAAGCATCTGCAGCAAGGCCATAAACCGTTTCGGTCGGAAGAGCGGCAAGTTGCCCGTCCGCGAGCAGTTCCGCAGCCCGGGTAGCCGCCTGCTCGAACTTGTCTGCGTTCTCGATGGTGAGGATCTCTGTTTTCAATGCAGTGAAAGATTGAGTGAACAGCGTTCAAAAAGGTAGAGCCGGGTTGTCCCGCCACGGCACCTTGTGGAATCCCTTTGGCGATTGTCATTCAAAGGAAAGCCCGAAACAATCGCCTTGGCAAACCCTTCCAGCCACCTTGCGAACTAAAACTTCAAAGACTCAGCCGCTGAAACAGCTGCTTGCATCAAGCGCTCAGGCAGGATGCCCAGGTAAATCATGAAAATACTGCAAACCCAAAGCGTGACCCGGGAAAGGGGCGACACATGAATTTCTTCGGGAACCATCTGCTGTTTGCCCCAGTAAAGGGTGCGGATCACTCCGAAATAGTAATACAAGGAAATCACCACCCCAATGATGGCCACTCCCAACAATGCGTAATAAGAGGAGAAAACCGCTGCCTGTTCCAGAACGGCCTTAAACAAAAGAAACTTTCCAAAGAAGCCAGCCATCGGAGGAATACCTGCCAGGGATACCATGGCCAGAGTCATCACACCTGCCAGACCGGGGGCGCGTTCATGGAGTTTCGCAAGGTGCGTGATCTCTTCGGCGCCGGTGTGTTTCATGACCAGGATGATGATCATGAAAGCGGCAATGACTGTGAACATATAACCGTAAAGATAATAAAGAATGGCGCTCGATCCGGACTGGCTCATGGCGGCGATGCCCATCATCAGGTAACCGGCGTTGGCGATACTCGAGTAACCCAGCAGACGCTTGAGGTTGCGTTGGGGCAGGGCGCAGAGGTTGCCATACAGAATGGTGATGCCCGCGATGACCATGAGGAGTTTTTCCCATTGAAGCGCGATGTCCGGCACCGCCATGAACAACAGGCGCATCAACAAGGCAAAACCGGCCGCCTTCGATCCGACTGCCAGGAAAGCCGTGGTGGAAGAAGGGGAACCCTGATACACATCCGGTGCCCAGATTTGGAATGGAAACGCCGCAACCTTGAATCCCAACCCGGCGATCACCATCAGCAATCCGACCAGCAACAGTTTGTTATCGGTCATCGACGCGGTGGCTGTCTTGAGGGCATCGAAGTGCATGGCCCCGGTGGTTCCGTAGACCAACGCGATTCCGTAAACCAGGAATGCCGAGGAAAGCGCTCCCAGGATAAGGTATTTGACGCCCGCTTCCAGGGAAACCATTTGATTTCGCAAGAAACTGGTCAGGATGTAAAAGGTGATGGTGATCAGTTCCAGTGAAACGAACAGCAAGGCAAAGTGATTGGCCGAAGCGGCAAACATCATGCCGGACAGAGCAAAGAGCATCAGGCAGTAATACTCCCCCTTGCCTGTTTGGAATTTTTGAGAAAACTCGACCGAAGCGGCGATGACAAGGATGGCGGCGATAAGAAAGAAACGTTTGAAGAAAATCGCAAAACTATCCAGCACATACATGTTGCCGAAAGCCAGTTCGGAAGGGGTGCCGGACATGTTCAGGCTGCCAAGAAGGATCAGGGCCAAGCCGGCGATGGATGCGTATCCGAGCCAGTTCTTCTTGTCACGGGGGATCCAGAGATCGGCGAGCATGATGACCACGCCCAGGACGATCACGGCGATTTCAAGGGTGGATGCGGCAATATTCATTGAGTAAGGAAATGCTATCAGATTTATGGTTGCCCGGCCCAGGTGATGTCACCTTCATCGTTGGAAGGTTCATCGGCCAGCATGACTTTGTCTTCATCCAAACCCTTTTCGATGGATTCCACCACCTGGGTCATGGAGTGTTGAATCTTGTTGGTCAACAGGCTCGGGAAGATCCCGAACAAAAGCAGTGAGGCGATCAAAAGAGCATAAGGCAGTTTCACCCAGTAATTGGCGGGATCCTTCAGGTTTGATGCCGAGTCGGCCAAAGGACCGTGCAGGATGTTGCGGACCGCCCGCAATGCATAGAGAGCGCCAATGATCAAGGCACCCCATGCCGTTCCCACCACAAACCAGGGGAGCGAGGTCCAGGCGCCGAAGAGCACGGTGACTTCACCGGCGAAGTTGGCAAACCCGGGCAATCCACAACCCGCCATCATCGCCATGACCAGAAGCGTTCCGATAAAGGGCATCTGTTTCAATGCGCCACCGTATTGATCGATCTCGAGTGTTTTCTTCTGATCGTAAAGGTAACCGCTCAGACCGAAGGATAGGGCGGCGAGAAAACCGTGGGCAACCATCACCAGCACCGCACCACTCAGACCGATCAGGTTCATGCTTGCGATGCCCAGGAAAACGAATCCCATGTGGGCCACACTGGAGTTGCCGATCAGCAGGTTCAAATTCTTTTGACGCATGGCCACCCAACCGCAGTAAAGAATGTTGCCCATGCACAACCAGGCCAGCACTTCGAGCCAGGCCTGCGCGCCTTGAGGGGCGAGAGGAAGGGCAATGCGGATCAAACCGTAAATACCGAATTTCTTCAATACACCAGCATGCAACATGGCCGTGGCGGTGGGCGCTGCTCCATATCCGAGAGGAGCCCAGGTGTGGAAGGGCCATAGGGAAACCAGGATGCCGAAACCAAACAACAGAAATCCGAAAACAGCGGTTTGAGTGCCCGGGTGCAGCGGGTTGTCACGCAGTTGACTGGTCAACGTGATCAGGTCGAATGTTTTGGCTCCGGATTGCACATAAAGCAGAACCAAACCGGCCAATGCCACCAACGCGCCCAGTGTCAAATAAAGCGTCATCTTGTATGTGGCGTAGTTCTTGTCTTCCCCACGTCCCCAGACACCAATCATGATGAATGTTGGCACCAGGGCCAGTTCGTGGAAGAAGTAGAAAAAGAAAATGTCGATCGACATGAACGCGCCCAGAATCCCACCGATCATGATCAACATCAGAAAATGAAACTCCTTGATGCGTTCCTGAATGCTCGCTGACACGCAGACCGCCGCAAAGCTGACAATGGCACCCATCAGGATCAGTCCGATGTTGATGCCGTCTGCGCCCACCTGATAGTTGATGTCCAGAGCGGTCACCCAGGCGACCTTCTGGTAAAACTTGTATCCGCCGTCCCCTTCCGCCGCGCCATTGAAGGTGAGGAACGCCAGGATGGCGCAGATCATGGAGAGTCCGGTGGTCGCCAGCGCCACGGCGCGAATGCCGCCCTTGGCGGACTTGGGCAACAGGGCGACGATGCCAGCACCGATCAGTGGTAAAACTAGTATGAATGTTAAAATAGACATGATCTTTTACAGGATTCCTCCAATCACGAAGTAGAGCACAAACGCCACACCCAAAACGAACAGGAAGGCGTAGGTCTGGATGCTGCCGGTTTGGAACAGACGTATGCCCCGTCCGAAAACATCCACCACGGTGTAAAGTCCTTTCACAACAAAACCACCCAGCACCGCCCGATCCAGCCATCCAGCCAGTTTCGAGATGGCTTCATGGGTGATGAAAATCAACCCGCTGAATATCTCGTCGAAATACAAGCGGTTCTTCAAAGCGGTGGATAGTCCGTGCAGATTCGTTGCGATGGGATCGGATTCACGCTGCTTGCCGTAGAGAGCCCAGGCAACGCTTCCCCCGATCAAGATGGCCAGCACACTGAAGGCCATCGCCAAAGGCGCTTCGGTATGACCACCCGCGTGTTCGATGCCAATACCCGTGTTTACGAAGTGTTCTATGCCGAACCAACCGGAAATGACAGATGGAATCAACAGAATCCAAAGGGGACCGGTCATCACCGAGGGAGACTCATGCGCATGAGAGGCGGAATCGGAACGATTCGAACCGTGAAAGGCCACCAATACCAGACGTGCCATGTAGAGTGTCGTGAGCACAGCGGCCAGGACACCGAATGCAAACAACACCATGTTGCCGTGGTGACGGAAATCCGCAGCCGCGGCCAGAATCCCGTCCTTACTGAAGAATCCGCTGAAAGGAGGCACACCGCAAAGCGCCAGGGTGCCGATTAAAAAGGTTTTGTAGGTGGCGGGCATTTTGTCCTTCAATCCACCCATTTTCCAGATGTCCTGTTCGTGGTGCAGGGCGTGAATGACGGAACCGGCTCCAAGGAACAGCATCGCTTTGAAAAAGGCATGCGTGGTCAGGTGAAACATCGCTGCGCCAGGAGCGTGCAATCCCACCGCCATCACCATGTAACCCAGTTGCGACAGGGTGGAGTAGGCGAGGATGCGTTTGATGTCGTTTTGTTGCAGCGCAATGACTGCTGCCATCAGGGCGGTGATCCCGCCGATCCAGGCAATCACCATGAGTGCGTCCGGGCTGAGCAGGAAAAAGATGCGGCAGAGCATGAACACACCGGCGGCCACCATGGTCGCAGCATGGATCAATGCGCTGACCGGAGTCGGGCCTTCCATGGCGTCCGGCAACCAGACGTGCAAGGGAAACTGAGCGGATTTACCCATCGCGCCACAGAACAGCAACACACCAGCGAGGCCTGCTGTTGCGCCGAGCACTTCCGGATTCGCTTCGAAGATGCCCTGCAGTTCGGCGAAATTCAACGATCCGGCAGCTGCCCACACCATGATGATGCCCAGGATGAACCCGAAATCACCGATCCGGTTGGTCAGAAAAGCTTTCTTGGAGGCGTCCGCTGCGGCGGGACGTTCATACCAGAAACCGATCAGCAGGTAACTTGAAACACCCACCAGTTCCCAGAAAATGAACATCTGCATGAAATTCGAAGCCAGGACAATCCCCAGCATCGAAAAGGTGAACAGACTCAAGCAGGCGAAATAGCGGCTGTAGGAACGATCCCCCTTCATGTATCCCTGCGAATACCAGTGGATCAACGAACCCACACCCGTAACGACCAGCAACATCAATGAACTCAATGAATCGAGCCGGACACCGAGGGTCGCTTGAAAATCACCAATGGAAATCCAGGTGATGTTGTGTTCCCCGGCCGCATGTCCGGTGAGGAAAATCAGGAGGCTGAGCACAAAACCGCCGATGACGGCCCCGATCGAGATCTTCGCGCTGAGCTTGTCGTTTTTGAGGGTGAAGAGCGTGATCAGAGCGGCCGATACCAGGGGTAACAGCAGAACGATCCAGGCTAGACTAAATGCTCCAGTCATGTTCAAAAATTCCAGTATTTACAGTTTCAGTGAGGTCAGATCACCGACCTCGGTTGTTTGACGTTTCCGGTAGAGGGCCACGATCAGGGCCAATCCAACGGCCACTTCGGCCGCCGCCACCGTGATGACAAAAAAGACCATCACCTGTCCATCGATGGTGTCGGTGAATCGGGAGAAGGAAACCAGCGCGAGGTTCGCCGCGTTGAGCATCAATTCCAGTCCCATGTAAATAACGATCAGATTGCGCCGCAAAATCACGCCCATCATTCCAAGGCTGAACAGCAACGCGCTGACGATCAGGTAATGTTCAAGTCCGATCATGTTGTTATCTCAAATTCTTTTTACTTAACAGAATGACACCGATCATGCCGACCAGCAGCAGCACGCCCATGATTTCGAAAGGCAGGACGTAATCGGTGAACAGTTTCATCCCCAGATCCTTGGTGGAACCTTCCAGTTGGGGTTGCAGGCCTTCGCCGACTCCCGATGACAGGATGGCTTTGATCAACATCCCGCCCACGCTGAGCAGTCCCAACAGCCCGAGCACCACGCCAAAGAGGTTGTAATGTTGTTTTTCCACCTCCTTGACATCGAGCAGCATGATGACAAACAGGAACAGCACAATGACCGCGCCGGCGTAAACCATCACCTGCACGGCGGCGAGGAAGAAGGCATTCAGCAATACAAACAGTCCGGCCATGGATATGATGGTCAGGACCAGAAACATGGCACTGGTGACGGGATTGCGGGTGAACGGATTGGCGACGACCAAAAAGCCGCATATCAGTGTCAGCGCCGAAAAAATGTAAAACAACAATTCTTGCATGGATTCGTTTGTCTTATCGCAGGTTGCCGGAGCGTTGCCTGCATTCGTTGTTGCTCAAGACCGATGGGAGTTCGTTTTCCTTTCCGTGGCGATGGATCAGTGACCGCTCTGGGCTGCCGCGTCCTCCGCTTTTTTGTCCCACTTCTTCACATTGCTGTCCCGAACACCGCCGAGTTCCAGCAACTTGGTCTTGTTGTAAATCATTTCCTCCCGCGATTCGCCGGTCAGCGAATAATCCTTTTGCAGGAAGATGGCTTCCTCCGGGCAGACTTCCTGGCAATAGCCGCAGAAGATGCAGCGGAGCATGTTGATCTCAAATTCGTTGGGTTCCTTTTCAATGTTGCCACGGGCTTCATTGACCTCCGGTCCGGGAGGGGTGATCTTGATCGCCTTGGGCGGGCAGACGAATTCGCAGAGCTGGCAGGAAACACATTTCGTGCGATCCTTGGAATCCTTCACCAGATACGGCGCGCCACGGTAGCCTTCAGGCACCGTCCATTTTTCCTCCGGATACTGCATGGTCACCTTCTTGCGGAAGAGATGCGATACGGTGACCTTGAACCCACTGATCAGAGTGGGAATATAAAGTTTTTCGAACCAGGTGAGGGGAGTGCGTTTTATTTTCATGCTGTTCGTCTCCTCGATTACAGATGTTTCATCCACAGGATGGCTGCGGTGATGATGATGTTGGCCAGTGCGAGAGGCAGCATTCGACGCCATCCCAGATCCATCAATTGATCATAACGGAATCGTGGAATCATCCAGCGAATCCAGATAAAGAAAATCATGAAACAGGCCACTTTGCCCAGAAACACCAGGATGTGGGCAATGCCACCCGCGATGCTGGTGGCGGCTTCGTTCAATCCGAAGAAAGGAAGCGTCCAGCCACCAAAGAACAAAACAACCATCAACGCCGACACCGCGATCATGGCCGCGTATTCCCCCATGAAGAACAAGGCGAATTTCATCGAACTGTATTCGGTGTTGTAACCGGACACCAACTCGGTCTCCGATTCCGGCAGGTCGAAGGGCAGACGATTGGTTTCGGCAAAGGCGGCGATCAGGAAAATGATGAATGCGAGTGGCTGCTTGAACACCAACCAGGCGCCGTTGGCCTGATATTCGATCACTTTGCCGAGGTTCAAATCCCCCACCAGCATGAAGACCGGCACGGCCGCCATGCCCATGGCGATTTCGTAGGAAATCATCTGGGCACTGGCACGAATGCCACCCAGAAACGGATACTTGGAATTGGAAGCCCAACCGGCCAACACGATGCCGTAGACGCCGAGAGAGACCACACTGAA
>CAYPZD010000007.1:0-19010 GCA_964415055.1 uncultured Verrucomicrobiota bacterium | reverse complement strand
CGGTCCTGGATGGCTGCGCTGAGGCGTCGTTCCACCATGACGGAATATGCCACCATCGGCATCACCACTGCAAAGGCCACGACGACTTTCAGGGCGCCGAAAAACAGGAACGTGCCCCAATGAGATGAATCATTTAAAAAGTCCATATGTGTGTTTCCGCTCTCTGTTAAATTTTGATGTCCACTCCCTGATCGCCGAGATCCTTCCATTGAACGCCATTGAAAGCGGAAACGCTGGCGCTCATTTCATTGAACAGTCCGGGCAGGTTGTCGGCGGGTTGCTTGCCGGTGACCTTGATCACCAATTCTCGCAGCCATTCCCAGTCAGGACGCGCATTGCCTGGCGCTTCGATGGCTTTCTGAAATTTCTGGACGCGTCCCTTGCCGTTCACGAAGGAGCCCCGTTTTTCCAAATGAGCGGCGCCGGGGATCACGAAATCAGCTTTGTCTGCGGCATGGCTGCCAAGGATGTCGCTCACGACCAATAAATCCAGTTTGGCGATCATGGCATCGTCGATGCCCACCCGTGTGATGTTTTCCCCGAAGGAAAGTAGGGTTTTGATTTTGCCCGATTCGATGCCTTCATCGATTTTGGCGATCTGGATGCCCATTTCGCTGAAAGCCACGCCCATGACGCGTGCCCCGTTGCTGTTCGGATTCTTATCCGCTTGAACCAGGAAATCATCCGATTCGCCCTGACGCGGAATGCAATCCGTGACGGCCTGAAAATGATCCGCCAGCAGTTTGATCAAATAGAGCTCTTCATTGGCCGCGCGTGCGGAAGCAATGATGGCGACCGAGCCGGGTTCGGCTTTGGCGAGACGTTCTGAAAGTTCCTTGATGAGGGTCGGCCATTCGACTTTACGTTCATCGCCGCCGCGTTCACGGATGACGCAGTCGGTCAGGCGGTCTTCGCGGTTGACCCATTTGTAATTCAAACGACCTTCATCACACATCCAGCAGGCGTTGACCGCATCGTTGTCTCGTGGCTCGTAGCGATAGACTTTGTTTTCGCGTGAACCCACGACGATGTTACAGCCGGTCGAACAACTGGTGCAGATGGATTTGGCTTCCTTCATGAACCAGACACGCATCTGGAACCTGAAATCTTTGGAAGTCAGGGCCCCCACCGGACAAATATCGACGGTGTTCAGGGTGTAATTGTTTTCAAACTTGGAGCCCGGGAAAGTGGATATGGAGTTGTAACTACCGCGTTCAACAATACCCAGGGCGTCGTCATGGGCAATGTCCCGACTGAAGCGGATGCACCGCGTGCAGAGCACACAGCGTTCGGCGTCGAGCATGATGCGTGGACCGAGATCGACCTGTTTGGGTTTGGAAACCTTGGTTTCCGCGAACTGGCTTTTGGCCTGTCCGTGTTCCATGGAGTATTCCTGCAATTTGCATTCGCCGGCCTGATCACAGATCGGGCAGTCCAGCGGATGATTGATCAACAGAGATTCCAACACCGCTTCCCGCATCATCTTTGTGTTCTCGGATTGCGTGTGGATTTCCATGTTGGGCGCCACCGGGGTTGCGCAGGCGATGGCTCCACGGGGCAGGGAAGGATCATATGGGAGCACACCCTTCTGAATCTTGGGGGTGCCGTCTTCGTTTAAAATGGGTTTGCGATCACGTCCCATTGCCGGCATGCCGATTTCCACCAGGCACATGCGGCAGTTGCCGGAAACCGGCAGTTTGGGGTGGTAGCAATAGTGCGGGATTTCTTTCCCAACCTGTTTGCAGGCCTGCAGGATCGTGGTGGGCACGGGGTTGCCCTGCCAGTCGGGCGTTGTCTTGGGGACCTCCACGGTCACGCCGTCCACCTTGACGGTGACGGTTTCGACAGGTTTTGTCTCAGCTTTTGTCGTTTCGGTAGCCATGGTGGAGTTATTTCGCTGCGCTTGCCGCGCCTTCCTTGTTGGGTTCGCCTTGAGCCGCCGCAACGGCCGCGCCCTTGGCTTCAAATTCGTCTTTGAATTTATTCACAAAACTCAGCACCGGCCAGGCACTGGCTTCGCCAAATGCACAAATGGTGCGGCCCTGAATATTGGTGGCAATGTGCGTGAGGTATTCCGCGTCTTCTTTGCGCCCCTGACCGGATGTCAGGCGGTTCAAAGCCTTGCTCATCCAGAGTGATCCTTCGCGACAAGGTGTGCACTGACCGCAACTTTCATGTGCGTAGAAAGCGGACACATTGGCCAGCACTTCCACAATGTCCACACTGTCGTCCATCACGATGATGGCACTGGACCCGGACATGGTGCCGGCGGCCATGAGGGAGTCGAAATCATAAGGGATATCGAGCATGTCGACTTCGACCGGTTCCATTTCACCGTCCTCGTTGGGACGTTTCATGGTAAATTTCTCGCCGGCCTTCAGGACCTTGGCGGATGAACCCCCGGGGATGACGGCTTTCAGGGAACGACCTTCCTGCAGACCGCCACCAAAGTTTTCATGGAAGATGAGTTCACCCAAAGTAACTTTGCCCACTTCGATTTCGTAATAGCCGGGTTTCTTGACCTGACCACTCAAACTGACGATACGGGTGCCGGTGTTGCGAGGTGTGCCCAGTTTGGCATATTCGCTTCCGCCCATCTCGACGATGTGGCGCACCGCGCAAAGTGTTTCCACGTTGTTGACGATGGTGGGGCACATGTAGAGCCCCAACACTGCCGGGAAGAACGGGGGTTTGATGCGAGGATAGGCGCGTTTGCCTTCCAAAGATTCGATCAAGCCGGTTTCTTCACCGCAAATATAAGCGCCAGCCCCACGGTGCACGTGGATGTCCAGGTCGAATCCGCTGCCGAGGATGTTTTTACCCAGGAATCCTTTTTCGCGCGCTTCTTTCAAAGCCTTGTTCAGCAAGCGGGCTCCTTCGGGGAATTCTCCACGGATATAGATGTAGGCAAGATTGACATCATTGGCGAAGGCGCTGATGATCATGCCCTCGATCAGTTGATGCGGATCCTTGTGAATGATCTGGCGATCTTTGAATGTGCCGGGTTCGGATTCATCGGCGTTACAGATCAGGTAAATGGGCTTGCCGCTGCGTCGATCCACAAAAGACCACTTCAGTCCGCAGGAAAAACCGGCACCACCACGTCCCCGCAGCCCGCTGGTCATGACTTCTTCGCGGATCTGTTCCTGGGGTGTCTTGCTCTTGCCGTCCTCGATTTCTTTGGGCTGGATCGCCAAGGCTTTCTTCAACGATTCATAGCCGCCGTGCGACAGGTAGCAGTCGATGTCCGGCGTGTAACCCGGTTCGTCCGCTTTTTTCAAAATGAGTCGAAATTCTTCTGGCATTGAAATCCGTTCTGCTTGCTTGACTCTTAAATTGCTTTTGCTATTTTCTCGCGCCTTGGTTTATTTGCCGGATGGTGTAACGGTAGCACAGCAGTCTCTGAATCTGCTTGTCATGGTTCGAATCCATGTCCGGCAGCCACCTCTTCCATCAAGGTTCTCAAGGTTCGATCTCATTCGCTCTATTGGCATTTGCCCATGATTTCGTCGGCTTTTTCGTGGCTGACGCCTTCGTAAAAATCATCATTCACCATCATCACCGGCGCGGTGCCGCAACTGGCCAGGCACTCCACAAATTCAACCGAGAATTTGCCGTCCGATGCGGTTTGCAATCCGTGCTTGCTGCTGTCCAATCCCAGCTTGGAACAGATGTGACCATGCAACTTGCCGGATCCACCCAGCGCACAGCTCAGGGTGCGACAGACTTTCACCACATATTTACCGGCGGGTTCCTGTCGAAACATCGGATAAAAGGTGACCAGTTCGTAAACATTGATCGGTTTCAACTCCAGTTTGGAGGCGATCCATTCAATGGCTTCTTTGGAGACATAACCGAAATGTTCTTGAATCGCATGCAACAGCATGACGGAAGCGCTCCGTTTTTCCGGATAATGGGTGATCAGTTCGTCGATCTCGGATTCGAGTGTTTGTGGTACGTTCAGGCTCATCGGTCGCTTTCTCCCATGACAAAATCAATGGATCCCAGGATGGCAACGGTATCGCTCATCATACTTCCTTTCAGGATATAGGGGAGGACGCTCAGGTTCACGAAGGACGGTCCCCGGATCTTCAATCGGTTGGGGGTGCCGCCTCCGGTGCTGTGGATATAAAAACCCAGTTCTCCCTTGGGATTTTCCGCGCCGAAATAAACTTCTCCGGGAGGCACGTTCACTCCCTGGGTGACCAGCATGAATTGGTGAATCAATTCTTCCATGCTGCTGAGCACTTTGTCTTTGGGCGGGAGGAATGTCTTGCCATCCTCGACGTTCACGGGCCCACCCGGCAATTTGTCCAGGCATTGGCGGATGATACGTGCACTTTGTCGCATTTCTTCCATGCGCACCAGGTAGCGGTCGTAGGAATCACCTGTCGTGCCAACGGGAACCTCAAAATCGAGTTCGGAGTAAACCAAATAGGGGTTTGCTTTGCGCAGATCGTGATCGACGCCGGAACCCCGCAGATTCGGCCCGGTCACTCCGTAATCGATGGCGACATCCGGTGGTAAAATCCCGACTCCCTGTGTGCGGTCCACAAAGATGCGGTTGCGGGTGAGGAGTTGTTCGGTTTCGTCAAAGTTGACTTCCACTTCATTCAGGAATTTGCGGCATTCTTCGATCCAGCCATCCGGAAGATCGCGGGCAATGCCACCGACGCGTGTGAAAGAAGTGGTGAATCGGGCACCGGTCAGGGATTCGCACAAGTTGTAAACTTTTTCGCGTTCGGTAAAGGTGTGAAGAAATACCGTCAATGCTCCCACATCCATGGCGAAGGCGCCCAGCCCAAGCAAATGGGCGGAGATCCGTGCCAATTCACAGCAGATGACGCGGATGTACTGGCATCGTTCGGGTATCTGATCCTGGATGCCCATCAGTTTTTCCACGGCCAGGATGTAGGCCACGTTGTTGGCCAGTGGCGCGAGGTAGTCCAATCGATCCGTGTAGGGAACGAATTGGTTGTAGGTCATGTTTTCCGCAATCTTCTCGTCTCCCCGGTGGAGATAGCCGACGTCGGGCATGGCCTTGGTGATCACTTCGCCGTCGAGTTCCAGCACGATGCGAAGCACGCCGTGGGTGGAAGGATGCGAAGGCCCCATGTTTAGAACGAGCTTGTCGCCCTGCAATTCGTCCTGTTCGTCGATTGCGCTGGATTCCAGTCCGTCCAGCGTTTTGCCGACGGTATCCTTGATTTCCAGGTCTTTGACTTCTGGCGCCATGTATTCTCTTTTCTTTGTTTTAAATGCTACGTTTGGTCAGTGCCTGTTTTCAGCGGTCGCCACGCTGAATCCCGGTTGCAATCGGGATTCGTCCGCTCCAAACATGGTTGACTGACTTAATCGGTTTCAACCGTGCGTGATCTTGGCTCACGTTCCGTCGTGGTTGCCTTGCCGGGGCTTGTTACAAAAGGCCCACCTTCCATGGGGGCTTTGCGTGAGAAGGCGACATCTGGCAGATCGGTTTCCTTGCCTTCCAATGGAAAATCTTTTCTCAATGGGAAATAGGGATACCCCTCCCACATAATGATGCGACGCAGGTCCGGATGATCTTTGAACCGGATGCCCATCATGTCGTATATCTCGCGTTCATGCCAATCGGCAGTCCGCCAGACACCGGTCACCGTCGGGACTTCGCACTCTTCTTCACCGACTTGAAGTTTTAGTCTCAGGTAAGCGTGGTGCGTGTGACCATAAAGTTCGTATACTACTGAGAATCGAGGCTCGTCCCCGTAGTGATCCACACTGGAAAGATCCGTCAAACCATCAAAGCCAAGAGTTTCCTTGGCATAGGCACATACTTCGGCAATGCGGGTTTTGTCCTGAACCATCAACGTGTATTCGTCTCGAAATTCCTGGATATCGGACAGCAAATCACCGAATTGAGCCTTCAGTTTTTCGGCCAGCTCCTTTGCTTTGGTGGTGGTTTCGCTCATGTGGTTCTCAGTTTGGTCTAAGGTGATGAGTGCCTAGGTTATTTGACGTGCAGTCCAGCCAAGGCGTCCGGTTTGGGCACCTTGTGAGTGCGAAGGAGCGGTTCCTTGGCTACCTGATCCTGCATCTTCATCAATGCATCCAGCAAAGCTTCCGGACGGGGAGGGCATCCTGCCACGTAAACATTTACCGGAATGATGCGATCCACCCCCTGCAAGACTGAATAGCTGCGGAACATACCACCCGTCGAGGCGCAGGCACCCATGGCAATCACCCATTTGGGCTCCGCCATCTGGTCGTAAATCCGCCGAACCGCCATCGCCATCTTGTAAGTCACTGTTCCCGCGACGATCATCAGATCGGATTGACGGGGAGAAAAGCGCATGACTTCCGCTCCAAAGCGTGAGATGTCGAACCGGCTTGCCCCGGCAGCCATCAGTTCGATCGCGCAGCAGGCAAGTCCCATCGGCATGGGCCAGAGGGAGTTCTTGCGAAACCAATTGAGAACGGCGTCTGCCTTGGTGACGATGACATCGCCTTCGATTTTGGTGTTGTAACCTACTTCTGTCTGTGTTGAACTCATGGCGTTATCTTTCGAAAGCCCTTCTAGTTTCTTGGAAGCTAACGAGAGCATGGTGAGGGTTCAAGTGAATTTGTGATTTTTTTCACAAGCGTTATTGACGAGCTTGGACTGCTTTTGATATGCATGTAGCCAGCATCGATGATGCGAGGCGGCATTTTGTTTTTTTGTGACGCTTAAGCTCTTGTTGGTAAACAAGATTTGTCATTGGGGCGGAGTAGCCAAGTGGTAAGGCAGGGCTCTGCAAAAGCTCTATGCGTCGGTTCGATTCCGACCTCCGCCTCCAATTTATCGATGCCGAGTCGTGCGGATTCACTTAAATCCCACCGGGTGCCCGAAGGCATACTGGCCAAAGTTAAACAAACTAAAGTTTCCTGACCGGAGGCGGTTTGTTCACTTTTTTGGCTTCTGTGCTTGCGTTGCCCTCGGTGCGACCTAAAGTATTGCCGCTTTTTTCCTCGATAAAGCCGATGGCATCATGCCTGAAAGCTTCTTAGAGGAATGTTTATTACCAAATACTTGTGAGGCGAAATGAGGTTTTTTCGCCTTTTTGACCCAAATTTAACTTTAGATATCTGAATGTCGGACGTCTTTCCTAAATGGACGAACAAGCTGCCAATCCGGGTAATTTTCGGATTGATCCTCCTCGGCGGGGCAACGGTGGCGGGTTTGACTTATTACGCCACTCCAAAATACACCCGGGTGGGATATCAACCGGTGCAACCGGTTGCCTTTTCACACGCCATCCATGCCGACCAGCTTGGCTTGGACTGCCGCTACTGTCATAACGGCGTCGAATCCTCCTGGTACTCCAACGTCCCGGCGGCTTCGGTCTGTATGAACTGCCACAACCAGGTGCTCAAAGATGATCCGAAACTGGCCCTGGTGCGTGACAGCTTCGAAACCGGTGAACCCATTCCCTGGGTGCAGATCCACAAAGTGCCGGACTACGTTTATTTCAACCACTCCGTCCATGTGAACCGTGGGTTTTCCTGTGTGGAATGCCATGGACCCGTCAATAAGATGGATGAAGTTTATCATGCCAAACCCTTTGGTATGAGTTTCTGTCTCGAATGTCACCGCGATCCCGCCGCGAAGATTCGCCCGGTGGATCAAGTGACCAATCTGGATTGGACCTGGGATAATGATCCCGAAAAAGCGGCTCAGATGCAACAAGCACAAGGTGAGCAAATGGTCCACGACTGGAGAGTCGAATCCCTCGTAAATTGTTCTGCCTGCCATCGATGAAAGATCTATCGCATTCCCCAAAACCATCCGGACCGGCTTATTGGCGTAGTTTGGACGAGCTGACGGATTCTCCGGAATTTCGTCAATGGATGGACCGAGAGTTTCCGGAAGGAGCCACTGAAGCTCCCACGGGTCAATCACGCCGTGATTTTATGAAAATCATGGGCGCCTCCTTCTTGCTGGCGGGGGCGGGGTTGACCGGTTGCCGTCGTCCTGAGGAAACCATCCTTCCATTCTCCAAGATGCCGCAAAATTATACGCACGGCGTCCCTCAGTTTTTCGCAACCGCCATGCCGTCCCGCGATTCAGCGGTGCCACTGCTGGCCAAATCCAATGACGGCCGCCCCACCAAGGTGGAAGGCAATCCTGATCTGGAATTTGGTAAAGGCGGAACGGACTCCTTCACACAGGCTTCCTTGCTCAATCTTTACGATCCGGATCGTTCACAAAAGTATTTGAAAGGCGGCAACGCGGTCACTCGCAATGAAGCCATTGGCGCGCTTCGCATGCTGAATGGTCAGTTTAAAGAGAACAAGGGCAAGGGATTAAGTTTCCTCGTTCAGTCAAGTAGTTCTCCCAGCCGTCATCGTCTGGAAGCGTTGATTCGCGAGCAGATGCCCGAGGCCAAGTGGCATGCTTATGAACCCGTTTCGTTCCGCACCTCGGTTCAGTCCTGTTCCAAGGTGTTCAAAAAGTCCGTTCGCCCGGTTCCGCATTTTTCCAAAGCCAAGGTGATCCTTTCCCTGGATTGCGACTTCCTCGGTACCGAACAGGAAGCTTACTCTCATATTCGTGGTTATGCCGATGGTCGTCGTCTGAAGGAAGATGAAAACCATCACACCACCAGCAATCGGCTTTACGCGATTGAAAGTCTCTTGACTCTGACAGGTTCCAACGCCGACCACCGCTTGCGTGTGACCTCCGGTCAGGTGTTCAGTGTTGCCGCTGCATTGACCGAACAAGTGTTCGATCAATTGCACCTGCCTGAAGATGAAGCAGGAAGTCCGATCCCCGCTCTGCGCAGCTCATTGCGCGAGAAAGCAAAAGGCGTGACAGTGGACGAAAAATGGATCGTCGAATCCGTCAAAGATTTGCTGGCACACAAGGGTGAATGCCTCGTGGTTGCCGGTCACCGTCAGCCTGAGTCGGTTCATCAATTGGCAGCCGCCATCAATACCTTGCTTGGCAATATCGGTCACACCGTTACTTTCCTGGAAGACACTCAACCAGCTTACGATTCACTCGCTCAATTGAAGCAAGCCTGCGATGCCGGGGAAGTGGAAGCACTGGTCGTTCTGGATGGTAATCCTGTTTACGACGCGCCAGCTGATTTCGATTGGAAAGCAACGCAGCGTAAAGCCAAGAACGTGGTCCGACTGGGTTATTACGAGGATGAAACGAGCGAAGTTGCCGACTGGCACCTTCCGATGGCCCATTACCTTGAGTCCTGGGGCGATGCACGCTCGGGTGACGGCAGTTATCTGCCGGTTCAGCCTCTGATTGCGCCTCTGTTTGATGGATTGACTGAAATTGAAGTGCTGGCCCGTATTGCCGGTAGCGACCAAGTCAAACCTTACGATATCGCCCGCACCACATTGAAATCTGCGGTGGGTGAGAATGGTTTTGAAGGACAATGGAAACAACTTCTGCATGACGGTTATTTGAGCGACCTTCGTTCGAGCGCCGTGGATGCGGCAGAGGATGACTTTGATTGGTCTACCCTGACGCAAAACCTCAGCCAGGCAATCACGGACGAAAGTCAATCCGGCACCGCTTCCAAGGATGCGCTTGAAGTGGTCTTCTACCGCGATGCCAGCCTGGATGATGGTCGTATGAACAACAACGGCTGGATGCAGGAGTGTCCGGATCCCATCACCAAGATGACCTGGGACAACGCCGTGTTGATCAGTCGCCGCACGGCCGCTGAGATGGGCAACATCAAGAACAAGGAATTGGTCGAAGTCGAATTTAACGGCCGCAAGGTGCAGGGTCCGATTTGGATCCAGCCAGGTTTGGCCGACTTCTCACTCGGTTTGGCCCTCGGTTATGGTCGCTCCAAGAGTGGCAATGTGGGGGGTAACGGTGATGATTCGGTAGGATTCAATGCTTATGCCATCCGCGACTCCAAGAGCCTGAGTTTCGGAACAGGGGCCAAAATTCGCCGTCTGAACCGTATTTACGATATTTCCTGCACCCAGGATCACTGGTCCATGGAAGGCCGCGCGATTGTGCGTGAGGCCAACATCGAGAATTTCGAAGAAAAGCGCGACTTCGCGCAGAACATGGACCTCGAAGCCCACGCCGGTCACATCCCCACGGATGAGGACGGCAAACCGGCCCAGATTTACGAGCACCCTTACAAAGCACGTCCATCCACCCACAGTGACATCCATCAGTGGGGCATGGCCATCGACCTTCAGACTTGTGTGGGTTGTTCGGCTTGTGTGGTTGCTTGTCAGAGTGAAAACAATATTCCGATCGTCGGAAAAGAGCAGGTGGCCAACAGCCGCGAAATGCACTGGATGCGCATCGACCGTTACTACAGCGGTAATCCGGAGCTTCGAGGCAATGTCAGCAACCTGATCATGGACGATGAGCAGGCATACGCTGAATGGATCGACGATGTGCAGGTCGTGAACCAGCCGATGCTGTGTCAGCATTGTGAAAGCGCGCCATGTGAAAGTGTCTGTCCGGTCAATGCCACGGTGCATGATCACGAAGGACTGAACGTGATGGCTTACAACCGTTGTGTCGGAACGCGTTATTGTTCCAACAACTGCGCCTACAAAGTTCGTCGCTTTAATTACTTTGATTACAACAAACGCCCGATCGATCAACTCTACGAAGGACCGCTAGCGTCTCATTCGGACAGCGAGATTGACTTGATCGAAATGGCCAAGAACCCCGATGTCACGGTTCGTATGCGTGGTGTGATGGAAAAATGCACCTTCTGCACCCAGCGCATCGAGCAGGCCAAGATCGCCAAGAAGGTTGAGGCCAGGGATTCCGGTGATGTTGAGGTGGCTGATGGAACCGTCAAGACCGCCTGTCAGCAGGCTTGTCCGGCTGATGCCATCGCTTTTGGCAACTTGCTCGATCCTGAAAGCAAGGTTTCCAAACTCAAAAACGATCCGAGAAACTACGCCGTGCTTGGGTTCCTGGACACCAAGCCACGCACGACTTACCTGGCTAAGATTCGCAATCCGAATAAAAACATGCCCGACTATCACACCATGCCATTGAGCACTTTGGAGTATACGAAAAACATGGGTAGTCCTTTTGAGGCACACGGCGCGTCACATTACGCGGAAGGCCACGAGGACGGACATGCAGTTGAAACCAAGACTGAAGGAGGGCAGCACTAATGTCATCACCGACCGCACCTACTTCTGTTAAAATCGCGGCACCTCCCCGCGAGATCGAGCGCGAGCCGCTGGTGCTGAACAACCGTTCGCTCGGTTGGATTTCAGACCAAATCGCCGGCATCATCGAAGGCAAAACCCCCACCTGGTGGTGGGTGACCATGCTGATCAGTTTACCGGTCATGCTCATGTGCTTCACGATGATTGGTTACCTCATCTCCACCGGTGTGGGTGTCTGGGGTTTGAATAGTCCCATCGCCTGGGGATGGGCGATTGTGAACTTCGTTTTCTGGATCGGTATCGGCCACGCCGGAACGCTGATCTCCGCGGTGTTGTTCCTCTTGCGTCAGAAATGGCGAACGTCGATCAACCGGGCCGCAGAAGCCATGACGATTTTCGCCGTGATGTGTGCGGGGATCTTCCCCATGATTCACGT
The DNA here is from genome assembly GCA_964415055.1 of uncultured Verrucomicrobiota bacterium. GTDB lineage: Bacteria > Verrucomicrobiota > Verrucomicrobiia > Limisphaerales > AAA164-E04 > AAA164-E04. The sequence goes on along the minus strand of CAYPZD010000007.1, from coordinate 7,438 downwards.
CGGTCGTATCTGGTTTGCCTGGTGGCTGTTCCCGCTGCCGAACGCCAACGGTCCGATCTGGCCGCAATTCCGCTCTCCGCTGTTGTGGGACGTTTTCGCGGTTTCGACTTACTTTACGGTTTCCGCATTGTTCTGGTATATGGGCTTGATTCCTGATCTCGCCACCATCCGTGATCGTTGCAAAGGTTTCTTCGGCAAATTTTTCTACGGTCTGTTCTCACTGGGCTGGACCGGTTCCAATCGTCACTGGAGCAACTACGAAAAAGCCTACCTCCTGTTGGCTGGTTTATCCACCCCTCTGGTGCTCTCGGTGCACAGTATCGTTTCATTCGACTTTGCTGTTTCCCAGGTGCCCGGATGGCACACGACGATCTTCCCTCCTTACTTTGTGGCGGGTGCTATTTTCTCCGGGTTCGGCATGGTGTTGACTCTCATGATTCCTTTGCGCTCCTTGTTCAAGTTGGAGGATCTGTTGACGATCCGGCACATTGAACTCATGTGTAAGGTGACCCTGGCGACGGGTTCCATCGTGGGTTACGCCTACGGGATGGAGTTCTTCATCGCCTGGTATGGCGGTAATCCTTATGAGGCCTACGCTTTCCAGAACCGCGCCTTCGGTCCTTACTGGTGGGCTTACTGGATCATGATTTCCTGCAACGTCATCAGCCCGCAATTCTTCTGGTTCAAGAAACTCAGAACGAATGTGGTGGTAGTCTGGATTCTTTCAATTTTCGTGAACATCGGTATGTGGTTCGAACGTTTTGTGATTGTGGTGACTTCATTGCACCGTGATTACATCCCGGCGAACTGGGCCTATTACTCGCCCACCAAGGTGGACGTCCTGACTTTTGTCGGCACCTTCGGATTGTTCATGGTTCTGTTCCTGTTGTTCATCCGGTTCCTGCCTCTGATCGCCATTTCCGAAGTGAAAGGCGTCACGAATCAGGCGGATCCACACCATCCGCTGGGTGGCGCGAAAGGAGGGCATCACTAATGACTGATTATAGCCAAGCATACGGTCTGTTGGCCGAATTCGAAACACCGGCGGATGCCATGCATGCCGCGGAAAAAATCAGAGACGCCGGCTTCAGCCGTTGGGACGTGCACACGCCGTTCCCTGTTCACGGCATGGACGACGCCATGGGATTGAAAAACTCCAAAGTGGGTTGGTTCTCATTCTGTGGAGGCGCAACCGGGTTCACTTTGGGTTACCTGATGGTGTGGTTCATGAACAGCTTCGACTACCCGGTTGTCGTGGGTGGTAAACCACTGTTCAGTCCGATGTTTCCGTTTCCGGTGGTATACGAAATGACGATTCTGTTATCCGCATTCGGAGCGATTTTCGGCATGCTGTTCCTGAATCGACTGCCAAAACTTTACCATCCCTTGCTTAAGAACCGTCGTTTCAAGGGAGCGACGCATGACAAGTTCTACGTGATTATTGAAACCGCTGATCCACGTTACTCGGAAGCGGAGACACGGGAACTGCTTGAATCAGCAGGTTGCAAACACATGGAGATGGTGGAGGACTAGGATGCGATACTTTTTGACACTTTATATTCTGGCGATAGTGGCCTTTATCGGCATAGCCGGTTTCCGTGGAGAGATCACACGCAAGCCACCTATCGAAGTCTTTCCCGACATGGATCGGCAGATGAAATTGCGCCCGCAGGAACCCAACCGGTTCTTCGGCAACCAGCGCAGTTCCCAACCCTACGTGGAAGGAACCATTGCCCGCGGTATGCCTTATCAGGACATTCCGTTGAACACCGGTCGCATCAGCGGTTCCACCAACTGGGTGGACGTTAGCCCAGTGGACATCACTGAAGCCGTAATGGCTCGTGGTCAGGAACGCTACAACATTTCATGTGCTCCCTGCCATGGCGCAGCCGGAGATGGCAAAGGTATCACCACCAAATACGGTATGGTGGCCGTCGCCAACTTCCATGATCCACGCCTCGTCGAAATGACCGACGGTGAGATCTTCAATACGATTACACACGGTAAGAATCTGATGGGTTCCTATGGAGCCAACGTCAAGATCGAAGACCGTTGGGCGATCATCGCCTATCTACGTGCGCTTCAGCGCAGCCGGTTGTCCAAAATGGACGATGTGCCCGAACCGCAACAAGCAGCCCTTCAAAACTAAGACCTATGAGTTCCGAATCGAACAACACACCTACACCAACCTTGGATTTGGCCAAATACGCCAACCTCCCCAACAAATTGATGTTGGGCGGCGGTATTGGGTTGATCATCGGTTTGCTGCTGCCCGCTTGGCGCGAACAGTTTTACTACAGTTACCTCACCGGATTCATGTTTTTCCTCAGTATCGTGCTGGGTTCGATGTTTCTGGTGATCTTGCATCACTTATTTGACGCATACTGGATGGTGCCGATCAGGCGTTTTCTTGAGCACATGGCTTGTCTGGCTCCTTGGATGGGGTTGTTGTTCCTGCCTATTCTGGTATTCTGTAAACAGATTTACCCCTGGATGAGTGCGGATCCGCATACTGACCATGCTTTGCATGTCAAACATGCCCTCTTTAACATACCGGCATTTGTGGTTGTTTCATTGTTGCTCTTTGTTATCTGGACATGGTTGTCAAACAGTCTTCGCAAGCATTCGCTTGCTCAAGATGAAGCCGGAGCGGCAACGCACACTCACTCGCTGCGCAAGTTGGCTGCAGGGGGTATCTTCATCTTCGCGTTCTCTTTGACGCTTGGAGTGATCTACTGGATGAAATCGCTGGAGCATCAGTGGTTCTCAACCATGTATGGTGTTTACTACTTCGCCGGCAGTGTCTGGACCACCTTGGCCACTGCTTACCTGATGTCTGCAGTCCTGCAACGAACCGGACATTTGGCACCTGTCATGCGTGAAACCACCTTCAAAGACATCGGGACCTTGTTTTTCGCGTTCACTGTTTTCTATGCCTATATTCATTTTTCCCAGTATTTCCTGATCTGGAACGCAGCCGTTCCCGAGGAAACATTCTGGTATGTAAAACGTGAAAACGGCATTTACTGGAGCATGGGAATATTGCTTATCTTCGGTCACTTCTTTGTGCCTTTCCTGACCATGTTGCGCATCGATGTGAAGAAGACCCTGACCATCATGGGGCCGATGGCCATTTGGGCCTGGTTGATGCATTTCACTGACATGACTTACAACATCAAACCAGTGATCGATCCGGAAGGACACGGCATCTCCCTTGGGGGATTTGTCCAAAGCATCGCTGCTTTGGCGTTCATGGCAGGTTTGTTGAGCAAGCAATTCCTCAAATCATTCATCGCACATCCGCCATTCCCACAGCGCGATCCCCGCATCGCCGAAGCGATGGGTGTGTATGTCGAACTTGAATCCGAGGCTGACTCCAAGACCAAGTCCGCCAAAGCCTGATCGAAGCAATTGAAGAAATACTGATTCATGAGAACACACAGCATTTCACAACCCAAAAACAAAGGCGCCGCATTCCTGTATTTTGTGGTGTTTTTGGCAACGTTCTGCATCGTTGCCTTCCTCATTTGGGCAACCAAACAATACACGCAACCCGCATCCATCTCCGCTAATCGCGCCGCTGAACGGGCGGACAACTTAAAATCGGTTCAGGAAGCGGTTGGTCCTGTTTTGAGCGAATACGGATGGCAGGATAAGGAAAAGGGCTTTGTGCGCGTACCCATCGAACGTGCCATGGAACTCACCGTCAAGGAATGGAGCAATCCAAGCGAAGGACGCGCCAAAATGATTGAGCGCATGAAAGAAGCCACCTTCGTTCCGCCTCCTCCTCCCGAAGCACCCAGCGCATTTGAATAAACCCCATTCAGGGTAGAATAAATTGTTGAATTATTGAACGCCATGGACGCGAATCAATCATCAAAATCACCTTCTGACTGGTCGGATATCGACCGCTCTTATCGGTTTCCCACGCTATTTCTAGCGAGCAAAGCAGTCACATGGCTGTTACTTGGAAGCATCTTTTCACTCATTGCATCCATCAAGATGCACTCACCAACCTTCCTGGCAAGTTGCTCATGGGTGACCTACGGCACCATGGTGCCCGCAGCACTCAATGCCGTCGTCTATGGATTCGCTCTGCAGGCAGGCTTTGCCGCATTGCTGTGGATGACGATGCGCATGGGGCAGGTCAAGCTCGTGGCACCAGGCTACCTGTACATCGGGGCGACTCTTTGGAATATTGGGGTGTTGGTTGGAATCGTTGGTATTATGGCCGGTCATTCCACCGGGATGGCTTACCTTGAAATGCCCGGTTATGCGCTACCGATGTTGTTTGCAGCATACACGCTCATCGGTGGTATTGCACTGGTCACTTTTCACAAACGACAAGTGCGCGACTTGTATCCTTCTCAATGGTTCATCTTTGCCGCTCTTTTCTGGTTCCCTTGGATCTTCAGTGCAGCCAGCTGCCTGCTGGTTGGATCTCCTGTTCGTGGTGTCACCCAGGTGGTCATCGACGGCTGGTATGCTTCCGGATTGAACGTGGTGGTGCTCGGGTTTATCGGAATCGCTTTGTTGCAATACCTGATTCCCAAGTTGGCCAAGCGCGATCTTTATAACGGCTACCTTTCCATGTTCGCATTCTGGGTGCTGTTGATCTTTGGAAGTTTCGCAGGAATCCTTCCGGGACAAACCCTTCCTTCCTGGGTCGGGGCATTGAGCACCGTTTGTAGTGTGTTTGTCGCGTTTGCCTGGATCGTTCTGGCTTACAACATTTATCGAACCATCGAGGGTGGGGGAGCCAAGTCGGACGCTCTGGGAATCAAGTTCCTTTACCTTTCTCTGGCTTCCGGACTGGCCGCAGCTTTGCTGACCGCATGGGCCTCTCGTGAAACGATTGCCGAGGTCGTTCAGTTCACATTGTTTTTACCAGGACTCAAATGGCTTCAACTCTATGGATTCGTTGGAGCCGGCTTATTGGCTGCCATCTATCTGTTCCTGCCGAAAGTCTCGGGAACCCAATGGTCCAGTCCCGGACGTTGGACTGCTACTTTCTGGACATACGCCGTGGGTGTGCTGCTGGTAGCTGTTGCTTTCTTGTTCGGTGGCTGGAAGCATGGCAAGGGATTGACCAATCCCGACATGCCCTTCATGGATATCGTCCGTGGCGGCATTGCTCCATTCATTCGCATGAGCACCGTGGGTGAACTCCTGGTGACCATTGCCGCCTTGCTGCTGGTATGGAATGTGTCCTGCCTGTTCTGGAGAACTTATTCCGGTTGCCTGCTCAATTGCTGCGGTCTCGCAGGACAGGGTGGCGACTCCGGTAAATCTCAATCCAAGAAAGGTTCGAAATAATCATGAATCAAGGCCCTACTTTATTTCTAGGCGTTCTATGCGCCATGGCTGTTTCCTGGATCGGCTTCGTCATGTTGCCGCAGGTTCAACTGGGTAGCCAGTCCACCCGTGTCGTCAAGGAATTGGGACGTCATTATCCATCCCCACGTGGCGGACTCGCCGAACGTGGCAAGGATGTTTATCGCGCCGCCGGTTGTGCCTCATGTCACACCCAGCAGATTCGCCAGACCGGATTCGAATTCGATATGGTTCTGAACGATGCGGGCGACTTCACCAACTCCGTGATAGCACTCGTTCAACAGGCCAACCGCTCCCTCAGTGAACAGGAAGCCACCGACCTGGTTGCCAAAGCGCCTATCACCATCCGTGAGGGTGTGAAAAAGGAAATGGCGGATCATATCCTGAAATTGTTCAAGGACAGTGGAGCCAAGGTTGCGGCAAATATTCGTCCTTTGGGCCCCGATATCGAACGTGGTTGGGGACCTCGTCAAACGGTCGGGTTGGATTACCTGTATGATCAACCCTTGTTACTGGGTAATCAGCGTATCGGTCCCGACCTGGCCAATGTCGGTTCTCGCCTGACGGATCGTGAGTGGCACTTGCTGCACCTTTATCATCCACACACAGTGGTGGCCGGTTCCATCATGCCAGCGTATCCCTATCTTTTCGAAACACAGGAAATCGACGGGGAACCTTCACCTGATGCACTTCCTTTGGAAGGCGAATTTGCCCCGGCGGAAGGCATGGAAGTGGTTCCAAAACCCGAAGCCAACTCACTGGTTGATTACCTTTTGAGCCTTCGAATCGACAACCCGGTATTCGAAGCCCCTTACCTATTCACCCAAGCTGAAAGCAGCGAAGATAACAATTCCGAAACGGAGCAGGCCCAATGAGCGCAAAATCCAAGAAAAACACGCCCAAGAAAAAGCACGCTGAGGACCGCGAACCAGGTTTTCACAACGCGCCTGTGCCGGTGATCCTCTTCGTCATCGCCATTCTCCTCGCTTACTGGGGTATGAACTATCTCAACACGAATGCCGGCGGATTCAACCGATACGTTTACGGACCCTACAATTCCTATGAAGTTGTGGCTGATGTCCAGCCAGGAAGCGGAGATGATCCCATCAAACGTGGTGCGGATATTTACAGGAATGTTTGTTTACCCTGTCACCAGGCTTCCGGTATGGGGGCTCCTGGACAGTTTCCACCATTGGCGGGTTCCGATTGGGTGAATACCGACGGGCCTAACCGTATCTTACGCATCGTGCTGAATGGTTTGAATGGACCAATGGAAGTCAACGGGCAGAGTTGGAATGCTGCCATGCCTCCACTTGGAGATGTGATCGCTTCCGATGCTGACTTGGCAGCGGTTGTATCTTACATTCGCAACACTTGGGGCAACGAAGCCAGTATCTGTACACCTGAAGAAGCCGCCGCCGTTCGTGCTGAATCGGGTGACCGTGGTCGCTCCTGGTCGGCAGCTGAGCTCCTGGCACTGCCGGTCGAGGTGCAGTAAACAACTAGTTTTAACAAACAGCGGAATCCACACGGATTCCGCTGTTTTATTTTAAATATAGCAAAAATATGTCACGCGTTGGAATTGGATATGATGTGCACCGCCTTGCCGAGGGCCGCAAACTGGTCCTTGGGGGAGTCGAAATCCCACACGACAAAGGACTCGATGGCCACTCCGATGCGGACGTTGTCTTGCACGCGCTCTGTGACGCCATCTTCGGAGCCCTGGGCGAATCCGACATCGGTCAATTTTTTCCGAACACCGATCCCCGGTGGAAAAACGCACCCAGCACCCTCTTCCTCAAAGAAGCCGGACGCCACGTCAAGCTGCATCAGGGAACCATCGCCAACATTGACATCACCGTCATTGCCGAAGAACCCAAGGTCAATCCGCATACCAAGGAAATGAAATTCCGCATCGCGGAATGCCTGGAGATCAACCCCAACAAAATAGGCCTCAAAGCCACCACCAACGAACGCATCGGCTTCATCGGCCGAGGCGAAGGCATCGCCGCCATGGCCGTCGCCAGCATCGACATCAAAGAAGAATAGCTGCGCTTCCAAAAGCGTGGACCTTTTTCCAAAAAAGTAGCTGCGTTTGCAAAAA
>CAYPZD010000006.1:36513-99083 GCA_964415055.1 uncultured Verrucomicrobiota bacterium | reverse complement strand
GATCAATCTCGAATCATTTGTGGCAGATTGCCACTTTTTTAACGGGCTGTTAAGAACGTTTGAATCAAGGATGGTTCTGTCACATATTCGACCGCCAAAACAGTCTTCCCTTGCTGAAGGAATTCACGGAGATAAGGAAGCCTCTCACCTTCGGGTTGATACGGATTGTTGTCATCCAATTCGCCACTGAAGAACACATCCTCAACACCGATCCCATCAATAGCGTCAAACAATTGCCCGCGCAGAGCGTCCGTCATATTTTCCTCGTCGATGATGGTTTCGCCATTTTGGATGATGATCGCAAATGACCGGTCCTTGCGATCGGAAAGATGGTTCCGCAAGTTGATCAGTAACGGAGCCATCAGAGCATCGGCATCGGGTTTTTCAGGATTCTCCTCCCGCCAGTAGTAATACGCATCGATGATGTCACAATAAATGCCGTCAAAACCTTGATCATAGATTTCATCGAGGTAGGAAAAGATGATCGCCTGCCATGCGGGATCCCAAAACCGCACCTTAAAATTCGATTCCCAATGGGGGTTTTCAGGACCCAGCCACGACGGCGGGTTGGATTCCCAGGTTGAGTTCCAGTAAGATCGGTAACTTTCCGCTTCTCCAATGGACAAGTACGCAATCGCCTTCTTACCGGATTGTTTGATCCTATTGATTTGATCGGGTGTAAACTTTCCATCTCTGGAACCATTCACCGAATAGTCCATCACAATCAATTCGAAGGACTCGTCTGCCACCACCGCATCAACATCGATTCCCTGCAATTGATAGGCCCATGAGGTAACACTCAGGCTTGAGTCAGATGATGCGGCCGAGGAGGAAAAACCAAGAACCGTCCAGCAAAGAATTCGAAAAAATCGAATGTTCATGCGGCAGCTTTCTTTTATGAAATTGCTCGATGACAACCATAGTAAAACACATTCAAAAATACCATGACTAAAAGGCTTTTTTTACTTCCAACCTAGGACACATTGAGAAAGACTCGCTCCAATCCCTATTAGAAAATACAGGAGCAAACATGAGAAAAACTAAACACTCGCCGCATCATGGTTTCACCCTCATCGAACTACTGGTGGTCATCGCCATCATTGCCATACTGGCGGGCATGCTGCTCCCCGCCTTAAGCAAAGCGAAAGCCAAGGCCAAAGGCATCAAATGCATGAACAACCTACGTCAAATGGGCATTGCCATGATTGCCTACACGGACGACAACGGACGCTACCCGGTCGGCATCAACCGCGACACGGCCAACGCCTGGATCTGGCCGGCGCTACTGAGAAATTACATCGGGATGGGTGACAACGTGGAACTGTTCAAATGCCCCAGCGCACCACCCGAAGCGCAATGGAAAGTCGAGTATGGCAGCGGGCTTCCTGCTGGTGACGGATACATGGCGGACGAAATGCGCTTGCGGCCGGGAGGTGTCAATTTCATGAGCTACGGCTACAACGTCTGGGGAGGATGGGCCGGCATGACACCCAACACCGGACTGGGCGTTTACAAAGGAGATCCCGTTTACGGAGGCGCCAAGGAGTCCTCCGTGCGCGTTCCGACGGACATGATCGCCATCGGAGACAGCAACTGGGATCTCGAGCAAAACGGCGACTCTGACTGGAGCGGATTCATCGGCATGTATGCCGAACGTCAATGGCCACTGGAAATCCACGGCACCCGCGCCAACATCCTGTTCGCCGACGGCCACGTCGAGGCCATCCCCCGCACGGAAATGATCGCCCAACTCGTGAACAGCCGTGCCGAAAAAGAACGCGTCGCCCGCCGCTGGAACCGCGACCACGAACCCCACGTCACCGCCAGCGAATAAAATGTGAAAAAGGTAGAGCGTGGCAGCTTGTCCCGCGACTGCGTGGATCTCGGCGCAACATCCTCAGGACTTTCATACCCTGCATACCAGTACCCAAAGGAACAACCTGCAGCGTGCACCATTTTCTTTTTATTGAACCGCACCACCGCAATTGCGGGATCTACGAGATTGCGCAGATGGGCGCAGATATTTTTTATTGAGTTTCAGAGATGTCTTGAAATCCCCATGCGCCAATGGTTGAGATTCGTTAGAATCGACATACCCAAAGCCCCAACCGAGGCAAACCATACCAGCCCAGCGCATCGCGCTGGGGATAAAAACGACACCAATTTCAAAGCTCTGAAGGAGCGATCCAATGACTGCTTTTTACCAGCCGCAAAATTAGCCCCATGACTATGTAGGCGCATTAATGCATTAAAGTTGCATTTCGAAGCAAAAAGATGTTGACATACTTTCGGATATTTCCGGAAGTTTCAGTGTAATATGAAACAAGCTCCTCGCAACATCAAAGCGCTCCGACAGGAATTCATCTCCCAATGGGGAGCTTTGGGTAGCGCGTGGGGAGTGAATCGGACCATGGCACAAATTCATGCACTACTCATGGTTTCACCTACCCCCCTGCACACCGAAATGATCATGGAGGAGCTTCAATCCAGTCGGGGCAATACCAATGTCAACCTGCGCGATCTGATCTGTTGGGGATTGATTTCTAAAGTAACCTACCCCGGTGATCGAAGGGAGTACTTCTCCGCCGAGAAGGATGTCTGGAAGATCTTTTGCATCGTGGCCCGTGAACGAAAACGCCGTGAGATAGAACCCGTCCTAAACGTGCTGGAAGATTCCATCCAGAAAGTTGACCAGCCTAAAACTGAAGAAGAAAAAGCGTTTGTTGCGCAAATCAAGCAACTCAAAGAGTTCGTGCAAACCGCCAACCAGCTCATGGAAAAAATATCCAAATCCGAAGGAAGCAAACTCATCCCAAATATGATCAAATTGCTGAAATAAAAATTTTGCCATTAGCTTTCGATTTTTTCCGAAAGTTTGAACATGATATTAATTCCACCTCACACAAAAAAACACAACAATCAAAATAGAAAGAAAACCAAATGAATCTGTTACCATGGATCCACCTCATCTACTTCACCCTGGCAGTCCTGATGACCGTCTGGGTTGCCCGCACCCTGCATCAACACGGGGCCTTGTTTCTCCTGAACGCCTTTGAAGGCAATGAAGATCTGGCCGAAGCTGTCAACCATCTTTTGGTGGTGGGATTTTACCTGGTGAACCTGGGCTTCATCCTTTTGTTCCTGAAATATGGACAACGGCCCTGCGATACCACAGAAGGCATCGAATACGCGGCCACCAAACTGGGCGTCGTCATGCTGGTTCTCGGAGTCATGCATTTCATCAACCTCAACCACTTCAACAAAATCAGAAAAAACAAACCACTTATCAACAGAAACCCGACAGAATAAACGAAATAAAACGGTATCCGACGGAGCGGTCTTCCAAAGCATAAGCCCTTCAACCAAACAGTCAGGTATACCGTCATACATCAGAATTACAGATATACCCGGCATGCGGTCCGACAGGAAGATGTCTTCTGTTGAAAGCACCGATTTAAGATGATAGCATAAAAGTATGAGTACAGTAGAAGAAATTGAAAATGCCATAGAGAAGCTTCCATTACAGGAAAGATGGAGCCTGCACCATTGGCTATCTGAACAGATGGCTGATCAGTGGGACAGTCAAATTGAATCCGATATCAAGGCAGGCAAACTCGATCAACTGGCCGAGGAAGCTATTGCCGAGTATCGGGCAGGAAAGACCCGTCCTTTTCCAAAATGAGATCTAGGGCTTCCACTCGTTTCTGGCGTCTCTTTAAGCAACTCCGCCCTGAAATCCAACGGCTGGCCATTAAAAATTATCAGCTCTGGAAAGCAAACCACTGGCATTCCTCTCTCCACTTTAAAAAAGTCCAAGGCTATTGGGTCGCTCGCATCGGCGACAACTACCGAGCGCTCGGAATCGAAACAGGCGGAACCATCACATGGTTCTGGATTGGCCCTCACGACGCCTACGAACGTTTAATAAACGGTTGATTGGTAAGGAAGGGGTTTTACCAAAATGTTTCCCCGAGGTATCCAGAGCGGTGTCGAGCCACCGCAGTCCAGAGTTGTCTTTCGTGTCGTCAATGCCTGCATTTGTTTAATCGATCATCCTGTAAATCCTGTTCATCTCGTCTAAAAACCTCTGCGTCTCCGCGTCTCTGCGTGATTAAATGAACAATATTTCAACCATTCACAGCAATCACTCGGGTTGTTTGACGTGCAGGATCACGGGTTGCGAGCATTGGCCGCCGTCTTCGGTGGTGCGGAGGTGGAATACCCGGGTGGTTTCGGGGGCCCATTTGGCGGCGGTGATGAAGAATTCGCGTTCGGTTTGGCCTTCGACAATCATCAGGCCATTGAGTCCAATATTGTCGACGTAAAGTCCGTGGGGCAAGTTGCGGCCGGCATCTTCGTTGCCGAATGGGACGCGGGCGTCGAATGCGTTGCGTTGAATTCGAACACGCGCGGATATGGTTTCTCCGGGAGCGATGGTTAATTCAAGTGGGCCATCATTTTCCTCAGATTCATCCAGCGGCAGTACTTCCACCTGAATTTTTGCAGAGGATCCTGTTTTGACGTTCCCGTTAAACTCAAGATTCTGTTCGACAGTCTTTCCGTTGATCGTTGCGATAGCCTTGAAACCAATCTCACCTTCGGGCGTTTCATTTGCCGTCCCCTTTGTTTTCAGCAGATAAACCGCGCCGAAAGCTCGATGTTGTTCGGCCTGCACCAGTATGGGCGTTGAGATGCTGAAACCTTCGGGCACGTGGGTCGCTTCGATGCGGATGGGACCTTGAAAGTTGTCATGACGTTCCACCTGAATCATGAACTCCCTGCCACTACCCGGACTGACTTCCGGTTTCCAACCTTCGACCCGTGCGGTGAATCCCGGTTTGGGCGGTCTTACAGTCAGGCGATAACGAAAATCATTTCCACCAAACCCACGGACATCACTCAGCCGGACAATGTATTCTCCTTTCCCGGGCGCTTCAAAAATGAGTTTCGAATCCTTGCCCAGCTTGCGATAGGGATCATCATCGTTTTGATAATAGATCGGGAACACCGGCAGTCCATTAGGCGCCGGATCGATTCCAGCGGGCACCGGACGAACGATGTAGCAGGGCTCCCCCAGCGCATGGGTGATCGCGGTGGTGCCAAAGTAGGTGTGTCTGTTTCCGAAACCGGGGTAAACCAGAAAACCGGAATCAGGCCCGCGCGGATATAGCCAGAGTCGATTCACTTCCCCGTTGGAATAGAGGTATTCGTTCAACTCCATTTCACGCCAGTTCTGCAAACGAAAATCACCAGATGTCGTGGAATCTTTTCCTCGAAAGGTGAACCATGAATCACGCAAGGCCTGTAATCGAACGCGTTCAACGAGGTTCCCCTGCTCGTCCAAAATCTCAATGCGTGAATCCAGAGGCGATCCCGATTGGGATGCGTCCACTTCCACCACCCAGGTTTGACCAGCATCAGCGTGAAATCGAAAGTTGGCCTGCTTACCGGAACGATCCAAAATCCCCGTGATCTCAACTGGAGCGGTCACCTGTTGTGCCTGCGTCCATTCCTGATTGACGCCATTCGACTGGATAGCGACCTTCTCTTGTTTCAATGGTTCCCCGGCACTTCCTGCGGACGAAGGTTCCAAAGTTTTAGAAAGCACCGGGTTTTCCTGACCACTCATGGCCTTGGGCATATCTTTCCAGGCATGACTACCGTCCATGAAATGCACCAACGCCGCCTCACCCCCATTCGGTATACCAAGGGCCTGAGCAACGTCGGATTCGGATTCCCATGCGTGCAGTGGGTTCAGATCGGGCAGTGACCAAACCTTGATGGAGCGGTCGGCGGATGAAGTGATCAGACGAGTTCCATCCGGCGACAAGGTCATATCCACAATGGCTCCCTCGTGAGCAAAGCGGGTATACTTCACCGGATGAAGGATAGGCGTGTCCACACCGGCCTGTTCCCACATGCGAATGCGCCGATCCGCTCCCACACCCAGGATAAATTGTCCATCAGGAGTAAACGCCACTTTGTATTGTTCGCCCTGCGGTTGGTTGAGTGTATCGATGCGAACACCATCTGCAACCCGCCAGATCTTGATCGTTTGATCGGCACTGGCGCTGGCAATCAACTTGCCGGACGGATGAAAGGTCAAGTCAAACACCGCTCCGTAGTGCCCGTCGATCTGAAGTACTTCCTCACCCGATTCCAGATTCCAGAAACGAATCACCCGATCATAACCTGCCGTCGCGAGAATCGTTCCGTCGGGTGAAAGGTCGGCGTCATACAGCAAATCGTTATGACCTTTGTCAAACCGCCGAATCAAGTCACCGGTCCGCAGATCCCAAACACTCGCTTCGCCCCTCAACCCACTGACACCGGATGCCACAATCACGCGGTTTCCACGAAGATGGACCGCCCCGACCTTTCCTGGAATGTCATTCGTTTCCCATTGCTCAGACAGATCCGGCATGGAAGCAACAGCCATAAAACCAAAACCACCACGCACCAGCCATTTCCCATCACCAGAAAATTCGGCGGCGGTGACGATCGGCTTCACTTCCTGCGATGGTTGCACAGGGGGCAAGGAAAGCGTCTTGAGTATGGACGTATCCTGCGAACGTTCCGGTCCTGTGGCTCCCTCTTCGACCCATTTCACCAAAACATCTATCTGCGAGTGTTCCATTTGGGTTTCGCGTTTGGGAGGCATTTTGGGTTTGGCTTCACCGGTCAACACCTGGATCAAGTAGCTTTCTTCCGGACGGCCCGGAACGATCATGGTCTTTTCGCTTTCGCCACCTTGGTTGAGCGCGTGAAAGGTCTCTACGGACAACTCAGCTTCCAGATCCTGATCATTGTGACAACCGGCACAATAATCCCTGAGCAAGGGAGCGACATCGGTTCCAAAATCGACTTCTGCGTGCATAACAGGTATCGCCACCAAAGAGGCTGCAAGCAGCATGAACCAACTATTCCACTTATGCATTTTCATCCTTTCAGTGTTGAAATAAAAACTCGCGACTCGTCATCAGGGCCCAAAACAGATCTTCCGTCGCTGTCACCAGTTGATCCGGTTCCGTTTCCTTCAAGATTTCAAGATAAGATGCACGCTCTCTTTCGCTCGGATAACGACAGAGGCACCAAAGAAAGGCTTGGTCGATCAGGGTTTCCCTGGGCAGATTGGCATCCAGCAGTTGTTGAACGCGGCTACCCTTTTGTTTGAGTTTTTCATTGATGGCGTCACCATTGGATAGATGCAGCACCTGCACCAGGCTGGGTTGATTGGACCGTTCGCATTCACAGGTGATGGCACGTTCATTTCGACCAAAGGTATTCAGGAAATAGGACGCCACCGAGGCATCGAACAATTCCAGGGCACGCGTGCCTTCCGGGTATAGAGTTGTCTTTTCAAAGCTCCCATCGGTCAGTTGTAATTGATCATACACATCCGCCACATCCGTCACCGAAGCAATCGCATCCTGCAATATCTCCGCCATCAAACGGCGAGGGTAATAACGGGAGAAGTAACGGGAATCCTCTTTGTTCTCCGGCAGGACCAGACTGGATCGTTGATACGTTTCGGACTGCAGGATCAATCGCATCAACGCTTTCAAATCATAATTCCGCTCCACCAAAAACTCCGACAACGCGGAAAGCAAGGCCTCGTTGGAAGCGGGATTTGAAACACGCAGGTCATCGACCGGTTCCACCAATCCCACTCCGAACAGAGCGGCCCAAATGCGATTGGCCACCGATCGCGTGAAGTAAGGATTATCGGGCGAAGCCACCCACTCGGCCAATTGAATACGCCGGTCTTCAGGTGACTCCATGTTAAGCGGATCAGCATCCAATGGAGCGGGCGGTTGAGGTTTACCTGTGCGGGGTTGGATCAAATCACCCTGCTCCTCAACAAACAAGGTGCGCACGCCATCCCCATTCCGGGCATCCCCTCCCCAGCCCTTGGCACGCACGCGGGCGAAGAGATTGGCAAAACCGTAGTATTGATCATTGGTCCATTTCTCCAGCGGATGGTTATGACACTTGGCACAATTGATGGAGAGGCTGAGAAAGGCCTGGCTCACGTTTTCCGCCATGGTTTCCGGATCCTGGTGCAAGGCATAAAAATTCGTTTCACCGCTTTCGACGCTGTCCCCTCGGGCGGTCAACACATCCCGCACCCACACATCCCAAGGGGTGTTGTTGCGAACGTTTTCCCGAATCCATTCGTAATAGGACTTCAGTGGACCGGGACGCAAGGAACGACTGCTGACCAGAAACACATCGGACCAGCGGTAGGACCAGTAATCGACATACGCTTCACTGGACAGCAAACGATCGATCAGTTGATCGCGTTTGTTCGGATCGTTGGAAACCAGGAACTCCGTGGTTTCCTCCGGCTCGGGAAGTCGACCGATGAGATCCAGAAAAACACGCCGCGCAAACGCCGCATCCTTCGAACGGGGCGATGGCAGCAATCGCAATTGTTTCAGTTGTTCCAGATTGATTTGATCAATGAAGTTGCGCACGGGTTGTTTGGCAAATTCGGCGTCCTGAATGACGGATTCATAGGGCGAAGTCACACGGGCGATTACGACACGACTGGAGAACCAGACACTCACGGCGCCCTCTCCACTTCCGATCACTTCCACCCTGCCGGTCGTTTCATCAACCTTGGCAACCGTTTCGTTCACCGAGGTGAACTTGGCCCAATCCGTGACATCCTCCACCCGCCCATCACCGTAGTGAGCGCGGACAATCAAGTGTTGAACATCCCCTTTTCGCAGGATGCTGTGCGAAGGCAAAACTTCAACGCGCTCGAGCTCGGCCTCCTCGGCTTGCGGTGGTGTGGCGCCTTGAGCAATCCATTCGGCGAGGATCTGGTATTCCCTTGAATGCGGATCCAGGCGTTTTCCTCCCTTGTGACGAACTGCCATGGTGGGTTTGGTTAAAAACAAACTACGCTCCGGAGCAAGGAGTTCGATGCGGCGACCAAGGGCTTCACGCGTGATGTTGTAATGATCGGACTCCGGATCATACCCGCGCAAACTCAAGCGAAAACCACCTTTGCCGGCCAATGCCCCATGACAAGCGCCCTGGTTGCATCCCGCTTTCGCCATGACCGGCAGAATATGACGATTGAAACTCCAGGTTTCCTGCTGGTCCTGATCCAATACGTTCACGACCACCGATACTTCGCCCGATGCCGTCACTGCTTTGATCGTTGCAGTTCCGTTTCCACTCGCATGCACTGTTCCATTCTCATGGATGCCGGCGATCCCAAATTGAGAAGATTCCCAGGAAAGAACAGGCACTTCTCCTCGCGCAATGCCATCCAGCTCACGCACAACCATCAAGCGTTGAAATACGTCCGGTCCCTGGAGGGAGATTTGATCCGGTAGAATGCGCAAGGTTTCCCCGGCCGCCGCAGTCAGGAACGCAATGTTCCCCCACACTATAAATCCCAGCAAGAAAGCCTGATTCATAAATGAGATACGCTTCACCTGTTTCATGCGAACAACTCCTGGATAGGTTGACGTCCCACATCGACCAAGGGAAATGGACGTCCGGAAGGTCCGGGCAGGTGCCCTTCATGGTCGATCCCGAGTGAGTGAAAAATGGTGGCAACGATATCGGCAGGTTCCACGGGGCGTTCGGCAGGAAACCCACCAATGGGGTCACTGGCGCCAACAACGCGTCCCCCATGAACCCCGCCGCCCGCGAAGGAAACGGTGAAACACTGTGGCCAATGATCGCGTCCACCAGCAGGGTTCACTTTCGGTGTTCGACCGAATTCGCTCAGGCAAGTGACCATCGTATCATCCAGCAGGCCGCGCTGCGACAAGTCTTCGATCAGTGCCGAATAAGCCTGGTCGTACATCGGGGCCACAATGTCCCGCATCCCTGAAATGGAAGTAAATGGTTTCGAACCGTGAATGTCCCAGGTCGTTTCATCAAACACGGTCAGGAAGGTATTGATGGTGATGAAACGCACCCCGTTCTCCACCAGGCGGCGCGCCAGCAGGCAGCATTGTCCGAAACGATTCATGCCATACCGTTCTCTCACCTTTTGCGGTTCTTTGGCCAAATCAAAGGCGGACCGGGCCTGTTCGCTGGTCATCATGCGGTAGGCTGCCTGAAAGTTATCATCCATCAGGCGCGCGTCTTCGCTTGCTTCAAAATCGGTGAAGGTCTGCTCCACGATATCCCGCATCTTTCTGCGCCGCTCCAGACGGCGAGCCCCGATTTGATCCGGTGGCAGCAGGTCCGGCACTTTGAAATCCTGTTTGGAAGGATCAGCCATCAAGGCGAACGGATCGTGCGCCTTGCCCAGGAATCCGCCGGCCTGGCCATTGGGCAGGTTGCCCCCGCCGCGCCCCATCAATTCCGGCAACACCACAAAAGGAGGTAGATCGGTTTTGCGCCCCCGAAGGTAACTGACCACTGCGCCGGCGTGTGGGGTTTGGATGCCACCGGTGAACCGACGTCCGGTCTGCAGAATCTGCCACCCCGCGTCATGCACCGCCGCGCCACCGTGATGCACGGATCGCACCAGGGAAAACTTGTCGGCGATCTTTGCGTGCAAAGGAAGAATCTCCGAAATATCGATATCCGGCGATTTGGTTCGGATGGGTTTGAACGGTCCACGCACCTCTCGGGCGGCGTTTGGTTTCATGTCCCAGAGATCGACATGACTGGGACCGCCGAGATTGAAGATCATGATGCAGGAACGATCCTCTTTGGGTTTGGCTACCGCTCCGGCAGCTTTCGCCGCGAGCAGTTGAGGCCACGATAAACCGATCGCACCCAAAGCACCCACCTGCAAAAACTCACGCCGCCTCAAATGGCTGCCGCCACAAAGAGACGCGTGCTTATCAGCAAGGAAATCGAGCATGCGCGGATGATAGGCATCGGGATTTTGAATGACAATGCTGAACTGATGACATACACGCCATGAACACAAGGGACACCCTGGACTAAATGTGTTTTTGTCTAACCGCAGATTTCGCGAATTATCGCAGATTTTTAAGGAAACTTTTAGCGGTAAAGGCGTAATGGCATCCCATCTGTTGGGCCCATTTAAAACTCTAAGTCAATATCTTTTCAGTCATCTGCGTTAATCTGCGGTTCAAAAAAATCGTTACGGCATGGGAGGCATCCAAATCGTCGACACTATGGAACGCTCGGGGCCGTTTTTGGGATCGGTGATGTAGTAGAGGGTGACGACTTTGCCGTCTGGTCTTTGAACCGATCGGCAGTATCCGATATCGCGGTTTTCCCCATCATCCCGCAAAACCAGAACCGGGCCCCAGGTGCGTCCTTGATCCTCACTAAGACGAGCCCGGATGCTGAACGGTTCGGCGCGGTGTCCGTAGGTGAGACATAAACGCCCATCTTTCAGGCGAATGAGGCTGGGTGGATTCCCCTCACCACAGTCCTCGACCGGGTCCGGCATCGCTTTCCAGGTTTTACCCTGATCGTCCGATCGATAAGCGCCGATCCAGCGCCTGTCTTCTTCTCGGTTGCGAACAGCAACGTAATAGGAATCCTCATCCAGTTTGACCGAGGACGGCATGATCGTGAAACCGGTTGGTTCTGGACCGATGTTTCCTACGCGGATCCAGGTTTCCCCCCCGTCAACCGTACGAATACAAACACATTGCCCTTCATTTCCATCGGCCTTCGCCACGGTGGTGAAGGCAGTGCACCGTTGATTCCCTTCCACGATGTAGTCCGTTCGAAAAGCGGTGCCCGGAAAACCGAAATGCGGCAGGCGAAAAGGACCTTCCCAGTCATGTCCGCGATCATAGGAATACCAGAAACGCCCTGTCCCGGCATCGATGTTGTCTGTCCGTAAAGTCATTGCAAAGTCAGGATGCGTGAAGCGGATGCCTCCGGGGCTTTCCTTCAACGAAGGGATCGGAACATCCTTTCTTTCCACCCCATGAAGAAATCCCCCTTCCGGAATCAAATCCCCGTTTAAGCCGGGATCGGTGATCTTCCATGATTCACCACCATCCAGACTACGTGCCAGGAAATGCAGTTCGGGGGCTTCGCGGTCGATGTGATGGCGATCCGGACCCAGATCCTTGTAGAAACCTTTGGAGAAACCCACCAGAATTTCATTCCCCCAAATCCAGATTCCATGATTCGCCGGCCACCCACCGAAACGGCCCTTCTCATAATAAACCGTTTGATGTTGGACATCCTCAACAGGAACAACATCAGCCTGTGCGACCAAAGCCATTAATAAAAACGAAAGCCATTTCATGATTGATTCCAGACATACTGGTGCAACCCAACTGATTCACAAGCGAAAAGAGGAGATCCAAATTCTGCAAATGGAAGATAGGTTGTTGGCAGTAATTGGCGCCATGCGATGGCGATCACAGGTAGAGACGTGACGTCCCTGTCGCGTCACCTTGTGGTGTTCGAAATCGATTCAGTTTCCGTTTCGGGAAGCCTGCAGTTGTCATGGGCCAAAATTCTTCACCAATACGGCATTAAGCGATTTGGGGTTCGCATGCGTCAGGGTTTTCCTTTGGTTGGTATTATTGAATAAGAATGCCACAAGGGGCGGACCGAGATCCACGCAGTCGCGGGACAAGCTTGTCAGCTCTACCTGCAGTTCACCCCAGGTAGCATCCCGCGACTGCGCATGCGCGTCACTTCGGGGTTTGCCACTACAGTTGCTCTCCACTCTGGGACCACTTTCTTGAGAAAGCAGCTACGCTGTGGAAACGTTGCTTCATTCTCCTTGAATGTGCTGTCTATCCGTGTGAAATTCCATGCATTGAGAACGTTGTTTCATTGCATCCCTGGCTCTACGACCTATTGGTTTTGGAGTTTCATGAACAGGAAGACTTTTGGTTGTTTACTGGCATTGTTTTTTGGCATAGCCCAGTCGATCGCGCAGCCCGTGATCATATCCGAGTTTTTGGCTTCGAATCAGTCGGGGTTGACAGATGAAGACGGCGATTTGAGTGATTGGATCGAGCTTTACAATGTTGGTCATGAACCCGCTTCTTTGTCGGGGTGGTATTTGACCGACGATGCGGAAGACCTGAGCAAATGGACTTTTCCTGAAACAGTCCTTCCCGGTCAATCAACCCTGATCGTATTTGCTTCCGGCAAGGATCGATCGGTGGCCGGTTCCGAATTTCACACGAATTTCAGGTTAAACAGAGACGGAGATTACCTGGGATTGATAAAACCCGATGGCAAGACCGTTTCGCATGCTTATGAACCGGACTATCCACTCCAGTATTCCGATGTGTCCTATGGCATCCGCATGCAATTTGAAACGACGGCTTTTGTTCCAAACCAGGCGACGGGCAAATTACTGTTTCCAGTGGACAACAACTTGGGGATCTCATGGACCTTGCCCGACTTCGACGACGCACAATGGTTCGATACCACGCTTGGCATCGGCTACCAGCGGGATGCATCCGAGGGCGATGCCGGTTCCCCCACCGATACGGACACGCCACCGGAAGACGCATCCTCTCGAACCGATGTGACGCAGCCCGGCGATCCGATTGAGCCCAGTTCCTTTTTGTCCCCGGCAAATGAAGGAGTGATCAATGCCATCGACAACAACAAGGACACGAAGTATCTGAACTTCGACAAGCTCAACGCCGGTTTCACCGTTAAAATGCCAAGTGGACCAGCCACCGTCACCGGGCTAAGTTTGACCTCGGCGAATGATGCCCCGGACCGGGATCCCAGTGAATTCGTCCTGTCAGGCTCCAACAATGGATCCGCTTTTCGCCAAATCGCGAAAGGCACGATTCCGGAATTTGCCAATCGCTTCGAAACCGTAGAGATCAACTTTGAAAACGAAACGGCCTATGCGTACTACCGGCTTTTGTTCCCCAACGTTCGCGATCCGGCGGTAGCCGTGGCGGTGCAAATTGCCGAGGTGGAACTACTGGGGATGGGCAAGGGCAATCCCCTACCCACTCCGGATGAATTGGACCTGTCACAGCTTGAGGATATTTCCGGCCCGGAAGACAGCATCACCCCGACAACGTTTAATTCCCCCACCAATGAAGAGGTATGGCGGGCGATTGACAACGACTCGAGCACGAAATACCTGAACTTTGATGGACCGAATTCGGGATTCACGCTGCAGCCGGCCGTCGGACCGACGATCATCAATGGACTTCGACTCACCTCCGCCAATGATGCACCCGGCAGAGATCCGACTTCCTACCGACTTGAGGGACTTTCAGACGACAATACGTTCCAACTGATCGCCATGGGAAGTGTTCCGCCATTTGAAGATCGGTTCACCGAGGTTGAAGTGTCATTCGTCAACGACACGGCCTATGAGACTTACCGGCTTCTTTTCCCCACCTTGCAAGGTGGAAACAATCAACTCATGCAGATCGCGGAAGTCGAGTTTTTGGGGAACACTGGTTTGACCAGGCCGGATATTCGAACGTTTATTCAAACCGATTTGGAAAGCGCCATGATCGGTCAACATGCCTCGGTATATTTAAGGCTCCCGTTTACGATTGCCCCGGGAACCGATCTTCAAGGTCTTACCATGCCCCTTCGTTACAATGACGGTTTCATCGCCTACCTGAATGGCGTGGAAGTGGCGCGTGTCAATGCTCCTGCAAATCCTGGATTTGATTCAGTGGCAACCAAGGGTCTGGGCACGGAAATGGTGGTGGCAGAAGAACGGGTGGACCTTCGAGGATTTGCCCACCTGTTAAACACCGGATCGAATGTGCTGGCCATCCATGCGTTGAACGAAAGTCCATCCAGTCCCGACTTTCTGTTGGATGTTCAATTGGTCAATACCATCACCACATTAAACCTGTCACAGTCGGGTTACTTCGAACACCCATCTCCCGGAGAAACCAATCCCGAAGAACAATTCATCGGGCAATTGATGGCACCGCTCATCTCTCCCGAGAGCGGGTTCAAGGAAGGCGCCTTGGAGGTCGGCATCCAATCCGATATGGCAGACGCCCGGATATACTATTCACTGGATGGCAGCGAACCCGACGCGCAAACAGGCATCGAATACAGCAGCCCGATTCGCGTGAGCAAAACTACCGTGCTCCGCGCTGTTGCCACACTTGAAGGATGGAAAAACTCACCCGTTTCCACCCGTTCGTATCTGTTCACCGCAGACATCGCGCGACAAGAGGACATGTCTGTATTGGACGCAACGTTTCCGGATCGCTGGGGATCCCAACCCGCCGATTACGGCCTGGATCCCCGCGTGGTGAACCTGGATGGCAGGGACAGCTATGGAGGACGTTACACGCGAACGATTCAAGATGTCTTGAAATCCATCCCCACCATTTCGCTGGTGTTGGATTCCGATGATTTGTTCGGCCCCAAAGGCATCTACGCCAACCCCACCGCCCGTGGTGACGCCTGGGACAATTGGGAACGCCCCGTCTCGGCAGAGTTAATCTACCCGGATGCACGTGAAGGTTTTCAGGAGAATGCCGGATTGAAGATTCAAGGCGGCGCATTTCGGCGATTTGATCTGACAATGAAGAAATCGTTTCGCCTCGTTTTTCGTGAGGAATACGGTGCCACCAAGTTGAATTTTCCCCTGTTTGGCCCCGATGCAACCGACGCCTTTGACACCGTCGTTCTCAGAGCCAACGGTAATGATGCCTGGAAGTATGCAGGCTCTCATGCGCTCTATATCCGCGACGCCTTTGCAATGGAGACGGCCCGCGCCATGGGAATGGTCTCGTCCCACACGACATTCGTCCACCTCTACCTGAACGGAGCCTACTGGGGACTCTACAATCTGGCGGAGCGCCCCGACGCTTCGTTCTCCTCGAGTTACCATGGTGGGGACAAGGATGACTGGGATGCATTGAACCAGGATTCAGTCCCCGATGGCACCCGTGATGCATGGGATCGCATGCTCGCCGTGCTCAATGAAGGCATCGATCAAAACGCCGTCTATCAAAAGATCCAGGGTAAGAATCCCGAAGGCATCCGGGACCCGACCATCGAAAACCTGCTGGATATTGAGAACCTGATCGATTACTGCATTCTGAACTTTTACATCGGCAATCAGGATTGGCCGGGACGGAATTATTGGGTGGGACGTGATCGGGAAGGAAGCGAAGGTTTTCAATTCTATCCATGGGATTCGGAAACCGCCATGGGCCTGGGCTCAGGTCTCAATGCCAACCAAACCGGCGTCAACACCGCCGTGGCACGACCTTACGGAGCGTTGAGGGCCAATGCGGATTTCCGACGTTGGTTCGGAGATCGAGCCCGGCGCCATTTCGCTCCGGGAGGGGCTTTGTATGTCAACCCTACCAAACCCCAATGGTCCAGAGCGGAACCCGAGAACAATCGTCCTGCCACACGTTTCGCACAATTGGCGGACTTCATTGACAGCGCCATCGTCGGAGAGACTGCCCGCTGGGGAGATCAGTTGAACAGCAGTCCCTTCACACGCGACGAACACTGGCGCAGGGAACGGGACGATCTTCTGACCAATTACTTCCCCCGACGATCCGCCATTGTCATCGAGCAACTGCGGAGAGCTGGTCTCTATCCTCAAGTCAATGCGCCGGTTTTCAACCTCCAGGAAGGAAGAGTTGAACCCGGAACCAGCCTGACGATGAGCGCCGACAATGGAACGATCTATTACACGTTGGACGGATCCGATCCTCGCACCGACATAACCGTCAGCACGGTCAAACCGTCCACTTTGGTTGACTCCGGCACTCGAAGACGCGTTTTGATCCCGAGTCCTGAGAATGGGGGGAATGCATTGGGCACCAGCTGGCAACAGGAATTGGGTTTCCCGGATGCAAGTTGGACGAGTGGCACTGGTGCTGTTGGCTACGACACCGCCAACGGTTACCAGGATCTCATCGGAATCGATGTGCGCGAAACGATGTCCGGACAAAACACCTCCGCCTTCATTCGAATCCCCTTTGAAGCCGAACCGGATGCCATCGCAGACTTGAATTTCATGATATTGAGGATGCGCTATGACGACGGATTCGCCGCCTTCCTGAACGGAGTGCAGATTGCCTCGGCCAATACTCCCGGCGACCTGCTATGGAATGCCACAGCCACCGGAGCGAACGATGATGCCGCCGCCGTTTTCTGGCAGGAATTTGAAGCAAGCGCCTACCTCAAGCACCTGCGTCCGGGCATCAATCTGCTGGCCATACATGGGCTCAATGTTTCATTGGACAGCTCCGATTTCCTGATCGATGTGGAACTAATGGTCGGAAAAAGAAACATCACCGGAAACCTTCCGACATCGAACCGATATGATTCCCCCATCCCGTTACAGGATTTGACCACCGTCAAAGCCAGCACACTGTCCGGATCCGAATGGAGTGCCCTGACCGAAGCAACCTTCATCGCAGGCGACCCCCGCTTGCAGGTCAGCGAACTCAACTATCACCCTGCAGATCCTTCCCCAGAAGAACTGGCAGACGGTTTCGATGATGCGGATGCCTTTGAGTTCATCGAACTCTACAACCCAGGAACGGCAACCTTCCTGTTGGATGGCGTGCGGTTTATCGACGGCGTGACGTTCGACTTCACCGACTCAAGCATCACGCGCCTGGCACCAGGTGCGACGGTGTTGGTTGTAAAAAACCTTGTCGCCTTTGAAAAACGATACGGACCTGGACTGCCTGTTGCGGGCGAATTCACCGGCAATTTTTCAAACAGCGGAGAAAGCGTGGCCGTCGTGGATGCGGAAGATCAAACGCTAATCGCATTTTCATATGACGATGATGCCGCCGAACTAAAAAGCGCCGATGGTTCAGGTCCCTCCCTGATTGCCGTGGATACAAACGATGATCCCACTCAGGAATTCTACTGGAAAACAAGCACCCAGACCGGAGGTTCTCCTGGTGAGCACCCCGAAGGGCAAGCAAACCTGGGACTCAAGCTGACCATGTTACTGGATGAAGAAACGGTGTTTATTGAGTGCTTGGTTCCGGATAAAGAAGACTACGGCCTTTACAGCAGCCAAAACCTTGGCAATCCGCTATGGGATCTTGTATCGACGAAGAAAACAGTCGAACCCGATGGTAAACTCGGATTTGAAATCCCCGTTTTGGAGGGGTTCCCCATACGGTTCTTTCAAATCCGGAAAGTTTCAAATGTCCCTTGAACCAGATTGTATGATTTGTTGACTGATGATAACGAGTTTGACTTGTTGGATCAGTTGATCTGTCATTTGGAGTATTATGAACAAAAACGCTGATTTAAAGGTTTTCATTTCGAATAGAGATTCCAAATGTGAGGAGTGTGGTGAAGAACTGGGGCGTAAATCATGGATCACGTTGAAGGAAGAAAAGGGCGTTTTGTGCCTGTCTTGTGCCGATATGGATCATTTGTTGTTTCTTCCTTCCGGAGATGCGGCGCTCACCAGGCGGTCAAGGAAACACTCCAGGTTGTCGGCTGTTGTTTTGAAATGGAGTCGTTCTCGCAAAAGATACGAACGACAAGGTTTGCTGGTTGAAGAATTTGCATTGGAACAGGCAGAGCAGGAATGCCTGGCAGATGATGAGGCAAGGGCGCGCAAGAGAGAAAGGGAAGCTGAAAGAAGAGCTGTGTTGGATGATCGATATGTAACCAGTTTTGCAGAAAGGGTCCGGGAGTCATTTCCTCACTGTCCTCCAAAACGGGAACACATCATAGCTGAACACGCTTGCCTCAAGTATAGCGGTCGCATTGGACGTAGCGAATCGGCCAAACAACTCGACGGACAAGCCATCCATCTGGCTGTTACAGCTCACATCAGACATGCCGAAACACCCTATGATGAACTATTGGCAAAAGGTCATGACAGAGATGAGGCCAGGGATGCAGTGCGGGACACAGTGGATCAAATCATCAAGGACTGGAAAGGTTGAGGTAATCCCTCCCGGCATTGGCTGGGACAGGCAAATCCGTCCAATTTAATCCAATTGCGGAATAGTCAAATCTGAAAATCTTTTCCCACGAAGCCGAAAGCAACAGACCGCTTGCGGCTAAATGATTCCGGAAAAGCTATGCATAAGGAGCATGACTGAATCTTGCTTTAAGATAACAATCACATGCGAGACGTTAGTGACAGGGAGATCTCGGACTGGTTGCGCGAGCGAGTCATCCCAAGGAATCCCTATCAAGGAGCATTTTTTTGAACCTTTTTGGGTTTGAAACGTTCTACTGGGTGAAATGGCTGAATACTCGCATAAATCAGATCTTCCGGTTGAAGCAGCTCGCAAGGGTTGTGACCAGGCTTGGGACGCGCTGATTCGTCGTTTTCAACTCCCACTCTTTGCTTATGTTTCTGAACTCATTGGAAATCAATCCATCGCGTTGGATTTGGTGCAAGACACGCTGGTTAAAGCCGTCAAAAACATCAATGGCCTTCGTAATGATCAACGAATAGGGTCCTGGCTGTTTGGCATTGCTCATCAGTGTTGCATCGATCATTGGAGGAAATCCGGACGTCAATCCAAGGTGTTTGAACCCATCATCGAATCAACTTCCGCGGAAGCCATGGATCTTTCAAATGGTCCATGCGAATCGCTGATCCAAAACGAAATCCATCAGGAAATCCTGGATCACCTCAACAACCTTTCCACAGAACATCGAACCGTCGTGTTGTTGCATTATTTGGAGGATTTCTCGTTGGCAGAGATCTCTAACATCACAGGCACGGGGATCGGAACTGTGAAATCACGTTTGCATTACGCCAAAAAGGCAATGAATTCCAAATTAACTCATCTAAAGATATGAACCCGATCAAGAAGGCACTGTTCAGCAAATACGAAAAGTCAGGTTCAACGTTGGACCAAATACGGGCTTCGGTCATAAAAGAATTGCCTGATCAAATAATGGACGTTTCAACGAATCCGGAAAGCCCAACTCCTTCCATCCTAAAATGGCCAATGATCTGGACAGGTCTATTCTGGCGCAAAATCATTCAACCAAGTAGTGGGGCCTGGGGCACTCTGTCAGCAATCTGGATTTGTATCCTTGGTTTACATCTGAAAAATCACTTTGAAACGGCGCCAAAAACACCCGATTCCATTCCAGACCTGCAAACCTGGGCTAAAACCAGGAATGCAATGAATCTGCAGTTGACTGAATTAATGGATGAGAAATCCGTTTTGCCTGCTCCATCCCCTCCTCCTAATCACCCCCCCATTTCTAGACCTCGCAGTCAGTTGAAAACAAGTCATTCAGCATGATTCACTCAATCATACTTTAATCACCACTCGAATAAACAAAGGCAAGATGATGAAGGAAAAAGATTCCAGCAAGAAACCCTCCCCCTTAGAAGGTCAATTCCCATTTTTCAGTCGCTGTATTACTTTGATACGAACAAGAGCTCAGTTCTTTAGGCGGTTCTTGACTTGGACCACATTCAGGAGATTCGCACTGACACTTGCCGTGATTGCGACACTTGTTGCTGTGTTTTACACCTATGAGCTGTATCGAGGGAAACGTGCCTGGTCAGGCTATCAGTCAGATCTGATTAAACGAAACATCCCTTTGTCTCTAAATGAAATCCTTCCACAAAGGGTTCCTGACGATCAGAACTTTGCCATGACTCCGCTTTTGGCGCCCGTTGTCGATCTGGATCCTTCCTCAACGAATGTCTTCAAAGATCCGGATGGGGCTCAGCGTGTGATGGAAATCTCTTTGAGTGATCATCGAACGAAAAAAGGTAGACATATCAGCCTGGAAGGATTTGACGTAGGGAAGCCAGTCGATTTGGCCTACTTTCAATCCTATTTTCAGGAAAGCGATCAATTTGAGTCGCCAGAAGTTTCAGGTACGCCGGCACAAGATATCCTCTTTGGACTGGAAAAATTCAGAGCAGAACTGGAAGAAATCAGGGAAGCAAGTCGTCGCCCCTACTCCAGATTTAAAATGCTTAATGATAACGAGGAGTCGCCAATCATTTTAGTCCCCCACCTTTCCGTATTGAAGAACATGAACTCAATCCTCACCCTACGGGCGCTGGCGTCACTGAGCGACAATACCGCTGACTCGGCTTTTGCCGACTTGGAACTCATGTTTTCCCTAAACAAATCCCTAGCGCAAGAACCATTCTTAATCACTCAATTGGTCAGACGATCCATGCTTGAGGGTTTCCTGCAAGTCCTTTGGGAGGGACTGATTGGAGACCACTGGACAGAACCACAACTGCTCCGAGTTCAAGAACATTTGACAACATTTGACTGGTTTGAAGCCTTTGATCGCGGTCTTGCTGCTGAGCGAGCAGTTGTAAATGAATATATTTCTATGTTGCGCGTTGTCGGGGACAAGATTGGAGCCTTGGATAAGGCAGATCAATTGGGAACTTACAAAGAGCAACCTTCACTCAGTCGGCGTCTCCTTTCCTCCATCATACCCGTTGGATGGATTTATATGGAACAAGTCAATTTCCATCGTGCTTATGATGATTTTATTTTCCAAGGAATCGATCACTTGAATCGCAAAGTAGATATTCAAAAACTCCAATCCGCAGATATTGGACTTCAAAAATTTTGTGCATCAGGCGGCGACATGTTCTCCATTATAATGAACCACCGAGTGATCTCCAAAATGATGGTCCCCGCCGTATCGGGAACCAGACTAAAAATGTCACTTGCGCAAAATTATGCACATCTCGCACAGGTCGCATGCCTGTTAACAGCCCACAAAATACGAGAAGGGCAACTACCCGATTCGTTGACTGAACTCACTCACACTGAGAGTCACCCCCTACCTAATGACGTCATAACAGGCCACCCATTTCACTATCATCGAGAGGGAGACGAGCATTTCAGTCTTTATTCGGCAGGGTGGAACCAGGTCGATGACGGCGGTCAGCTTTCATTGGAGGCGAAGCGTGGCGGCATCCAAGTCCGTAAAGGCGATTGGGTATGGCATGCTCGTGAAGTCACAAAAGTGTCCAAGTGAGCCCCAAAACACACCCCCGAAACCTATTGTGGGATTTCAATTCTGGAATGCGCCCAATGGTTGACACTTTTTGCCACTGCCACGCACAATGACAGCACGAGAGATTGTGATGTCTGTCAGGGTGTTTCATAAAACCTATGGAATAGGATTAAGTCTGATTAGCTGCTTGCTGATAGGGATGCATACTATCATTGCGCATTGCGAAACCAAAGAGTTCACCCTGACTACTGGCCGTCTCTTCATCCCGAACACCGGGACCATTCGACCTCAAGCGCCGGACTTGATTCTTCATTTGCATGGGGCTCCAGGGACGGTCGAAAAGAATATTCGGCAACCTCACCCCGATGCGATCCACGTGAACATCACGCTTCCGGGATTGTCCAGTGTTTATAAAAAACATTTCCAGGATCCAAGCGTGTTTCCTTCACTTTTGCAGGAAACCAAAGTCATCCTCAGCAAAGAAGGGTATGGCACAACACCGACCTTTCGCCGCATCATCCTCATGTCGTTCAGCGCGGGATTCGGAGGCGTCCGCGAACTGCTCAAACAAGCCGAGAATGTCGAACAAATCGATGCCATCATCATGGCGGATTCCATCTACGCGGGATTCGTGGGGGAGATTGAGGATCGCAAGGTGAATTCCTCCCATATGGAGCCATTCCTTTCATTCGCAAAACAGGCGGTCACGGGAAAAAAGCAGATGATCATTTCGCACACTCAACTGTTCACCCCGGAATACGCTTCCACCAAGGAAACGGCAGCATGGTTGATAGACGGGCTGAGTGGCAAACGCATTCAGGAGCGCAAGGAGCACCCTGGAGGAATGGTTGAATGGAGTCATTTCCAAAAAGGCCGGTTTCATGTTTTGGAATTCGAAGGTGAGACCGGCGAAGACCACATGAAGCATTTGAGACATATCGACCTGTTTCTGCAGATGGTTCATACCGAATAATACGTAAAAAAGATAGAGCGGGTCGGCCACCTTTTTGCGAAGGCAGCTACGTAGCCGCGCTTGCCAAAGCGTGGTCATACCTTCCGAACCTGTGTGCGTCCACATCCTTTACGAGCGCGTCGGGCCACCTTCTTGCGAAGGCAGCTACCGGTATATTTCCCTATTTTTTCCTGCTTTCGTGTATGGGCAATGTGAAGTAGGTTAGTGTCCATGAGTAACAAAACATTCGGACAGCTTGGGTATCCGGGGCGATTGATCGCTGTGGAGGGCCTGGACGGTTCCGGCAAGTCCACTCAGATCAAGCTGATCAAGCGCTGGATGGAACTGCAGGGGCTCAAGGTCTTTTTCAGTGAATGGAATTCGTCGGTGTTGGTGAAGTCGGCCACCAGCAAAGGGAAGAATCGTGAATTGCTCACCCCGACCACTTTCAGTCTGATTCACGCCACCGATTTTGCGGATCGTTACGAACGTCAATTGGTTCCCCTGCTGCGTGCGGGCTACCTGGTGCTGTGCGACCGATATATCTTCACCGCGTTTGCGCGTGATGTCGTTCGCGGGTGTTCACCTGATTGGGTAAGAGGCATCTACGAGTTTGCCGCCCAACCTGATCTGGTGTTCTTTTTCAAAGCTCCACTGGAAACCACCCTGGGCCGGATCCTGGACGGTCGCCCACAGCTCAAGTATTTCGAAGCGGGCATGGACATGAATTTTTCGTCGGACATGTATGAATCCTTCCGACTCTTTCAAGGCATGCAGTTGGAGCAATACCTGGCCATGAGCACGGAGTTTGACTTCCTGCTCGTCGATGCGAAAGGGAGAGTGGAAGAACAGCAGAGCATTCTTCGACAATTGATCTCCGAACACATCAACCTCGACGCTTATAAAAAGGATTGATCATGACGACATCGAGAAAATCCAAATCAGCGGCAAAAGCACACAAGGAGCGTCGGAAAGCTCAGTATCGCAAGCAACTCAAGGTGGCCTTGCCTGCTCCCTCCATCAAGCAATCCTATGGCTGCGGGATCCCCAAGATGGCTCTTGAGAAATTAACCGGCAAGCTGATCGTACTGGAGGGTGCGGACGGCTCAGGACGTTCCACTCAGATCCGCGAACTGGTCGACTGGCTGGAGGGCAACGGACACGCCACCGTTCAAGTCGGACTCAAACGCTCCACCCTCGTCAGTGAAGAACTGGAACGCGCACAGGAAGGAAACATTCTGAGTCAAACCACCATGAGTCTTTTCTACGCCACCGACTTCGCGGATCAGTTGGAGAACATGATCATTCCCTCCCTGAAGGCCGGTTTCATCGTGATTGCAGACCGCTACATTTACACACTGATGGCGCGCGACCTGGTGCGTGGCATGAACCGGGATTGGGTCAAAAACCTCTACAGCATTGCGCTCGTACCGGATGCGGTGTTTTACCTGAATGTCTCCCCCCAGCAGCTCATTCAACGCAACCTGGCCAAAACGCAGAGTCTGGACTATTGGGAAAGTGGCATGGACCTGGGTTTCACTCGCGACATGTTCGACAGCTTCGTGAAGTATCAGCACCTGATCCAAAAAGAATTCCTCAAAATGAAGCGGACCTATAAATTCAACGTTATTGACGGTGATCGACCGACCGAGGAAGTCTACGAAGAACTAAGGCTGGCCATCGATAAAGTCATTTCCGGATAGAGATTCTGACAGGTTTATTTTTTTTAAACCGCAGATGATGCAGATTATCGCAGATGTTTAACAATTGACTTGTGTATATCACAAAGTTTCAGCTCAGCAAACTGTCTTGGGAAAACAACATCAGAACCCGGCATCCACACCTTTAGATCTGCGTTAACCTACGTCATCACGCAGATTCCTCAAGGCGGGTGGTGGGGATAAATCGAACCTCCCAACTTCAATTACTCACAACATCCTGAAATCCTTTTCCGCCTTTAACAGAGTGTAGCAGTCGGGTAGATCCAGGGCCTTAAGCATTCCCGGGACAAAACCTGACAGTGGCCAGTCGTATTCTTTGGATGTGGCGATGGAATGGAAGGAATCGATTCCATCTTTCAAAGTGACCGAGGTCACTTTTTCACTGTAAAGAGCGGCAAACGCAGCCGGCAAAGTCCCCCAACCTTTTGCCACCACATGAACCTGCTCATGGCCTGCCTGCTCCAGCCACCTCAGAGCCTGCAGTACATCCAAGGTCTTCTGTCCGACATAAGGACGATTCAGCATGATACCATGAATGGCATAGAAGTAATCATTGCCATACGGCTGCAGGAATGAGTTTTCACCGCAGGTGTCCGGCTTGGATTCACCGATGCCACGCACGTCACAGGCATAGAATGCTTTCTGTGAAAGATCGGATGGAACCAGACCTCGCACCCAATCATCGGACCGCAATTCCTCGTCCGCTGAATGATGAGAGACATACAAAACGGCATCTTTCACTTCGGATTTGGGACGGGAGTAATGACGTTCCTGACCGAGACGATAAACCACCACCTGAGCGCCGGGTTCGGATTCGATGACATAGGTGGTCACATGCGGGTGTGGATATCCACGACTGCCGCGAGGACGCAAAATCCGGTAATAAGGTGCCACCGGCTTGGCGGGCAAGGCAAGGCAGTCGGCCAGCTTCCGGCGAATCGCATTGGCCGAAAGTTCAGGGCGTTGTTGTTTGAGGTTGTTTGCTTTGGCCGCGGTAAAATGAAAAACCGTTTTGGACCCAAGCGAGGCAACCTGACCGGTTTCCACACATTGCAGATCCTCGTCTTTTTCCAACTTGATATCAGCTTCGGGCGAACTTTGTTGAATGCCAGTCGCACGATTGAACCAGCCATACATGGCTTCCCGGTTCTCCTGTGAGAATCCATGATAAGTGGGGCCGACAAAAAACTTCACCTGATCCTCCGCCCCCAACAAACGATACACATGCTTGAGCTGTTCGAATGCCCGACGCGCGCCTCTCACATCAAAGTAATCCTTTTCCTTGGCCAGAATGACCACAGGTTTGGGCGCCATCGCGATGAGGCAATCAACATGATCCACACCCAGATCGATGCACCGAGGAGGACATTGTTCGGTGTCGGCCGGCAGTTCGTTCTCCAGATTGCGCCGCAGCGTGGTCACGAAACAACTGGGTGCGGCCATCGTCCATCGTGATTCCAAGCCACACAGCCAGGTGGTCATGGTGCCGCCACCGGAATTACCGGTCACGCCGATATGGTTTGGATCCACTTCCTCGCGTGTCAGCAAATAATCCAGAGCACGTATCCCATCCCACGCTCTCCATGAACCGATGAATTCATCCACCAGGAACTGTTGATTGCCGGCATACAAGTGTTCTCTCACCCCGACACCCACAGTAGATCTCAGGTCATCGTTCACATATTGCAACCGTTCCCCCTGTCCGATAGGATCGTAAATCAGCACCACATAACCCATGCGTGCCAAGCCCTGGGAAAAGGATTGGTAAGCAGCTTCGGCTTTGCCATTGGAGGAATGCCCACAAGTGCCGATCACACCGGGCATCGGTTTGTCGCGACCAGTCGGGACATATAAGTTGGCTGTGACCAGGAAGCCCGGACGGCTTTCAAACACAAGCTTTTCAACACGGTAACCATCGCGCTCAAGCACACCGGTGATGCGAGCATTCAAAGGTGTCCGTTCGGGCTCGGGCCCAAAGGAAGCACGTATGTGATGGCGAATGGTTTTAACGTATAATTCGGCATCGGATTTGGATTGCAAAGAGCCCCGGATCTTGTCGCTCTTCCCGGTCTCCTCCCGCACACGTCGAACGTAAAACTCCTGGACCATCCGGGGGAAACGGTTCAATGGCTGTCTTGCATCCTGATCACCCTGTCCCCACAGGGAGGAAGTCAAAAGTGATTCAGAAACAGAAGCTCCGCCGACAAGGATCCCTGCGGTTGATTTGGCCCATTGCCGGCGCGAAATAGAATTCAGATGAGTGCTCATGACTGTGGAAATGGTTACCTGTCTTTCATGAACCCCGAACGCCCGTACATCAAGCAAAATCCAGATCCAATTCAGAACAGCCAAGCCGTCTCTGAGGGTAGAGACGTGTCGTCCCTGACGCGTCCCTTTGGGTGCCCGAAGTCCATTCAACCTCCGTTTCGGGAAGCCCGCTGTCGTCATTGACCAACATTCTTCACCGATGCAGCTATTGGTGATCTGTGGGTTGAATGCGTCAGGGTTTTCCTTTGGATGGCACCTTTGAATAAGCATGCCACAAGGAGCGGACCGAGACGGTCCGATCTACCTGCAGTTCACCCCTGGTAGAGACGTGACGTCCCTGTCGCGTCCCTTGTGGTATGTGGATTACATTCAACTTCCGCTTGGGAAGCCTGCGGTTTCCAACAGCCCATGGCCCTTCACTAATACGCACGAAGGGGTGTTGCGGCTTGATTACGCCAGAGGTTCTCTTTGGTAGCAGTTTTGAAAACGCAGACCACAAGGGGCGGACCGGGATTCACGCAGTCGCGGGACAGGCTGGTCCGATCTACCCAACCGCGCCACGGGCAGTCCATCTGCGGTATCCCCAGAAGCATCCCCAGAGCAGGCACAGCAACCAGGGGGCTACCATCACGCTCATGGCGGCGGCGGTGCCGAATTTGCCGAAGGAAAAGGCGTTTTGGTAGGTATAGGACACGAGCAATAATCCGGCATCGGCAGTTCCACCCGAGCCGCCCAGCAGCACATACGCTCCACTGAAAAGCGCGAAGGCATCCACAATCAAATAAACGAGACAAAACAACAGCACGTGCCTCAGGAATGGCAAGGTTACCCACCGGAATCGATGCCAGGCTTTGGTGGATTCCACCTGCAAGGCTTCGTAATACATTCTGGGGATTGATTCCATGGCGGCCACCAGAAAAAAGGTAATGAATCCCAACCAACGCCAGACACACTGAAGCACCAATGCCATCAGGATAAAGTCGGGATCTTTCAGCCAGTTGATGGGTTTGCCTCCGAATGGAACCACAAACCATTGGTTCAACAATCCCTGGCGCCCGTGAAAGACCAACAGAAACAACAAGGCCAACACCGCAGGCGGTGTGAGTCCGGGAAGCAGCATGATGAACTGAAATACCGGCCTCAAACGGGCATGCACCGACTTCAACCCATGGGCCAGCAACAATGATAATGGCAGAATCAGTCCAAGCGATGCCAATGTGTAGACCGCCGTGTTGCGCACCGCCTTGAAGTATCGTCCATCTTCCAAAAGTTCCTGGTAGTGCTGCAGCCCGACAAAGGACGATTCTCCGAACAATTTGTCAGAGTAGAGACTCATGCGCACCCCCCCGATCAGAGGCGCGAGCCAGAAGCAAATGAAGAGAATAAAAAAAGGCGCCAGCAGTCCATATACTGCGTGGCGCCTTGCAAAGTTCATGAAAGCGATGGGAACAGGTTCCGGATCAAATGGCGCGAACGCCTACTCCTTCAACATCGTCCGCATTTGACGAATGGTTTCCTTGGGGCTGATCTGGCCATACATCACCGAACTGAAGAAGTTTTCCTGAAACAGGAAGACGGCTTGAGGCCGTTTGGAATGCATGACCACTTCTGGCACTTCAGGAGCCAGCTGTGTCAACAGGTCCCCGAATTTCTGATTACTGAAGTAGGCATTGGGCTGGTGGAGACGCTCGTCTTTCCACGCCGGTTGATATGCCGGAAAGCTGTTGCCCCCGACAAAACGCTCGACGTTGGCATCGGTATTCTTCATCACCCACTCAATGAATTTCCATGCCTCTTCGATTTTTTTGCTGTTCTTGTAGATAAGCAATCCCTGTCCCGCGAAAGTGGAAGTACGACGCCCGGGAACACCAAAACGATCTTTCCAGGCTGGCAATGGCATGACGCCCCATTTGCCTTTGAGTTCGGGAGAAAATTGCTGGATCATGTCCAATCCATACCAGTCGGCTCCGATGATGCTGAGCACTTCGCCGTAATTCACCATGCTGCTGAAGAAGACAGGATCGAAGATGCTGGCACGCTCGGGGATCAATCCAATACCTTCGTCATTCAGCATATACAACCAATTCATCACAGATTCGGCTTCCGCCTCATCGGGGAACATCCGGCCGGCGCGATCAAACCAATCGGCACCCTTTTGCCGGAGCAGAATTTCGAAGTAAGTGGGGTCAAGAGCGATCAGTGCCTGGTTCTTTTTGGCGAGTTCGCGTCCTGTGTCCACAAAATCGTCCCAAGTGGAAATATCTTCAGGATCGATTCCGTGTTCCTTGAACAGATCTGTGCGGTAATACAGCACCATGGCGCTCAGTGATTGGGGAAGACCGTAAATGGCGTCGCCTTTGGCAAACAACTTCAAACGCTGGGGCACAATCCCCTTGTCCAACTCGGCTTTCTGGACACGTTCGGCGAGGTTTACGAAAGGCACTTCATCGGCCAGGTAAGTCCCAAACAGCACCTCATCCAATTGCACAATATCAGGTGGATTGGTTCCGGTTTTGATGGCAATGGCCAACTTGTCCGGCATTTCACGGAATCCAAAAGCCTGAATATCAGCCTTGAACTCAGAATCCACTTTGGCCTGATATTCTTTGACCATTTTTTCATAATAGGTCTTGTCCTGAAAGGAACTGATCCAGAGATTGACGGGCTCGGCTGCAACGGCAGACCCTGCGGCAAGCAATGCCGCGGCGCCAAACATCTGAACCACAGAATGTAACTTGGTAAAAAGGTTCATATAGCTAAAACAATGAAAGGGTGCTTGATTCAATTTTTAACGACGAGGAATCCTACCGAACTCAAGATTGGATAGCAATCCCTTGATTTTGGACATCTCATCTTCAAATTCTATTCATTCGCCCCCCCCGAACAACCTATTTTCCCACACGAAGCCAACAGGCCACGAAGATTTAAGAAATTGAGTTGATGCGGCATACTCACAAACTTTGTGCCTTAGTGCCTTCGTGTGAGAAAAATACACTCACAGATTGCCATCGGCCTGTTGAATTAGGCACATTGTCCCCCGTCATGTTGTGGCGTGTATTCTCACATCCGATTCGTTTTACGTCCAGACTGTGCCGGTTCCTGGTGATGTTGACCCGGGCAGGTCTGGACGGCTTCCGCATGCGCCTGAAGGGAGCCGTATCACGCCGGGAACGCAATCAATGGATGATGAAATGGAGCCGCAACGTCTCAGCATCACTGGATGTCAAAGTCACCGTCCATGGAAAGCCTCCCGAGCAAGGCATGTTGGTCGCCAATCATCTCAGTTATCTGGACATCATTGTCCTTGGCACCACCACGCCTGCCACATTTCTCAGCAAGGCGGAAGTCAGGTGGTGGCCGGCAATTGGATGGCTCACTCAGTTCGCGGGGACGCTTTATGTCAAGCGGGAGAAAAAGAGGGATCTGCATGCCCTGGCGGAATCGTTCGCAGATGTTTGGGATGAAAACGCCCTGATTGTCATGTTCCCCGAAGGAACAAGCTCCAATGGAGAAACCATCCTACCATTTCGTTCATCACTTCTGAAACCGGCCTGTGACAAACAGCAACCGGTGACTCCCGCCTACGTCAGTTATGAATGTGAAGGCGGGGCGTTGATAGATGACGTCTATTTCTGGGGCGACATGGCATTTGCCCCGCATTTGATTCGCATGCTGTGCCTTAAATCGGTCAGGGCACACATCACCTTCGGAGAAACCAGATATCCAAAAGATCAGGACCGAAAACAAATCACCAAACTGCTCTGGGAAGATGTCATTCGGATGCATAAGAGTCACCTTCCAGCAGGACAAGCCCCCCCTCCCTCTATCCCGAACAATCCCAATTAAGGAACCAGGTTCGATCTCTGCCCATTTCTTCGGATATTTCCGGGTTCCTGGTAAAATCAGCAGCGTGGATTTAACACGACATCAATAGTGTTGCAACGCACTTCACCTTGACGCCGCTGATCGGTTTCCCCAAAGAGTCAACCACCGTGATCACCGCTGCAGGATGCTTGGGAGCCAACAAAAAGACCAGCACGAGGATAACGCAAACCAACGAAATCCCCGCGAGCGCTATCCCTCTGAAAGAAAAACGCATCCCCTGCTTTTTCATAAGTTTTAACATGATGGATCACTCATTTGGA
This sequence comes from uncultured Verrucomicrobiota bacterium, assembly GCA_964415055.1. Classification (GTDB taxonomy): domain Bacteria; phylum Verrucomicrobiota; class Verrucomicrobiia; order Limisphaerales; family AAA164-E04; genus AAA164-E04. The sequence continues at coordinate 68,142 of CAYPZD010000006.1, read as the reverse complement.
TCTAGTGCAACTTTCGTGTTCAAAGCAACGGAACAATCTTACCCGATAGCACACTCCTCAGTTCCTGACTGAATCCAACAATCACGTCCCGCACGATCCCTTCGCGATCGACGATCAACATGGTCGGAAGTCCTCGGACAACACCCAACCAGTTGCCACACGGCTGAGGTGCCACTGGTCACAGTTTCCGCATTTGAAAACCGCCCCTACCAGAACAACGCCCTGCACCTGGGTATCGTAATCCATCTTACCAGCGGAATCAGCACGATAGGGTTCGACATGCAGTTCGGCCCCTTGAGCAGCTTCCAATTGATTTGCCAAATCCCTGCCGGTAACGTGAACGTCACGCTCGGCGACTTCAATGAGCGCCCGGTGCAACGTGCCTCTCAAGAAGTGATCATTGATGACAGGCGAAGCGTCCAAGCTCGTGCAGACAACGAACAGGAGGAGGGCACATATTAGGATATTCGGCGTTTTCATGATGATTGAGGCAATAAATGGCGTTGAATTTATTTATCAAAAGCCCATAGGCAATCTACCAAGGCAAACAAGATCGGTAAATTTCAAATATAACAATTATTGCCCCAGAGGTTCCCTTTGGTAAGCAGTTTTGAAAACGCAGACTACAAGGAGCGGACCGAGATCCACGCAGTCGCGGAACAAGCTGGTCCGATCTACCTGCAGGCCACCCCAAGGTAGATCGTGCCGTCCCTGGCGCGTCCCTTGTGGTATTTGGATTACTTTCAACTTCCGTTTGGGAAGCCTGCGGTTTCCAACAGCCTATGGCCCTTCACTAATACGCACGAAGGGGTGTTGTGGTTTGATTACGCCAGGGATTCCCTTTGGTAAGCAGTTTTGAAAACGCAGACTACCAGGGGCGGACCGAGATCCACGCAGTCGCGGGACAAGCTGGTCCGATCTACCTTCCTGAAACGGCTAATTCAGGTCTGGGTGATTCAATAAAAATTCGCGACGCTGATCGAAAAACGCCCTTAGATTATCGCCCTCAGGTTCTTCAGCTGTGGCACTCAGGAATGCCTCGGTCGTGAAGAGTTTGTGCGTTTCGCGTTGGACGTCTTTCTGTATCAGTTCACGGTATTGTTTTATCCATGGGCCGACCGTTTTCCAGTCGAGAGATTTTTCGGCAATCATGCGCACGTATCCGAGGTATTTTTCTCGAAGAGCTGGAACGGACAACAACCGGTGTATGATGGGCTTGCCGGGGTCGGACAAACCGGCGAGTGGTTCAAGTTGCACACCAGTGCCACCTCGATAATTGCTACCTCCACCACCGGGGCCCCCTCTACCACCTCGAAAGCTGAACATTTCATTCATGTCATAGGGCACCAGATGAAATTTTCCGTCCGGATCCAGATAAAGTGTGTAATCAGCTCCACGTGTCCAGAATCCATCACCGCTTACCAGGGCGTTGTCGAGCGCCAGAAACCGAAGAAAACTATCCACATCCAGCTTGTCAGCCAGAGCAGACTCCAGGGACTCCAGGGATGTTTGATCAAGCGTTTTTGCCAAGCCTATGATGGCCTGCCAAGCTTCGGGTTTGTCTTTGGATTTAATCTGGAAAACGCCCCGGTAGGCCTCTTCATCATCCCCAGCATAACTGAAAGCTCCAATGCCATTCCGCCCTCCCCCTTGGGGTATTTTCCAACGCGTGCCTTTTTTGGTATCAAAAAAGTCTTTCAGGAAATCTTTATTGAACTGCTGTTGGTTGGCGTAAATGCCCCAGTTCTCTCCGTTGATCACCACGCGAACCAGATTTGCCTTGGGCGCAGGGATGTAATCACGTGCGATGCGAAGGGACAACACAGTATGGAGATAGGTCGGATCGGCATTTGCGTTCAGGAAATTCAAGGTCCGGTAGCCATGGACCGATTGTCCATCATGCACGAAATCAAAACTGAGGTTCAGCGAACGCTTATAACCATCGCCCACACCGAATGAAGAGTTTCCGCGAAAATGAATCCCCACATCGGGATACACCTTGCCATCGACCGTCACCTTGGCGGGGACATCGACATCGGTATTGTTGAAGGCCACCATTTCGGCTTCCCATTCCGGATTGTCGAATTCGATGAAAAAAGTACGCAGAACCGAGGCATCGTAAAGGGGCGCGTCCGGGTAATGTTCCACATCGGCAGAGGTCAACGAAATGCCTTCGGAGGTAGGTGGCCGGTTTCCGCCTCGACCACCGGGACCACCCGCCCCACCGCGTCTGCCGCGACCGCCGCGACCGCCGAATCCCCCTGGTCCTCCACCCGGACCACGTCCACGACCGGGCCCAAAACCGGGACGACCTCCACCGCGACCTTGCGGATTGGTTTTGATGAATTCGACGGCTGCTGCGCGTTCCTCAGCATTGAGTCGTCCATCGCCATCCTTGTCGAACTGGTCAACAATCTCACGATTTTGATTACCGCCGCCCGGGCCACGTCCCGGAGGACCTCCAAAAGGACCGGCAGGCTGCGCATCGGATACATGGCCAAACAATAACAAACAGGAACAGATCCCACCGAGCTGAAGATAACGAGACAGATCGAAGGAACGATCATTCCTATGATGACGTTTGATAATTTTCATAATGATAGTCATTTCTTTGTTGGGTGAACGTGGACAACACATCCTGCCACAGCAGATCGCTTTTTGACAATGTTCCAGAAGACGCAAGCCATTGAACGAAGGTTACAATGAGTTTGAGCTTTCTTTGGTTTGATCCATCGGCTCTGTTCCCCCAAAAGCAAGCCACGTAGCCGCACTTGCCAAAGTGTGGCCCTGTCATCCGACATACGGCGAGGTACAGAATGGACGAACGCGCCGGCCCACCTTCTCGCGAAGGCAGCCACGTAGCCGCGCTTGCCAAAGTGTGGCGAGGTGTTGAAAGGGATGAACACATCCGTCCACCTTTTTGCAAAGGCGGTTACCGGTAGGCTGGACGCACTCGGAAGTATTGCATGGGCCAGCGAATTGGCAGGTCCAGTTCACCCGTTGTCCGATTGTCCTCAATCAGGAATGAGGATAGAGGGCTCCAAAGGACAAGGTTTCGCGATGATTCGACAACATACCGTGTACCAGGCTCGCCTTGAACTGTCACAGCCAGACTTGAATCTTGGAGGGATCGCACAGATATCCCCGGCCCCTGACTGACATTGTTGTCGTTTTCCAATGGCTTTATTAACTCCAAAGAGCGAATACAAATATCTCCCTTCAGTTTCTGAAGTCTGAAATCTGCCCCACCGTTCTGTGAGTTGAGAAACCGCGCATCCTTGAGATCAAACTCATAGGACACCATATCCGCCGCCATCCTGGCCTTACGGGCCACCGACGCCAAGGTATACGCTCCCATGAATGGAGCCGTCACATCAGATCCATCAAACTGAACGTCAATCGTGGCATCCCGATCTACCTCCGCCGTGACACGCAGTTTCAAATCCAGCGTCCCCGCCCACCGAAATGAATCATGCACGCGAAAGTAGAGGTAGGAAACATCATCAGGATCGGATTTGAAGGTGCGACAGGCTACGCCGTCGTTCATGATCAGTTCGGATGGACCATCACTCCAATCCACCCATTGAATGGCTTCCAGATTTTTGGGGTGCGTGAAATCAAGATCAACCTTCGTTGACTCGGCGTACGGCCCGTCCACGGGTGGTGGAACAAATCTCTCTTTGAAGAGGTCGGCGTACTGCCGGTTGAGATTGATGTATTGACGACCGTATTCAAGTGAATCCGAGATGTCCGTGCCCTCATGATATTCGTTCCAGGTTTCGATCATCACGCGATTGATTCCAGAGCGCAGCAATCGAATCCAGTTACGTTCAAAAAAATCGCCGCCTTCACGATCAATAATGACCGGATCGCGTCCGGGAACATTTGAATGATCATAACCGGGACCGATGGACGCCACACTGAGCGGTCTCAAACCAAAAGCTCCGCCCCAGGCATAAACATCATCCGCCTCCATGTTCCATGAAATCTCTTTGACGAGGTAAAATGGTTTTCCACCAAAATCTTCCGCAAATCTTATTTTGGATTCGGTAACATGAGACTGGTCGTATGCCTTCGCCCAAGTGGACACCCAGGTGAAGATGATCGGCTGATGATCGATCATGGCCCAGTGTTGGGGCGGCACGTAGGAAAAATAATCCCGGATGGATTCGTAATACCAAGCATGTCCCCGCGGGGTGGTGAGATCCACTTGCTCGTTCCATACGTTGTGCTCCAGCGTGGTGGTGTCATAGAACATGCCGATGCGTGGGGGCGATTTCCCCTCTTCCAACAACTCTTCACGAGCAGCCACCAAAGGTGAAAGTCCGGCATAGCTCCAGTGCGACGGTCCAATTTCAGCCAACTGCGATGGATCGCCCCAGTAGACCGGCAGCACGACATCGATGCCGGCAGCCTCCATATCCAGCAACTGGGTTTTGTGCCATTGAACCGATTTATAGGAAAATCCTGTCAAGGTGACCGGATGCGTGGTCAGCGCATCCGAGTGATCCGGATTCAGTAGGTGAGCCTGTGTCCAGGTATCGTACCAGTAAAAGTAGGGAGTCATCACGATTCGATCGTTCACCGTCCAGGTAGGGATCTCATCCGCCACTCCCTTTGGCAGGTTGATAGAATTGCCGGGGGCTTGGTTGAACGAAAGAGCATGTGGTTCCGCTGCATGTGACAGCAGCGTCAACACAAACAAGATGAAGCACAGAAAGCGCGCTTTCACTGCGACTGAGTTTTGACTGATTCGGGGGATGTTTATGGCTTTACTTTTACCCCCGGGATGGCTTGAATTCAAGCATCCAGGAACAGTCAGACAAAAGATCTTTAACGTTTCTCACGAATCAAACCGGAACACGTACAAACCAACATGAAACACACGAACTTTGCATCCATCCTCCTCATACTGGGACTGACCAGCGCACAGGCACAAGAGGGCCCCTTTCCACCGGAAGACTGGCCCGCTACCGTCGATGCCTCGAAGGAGGTCCACTATGTGGTCACTGATCCGGACGCTGTTTATGAACCGGTTGGCAATCAATGGTTCGAAGGCGATCTGACAGTATTAAGCGGCGGAGACCAGGCGACGCGCAGTGTCATCATTGGCGGCGCACGCGGCACGAGGGTTTTGGGGAACTACCTCAATATAGCCGACGCGTTTTACTTCGATTGGGCGGACAAGCCTGTGATTGATATCTTGATGCAGTTCTACGGCGACGGTTCGGTGCTGGCCGCTGATGGAACCCCACGCAATTTTGATTTCCTGACCGGAACCCTCCCGGACGGTCCGGATGGCAACCTGAACAACGTAACTGGCGGCACGCTCCCGGTTGAAGCCAATAACGGGAAATGGAACTGGGCCCTGTTCCGCATCGAAAACGGCATACGTCCCGATGGCGGCAGCTATGTCGATCAGCCGGCGGACAATGCCCAGGGCAACATCAGCGCCGGTGGCGTGAACGGAGGAACGATTCGGTTTCAAGGTGTTCCCGGTTTGACCGTTCGAGTGGTGGCATTTGGTGAAGAAGGCGCTTTTGGTGAACCGGAAGAGATCAATCAATTTGAAGACAAGGAATTTTGTGAACCACCACCGGAAACGAATCATGTTTGGTACGATATCACGAATCAAACTGGCAACCACCTGGAGTTATTGAACAACGGGGATCAGAACATCACAATTGCCAACGGTATTGGTCCGGCAAGAGACAAAAGGCGGGCAGCAGTGGCTGACGGCCAGTACATGAATTTCGGCATCACGGACGAATACCTGGGCAAGCCTTGTAACGATCCGGTGGTTATGAAAGTTTGTATCGAATACTACGATGACCCGGAACTTGCCGGTTCCATTTTTGGTCCGGAAGCATTTTCCACAGATGCGCAGGGAGGCATAGACATCTTCCCGCCCGCCAAACTATGGCATACCGAAGGTTCAGGAGAATGGCGAAAAATTGCCTTTCGTGTTCCGGACGTCACGTTGTCAGGAGTCAACACGGGCGCATTAACAGGTGGACCTCGTTTGTATTTCGAGACTCCCGGCATCCACGTGTCTCGTGTGGACATGGCAATCCTGAGAGAGGGCGAACATCCGTTGGCCGGACAGGATCCCCTGGTGGATTGCTTTGAAGATCCTTCCATTTGCACCGACCTTTATGGAAACTTTGCCGAATACGATCTGCACAACGAAATCCAGAACGGCCTCGGCCCTGGCAATAATGGCGGGGACCAGGAAATGATCACGGAAGAAGCGGGTCCAGATGGAGACCGGCGCATGGCTGTCCGTCCCGCCATGGATGACGGCACTCCCGGTTTTCCCCACATCTACATGAATTTTGCCCTTCAGGATGAGGTGTTCGGCCCAAGCAGCCAGCCCAACGCGCACCTGTCTGTTTGTGTCACCTACTACGACGATCCGGAACTGACTGGAGCCACCTTCCGACCGGAAGTATTCCAGACCGACCTGGGAGGGTTAACGACCCTCGGGTTCACTCCGGGAAACCGGGTCACCACGCTGGAGGGAAGCGGAACCTGGCGAGAGGCTTATTTTGAAATTCCCAACATCAAGTTCAACGGTGTCAATCAGGGACCACAGGCGGCCGCCCGTTTTGTGTTCACCGACAAGATCTACTTTACCAGCATTCGCTATGGCGTGATCAGGCCATGTGGACCGTTCGCGGGAATCAATCCTCTGGAAGAATGCAAACCCATTGAAGAAGTGCCTACTTTGGCGATCAGCCTCACGGAAGCGGGTGAAATCACCATTCAATGGCCAGGTGATTCAGCAGACTTCCAACTCGAATCAACATCCGATTTAAACTCCGGTGTCTGGACCGCCTTCCCGGCCGATCCAACTACCGTCGATGGGATATCAAGCGTGACCCTTCAAGTTTCAGAAACAACGTTCTTCCAGCTCATCGGATTGGAATAGGCATGCTTTGGGGCCGGGGGCGATCAAGCTCCCGGCATTCCCGAATCAGCACAGTTGTTTCATCGCGCTGGGCGCGGCCGGCTGCTTATTTCCCGATCGAATAAAGGTGCGACTGGGTGCCGACATAAACCGCGCCGTTCGCAGCCACAGGAGTGGAGTAAATGGGAGAACCGAAATATACTTCATGCAACAATTTCTTTTCCTTGGAGGCTTCTAATACCACGACGTCCCCGTCTTCATCTCCGATATAAACTTTTCCGTCCGCCACCATCGTCGAACCCCATACATGAGCTTTCATGTCATAGATCCAATGTTCCTCGCCAGTGTCCGCATCCAGACAGTAAACAAACCCTGAAAAATCGGAGACGAAAAGGAGTCCGGTATCCGGATCTATGGAAACCGTGGAAAGGGTTCGATTGATTTTGTCGTAGGTCCAGATGGCGCCGTCCTTGGTGATGTCCCCCTTCTTCGTCGCGTCGATGCACGCAAGATAACCAACTCCTTCTCCGTGTTCAGGGTCCTGACCAATTCCGATGTAGACACGATTCTTATAAAACACCGGCGTGGCAATGCATTCACTCGGACCTTCGGCGTCCGGATACTCAATCGGTTCACCGTCCCGGGTTTTATATTTGTCGGGCACACAATCAAACTTCCAAATTTCCTCCAGGATCGAGGTCTCACCCTTTTTCACCGGATCGGGCTTGTAAGCATAACAAACTCCGTCCCCACCACCGAATAGCACCATCCTGGATCCGTTGGCATCCCCGAAACCGGGTGAAGACCAGTTGCAATGGAACATGTGTTCACTGATGCCGGAAGCTTCTTCCCCAACATATTTACCGGTCATCTTGTCCAACACCACCAGGCACGGTGATTCGGGAAACGGCACACTTTCATGTAAATAATCCTGACCATTTGAAGTGCTGGCATAAACCTTGTCCCCGACGATCAGCACGGAACTGCTGGTCATGTTGTGAGGAAAAATCCCCAGCTCTTCCTGCATGTTATAAACCCACAAGATATCCGCATCGGTTTCACCGGGAGCGATGGGTGGATTATCAGGACCGGCCATGTACTGCGCTTCGCCCTGGAAACCGTCGTTGCCATTTGCCAAACCGTTGGCATCCAGGCAAACGATTTCACAACGATTGGACACCACATAAACCCGCTCACCATCAACGGTCGGAGAAGAACAAATACCGATGTATTCCCAATCACTGACCTGCCCTGCGCTCAATTTCGGCACCACGAGTTGCCACAGGAATTTGCCCGTCTTTTCATCAAGACACATCACGATGCCACGATCCCCCTTGTGTTTTGGATCTCGAGGCGAATCATTATTCGTGCCCACATAAACGCGCCCGTTTGCTACCGTGACGTTTCCGTAAGACTGAGACCCGAGCTTGGCTGCCCAACGCACATTCTTGGTGGTCTCCATGTCTATCTCCTCGGTGCCCGACTTATAGTCCCCGGCTTCAAACTCATGCACGAGCCCTTTCTCCGGGCTATAAAAGTTCTTGGTCAGTGTGCGACCCCATTGGCCCCAGTCTCCACCCTGAGCCATTCCGGCCGTGCCAGCGATCAGGACAACGGTCCATGTCATCTTGGATAAATTCATAAGCTTGTGATGCGTTACTTTATATAGGTCTCCGATAGCCGAACAAGGTTCAATTCAATCACGACACAATGTGAATGCCCTGCCAACAAGGCTTCAGAGTCTTTCAGACGCATCCATCCGCACTAAAATTCGCAGAAAACAAGATTTGCCCAAAAACGTGAATGACTTGCCGACACCAGGAAAAATAGCGATGCTCCTTCTGTAAACGCGAAATTTACCCACGCATGCAATGACGGAAACAAATCAACGCGTCAGAATCGACAAATGGCTCTGGGCGGTGCGGATCTACAAAACCCGCACCCTCGCCATGCAAGCCTGCAAAGCCGGACACGTCAAAGTGGACGGACACAACGTCAAGCCCTCCAGATTTGTGCACATAGGAGACGACATCCAGGCGCGCAATGGAACCGTCCTCCGCAACGTCAAGGTAACCGGACTCCTCGAACAACGCGTAAGTGCAAAAGAAGCGGTGGAATTCGTGAAAGAAGTGACACCCCCCGAAGATCTCCGCCCCAAAACCTCCGCTCCCATCCCTCAACCCGTTGTTCTCTACAAAAAAGGAGCCGGCCGCCCCACCAAACGCGACCGCAGAAAAATGGAGGAACTCGACTGGGGATAGATTTGAATGGTGAATTTAAAATAGTGAATAGTGAATTGGAGGCCAATTTGCCTGCAGTTCACCCCAGGTAGCATCCCGCGACTGCGCATGCGCGACTGCGGGATCCCTGACGCGTCCCTTTGGGAGCCCGAAGTCCATTCAACCTCCGTTTCTGGAAGCCTGCAGTTCTCTTTATCCCAAATCCTTTGCGAACGAAGCAAAAGAGGTTGTGCGATCCGATCACACCAGGGCCTTCCTTCGGATGGCATTTTTGAACAAGCAAGCCACAAGGGACGGACCGGGACGGTCCGATCTACCTGCAGCTCACCCCAGGTAGAGACGTGTCGTCCCTGACGCGTCCCTTTGGGTGCCCGAAGTCCATTCAACCTCCGTTTCGGGAAGCCTGCAGTTCTCTTTATCCCAAATCCTTTGCGAACGAAGCAAAAGAGGTTGTGCGATCCGAACACGCCAGGGCTTTCCTTCGGATGGCATTTTTGAACAAGCAAGCCACAAGGGACGCACCGGGATCCACGCAGTCGCGGGACAAGCTGGTCCGATCTACCACTGCGTTCTTCAAAACCTACTCACTGAGTTACAGCTTGCTTCACTTTACCATTCTCATTCCTTCGGGTAGCATCCTCGAATGCACGATACCACGTCACCCAAATCAATTTGGTATGTTGTCATCACCATCCTTGTTGCAGCAGTGCAACTGAAAGGGGCCTCTCAGCAGCCCCCAAATATCATCCTATTGCTTGCCGATGACCTTGGATCGGGCGAATTGGGTTTTCAGGGCAACCATGAAATCCCTACCCCACACATCGATTCCATCGCTAAAAATGGCATCCGGTTCACACAGGCCTACGTAACCGCTCCCAATTGCAGTCCTTCGCGGGCAGGGCTTTTGACCGGGAAGATTCCGACGCGTTTTGGCTATGAATTCAATCCCATCGGCGCCCGCAATGAAGATCCTGGCACAGGATTGCCTTCAAAAGAAATCACTCTCGCGGAATGGCTGCATGACAGAGGTTACACAACGGGCGTGATCGGAAAATGGCATTTGGGGGGTGCAGCTGATTACCACCCGATGCGTCACGGATTCGATGAATTTTTCGGATTCATGCACGAAGGACATTACTTTGTGCCCCCACCCTGGCGTGGCACCACCACCATGCTGCGTCGCAAAACTCTCCCCGGAGGAGGCAAGGGCCGTTGGTTGAGTGACAACCTGATATACACCACTCACATGGGACACAATGAACCCGATTACGATGCCAACAACCCCATCATCCGTGGAGGGCAACCCGTGGAAGAAAAGGCTTACCTCACCGATGCTTTTACCCGCGAAGGTGTCGATTTCATCCATCGTCACGCCGATAAACCTTTCTTTCTTTACATGGCCTACAACGCAGTGCACAGCCCGTTGCAAGGCGCGGAAAAATACATGCGGCGATTTGCCCACATCGAGGACATCCACCGCCGCATCTTCGCCGCCATGCTGGCCAATCTGGATGACAGCGTGGGAGGCATTTTGAAGGCTGTCCGGGAAAACGGATTGGAAGAGAACACTCTGATCATCTTCATGAGCGACAACGGCGGTCCCACCCGCGAGCTCACCTCCAGCAACCTGCCTTTTCGCGGAGAAAAAGGGCAAATGTATGAGGGTGGGCTGCGAGTGCCAATGGCCATGCAATGGAAAGGCAATCTCCCGGAAGGAATCGCATTCAACGGACTGACGACTTCGGTCGATCTGTTTGCAACCATCGCCCATTTTTTTGATCAGCCAACACCCAAAATGGATGGTGTCAACCTGATTCCTTATCTGACCGGCACCCAGGAAGGCAATCCACACGATACCTTCTTCTGGCGACAAGGTAAAAAAACCGCCATGCGTCGAGGAGACTGGAAACTCATCAACATGAAAGGCACCCTCGCCAACCCGAAATGGGAACTTTACCACCTGGGACAAGACCCCACCGAATCCAATGATCTTTCAGGCAGCAACCAGGATGTGCTCTCCGAATTAACCCAACAATGGAAAGCCTACCAAAAGGAGATGATCCCCTCCATTTTCTAGGTCAGGCAGGTCATTGAGGAGAAAATCTATCCCGGTGATCGTCGTCCAAATTCTTGCGAATTCGGCTACGTAGCCGCACTTGCAAAAGTGTGGCCAAATTCTAGTGAATTCGGCTACATCAGGAGAGGGTGACGGTTAATTTCTATTTAGAATCATTCTAAGTATTGACATTAATCAAGGAGAGGCTAATTTGCGCTCAGCGAGATGAAAGCGGAACAACCATCGACACAGGAAAACAAGGATCTGGCACGTAAACTGGCTCATAGTGGTTTGCGGATGACGAGCCAGCGTGAACACGTTTACCGCACCTTGTTGAACCAAACGGATCATCCCACGGCTGACGATGTCTACCTGCGCGTCAAAGCGGACATGCCGGAGATTTCCATAGCGACCGTTTACAACACCCTGGACGCGTTGGTGAAATGCGGCCTGATCAAACAGGTCAATGTGGAGCGAACAGCCACTCGCTATTGTTCCAACATGAAGGAACATTGTCACTTTTTCTGCGAAGAATGCGGTAATATTCATGATGTGGATTATAAGAAAGGCAAGGGTGACCTACCGGTCAAAATCCCTCGCAATCTGATCCCGACTCAAGTGGATATATCCTTTCGCGGGCATTGCAGCAATCCGCTCTCCTGCCCGAATCGATCAAAAAACTAGGCATGTGATGCCGCACAACTGGCATGCATCATCTTGTGATCGAGCAAGCCAGGCAAACTGAGCACCCAAGACCCAAAATTTCGTTTACATCGACTTGATTTATAAAAAATGAGCAGCGCAACCGAAACCATCGAAGGATTTGTCAAAAGCGAGTATAAGTATGGCTTCATCACCGATATTGAAGCCGAATCCGCTCCTCCGGGATTGAATGAGGACATTGTCCGCTTCATCTCGGCAAAGAAAAACGAACCGGACTTCATGCTGGAATGGCGTTTGAAAGCCTTTCGCTACTGGCAGAAGTTGACCTCACCCAACTGGCCAAAGGTGGATTACCCGCCGGTCGATTTTCAGGATATCGTATACTACTCGGCCCCCAAGAAAAACACGGACGGCCCCAAAAGCCTGGACGAAGTCGATCCAAAACTGCTGGAAACCTATGAAAAACTGGGGATTCCCCTGCACGAACGCGCTCGTCTGGCGGGTGTTGCGGTGGATGCCGTCTTTGACAGTGTTTCAGTGGGAACCACCTATCAGGAAACACTGGCAGAGAAAGGTATTATCTTTTGCCCGATGTCCGAAGCGGTCCAGAAACACCCTGAACTGGTTCAGAAATATCTCGGAAGCGTCGTTCCTTACACCGACAATTTTTACGCGGCGCTCAACTCGGCCGTATTCAGCGATGGCTCCTTTGTTTTTATCCCCAAGGGAGTGCGTTGCCCGATGGAGCTTTCGACCTACTTCCGGATCAACGCCGCCAAGTCCGGTCAATTCGAACGCACGCTCATCGTAGCTGAAGACAGCAGCTACGTCAGTTACCTGGAAGGCTGCACGGCTCCCATGCGGGACGAAAATCAGTTGCATGCCGCCGTTGTGGAACTGGTCGCCATGGATGATGCGGAAATCAAATACAGCACCGTGCAGAACTGGTATCCCGGCGATGAAAACGGCAAGGGTGGTATTTATAATTTCGTGACCAAACGCGGACTGTGCAAAGGTCGCAAATCCAAGATTTCCTGGACGCAAGTGGAAACAGGATCCGCCATCACCTGGAAATACCCCAGCTGCGTGCTGCAGGGAGAAGACAGCGTTGGTGAGTTCTATTCCGTTGCCCTGACCAACAACCGTCAACAAGCCGACACCGGCACCAAAATGGTTCACGTTGGGAAAAACACCCGTAGCACCATCGTTTCCAAAGGCATCTCCGCCGGCAAGGGACAGAACAGCTATCGCGGTCTGGTTCAAGTTCGGAAATCGGCTGAAAACGCGCGTAATTTTTCACAATGCGACTCGCTGTTGATCGGTGATCAATGCGGCGCGCACACCTTCCCCTACATCGAAGTCAAAAACACCACCTCGAGCGTGGAACACGAAGCCACCACCAGCAAGATCGGTGAAGACCAGATCTTCTACTGCAATCAACGCGGCATCTCCACTCAGGACGCTGTGAACATGATTGTCAACGGCTTCTGCAAAGAAGTATTCCGGGAACTGCCCATGGAATTTGCCGTTGAAGCACAAAAGCTGCTGGGCGTGAGCCTCGAAGGCAGCGTGGGATAAAACAACAACACCAATCCAATCATTTTAAACGAATTTTAACTATGTCGAATCAACCATTGTTACGCATCAACAACCTGCAAGCCGGCGTGGAAGGCCGTGCGATTCTCAAAGGCATCAACCTGGACATCAACGCTGGCGAAGTCCATGCCATCATGGGGCCTAACGGCAGCGGAAAAAGCACCCTGGCATCGGTCATCGCCGGACGCGAAGGTTATGAAATCCTGGGCGGCGAAATTCTCTTCAAAGGCGAGGACATCCTGGAGATGGAAGCGGACGAGCGCGCGCACCTCGGACTTTTCCTGGCCTTTCAATATCCGGTGGAAATCCCGGGTGTGAACACCACTTACTTCCTCAAAGCCGCCATCAATGAAACACGCAAGGCAAGGGGTGAAAAGGAACTGGATGCCGTCGAGTTTCTCAAATTCATCAAAACCAAAGCCAAACTGCTGGATCTGCCTGAAGACTTTTTGAAACGTTCCTTGAACGTCGGATTCTCCGGCGGTGAAAAGAAACGCAATGAAATCTTCCAGATGGCGGCGTTGGAACCGATCATGGCCGTGCTTGATGAAACCGATTCCGGACTGGACATTGATGCATTGAAAGTCGTCGCGAATGGCGTCAACCAATTGCGCAGCCCGGAAACCTCACAACTTGTCATCACCCACTACCAGCGTCTGCTTGACTACATCGTGCCGGACGTGGTGCACGTGTTGCATGACGGTCGCATCATCAAGACGGGACCCAAGGAACTGGCGCTGGAGCTGGAAGACAAGGGCTACGACTGGGTCATCCAGGAAGCGGCACAACCTGCTTAAACCGACGATCAACGCAGTGGCATCATGACAGAAACCGCACAACTTACCGAAACAGACGCCTGGCTCGAAGCTTTTGAAGCTCTGGAACAGTCGCCGCCCCAAGGTCCGGCCTGGCTGCTCCCCTTGCGCAAGGCCGGTCTTGCTCAGTTCGCCAAAACAGGCTTGCCCACTTTGAAGGATGAGGACTGGCGATTCACCAACGTGGATCCCATTCGACAACTGCAACCCAACCCGGCACTCACACGGAGCGATCTGGACGCGACAGCCTTGAATCAGATCACTTACCCGCACAAAGATAAAGACACCATCCGATTGGTGCTGCTGGACGGGCATTACCAGGCGGATTTATCCGACATTTCAAAATTGCCGGGCGAGGTCACCATCCTTTCCCTTGCCCAGGCGATCACTGAAAAAGGTGACTCATTGGAAAAACATCTGGGGCAATACACGTATCAAAACGACAATCCCTTTGCCGCTTTGAACACGGCCTTTTTCCAAGACGGCTTATATATTCATCTGCCGAAGAAATTCCAACTGGACACCCCGATTCATATCCTGAATCTGGCCAGCGGCGATGGTTCGGGCGCCGCCTCGTTTGCGCGTCATTTCATCCATGCGGAAGCCTTTTCCAAGTGCACGATTTTGGAAACGTATCAGGCCATCAACGATGCGGCGTATTTGAGCGCTCCGACCTCGGAATTTCTGGTGGATGATGAAGCTTTCATTGAACACATCAAGGTCCAGGACGAATCCGAAAAGGCGTTCCACATCGCCAGCATCTACGCAAATATCGGACGAGCAGCCCATTTTCATTCCCATTATCTGACATTGGGCGGACGCATCAGCCGCAACAATATCCGGACCAAACTGGATGGCGAAGGACTGGAAGCCGTGCTGAATGGTTTATACCTGTCAGATGGCGATCAACTGTCCGACCATCACATGATCGTGGATCATGCCAAGCCCCATTGCGACAGCCACGAATATTTCAACGGCATCCTGGATGACCGGGCCCGGGGAGTGTTTCACGGTCGAATCCTGGTGCAACAAATCGCCCAGAAAACCGACGCCAAGCAGACGAACAAAAACCTGCTGCTTTCGGACGATGCCACGGCGGACACCAAACCGCAGTTGGAGATTTACGCTGACGACGTCAAATGCACCCATGGAGCCACCATTGGTCAGTTGGATGATGAAGCCATTTACTACCTGCGCACACGCGGCGTTCCCAAACCGGTGGCCCAGCGCATGCTCGTTCATGCCTTTGCCGGAGAGATCATCGACCGCATCGGACATGATACACTTCGGGAGGAACTGGACGAATTGGTCTGGAAACGGCTGGAAGACTTCACGCATTTTCAATCTGAAACAAACGACTGAACCACCCCTTCAATCATCATGAATAGCCAGGAAACCATCGAGTTGACCCGAGACGTCGAGGCGGCCATTGTGCCAGCCGGAGACACTGTCACGCTGCTGAAAGGCGCAACCGCTTATCTCACCCAGGACCTTGGGGGAGCGTTCACTGTGGTGGTCAACGGAAACATGTTTCGCATTCAGGGCAAAGATGCGGACGCGCTCGGCAAAGAAGTAGCCGACACCCGTGTCCGTTCCGCAGCGGAGGGCGAACAAGTCACCCCTGAGGCAGTCGAGACGCAGGTTTGGGAGCAGATGAAAACCTGTTTCGATCCGGAAATCCCCGTGAACATCGTCGATCTTGGTTTGATCTACGACTGCGTGGTCACACCCATCGATGGCAGCGACAACGATTTCAAAGTACACGTCAAAATGACACTGACCGCACCCGGTTGCGGCATGGGCCCAATGATTCAGCAGGACGTTCAGAACAAGGTCATGTGCATCGAAGACGTTGCAGAAGCCGATATCGAACTGGTCTGGGAACCGCAGTGGAACCAGGGCATGATGACCGAAGCTGCCAAATTGCAACTGGGTTTGATGTAACACATCACAGTGGATTCGACTTTGAACACAAGCACTCCAGACGAACTGAGTCTGCGCACTCGGAAAGATTTCCCCATCCTGGATCAGGAGATCAACGGCCACCCATTGATCTACCTCGACAACGCAGCCACCAGCCAAAAACCCGTTCAGGTGCTGGACGCGGTGCGCCGTTACTACGAGCACGACAATGCAAACGTGCACCGGGGCATTCATGAATTGAGCAATCGTGCCACGCTGGCCTACGAATCGGCCCGTGAACGAACCGCTCAATTTCTCAACGCACGCAGTTCGAAAGAAATCGCATTCACACGCGGCACCACGGAAGCGGTCAACCTGGTCGCATCCAGCCTGGGCCATTCTTTGAAGTCGGGTGATAAGATACTCATCACCGAGATGGAGCACCACAGCAACATGGTGCCCTGGCAACTGGTCGCCCAGCGAACAGGAGCGGAATTGCTTTACCTGCCGGTCAAAGACACTTTTGGAGAACTTGATCTGGATCAGTTGGACACCCTTCTGACAAGGGAGGTCAAAATCTTCAGCTTCGTCCACATCTCCAACAGCCTGGGAACGATCAATCCCGCAAAGGAACTTTGCGCCAAGGCAAAATCAGTTGGAGCACTCAGCTTCGTCGACGGAGCCCAGAGTGCGGGTCATTATCCCGTGGACCTGCAGGAGATCGATTGTGATTTCTACGCCTTGTCCGGACACAAAATCGGCGGCCCGACCGGTATCGGCGCTCTTTATGCCAAGGGGGATCTGTTCAACGAACTGCCCCCATATCACGGCGGGGGTGAAATGATTTCTGAAGTCACCTACAAAGGTCCGGTGTTCAAGGATGGTCCACATAAATTTGAAGCAGGCACGCCCAATATGTCCGGAGCAGTGGGGCTGGCAGCTGCCATGGATTATATTGACGCCATCGGACGGCAAGCCATCTACGATCACGACCGTGAACTGGCCGAACACTTTTACAACGAGATTTCCAAACTACCCGGGACTCTGGTTTATGGTCCACGGAACAACCGGGCGGGCTTGGTCAGTTTTCTTCTCGGCGGTATGCACGCCCATGACCTGGTCACCCTTGCGGACCAGAAAGGTATCGCACTCCGGGGAGGCCATCACTGCACCCAACCGTTGATGAAAAAATTCGGAGTCACAGGGACGGCAAGAGCCAGTTTTTACTTCTACAACAATCAACAGGAAGTGGACCGCACCCTGGAGGTTTTGGAACGTATCCAAAAACGATTCGGCGACATGGGTTAACCATTCCACTCGCCACAACATTTGAACAAACACTCTTTAGTCATATGAGCAGCGACACCACCATCACACCGCAATCCACCATGAAAGAGGTTTTGGCATCTTTTCCATGGGCGCAACGCGCATTGTTTCGACACTACCACATCGGCGGATGCGCCAGTTGCGCTTTTCAACCCGATGAAACGGTGGAAGAACTCTGCAAACGCAACGAGAACCTGGATCCGAACGAAGTCATCGGAAAAATCCAGGAATGCCATGACGAGGATTCCAAGGTACTGATGACCGCTTCAGACGTCTCGGAAGCCATCCAATCGGAGCAAGCCTGTCGCTTGGTGGACATCCGCACCAGCGAAGAATGGGATGCGGTCAAGTTGGAGGGAGCCGTGCACATGTCCCAGGAATCCATGCAGACGATCCTGACCCAATGGCCGCGTGAAGATTTGCTGGTCATCTATGATCACACCGGACGCAACAGTCTGGACGCCGCCACCTATTTCCAGGGGCAAGGCTTCCAAAACGTTCGTTGTATGGCGGGTGGTATCGATGCTTGGTCGCAGGAAGTGGACAGTTCCGTTCCGAGATATCGCCTGGAACCAGTGGAAGGTTGATTTTCAACAAAAAGAGCCTAGTATCTTGAGAGAGTAACATGTCGGACGCATTTCAGGAAAAAGTCGAAGAAGCCATTCGCAACCCCAAGAATCTGGGTAAAATGGAAGACGCGGATTCCGTGGGAACCGTGGGAGGAGCAGGTTGTGGTGACATGCTGCGCATGTGGCTGAAATTCCGCGATCAGGATGGCAAACAAGTGATCGACAAGGCATCCTTCCAGTCGTTCGGATGCGAAACAGCCATCGCTGCTGCGAGTCTGGCCACGGAATTGATTCGTGGAAAAACCGCCGAAGAAGCCATGTCCATGTCCGGGTCCGAACTGGCAGCCGACCTGGGTCCCCTGCCACCGACCAAAATCCATTGCACCACCATGGTGGAAGACGCGCTCCGCACGGCGATCGAGTCGCACCAGGGCAAACCCTGCGCCACACTGGAACCGAAAGTGGAAAACACAAGCTCCTCCAACAGCCTGCTCGACAATATGAATGCTTCCACCAAAGGAAGCAAGGGACTCAAAGTCGTCCTGTTACCCCCCGAAAAAAGTTAACCTCAAAACAAAGGAATCGTTATGTCCGCTATGAAGTCCATTCGTCTCACTGTGCTGCTCACCTTCATCATCGGACACTTCATCGCCACATCCCGGGCGGAAACGATCTACCTGATCAACGGCGATCAAATCCAAGCCAAGGTCGTATCCCTGGACAAACAATCACTATCGCTTCACAGCGACATCCTGGGGACATTGACCATCCCGCGAAACAAAATCGCCCGCATAGATTTCATCCAACTCCCTGGCATAACCGCCAATGGAAGGACACCACAAACCAACCAGGCACCCCCGACAGCGAAGGCAGCGCAGCAACCTTTACCTTCTTCGATACCCGGCATCTTGAATGCCGGCGATCAGGACCAACTGATACAACAGGTCCAACAGCAATTGCTCACCACGGCAGGTCCGGAAGCCAACGAAATGTATCAACAACTGGTTCAAGGGGTCATGGCGGGATCAGTCAACGTTCCCCAGTTGAAATCCATGGCACAAGATACGGTGAATCAAATCGAAGGATTACAAGCGGAACTCGGCGAAGATGTCGGTTTTGCATTGGACGGCTACCTCGGCATCCTCAAAGGCTTCATCCAAAAAGCAGAACGACAGCAGACCAGAGGCAGGTAGAACGTGGCTCGGCGCGCAATTCTTGTGGGTTGCATGCGCTGCTTTTCATCCCCCAATGGAAAACCCCACCGCTTTCCAAACCCCGCATCCGCATAGCTGACGCTAGCGGACGGACCGAGATCCACGCAGTCGCGGGACAAGCTGGTCCGATCTACCCACGACTGCCTTCGACTCAGGGCTGGAACAAGCGGAAGAACTCCCAACTCTTCGCAGCATCCACTGGCACATTCCATTGGATCTCAGATTCCGAACCCGTAACAGGCGACCAATCGATCACATTCGGACTGATCCCTGCATCCAGGTTTTTGCTTTGCTGGTAGAGTTTCCATCCCTGGTAGGCATCGGGCCATGTAATGGTCAATTGCCCTTCGGATGATTTCACAGCAATCGTTGGCGGTAAGAGTTCTCCTTCAATAATGGCGATCACACCGTTGGTAGCCAGATTGCTGACATCCCAGGCCAAGCCGGGACCAGGGACCGACGGTTCCACCGTGAAATCGATGTTTGGATTCAACGGGAAATTCTGGAAGCCAAAGTTGTTGCTGACCACATGAAACGACTGCCCGATGGCGAAAGGTTTGGCCCCGATGTTTTGCATCACGATGGCACCCCGAATGTTTCCGAATGCATCCACTCCGATCACATCATGCTTCACCGGACTATCCAAATCCACTTCAATCAACAACTGCCCCCCCTTGTTCAAATCGAAACGCCCCTCCACAGTGAAGTGTCCCAATCCCTCCCCGGGAGACATCACACCACCGGGATTGATTGATACTCTGCCCTCCCCGAATCTCGCCGCAGTGTCCGAAATTTTGCCTGTGCCCTTGAGTGTTCCGCCCACATCCAGTCGTCCGACCATGTTGTTGATCTCCCCGTTATTGATCAACAAGCCACCCGCTGGAATTTCCCAGTTTCCACCGGCTACATCCATGGTGCCAAACTCGCTGTTGATCACCGTGGCTCCGTCCTTCAAGGAAAGAGAAGCTGGCTCTGTTTCAATCCGCCCCAGGTTTTCAAATGTTCCCCCGTTGATGGCAATCGGACCGTTGATTTCACCGTCATTGACGCTGGAACCTTCGGAGATGAGTCCCGCCAGCACGCCTTCAGAGCGTAAGCTGGCCCCGGCTGCCACGGTTGCTTGGGCGACAGCACCGTCAAAGGTGATGTCCACAGATCCCTCCTCCACAATCACGGAAGCTTCACTGATCAAATTGATTTCCAATGAACCACTGCCTTTCTTCAAAGTTCTTCCGGTGCCTTGAATTTCACCACCGGTCAGAGTGTAGTTCTTGGCATTGTTATCGACAGTGATACCGGGTGTTTCAGCGGATTGCCCGGGAATGACGGCGTCGAATATGTCCACTATGGTTGGTCCGGCCGCAGTGTCATCGAACACTACAAAATCACCCGATGAAAACGTGGCGGCGCTGCCGTCCGGACGTTTCCAGTTACGGGTACTGTCGTCCCACCGCCCATTGGAAGAACCGGTCCAGGTCAAGGTTCCGGCTTGTTCGGTGCCGGTGATGGACACGTCAATGGTTCCATTCCCCACATTGTTGACAACAAATCCAGCCAATCCATCCGGAAGGGACACCGTAAAATTGGGGGTCGCGGTTTCATAGGCAACCAACGGAATCTGAACGGGAAAGCTGTTCACGTTTTCGATGGAAGCAATGGCGATGGTATTGGCAGCTCCACCGCTGAGCAAATCAACGACATGCACGTAAGGCTCTCGATTGGAACCATCCACATGGATGGTCAACGTGGAATCACTGATTTCGAGTGTTCGAAGTTTCAAACCTTCCGAAGCGAGCTGCGTTTGGACTTCCAGGTTGGCGCCGTTGCTCATTGTGATGCGATTGTCTTCGGTGACTTCGCTTCCAATCCGGATCAATCCGGCACGAATCGTGCCTCCATCCATGGTGATGTGCCCAAACCCCTGCTCGGCGTATCCACCGGATCCTTCCGGATGATTCCCCGTTGCATAACCCAACTCGATATAGTCATTGGCAATCAATTCCCCTGTTCCGTTCACTTCCAGATACCCCTGACAGAGTGAGTCACCTTCATTTTTCTGGTATCCAACCCGGATCACATTGGCATCCAATTTTCCGGCATCCATAAACAAACGTCCGCGAATGGATGCATTGGCGTTCGGAGCCTGGTCCGGGCGATTGACGGCCAGCAGGACGGTATCGACCAGAATATCCACTTCGGCGCCTCGCAGATCAATTCGTCCACGGTTGCTGCTGCTGATCCCTGATTCATCGTTGGCATCCACACCGGCAGCCAACAAAGCCATGCGACTTGTTCCATCCAAGTTACGCATTTTCACCGTCGGCATGGTATCGCCCCCGATGAAATCCGGGTTTATTTGCAGCACATTTCGATCACTTCCGGCACGTCCCATGGAGACACCGAAACTGTCCGCATAAAACTCATTGTTCATCCCCAGATACGCTTCAAATCCCTGTCCGTTATTGAACGGAGCATTTCGGAAAAATTGAATCGCCGTTTGGTAGGCGTCCCCTGAATAGTCATCTTTAAAGGACGCGCGCACGACGTTATGGCGTGCCAAACGGGTCAAGGTGCGATGTGCCTGAGGAAAGCCACGATCGTTGACACTTGAATCACCGATACCAAAACGAGCGACGGTCGCTTCCAATCGACCAAGTTCCTCCATGATCAGATATCCCTGGCTGCTCCCCTGGGTCACATTGTTGTGAACAAAGTTGGCTTGAGGATGATTGACGATCAAGGCACCACCCGGTCCGGTAATCGTCAGGCGACCGCGTGCGTTGTTTTGGTCGGAGCTTTGGAAAAATCCTTTGGAACCTTCAATGGTCAGCGTATGCGAACCCAAATCCAATGACAGGTCATCCACATTACTGGATGGAAGAAACGTGAAACCCTCCACCGTGAAATCCTGGTCCATGACCATTTCCCGAACAGCTGGCACCGTGATCTTCACCTCGTCGCTGCTGCCGGGAAGTGTATCCCCGCTCCAGTTGGCGGCTGTCGACCATTTGTTATTTCCGGCATCCGAGGCATCCCAAACCCGTTCGGCTGAATGGAGCAGCCCGGGAGCGATGACCAAGGCCAAAGCCAGCAGACCTGGCATAAGGAACCTGACTTGGTAGGGATGTGCTGCTGCACGTCCGGTGGCGTGGCCGCACATCGCAACAGGCGCTCCCACATCTCCAGCGCGCTCGCGGACCCGCGGCAGCGGGGCCCTACCGGTGGTCTTTGCACCACTGTTTGATTGATGATCGAAACTCATAATTTGTTATTCTGGTGACTGGAAATGTTTCTTGGTTGTTTTTAAAAGTGACAGAGGAGATCGTCCCCCTCGGTTTATCGCCTTTGGTGAGGCATCCCTTCATTGATCCACAGGTAATCGTGACTACCGCGCACGCGTAATCCGGTGAAGTCTTCTTTCTCGATGGGCTTCATCGTGTCCTGATCGCGCCAGGCTTTGATGGAGGAATGACCGTCGGCATACGAAAAATTCGCAGCTCCACCTTGATGATAGCTCGCAGGGAGGTCGCGCCACTCTGCCAGATGCGGTGGCAAGCCGGGAATGACGTGGAAGGTGCCGTCATTGATGCTGTCGGGATGTTCATCCAGTGTCACCCAGGTTTCGGACGGGCCGGGTTGACTGGCTTGAGCCAGCTTTTTGACGGCGATGTATTTCCGTTGCGGATCGGCTTGTTTTGATAGATCAGGATTGCCGCCAAAGGCCGCATTCATGGCCAGGCTACGCACTCGTCCTGTTTTGTCGGAGGGACATTTGAACACGTCCGCCGACGGTAGGTAGGGAGCCATCAGGGACCATTTGGAATCAACCATCAGGGTGGCGTTTGTGTTGTCATTGGGAGCTTTCCACCCCATGACCCCCGCAATCCAACCTGGATTGGAGGCCACCTTGTCCTCGTTGTCATCGGCGTACATGAACCATGCAAGGGTTATCTGCCGAGTATTGTTCATGCATTTGATAGCTTGGGCCTTACCTTTTGCCTTGCTCAATGCCGGCATCAGCATGGACGCCAGGATGGCTATGATGGCTATGACGACAAGTAGTTCGATCAGCGTGAATCCGCGTTTTAAATGACTATGCTTCATGAAAAGTAAACTGAAAATCAGATTGGTGACGGAACCTTAAGGAGCCAAACGGAAAAAGGCGCTTTCTCCATCTGTTGCCACGGTGTGAGGGCTGGTTGCTCCTGAAATCGTTGTCCACGCAGGAGCATTCAAATTTGTCGTCGACTGGAGTTCCGCTCCACCGGACCATGAAAGTGTCAATGTGCCATCCGGGTTCAGCTCAAAACTATCGAATCCTGCAGGAGCTGGGGCGCTGGAAGGTATAAAGGCATAACCATCGATATTAAATTTATCCTGAGAAGTGCCATTGGAGATGGACTCAGGCAATCTTAAGTCAACCCGACCGTTTCCTTCGCCATCGGTTATCATCACACCCGGCAACTGGATATAAAATCGCGAATCACCCGATGGGGTTTGCTCGGCCAGGGGTTCGCCCAATTCACTGGAATTGTCCACCCATGTTAATAAGGACCAATCCTTGTTATCCACCATGGTCCAGGTGGTCCCGCCATCCACACTGAATTCGGCGCCGAAGCGGGAACTCGGGTTGGAAGGAAACACGCCATACACACGCACTTCATAGGCGGCATTGGCTTCGAGCTGGCGCGCCACAGTGTAAAGAGATGGATCGCCATCAATGAAACGCCCGGTGTATGCCGTGCCATTCCAGGCAGGTGCCCCAGGTCCGGTGTCGCGATAGCGCCACTGCTGGGTGGTGGCGGCATCTCCATCCGATCCCATGGCCCAACTATTGGGCTGCCCATTAGAGACATTAAAGGTGTTGATGCCTCCCTGCTGCAGCGGATCGGTTACATCGATATAAACAGCCTCGGGTGCCGCTGCAACGACTTCACGCAGTGCGTATCCATCAATATTGAATTTATCCTGTGATGTCCCATTGGAAATGGATTCAGGCAACCTCAAATCTATACGACCTATTCCACCGGCATCGGCGGTCATCACTCCGGGTAGCTGAATGTAAAACCTCGTATCACCCGAGGGAGTCTGATCGGCAAAGGCCTCCCCCAGCTCAGTTGAATTATCCACCCAGGTCAAAATGGACCAATCCTTGTTGTCCACCATCGTCCAGGTCTGCCCACCATCCAAACTGAACTCCGCCCCAAAACGGGAACTTGGATTGGAAGGATAAACACCATACACACGCACTTCATATTGGCCCTCAGGGGTCAATTTAGCAGGTTTGGTGTGCAGGGCCGGATCGCCGTCAATATAACGTCCGGTGTAGGCCGTCCCTCTCCAGGCGGGAACGCCCGGACCATTCTCACGAAAGCGCCACTGACGCGTCGTACTGGCATCCCCGTCCTCCCCCATGGCCCAACTGTTGGGCTGATTGTTTTCAGAGTTGAACGTATTGATTCCACCCTGCTGCAGTGGATCAGTCACGTCGATATAAGACCATTCCTGAGCATGCGTTAATCCACTTGTGAGACAAGTGAACGTCAAAATGAGACCAGAGATTACGTTCGATTTAAACATGAGTTATTGAGCGATTTAACGATCCAAACTAAGGGAGCGGATCGAGGATATTACGCTAAAGCGAAAGCTTCGTCTTGTTTAAATCGGACAATTTTTATGAAAACTTGGCCGGAACTCGTCCAATTAGTCACCTAATCTGCTCGTTATACTCCATCCAGCAACAAAAAACCCCTCCGCACATCAAATGCGGAGGGGTGGTTAAACTCAATTACCTAACCGATCAAGGCACGGCGCGGTAGAATTTCATTCCACCCGTTGCATCGACCGTCATCGGGCTGCTGGCACCGGCTTCGTCGGACCAGGGACCGTTGACGGAATCAGCGGACTGCAAAGTGCCGGTGTAGGTAATGGTGATCCCGCTATCATCACGTGACAGCGCAATGCTGGCATCAGATGGTTCAGGTAATGGATCTCCACCTTCTTTACCGGTCATGTAGGTCACGGCATTCAATAGGATCTTGGCGCCATCGTCTGCAAGGTCATAGATACCTGCGCCCTGTGAAGTCAACCCACTGTTCTCCCTACTTCCGGTCAAAACAATGACTCGATGGCCACCCAACACGTCGTCACGACCATTGGCGGTCGTGTCGCCGGCCTGCCATTCGGCGATCACCGGACCACCCCAGGTTGGGTCTTCGTCACTGCCCACCGTGGCCAGCAGGACACCGTCACCAGCGATTTCGTTGTTGTTGATGGACACACCGCGTTGAACGGTTCCATCAAATTCAACAATACCAGCGTAGTCGTTCACCATCAGGTCGGATCCATCCAACTCAATATCATTGAAGATAGGATGGCTGGGATCTTCCACCTGCAGTTTGATGGGGCCGGTGGTATCAACCATGGCAGTGCCATCAGTCAATCCCAGGCGACTGGTGCGCAGGATGTAACCGCCCAGAATCAATGTGGGCGCTTCAACACTGTTCCAGGCCAGGGTCTCGGGGGGATCCGCATAGTCACCACTGGAAACGGAACGACTGATAATCACGAGGTCATATGCGTTGAGCACACCCACATCCGGATTGGGTCCCGTGAGGACACGGGTCACACGGTGTCCGGCTGAAGCCAGGAGATCGGTGTAAGCCACATCAGCCGCTTGAGTAAATCCAGCGGTGGCGGCAGCTCCAGCGGGTTCATCATCGGCAGCATGGAAGCTGACCCAGGCGATGTTCGCCGCCTGAGAATCGGCTCCTGAACTGGCCACCACGGTGACCGAATCAGTGGTAACGGCTTGACCAATTTCATCATAAGCGGTCGCGCTCACACCATAGATACCGGCCGGGACATTGTTCCACGTGGCTTCAAATGGACTGCTCGTGGCAACGGCAACAATCTCACCATTGGCAGTGAATTCGATACGCTCGATTTCCAACTCACCATCCGCAGAACCGTTTGCACTCAACGCGAGATTCCCACCCGCATCGATTGTTGTTCCCTCCGCAGGACCTGTTAATTCGACAGTAGGCCTGCCTGGCACGCCTTCTCGCGTTTCGGCTGGACCGGCTCCAGTAGGAACAAAATCCGGATCGAGCGTGAAGATGATCTTATCAAAGAAAGATCCATCTTCACGACGCGCGATCGCAACGACCGAATCACCGGCCAACACATCAATGGTGTAAGGGCTGGGTCCATCCTGAGGGTCACTTCGCCAAACGAAATCGGCCGCACCGGAGAATCCGGTCATGCTGGCAGAGTTGCCATCTTCACGGCCGTAAGGGCGTTCGTCATCAATATACAGCCAGGCAGAGTCATCTGTGCCGTCTGCACCACTGGCGCGATACCAGACCGTATAGATGTTTGCTTCCGGGAAGGTGATGTCGTATTCCAACCGGGTATTGGCTTCATTTCCGCCAGCGCCATTGGGCACGACCATGGAAACACCGCCGGAAGGATTGCCACGATCGGAATCAGGTGTCCAAAGTCCATCCAGGTTACGATCATAGTTTTCAACTTCGAACACAATGAAACCATCAATCTCGGACAGTTTTCCAACAGGAACAATCACAGCCTTCGAATCGGCGGCGATGGTGTTGGGTTCGGCGGCGATATCCTGAAGGTTATTCACCAGGATGGTGTATTTCTTACCCAAAGTTTGAGTGGCAGTGGTCAGCGTCACAGCCGTGCCTGTGGGAGAGAGAGTCGCATCGGTGATATTCAGGTCACCGGAGGAGGATGAGACCGAATAATTCGAAACATCTTCGGCTGATGCAGCGGTTAATGCTTCGGAAAACGAGAGAATGATTTCAGTCAGGTTTGGCAGCCCTTTGGCCCCCAACAGGGCGGGAGCAACCGTATCCGGCACGAAGTTCAATGTGGCAACCTCACTGGTGGTCGTTCCGCTGTCTCCGGTTACCTCAACGGAGAATTCACTCCCGGCATCAGCCGCGCTTACATTGCTTACGGTCACGGAAAGTCCGTTGGCATCCGCAATGGCTTCACCGTTTTTGAACCATTGGTAGGAATAAGGAGGGGTGCCATCGACACGAACACTGAAGACAACCGTTCCACGCTCGTCCGCACTCTGGTCCTGGGGTTGGCTCACAATGGTAACGGGACCTTCGGTGCGGTCGGAAGACAGGTATTCACCCGGAATCGGGAGAAACGGATCAATCACACCGCCCGGATCCTGCACCGCAACAGACAAGTTGTCACCGCCGCCGCCTTCTTTGAAAAGGGCTTCAATGTAGTAAGGTTGATCCTTGGTCAATTCGATGATCGCGCCCCCAAAGTTTGGATCAGTGGTGTCCCATTCGGTTCCTGGAAACTGTGAGGAATCCTTGGAAGGAACATCACTGGGACCGCTGCTCATATCAAACTCACGGGCATTACTCCAACCGGTTTCCTGAGCAATGAGCTTCTTATTGGCCGGATCGGAGTCGGTGCTGAGATAAAGAGCAGCGCCATCGTCAGCCGAAAGCCAGAAGGTGTATTCTCCTGTGCTAGGAGGATAGAAGTAGCCAACAATCTGGCCGCCATAATTATCCGCCCAGTTGCCGGGCGCAGTTGAAATGTCGCCCGTCGCCGCCCATTCAAAGTAAGGATAGAAAAAGATGTCGTCAGGGTTGTCGGGAAATTTCGGACTGCTGGTGAGGGCGTTCACCGCCGTTCCATTAAGGTCCAGAAAGGCCTTGCCTGTGATATATCCTTGTGGTGAAGAAGGCGCGGCTGCCTGCGCCAGATGCGCCGCAGCGGCCAATCCTACCGCAAGGATCGTCCATGTAGGTTTTTGCTTTTGTTTCATAACGTTTTTGTGAACGAAGTCAGAATACCACACGGAAAACACGATGAATGAGTTACCTTTTAACCTTTAAAAGAGCATGTTTTCGCAAATCCAGACTCAACCAAACAGGGCTCACCCATATGGCTTGCCGCATGACAATCAGACTACGGTTTTGTTAAATATCCTATTGGGATTAAAAACATCCTACGATATGAACCAGCATCAGGTCTAGCAGATATAGGACGTGATTTATGATAAATCAGACGTAGCAGTGCATCGCATCATTAGCGGTTCATTGCACCTGAGCTCCCGACAAATTTCACATTCTACCATACATATTGCCCACTTAAGCATCCCGCTTGTCAGCTTTTGGTCAATTCATCCCATGCATGACGATTGCGCATTTATTTATTTGGGGATGTTCCGATGATTCCCTTGAAACGAGGGGTGGCGTTCATCCTCTCTGGCGGGGTTGCCAAGTGTTTTGGATGGGCGCAGGACAAACCCTTGCAAACGTAACATCAAAAGAGATTAAAAACCATGCCTACCGACCTGACTGCCACCGAACCGAAACCAAGGGTTTCGAGTGTTTCCGACGGCAAATATCTCACCTTCAATCTTGCCGATGAGACCTATGGTGTCGGCGTATTGGAGGTACGTGAGATCATCCGACATCAGGTCATCACCCCTGTCGCCAAAGCACCGCATTACATCCGGGGCATCATCAACTTGCGGGGCAAAATTATTCCTGTCCTCGATCTGGGGCTAAGATTTGGTTTGGGAGCTATTGAGGAGACCAACCAAACCTGCATCATCGTGGTGCAATACAAGGCATCGAACCAAACTGTCAAACTGGCGGGTTTGATGGTCGAAGGTGTCAGGGAAGTGACACAAATCAGCACCGATTCCATCGAACACGCACCCGACTTTGGAGATGGCGTGTCGCTTCACTTCATCAAAGGAATGGCCAAGACAAAATCAGGCGTCTGCACCCTTCTCAACATCCAATCCATCATCGGAGCCGCAACCCAGGAAACGGAATTTTAGAACCATAGGAAAAAGGAAAAAAATGAAACTGTTCAATCACATGAGTCTCACAGGTAAAATGCTCGTTGCATTTTTAACCATCGGTTTGATACCCCTCGTCATATTGTTTTATGTCGTTCGAAATTCCATCATCTCCAACACAGAGAAGGACATGGGAGGATTCTACGAAATTGTCGCCGAGGTGATCATGGAGAAAATGGATGGTATTGTCGCTGAGGGTTACTCGGATGTGCAGGCTTATGTCACCAATGGCGACATCCAGGACCAAAGCTCCTGGTATTCCAAAGACCCGACCAGCAACAAGGTAACACAAGTGATGGATACACTCATTTCTATCTAGGATGTTTACCCACTCATGTTGGCAGTGGATCTGGACGGGCGGGTGATCGGTGTGAATTCCAAGGATTCGACCGGAAAACCAGTAAACAGCGACCACTTTTACACCAATAACTATAAGGAATCGGATTGGTTCAAAAATGTCATCGCGGGCAATTTTCTGCGCGGTGAAGGATCTGAAGGGGTTGACGGCACCTATGTTCAGGATGTGTATGTGGACCCGGAAGTACAACGAATCACTGGAGGTCATGGCTTGACGATGGCTTTCAGCACGCCCATCCGGGACAAGGCAGGAAAGATCATAGGTGTCTGGAACAATCGCATGGACTTTTCAGCAATTGAAAACGAATTGGTCCATGAATACCAGGATCTTGCCGCGGACGGGAGAGTCACCACTGAATTTACCATGATGGATTCGCAAGGCAGACTGCTTGTCGACTATGACCCATCCGGCAACAACATGGATCTGGCGGTCTCTCATGATATGAACCAAATCCTGAACTACAATCTGGTAACCGCCAACTTCGAACCAGCCAAGCTTGCAGCAAGCGGAGAAACAGGAAACATGGTAGTCAAAGACGAACGCCACGGAATGGAGCAAGTCGTGGGATTCACTCATTCCGAAGGTGCGGAAGGATTTCCAGGACTGGGCTGGAACCTCATCACCCGTATTACCAAGGATCAGGTAATGGTCAAGGCGGACAATGCCTTGATGATCATCAAAACGACGATCCTGACAGCGGCCGGTGTTCTATGTGTCACAGCATGGATACTGGGAGGCTTTATCTCCAGGCCCATCCTCAAAGGAGTCAACGTTGTGGATGGAGTGGGCTCCGACATCGCGGCCACCTTTGCGCAGGTTTCCGCAGCCAGCCAGGAACTCGCGGATGGCGCTTCACGCCAGGCTGCCTCACTGGAGGAGACAGGCTCGGCACTGGAAGAAATGACCAGCATGACCAAGCAAAATGCAGACCATGCTCAATCCGCCAAAAACACCGCTTCCGAAGCCCGAATGACGGCGGAAAACGGGCTCAAACGTTCACACGAAATGGAACGCACGATGGGCGAGGTCAAACATGCGGTCAGCCAGATGAAAAACGCTGTGGAAGACATGCAGGCTTCCGGAACAGAAGTTTCCAAAATTGTCAGCACCATCGATGAAATTGCTTTCCAAACCAACATCCTCGCTCTCAACGCAGCGGTGGAAGCCGCCCGGGCGGGTGAAGCTGGTATGGGATTCGCTGTGGTGGCCGATGAAGTCCGTAACTTGGCTCAACGCAGTGCCGAAGCTGCCAAGGAAACATCACAGGAAATCGAATCCTCTCTCAAATCAAGCAGTCACGGGATACAATCCAGCAGCAAAGTAGCCGAGTCCCTGCAGGAAATCGAAGAACGTTCCGCCCAGGTGGCCGAATGTTTCAATCAACTGCTGGAACAGGTTCGACACGTGGATGAGACAGTCTCGAATATCGCCTCCTCTACCAAGGAACAACATCAGGGCATCGACCAGATCAATGTGGGTGTCAGCGAAATCAACCGTGTCACTCAATCCAATGCGGCAAACGCCGAAGAAACAGCCAGTTCATGCTCACAGCTCGAGTCACTGTCGCAAAGTCTGAAGCAGACGGTGGAACAATTGACCATGCTGTTGAAAGGGCAAAAGGGTCACTCAACAGAGACTCACATTCCCGTGCGCAGGAACAAACCACCCACGGCTCCGCATTCAATGAGCAGCGCACCCAAAAAATCCGTTCCACAAAAGAATGGCTACTCAGCTGCTTCATTGAAACAGGACACACAAAATGCGAAAGAGAATGACCAGGCAATGGCAGCAGCACGGACTTCATCCAAACTGATGCAAAGCCAAAGTCATCGAACACAGGATCATCATGACGAGTTCATGGATTTTTAAACAAAACCATACCTCCCATTGAACCCCACAAGGTAGTCACCTTGTGGGCCAGAACCAAGACTCAAGCCCGATCAGGATCCTCTGCCCGATCGGGCTTGATCGTTAACTCAGGCCACCAAACAAAAAGGATCACCCCGGGCACAGCATGAAGATATGACGAACAAGCAAAGCACAAAAAACACTCCCCCTGCCTCATGCCTCATGCCTCATGCCTCATGCCCCATGCCTCACATCGAATTGTCA
>CAYPZD010000006.1:0-36413 GCA_964415055.1 uncultured Verrucomicrobiota bacterium | reverse complement strand
CACATCGAATTGTCATGAAAATGTCAAATCAACCTACATTCATTAAGTTTGCTTAGGTGATCATCAAACAATCCGATATAACTTGGGTGAAAAATTTGTGAAACCAAATCTTTTGAACATCAACCACCATCATCCCACATGCCGAATATTGAAGTCATCAGCCCCATGAGAGGCTTTTTACTTTCCGAGGCCATGAGAGTGGATTGATGTCTGAATTTCCGAATGCGCTTCACGGCGTGTTCGGAATCATGGCGATAGCGCGTGAACGGCGCTAACATCGAATGTCCGGACAGGATTGTCTGCCTGTCCGGACATTCACTTTTTTGGAGGAATAAACTCGGCAAACCTCCCCGTCCAACGCACAATCACCGGCATCCCATGAATATCATCACACGAAAGCATCAACCATGTGGCCCCATCCTTTGCATTTTGATCTGCGCATGGATTACCAGTGCCGGCATCTTTTCCTCTCCGGTGAAAGCAGACTCAAGTGAAAAAGTGCGTGCCTTCATCGATGACCAACAACCCGGATGGCGGGCCCTTGGCAAAGAAGATTTCACCAAGGTCAACAGCGCCGAAGACACCTGGTCCTGGAAGGAAGGCAGTCTTCACTGCACCGGAAAACCCGTCAGCGTGCTGCGCACCACCAAGCAATACGAAAACTTTGAAATGGTCGTTGAATGGAGCCACCAAAAAGCTGCGGGCAACTCGGGGGTCTTTGTCTGGGTCACCCCCCAATCCATTGAACGCCTCACCGAGGCAGGCAAGCCGGGACTTCCTGATGGCATTGAAGTGCAAATCCTCGACCACGGCTACACCGATAAAGTAAAAGCCCAGGGAGGCAAGACCGACTGGTTCGGAACCAACGGCGACGTCTTCCCGGTCCGAGTCAAAATGACGCCATTTCCTCCACTGTCGCCCAACGGTCAACGCAGTTTTCCACGCAAACACCTGGCCAAAGGACATGGAGAATGGAACCATTACTACATCCGCGCCATCAACGGCGAAGTTCGACTTTGGGTGAACGGTGAGGAAGTTTCGGGCGGCACCGGATGCGATCCAAGCAAGGGTTTTCTCTGCCTGGAAAGCGAAGGCTCCCCCATCATTTTCCGCAAGCTGCGCATCCGTGAGCTGCCTTGATTCACCGATTGTTTTCAGATTCTGTGAATCGGTTTCAGCGCATTCTGATCGGATTGACCATGGTTTCGCTCTGGGTTCAGGGCGATGACATGCCTCTGGAAATCCGTTCGTTCATCAATCAGTATTGCCTCAAGTGCCACGGCGGCGAGAAGGTCAAAGGTGAAGTGGACTTTTCACTCATTCAGACAAACGCCGACATGGACGCTCATTTCGAGCTTTGGGAAACAGCGGTCGAGTTGCTCCGGGAAAAAGACATGCCACCGGAGGACGCACCTGAACAACCGACTCCCACTGAAATCGAAACCGTTGCGAACTGGTATCAATCGCGCTTTGAAAAAGCCGTCCAGGCTCATCCGGGATTTTTCAGGCCAAGACGCCTTTCGGCGGAGGAGTACCGAAACACATTACGCTCGTTGTTCGGTTTCGATCTGGAAGTTCAAATCATGGAGGCCGAACAGACCGTTGCAGAACGATCCCTGGTCATGAAACTCATGCCCACGGATCCACCGGGGAAAAGTGGATTCACCAACGACACACACAGGAACCCGATTTCAACACTGATCTGGGATCGATATGCCTATCTGGCCGATATGGCCCTTGAGCGTTGGTTTAAAGAAAAGGGATGGGCAGCACATCAAGCCACGGACAAACATCAAGGCCCGAACCTGAAGGAGGCACAAGATGCCCTGGCTAAGTTCCTGCCACGTGTCATACGCCGTCCTTTGGTGGAAAATGAACTCTTCATGCATCTGGAGAACATCCGAAACTCCGAGCATCCACCCGGACAAGCATTGAAAGAGGAAATAAAAGCCGTGCTCATGTCACCCGGCTTTTTGTACCGGGGAATCCTGATGCCCCGTCAACACGGAAAGCAACAACCTGTCGATGCGTTCGAATACGCCGAACGAATGTCTTATTTCATATGGGGAGACATGCCCGATGAAACCCTGCGCAAACTTGCCTTGGACGGAACACTTCTGACCGAGTCCTCCATCAAGCAACAACTGGACAGAATGCTCCAATCCCCCAAATCCCGTTACCTGGCCGATAGTTTCGCATGGCAGTGGTTTTCCCTGGGGGATATGGATGAGGCGGTACGACAAGTGCCGGTGAGGGAAGCCCTGCGCAGCCAGGTGATGGATTTTGTGCATTACCTGTTCACCGAAGACCGTCCGCTGATGGAATTGGTCGATTCCGACGTCTCCTTCATCAATCCACTCATCGCCAAACATTATGGCAAGGATCGCAACCAGTTGAAACCTTACGCCAAGCAAAAGGGCATCGAACTTGAAATCGTCCCCACCCAGCGCATCCAACTGCTGAACACACCGGAACGTGGAGGGATACTGACCATGCCGGGCATTTTGGCAATGAACCGGGGTCCGGTGATCCGGGGAACCTGGATGTTGGAAAGAATCCTGGGCGACCACCTGCCGGATCCACCGATGAATGTGGGGCAGGTGCCGCCCCAACAACCCGGTGAAAACCTCAGTTTCCGTAAGCGCTTTGAATCACATCGAAACCAGGCCTCCTGCGCCTTGTGTCATGACAAGATTGATCCGCTTGGCTTTGCCCTCGAAGGATATGACAGGCAAGGATCCTATATTCTGAAAGAAACCAGGACCTTGCCCAATGGCGACATCAAACAGGTCAGCAAGACGGGAGAACTCGTGGATACCTCGGGAGTGATGCCGAATGGAACGCGATTTGACAGCTTTACCGATCTAAAGAACATACTCAAAACAGAGTATCGGACAAAGGTGATACGCAACATCATTGAACGCACCTTGTCGTTCGCATTGTGCCGGTCTCTGGAATTGCATGATCGGCCGACAGTCGATTCGATGGCCACAAAACTGGAAGAAACAGATGGCACCTATCGTGAATTGTTGTTAATGATTCTTCAAAGTCTCCCGTTTCGTGAAACGTTTGTCAGAGGCGAACCGTTATGAAATACCGAATTCATCGACGCACATTTTTGAGAGGCGCAGCCGGAGCATTGTTGCCGCTGCCTTGGTTGAACCTCATGGAAGCTTCCACCAAGAGCAGTCCATCGGAGCAACCACCCTTGCGGTTCATGACCCTCTTCAAGCCCAATGGCGTGCACCCGCCTTCCTGGAACATCAATGGAGGCTCTGAGTTTGATTTCCGCATGTCTCCCCTGATGAAGCCGTTTGAAAAACATCAGAAAGACCTGCTGATTCTAGACAACATGGGAGACTTTGGATTCTCCTCCCACGCGAGTTCCACACGACGTTTCCTCTCAGGCCACCACGAGAACAGCCAAAAGGCGTCGATCGACCAAATCATCGCGGACCGGATCGGACAAGACACACCTCACCGATCCCTGGAACTGACGACCGAAGGATTGTTTCCCAATCAAATCGGCTGCAGCTACATCTCCTACGACCACAAAGGCCAGCCCATCCCCCGGGAAAGCGACCCTCAACTGGTCTTTGACCGACTCTTTCGCAACCCACTTCAGCACCCCCAAAAACGTCGGGACATGGCCAGTTTGCTGGACCGCGTCAAAGACGATGCCAAAAGCCTGCAACGCAGTGCGGGTTATGAAGATCAAGCCATCCTCGATGAATACATGACCGTGGTTCGCGAGACAGAGAAACGATTGGAAAACCTTCAGGCATCCGGCATTCCCGCCATCGAAATATCGGACGCCCAACGTCCGCCGCGCGCCTTGAACCTGAACGAACAAGTGGAATCGATGCTCGATATGATCTCGCTCGCTCTGTGGACGGACTCGACGCGTTGTATTTCCTACATGCTGGGAAACAGCAACAGCCGCATGATTTTCGATTTTCTCGGAGTCAAGGAACAACACCATTACCTGTCCCATTTTTTCCGCAACTTCAGTCGATCCAACATCGATGGACTGCTGAAGATCAGTCTGTGGCACATGGAAAAATTCGACTACCTCCTGAACCGTTTAAAATCCTACAAAGACCAAAACGGCTCGTTGCTGGACCACACCCTGGTATTGTTCGGCTCCGGAATGGGACACAGCGACAACCATACCGTCAAACGCATCCCCATGGTATTGGCGGGTGCCAAGGATCATTTGAAACCAGGACGCTACCTGCGTTACTCCGAAAACCAGGAGCTCGGAAGACTTCACCTCGCCATCATGCGCGCTTTCGGAGTCGAGACCGATTCGTATGCAGGCGTTCATTCTCCCTTGCCCGGTCTGGATGGTTCCCCGTTTGAAGCGTATCAGGAACGACCTTTTGAAAGTTGGGTCCGGCACACAGGAAATCAAATCACAGTTCAAGGACGACTCCGCTTGTCCGAAGACCTCAACGAAGCCCGGATATTCTACATCGACCTGGAGAAACAACCTTCGGTTAAAATCGACGTGTCTTTCCGCGATTTCCATCATTTCAACCTGGCCTACCATTGCGGCACACCGATCAAACTAACAGGAGAAACATCCGAGAAAGACGGTCAGACGGTTGTTACCAAGATCGCATCGATCGCATCCTTGTTCGGCAAAACCCCCGGCACATTGAACGGGTGATCACAACAAATGGGTGCTTGTTCCTTCAAAAAGGAACATCTAAAGCCGCACGCAGTAAGACACTCTCATGACAACAGCATCCTCTTGCTCATTGCGGATCCTCTTCACGTGAATGTTCACGCCAGTGAAACTTGAACACGCCCCGCGTCAGCGCACCGTATCCAGAGCTCCGATATCTCGGAGCACTCCAGAGCGCATTGTGGAAAACAATGGTTCGAGACCGCTTTAGTGAGCGCAAAAAACATGGATGCGCCCCTATTCAGCATCTATCTAAACTCACCTTAAAACGTCCCCACCACCTCAAACCAATGAGGCCCCTAATTCAAAACCTTCGGCGACGAAATCCGCCACCACGCTGTAAGGCCTCCGGAGTATCCCCATATGCCTCACGTGCTTTAACGAGTTCGGATTGCAGACGTTCCACGATACCCCTCGAAGACGCCTTCTGCGAAAGATCATTCAGCTCATGGGGATCGTTGCGTAAATCGAACAACTGATGTGAACCATCGTCCAATTGAGCAAACAACTTGTATTGTTGATCACGAATAGCTCTTTCATTCAGCATGTAAGCCGTGAACAAGTAATCACGGGGAGAACCTTTTCTGCCATGAATACAATCCACCAGACTCAATCCCTCAACCTCTTCCGGCACTTTTAACCCGGCAAGTTCACACAAGGTCGGATACAGATCGTATAAATACACCAAGGCAGAACTCTTCTTTTTGGGAATGCCCGGTCCGGAAAGGGTGATGATGGATCGGGAAGAATGTTCGTAGGCATTGTGCTTTCCATTCAACCCGTGACTCCCCATGGAAAGACCGTGATCACTGGCAAAAACGATCAGCGTATCATCGGAATGTCCATACTGCCTGATCGCCTCAAGAATACGGCCGATATGATGATCCAGATGAGTGATCATCCCATAATAAGAAGCATAACTCTGAGCGCTCCCCCGTCCCGACACCCCACCCCGGCCAAATCCACCTCTACCAACCCCGCCACCACTACGTGCGCCTTCCTGGAAATTTGGCGGCAGAGTGATCTCTTCGGGATCGTACATGGTCGCGTATTCACCGGGCGGGACAAAGGGAGCATGAGGAGAAGTGAACGGAACATAACAAAAGAAGGGCTGATCAGATCCCTGTTGTTTCTTCAAAAAGGACACCGCCGCATCTGCAAACAGGACCGTCGAAAACACACCAGGCACTTCGTAGGGAACCATGCGATCACCCTCGCGATAATGGAGAGGCACCTGATAATGATCCCTCGCCGCACCGCCAAAAAAGATCGCCTCGGCTTCATCGAAACATTTTAAAAATGAGTTCTGACCATTGTGCCATTTGCCGGTTGCAAAGGTCTTGTATCCGGCCCGACGAAACACCTCGGGCATGAGGGTTCCTGTGTCCAATTGTAAGGGAGCCCGAAACAGCGGCTTCCCACTCATCAACATCGCCCGACACGGCAAACAGGTCGCCGGGGTCATGGTCCCCTGCACATAAGCCTGACTGAAGTAAGTCCCTCCCTCAATCAAACGATCCATATTGGGAGTTCGAACGTCCGGATTCCCCAAAGCTCCAACAGCATCCGCACGCTGATCATCAGAGAAAAGAAACACAACATTCGGACGCTCGCCTCCATCAACCGAAGGCTGAATCAGAAGCGACAACAAGTAAAAGATGACAATAAGACGTTTCATGATAGTGGATGGTTTCGGAAGTAGACGCACCAGGTTACGGGAAGGTTACAATTCCACAACAGCCAAGACCACCTTGCAAGTGTGCTTTCACACTTTCCATACCAGCAAAGGGATCGTAGGATGCCGTCAACATGGTCCCCCGTCACCAAAGTAGATATGTATGGGCGTTTACCTTGATCGAACTTTTGGTCGTGATCGCCATTATTGCCATCCTTGCCGGCATGTTGCTCCCGGCATTGAGCAAGGCGAAGTCAAAGGCCAACACGGTTCGCTGCGTTTCCAATCTGAGACAGATTGGCCTCACCATGTCCATGTACACCGGAGATCATGAAGAAAAATTTCCCTTCTCCGGGCGACAATGGCCACACATGCCATTGGTGGATTTGATCACCCTTTTTGATCCTTACATCAGCACGAATGCGCGTGCATTCTATCTTTGCCCCGCAGATAAACCTCCAGCATGGAATGTGGCCTGGGCGACGGATAACGGAGCAGGTGTTGGCATCAACACCAATCAATTGCCCTTTCCGAACTCCTATTACTACTACCATCAATTCTACAACGAAGACAAAATCCCCAATCCAAAACTGATGCAGCGAAGAACACCTGAAGTGGCATTCACATCGCAGAAAGCCATCATGTCCTGTTTCGCCGAGCCACAGCTGGGTCAAATCTCAAACCCGAACCTTGGCCACGGTGAC
This sequence comes from uncultured Verrucomicrobiota bacterium, assembly GCA_964415055.1. GTDB lineage: Bacteria > Verrucomicrobiota > Verrucomicrobiia > Limisphaerales > AAA164-E04 > AAA164-E04. The sequence goes on along the minus strand of CAYPZD010000006.1, from coordinate 29,344 downwards.
AAAGGATTTCCCCTGCTGTTTGTAGATGGGCATTCCGGATTCATCGCCTACGAAAAGTTGAACAAATCCGGTGCTTACGGCGATTACAACCTGGACTGGACCAAAGACGGGCTCAAAGGCCGGGATTTGAAGTAGCGTACCAGGGGGCAACCTTAGGTAGAGCGGATCGTCTCGATGCGCCCGCGAGCGACAGCGATGCGACCGTGGGGTGTCCAACATCCCGGGGTTTTCCCTTGCTTGGCAATCTTGAATAGTCACGCCACAAGGCACGCGGCGGTATCCACGCAGTCGCGGGATTCTACCTATAGCACTCCGCAAAAAAAACGCCCATCCATGACGGATGGGCGTTTTGAGAGATTCAATTCTTAACTGACAATCACTTCGCGACGGCACTGGCGCTCGAAGTTGTGGAAGTCGCGGGACAGGCTTCAATAGCCCGGCGCACGGTTTCTTCAGCGGTCAATCCATACTTGTTACGCAGGTCGGAAACGGAGGTCGCATGCTCGACGAACTGATCCGGCCATCCAACACGCATGACCGGGGTGGTCACGCCTTTGTCACCGAAGAGTTCCATCACGGATGAACCGTAGCCACCGGGAAGATTATGATCTTCAAGGGTGATGACCAGATCGGCTGCCTGTCCGTAGAAAAGTGTGGTGGCTTCATCGATGGGCTTGGTGAAACGAGGATTAATCACCGCCACATCGTATTCTTTTTCGGCAAGCATATCCGCAGCTTCACGAGCCATGGGGTTGAGGTTGCCGAGTCCAAACAACGCAATCTTCGGGCGATCGTTGTTTTCGAAATTGCGAATGACTTCCGCTTTGCCGATTTCGAGCATCTTGGGCTCCTCCTTGATGTCCACCCCTTCGGCGGCGCCGCGTGGGTAACGAATAAAGGTCGGATGCTTGGTGTGGCTGCAGGTGAACATCATGTCCGCCAACTCGTCCTCATCCTTGGGCGCCATGGCAATGATGTTCGGCACACAACGCAGATAAGCGATGTCGAACAACCCATGATGTGTTGGACCATCCTGAGCGGAAAGTCCCGCCCGATCCATACAGAAAATAACAGGCAGATCCTGCAACGCGGCATCGTGAATGATGCAATCAAAAGCCCGTTGCATGAAGGAACTGTAAATCGCGACCACCGGGTGCAGCCCCATGGTGGCCATACCGCAAGCAAAGATCACCCCGTGTTCTTCGGCAATGCCCACATCGTAATAGCGTTCCGGCATGGCTTGTTCGAGGTGCTTGAGTCCGGTCCCGGTTGGCATGGCTGCCGTGATACCCACGAGTGTGCTGTTCTTTTTGCACATCTTGACCAGGGTTTTTCCGAATACATCCTGCCAGGCAGGAGGTCCACTCTTGCCCTTGATGGCGGCGCCCGTCTTGATGTCATAAGGCCCCACGCCATGGAGTTTTTCGGGATGATTGACCGCCGCATCATAGCCCTTGCCCTTCTGGGTCATGACATGAAGCACAATCGGCTGGTCGCAGGTTTTGGCAAATTCAAGGGCTCCGATGAGCATCGGCAGGTTGTGCCCATCGATAGGACCGAGATAGCGCAGTCCCATCTCTTCAAAAATCAGGCTGCTCCCGAATCCACCGCGTCCATCCGCATCCACCTTGCTGGTGGACTCTTCCAGAACCAGATTGGAAACGGTTCCTTTAAGCACTTCCTCAGCTTTATGACCCAGTTTCAGAGCCAGTTCACCCTTGGGAATCCGTTTGAGCAGACGTTGGAAGTCCTTCTGCAATCGGTTGTAAGAAGGGTGGGTGATGAGTTTATTGAGATAACTGGCGATGGCACCGACATTTTTTGCGATCGACCATTCATTATCATTCAGAATCCCGATGAATTTCTTGGTGGAATGGGCAATGTTGTTGAGCGCTTCAAAGGAAATCCCGTTGGTCAGTGCGGCATCCCCGAATATGGAAACCACATTTTCATCCGTGCCACGTTGGTCACGTGCCACAGCGATCCCCAACGCCGCAGAGAGGGCGGTTCCGGCGTGGGCCGCACCATAGCAATCGTGCTCACTCTCCGTGCGCAGGGCAAATCCGTTCAGGCCGTCAGTGGTGCGGATGGTGTTGAAGCGTTCTTTACGACCCGTAAACAATTTATGCACATAGGTTTGATGACTCACATCCCACACAAACTTGTCGTGCGGGGTGCTGAAGCAACGATGCAGGGCGATCGTCAATTCCACCACGCCAAGGTTCGGTCCTAAGTGGCCTCCGTGTTTGGCTAGACCTTGAATCAATTCCTGCCGGACGTCATCCGCCAAGCTCTGCAATTGATCCAGAGTCAGCTTTTTGATGTGCTCCGGGCTATCTACCATGTCCAAGTAACGACTCATATACGACTTAATTTACAAAGTGGGTGATTATTCGGAATCTTCTTCCAGTGTCAATGGTTTGAGACCGAAATCGCCATCTCCCTTTTTCTCCAATTGAACGATCCGATCCTCTGCCAGCTTCAGTTTATTCTGACAAACCTGTTGCAAGCGAACGCCTTTCTCATGGAATTCGAGCAACTTTTCCAGGGGTAACGACTCGTTTTCCATGGCATCCACAATGGTTTCCAGCTGCTCCAATGCATCCTCGAATGAGAGTTCATCCGGAGCTGCCATCTCTTTTTCCTTCGTTTTGGGTGCTTTGGCCACACGCGAACCCTATCTCAGAACACCATTGGCGTCCACCAAGTTTCTATTAAGTAAAATAATCCTTTCTCATTGCCTGCAGAGGCAACTTGAGGCAGTTTTGGGCAAATTCCAGATGATTTTAAACATGAGGTTCCAAACAACAGATCCATCCGTCTCCAGGGATTCATGGCTATTACATGCCTGCATCATGGGCATTCTTTCGCTGGGGCAGTTGCCCCTGTCGGCGGAGACGACGATCGAGTTCAATCGTGACATCCGCCCCATCCTGTCCGGAAATTGCTATGAATGCCACGGCCCGGACGCCGCCCAACGCAAGGGTGGCAACGACGGTTTACGCCTGGACACCCAATCCGGAGCTTTCGAAGATCTGGGTGGAACAGCCGCCATCATCCCGGGAGATCCGGGGGCCAGCCTGCTCATCCAACGCATCATCACACAGGATCCGGATGATTTGATGCCCCCTCCTGAATCGGGCAAGCAAATCAGTGACGAGGAACTCAGCACCCTCAAGGAATGGATCAAGCAGGGAGCTCCCTACCAAGGCCATTGGGCCTATGAAATACCAAATCGACCGCTGCCGCCCGAACCGACCGATGACTCGGCGACCGTGGTCAATGCCATCGACCAGTTCATCCTTGCGGCGGCACATGACGCAGGGCTGAAACAATCCCCTCAGGCTGAACGTTACGCTCTGGCGAGAAGAGCCGCTCTGGACCTGACGGGTCTGCCTCCCACTGTCGAAGAAGCGGATGCATTCGCAGCGGACACCGATGTGCAGGCTTATGAAAAATACGTGGATCAACTTCTGGAAAAAGACGCTTTCGGCGAACACTGGGCACGGGCCTGGCTGGATCAGGCACGTTATGCGGATTCCGCGGGCTATGCCGACGACCCTCCCCGCACGATCTGGGGCTATAGAGACTATGTGATCAAGTCCTTCAATGAAAACAAACCTTTCGACCAATTCACCATCGAGCAGCTCGCAGGTGATTTGTTGGAAAACCCAAGCGACGAGCAATTGGTCGCCACCGCGTTCCACCGCAACACCATGACCAACAGCGAAGGAGGCACCGACGACGAAGAATTCCGCAATGTCGCCGTCGTGGACCGCGTGACAACCACCTGGGCGGTCTGGATGGGCACCACCATGACCTGCGCCCAGTGTCATAATCACAAATATGATCCCATTTCCCAGGAAGATTTTTTCAAGTCCTTCGCGATCCTCAACCAGACGGCTGATGCCGATCGACGCGATGAACGCCCACTCATCGACCTTTATACCACCGAACAAAAAGCCCACCGCAAGGCGCTCGAATCGGAACGAAACAACATCAAGGAAATCCTTGTGACGCCCACCGCCGAACTCCTGACCGCCAAACGCGAATGGGAAACGCTCCTGAACACCCCACCCAATTGGCAACACCTCACGCCTTCCAGCATGTCCGCCGCGAATGAGACGCAGCTTTCACAGGAACCCGACGCGGTGATTCGAGCCATTGGAGGTAAGACGCAAGACCGTTACACACTTGACTTCAAATTTGAAAACGACACCACGCTCACCGGACTCAAACTCGAAGCGTTGACGGACGAGAATCTACCAAAACAAGGTCCCGGTTTGGCCGATGGTCAATTTGTTCTGACCGATCTGAAAGCCAAAATCATACCACCTTCGGGCACGAGCATGACCGGACAATTTGTACGAATCAGCCTGAAAGGTCGTGATAAAATCCTGTCTCTGGCTGAAGTGCAGGTATTCCAGGGGGAAGAAAACCTGGCGCGCAAAGGCAAAGCCACCCAGAGCACCACCGATTTTGGCGGCCCGGCGGAACTGGCTGTCGATGGCAACACCAATGGCCATTTCAGCGAAGCCAAAAGCACCACACACACCAGGATCTCTTCGAATCCATGGTGGGAACTCGACCTCGGAGAACCCCAGTCCATCGACCGCATCGCCGTGTGGAACCGAACGGATGGCAACATACACAACCGCTTGAACGGAGCAACGGTCGAATTCCTGGATTCCGAGCGTAAAGTGGTCTGGTCCGAAACACTCAACCCCGCCCCGGAAGTCAGCGTGGCGTTTGAACTCGACGGTTCCCAATCGATCCGTTTCGGAGCGGCTCATGCTGATTATTCGCAATCAGGGCTGCATGCGTCCAACCTGATCAACCAGGACGATGAAAAATCGAATGGATGGGGCATCGCACCCCGTGTTGGCGAGTCACACCAATTGACACTGCTGGCAGCATCGACCGTTCGAATCCCCACAGGCAGTCGCCTCTCCATTGAACTTGCCCACGAATCGGAACAGGACAACGCCAAACTGGGAGCCTTTCGACTCTCCCTGACCAGTGATCCACAGGCAACAGCCATGGCACAAACTCCATTGACAATTGTCGGACTGGTGAACACGCCAGGCGAAGACCGGACGAGCTCGGACGAAAAACGTCTGATGGATCATTACCTGACCATCGCACCGAGCCTCGATGACGAACGCGCCCGGCTGGATGCCATCGGAAAGGAGATTGCAGGCATCAAACCCTACACCACGGTACCGGTCCTGCAGGCCTTGTCTCCCGATAAACAACGGGAAACCCGCATTCAACGAAGGGGTAATTTCCTCGATGTCGGTGACCTGGTCGAACCAGGGCTACCCGAAATTTTCGAACAATCTCTGGACCAGAAACCGGACGATCGACTGTCCATGGCACGCTGGTTGGTGAGCCGTGAAAATCCATTGACCGCCCGAGTCATCGTCAATCGCATGTGGGAAAGCATCTTTGGTATCGGACTGGTGAGCACCAGTGAAGAATTCGGAGCGCAAGGCGATCTGCCTTCTCACCCGGACCTGCTGGATTGGTTGGCGGTGGAGTTCATGGACAGTGGATGGGACTTCAAACATATGTTGAAACTGATGGTCACCTCCGCCACCTATCGTCAAAGCTCCAAAGTAGGCCCCGATCAACTGGAAAAAGATCCGGACAACCGCTGGCTTGCCCGCGGTCCCAGAGTCCGGTTGTCGGCCGAATCGATCCGGGATCAGGCATTGTTTGTCAGTGGATTGCTCAGCGACAAGATGTATGGAGCCTCGGTCAATCCACCTCAACCTGAAATGGGATTGAATGCGGCGTTCGGCGGAAAAATCGACTGGAAAACCAGTGAAGGCGAAGACCGTTATCGACGGGGCCTCTATACGACCTGGCGCAGGTCGAACCCCTACCCCTCCATGGCAACCTTTGATGCGCCAAACCGCGAGGTCTGCATCTTGAAACGAGATCGCAGCAACACGCCACTTCAAGCCCTGGTGACCTTGAATGATCCGGCATTTGTTGAAACCGCTCAAGCGCTGGCAAGACGAATGACCGAAGCCGCCACGCATCCACAAGGACGCGTTGAATACGGATTTAGAAAATGCCTGACGCGCCCCCCCACAGAAGTGGAAAAACGCGAACTGCTCAAACTCTACACGGAAGCATACGCCGCCTACGTGGATCAACCGGATGAAGCACGGTTGATGATCGAAAAACCATTGGGTAACGCGCCTGAAGGTGCAGACGTTCGCGAACTGGCCGCCTGGTCGGTGGTCGCCAACGTGCTATTGAATCTGGACGAAACCCTGATGAAACGATAAACGCCAAAACTGATTTTATACTTATGCGCAACGAAACACCTCTGAACCCCGCGCTGGAATACCTGCAGCATCGCACCCGCCGCCATTTCTTCAAAGAATCGGCAGCTGGTATCGGCGCCATGGCGCTGTCCGAGTTATTGACCAATGATGCCAAAGCTGCCGGAGCCAAGATTGAGAACCCTCTCCGACTCAAGTCACCCCACTTTGCGCCAAAAGCCAAGCAGGTCATCTACCTGCACCTGACCGGTTCGCCTCCCCACCTGGACCTGTTCGATTACAAACCCGAACTGGTCAAACGCAATGACCAGGATTGCCCGGACGATTATCTGAAGGGAAAACGATTTGCATTCACTTCCGGTGTTCCAAAACTGATGGGAACACCCAGGACGTTCAAACGCTATGGCAAAGGCGGGGTCTGGCTTTCTGATGCGCTGCCCAATTTGCAGAAAGTGGCGGACGAACTCTGCGTGATCAAGTCCATGCACACCGACCAGTTCAATCACGCACCCGCCGAACTGTTGATCTATACCGGTTCACCCCGCCCGGGCAGACCATCCATCGGCTCCTGGGCCACCTATGGATTGGGCACTGAGAATCAAAACCTACCGGGATTTGTCGTATTGATTTCCAGCGGTGTTCAACCCAACGGCGGTCGCAACTCCTACGGAAGCGGATTCCTGCCCTCGGTGTATCAGGGCGTGCAATGTCGATCGAAAGGAGATCCCGTGCTGTTTGCATCCGATCCAGCCGGACTCCCCCGAGACCTTCGCCGCAAAAGCCTGGACACGTTGAACAAACTGAACGCACTCCAGGCGGACGAACTCGGTCATCCGGAAACGCTGACCCGCATGTCCCAATACGAACTCGCCTTCCGCATGCAGACTTCGGTTCCGGACGTCATGGACATTTCCAAGGAAAAACAACACACCCTCGAAGACTACGGAGCCGAGGTTGGAGCAGCCAGTTTTGCGAACAACTGCCTGCTGGCCCGCCGTCTCGTTGAACAAGGCGTGCGTTATGTGCAGCTCTTTGACTGGGGATGGGATTTCCATGGAACCGGCCCTAACGAAGACATTCGCGACGGACTCACCCGCAAGTGCGCCACCATGGAAAAACCCGTTGCGGCTTTGATCCGCGACCTCAAACAACGCGGCATGCTGGACGAAACACTCATCGTGCTCGGTGGCGAATTCGGTCGCACCCCGTTCCGTGAAGGCCGCACCGCCAAAGGAAACATTCTTGGCCGCGATCATTTCCCCGACTGCTATTCCATGATGCTGGCAGGAGGAGGTATCAAGGGAGGCATGATGTATGGATCATCAGACGAACTCGGATTCAGCGTCGCTGAAAACCCCGTGCATGTCCACGACCTCCAGGCAACGATCCTGAACCAACTCGGATTCAATCACGAACGGCTGACATTCCGATTCCAGGGCCGCGACTACCGCCTCACCGACATCGCCGGCGAAGTCGTCAAACCCATCCTGGCATAACCTTGGGGGGGGGCCACCTTCTCGCGAAGGCAGCTACGTAGCCGCGCTTGCCAAAGTGTGGCCAAACCTTCCGAACACCAGGGAGCCTGCCGGTCAACTCGAACGCGCCTGTCCACCTTTTCGCAAAGGCGGCTTCTTTTATTGGGGGATGAAGATTGCCTTGAGCTGCACGTTGGCTGTCTGTGGATGTTCCAACTGGATCTCTGCCGCTCTTTCGTCTGTGTGATCCCATTTTTCAAATCGATAACCATCGGCAGGCTCGGCGACACAGGTTATCGGAATGTCACCAAAGTAAATCCCTTCCGATAAAGGAAGCGCAAGGTGTGTCGTGGAATTAATATGAACCACACCAGCCTCAGGAGGCTGGACCTCAATCTGTAAACGATACGTGCCCGAGCTCAGATCGAAATGAGAGATCAGATCCTGACGCAGCTTATCGGGACGTTCCTGCGCGAACACCTTCAAAACTTCAATGTGAGATTCCCACTGTTCAATGGACAAAGGTCCGTCTTCTTCATCAAACGGTGATCCATGATTGCGTGCGAGTAAAGCATCCCAACTCCACCGTGCCAGATGGCGAGGGATTTCCGGCCGGATGACAGATGCCATTTCTTCAATGGTTTTGACAACATGCTCACCCTCGAAGTCGGTATTCAGCAAATCCGCACAACGATTGATAAACTGAATTCGAAATCCATCATTCTCGAGCATCTTGCGCAGCAGCATGGTTCGTCCGCCCGCATTGGGCCATCCATTGCCATTTCCGGAAGCGTTGGTATAAAAATCGAACATGTTGTCGTAATCCGCGTAATCACGCCGCATGGCAGGCAGATACACCTCCGGTTTCCAAAGATTGAATCCGTAGTCCTGATCATAGAGCATCCAACGAAACTTCCCCCCACGCCGGGCGCGCCATTGTTTGATGTTGCCGATGTCGAAGTTTTGAAAATAGATGACCGCCAGGTGATAGTCCGTGAAACTCCGGACATCCAGATAGTTGTCAACCACCCGAGCGTATCGATCCCCGGATGCCAGTGACCCGCTTTCCATGTAGTTGCGCATGGCGTTGTATTGACTGGAACTTCCGCTATTGGCACTGCCGTATCCCTCGATCAAATCGATTGCATTGGCATCCACTTCATGATGTGATGCCACGTAGTGCTCGTTCAGCTTTTCGCGCAGATTGTAGATCCCCCAATACTCGCCGTTCAGGTAAACAAGCACCGGCCGATAAGCCTGTCGATCCACCTCCAGATTCCGGGCAAGACGTTGCATCATGGCATCGCGCATCAAGGTATAGTTACCATTTACAAAATAACTGCCGTTCGGACGCGTGCGACCAAAAGCGGTGATCTCGGATCGGGGCGGAATGTGATGCGTGCTCTGATTGTCATTGCCGGAATTGCGCAAGACAAACGACTCGAATGCGTCGATCTCCGTTTCTGGAAACAGCGGGTAACGCACCTTGCCTTTCCCATATTCGGCTCTGGCAAAAAATGCCAAAGACTTCTGAGGGTATCCACGGGATCCCCATCCGCCAAAAATTTTGATTCCGAGCTCCTGCTGAAAACCACGTGTGCCATCCGGTTCGAACAACTCAAAAGAAATCGGAACTTCCCTGTCCTTCCATGCGTTGGAAGCCGAGTAAGGAAAATTGGCGGTCACGGTCCCTCTTCGCCCAAACATATGCTCCCCGAATCCGTAAAGATACCCGTCCCGGATCTCAAATTGACTCGCCGGCGCTGCCAGAGAAACAACCGCCAACGTGGAACGATCACCGATAAAGAATGTTCCAGTAAACTCTTCGCTCCGCCCCCCACTGGCATTCACAGCCACCGCCCGCACAACGGATGTTTGCTCCAACTTTAGTGCATCGACAGATTCCGCTCCGTTGTCCAGCGGATCGTCTCCATTCACCGAATAAAATACGGTGAGTCCCTCCATTAGGGTTCCGAAATTCAAGGTCATCGAATCATCGTAAAATCCCGGCTGCAAACTGGGTTCCGGTTGTTCAACAAATAGAACACCCGCATCCCGATTCAATATTCCAGGAGTGACCGCATCCCCATCGAACACCAACCATTGGGAACCATCCAACCCCGAACGTCCAAGGCTGGTATCCGGCTCCAGCGCCCCCAACCGCACCGCGTCCACCACCCTGCCTTCGGCATCACGCAATACAACCGGTTCACCATCTGCATTGATCCGGAAAGAAGTGTGCAATGAATCCCTCACCAAACGGCGATCCTTACCCGATGCAAAAATCAAAAGGTGATCTTTCGGTTCCAAAATGACATCAGGAAACAGCCAGGCATCCTGCGTGTCCACTCTGTCCGACAATGACCACCCTTTCATTGAAACGCTCGCATCCCCGACATTCTTAAATTCGATCCAATCCGGGTAATCTCCATCTTCATCCATTAAAATCCCGGCATTCGAAGAGCAGATTTCAGAAAGGACCACGGATGCGACGGAGGCTTGTCCGTCTGTCTGAATGATTCGATAGAACGCTTGCCCCGAACCAAATGCTTCTACCTGAAGCAACCACAAACCGTCATCCGAAAGCTGTTGCCCTTGAATGTCCGATTGTTCCCAAGAAGCCAGGGGCGCTGCCAGATCCCGACTCCACTCCACAGCAAACAAAGGATCCTGCGACAGGTCGTCCACCTGAACTTCAAGCTCAAGCAGTCCATTCGCAAGCCACTGGACATGAGTAACCCGTGGCTCCGCGAAGCAAGCCAGACTCGAAACCAAGCAAAACCAACAGAGAAAAACACGAAGCATCAACCCTGTATCCCCCACAATCCTCCTCAGGCCAAGAACAATCTGGACATTCCATGGAGTCCACCTTCACGCAAAGGCAGCCACGTAGCCGCGCTTGCCAAAGTGTGGATTTCCATTGGAGGAAAGCTTCTGGGGTTGCCATGAGGGTTCAAAGAGTTTGCGATGACTCTGAGGGCGCGGCGGGACGCCACGTTCTACATTTTGGATTCGTCGCAAAGAAAAAGGAGGAAAATACCAGGGCGACCACGGCATATGCAGAGCAAACTACCGTTGCTGCATTCCTGCCCTGGCGGGGTTCGTAAGTCCACAATCCATGGGCCCTGGCGACCTCATTAAGGAGCAGCTCGGGGATGGGATCAAGCTTTATTACTCAAATCTCATCCAACCAAAGCGCTCGGGACGATGAAACGAACCGTGCATGGTCGGGTTCCAGGCCAGAAATCCCTTGCGCGGCGTGTCCATGCGATAGAAGTTCACCGGCCATCGATCTCCTTTGCCGGGATGTGATTTTGAACCGCTGTCAGCGATGGATCTCATGGGAATTTTCATTGCGCTGGACCAGATCTTCGAGTCGTTGTCGATGTGAACCGCTGTTTCCCATTCGCTAAACCATTCAAAATCACGGTCGGGCAGCTCGAGCGAGAGATCAAGGCGTTCGCCGGTCGGTGATAACTGGAATTCTTTGTAGCGATTGATTTTGTCCGGTTGAGAGCCAATAAACACCTCTACCACATCCTTTTCCCATAGGCCAATCCGCTCTCCGGTGAGGTTGGGTGGTTGGAATGTGTTCAGTGTTTCGAAGGAGGCCTTATATCCGATATAGAGAAACTTCTCGGTCCATAGAGCTCGGATTTCAGTGCTCGATTCAGGCCGAACCGTTCCATCGATCGAGGTTTGCTCGAGGTAAGTGGGAACTGCTTTCTTCCAGGAGGCATGGGACAGATCGCCGGTCACTTTGAAATCCTGCGCGATCGAAGCGGCTACGATTTCCCGTTTGGGCAAGCCTGCGGCCAATAGTTTCCGGGCATTGTCGAAATAGATTTTGCGAAGGACGTCATTGGGAAGGCCTATGCCGCTGATGGTCCAATCACCTTGAATGGGGGTCATGTGTTCGAAATCCCGATCGTTGGTCTCCAGCCAGCGCCAGTGTTTGTCGAAGAATGATTGGGCATCGTCGTCCGTCGGAGCCGGCCCGCTGCCTCCGGACCCCAGGGTCAATCGGTTGTAAACCTGGAAATCGGTGGCGAACAGGATGCGATCCTGATGTTTCACAAATAGTCGACGCACCCGTTCCGGATCCTTGCGTCCGATTTCAGGGATGCGGGCAGCCAGATCGGCCATCATGTTGGGATGCTTGTCCAGCTGAGTTTCCACCCAGTCCAGATCTTCCGGGTTATTGGCAAAGTGAACACAGACGAAGGTCGTCTTGGGATGCCGGGTGATGACGCGTTCCAATGCAGCCAGGAGATCTTTGTGAGGAGGAAAAATATTGGGATCCCCAAACCACCAGCTTTTGTGGTCTTTCAGTTCGGTCCAGCGTTCGTTGCGCTGGTTATAGGGCAGCCAGAAGGCCACCGGATCGGCGACGTGAATAGAAACCGGCATGCCCAGTTCGCCACATTTATTCCAAACCGGATCCAGCTTTGGATCATCAATCTTGATCAATTCCCCTGCTCCATCGCGCAAGTAAAGTCCCAATCGCTTGTATTCCTTCAGTCCGGCAGCCCCAAGTCGATGCCCTTCTTCGATTTGCTTGACCGCTCTATCTGAAAAATCCGGTTCATTCCAATCCTTGTAATCCAGGTTCAGGTATTGAACGAATCGCCCTGGAAAGAGCTTATCAGCAAGTGTTTTGGTCGTTTCGAATGCGGACGCTTCCCCTTCTTTATGAGTCACATAACCACCGCTGAGGTTGACGCCAATGCCAACCCCTGCCCGATCCATGATGCGCACCGCACGCGTCAGGTGTTCTTCCGTGGAGTTGATGTGCTGGTGCAGATCGATCAGGCGCTTTTGGGCGCGCCAGGTATCAGGTAGACTGTTGTCTTGGGCATACGTTGGTAAAAGGAAGGCATTTACCAGCAGAACCGCTATCATGCAGGAATAGATGACACTCGTTAAGCGACGGGTTGTGGACATGGCAGCATCTAAAGTCAGTTTGCCGTGGTTTGCAAGCTCGCTTGTGGCCTGAACAATTAAGCGTATTGTTTTTTAAACAGTCGCCGCAGTCGCGGGATCTGCGAGATTTACAGGATGAACAGGATGGATCATTTAGGTAGATCGGGTCGTCCCCGGCCCGCCCCTTGTGGCATTCGATCCCCAACACCATCCAATGGGAAGCCTACTGCCTCCAAATCCCAAAACCAAAACTCATCCTGTCAATCCTGTACATCCTGTCCAAGGAACATCAATCCAGGAAATCCGGTGGCAGCGAGATGTCCGGGGCGGTGAAATGGTGCTCTTCCGTCTCCGCCTCCGGTTGTTCAGGATCGGGTCTGAATTTGATCACATCCCCTGGATCACAATCCAGGTGATGACAAATGGCATTCAGGGTGCTGAATCGGATGGCCTTGGCTTTACCGTTCTTGAGATTGGACAGATTGGCCAAAGTGATCCCCACTTTTTCAGCCAAATCCTTCAACCGAACCTTCCGATCCGCCATCACCACATCTAGTTTAAGCTCAATGGACACCAGACAACGGAACACCAAATTAAACCGTTTTTCAATTATTTTTTATTGTTTTACAATGTTTTTTTACCGTTTTTAAAGTTTTCAAGACATCGATTTCTTCGCACTTAGATTGAGAATCCATCCTGCAACCTCACTCAGCCCAGGCGTCATAGAGTGCAACATGGAAGCATGCAGTTGTCATTAGTCACTATTTTTCCCGAAGCAGTATAAAGCGATTTATGGTTCGAATGGGTCAGAGCTTTCCTTTTGATGGCATTTTTGAACATGCATGTCACCAGGAACGGAGAGGCGTCAATACGGAACCAATACGTCTGAATGATCTGGTTGACAAGGCATATCAAACAGGCATCTTCATATGCATGAGGACGACATTAAATATTGACGATCAGCTTTTGGTTGAAGCCTCAGATCTAACGGGTGTGAAAGAGAAAACCGCCCTCGTAAGAATGGGGCTGCAAAGTCTGATCGCCAGAGAATCCGCCCGCAAGCTTGCAAAACTGGGAGGCACCGAACCCCAACTACAGCAAGTCCGCCGACGCAAATCTGCATAATGGAATGGATGTATTGGTCGATACTTCCGTGTGGATAGACCACCTCCAGAAAGGAGACGCCCATTTGGCGACATTACTGGAAGAGGGTAGAGTCGTCACCCATCCCTTTGTCATTGGGGAGCTTTCCTGTGGCAACATCCAAAAACGGAAAGCAACACTAAGTCTATTAAAAAACCTTCCATCAGTCCTCGCTGCCAATCATCGCGATGTATTTGAATTGATAGAACAAAGGAGTCTGTTTGGACTGGGGCTCGGGTGGACAGACGCACACGTCCTCACGTCGAGCATCCTGCACGATTACCCTCTTTGGACACGCGACAAGGCATTACACAAAATCGCAGTGCAATTCCAATACGCCTATTTGGTATAAGCGCCCAAAACCCTGACCACAAGCAGCAGGATGTCACTTAACTATTATCCCCATCCAGCAAACCACCGATTCCGCCCAAAATCGAACCTTCACCGCGCGATTTACCACCGGCTTGAGGCGCATAGGCAAGAACACGACCGGCCAGGCGGCTGAATGGCAAAGACTGGAGCCATACTCGACCAGGGCCACGAAGAGTGGCAAAGAACAGACCTTCACCTCCGAAGACAGCGGACTTGATGTTGCCGACGTATTGAACATCGAAATCCACGCCCGGCTGATAGGCCACGACGCAACCGGTATCAACCCGCAAGGTTTCGCCGGGAGCCAGTTCACGTTCGTAAAGGGTGCCACCGGCGTGGATGAAGGCCCATCCGTCTCCCTGCAGGCGCTGCATGATGAAGCCCTCACCACCAAACAGGCCGAGTCCGATTTTCTTTTGGAAAGCAATGCCGATGCTGACGCCTTTGGCGGCGCAGAGGAATGCATCCTTTTGACAGATCATTTCGCCCCCCATTTCGGAGAGGTGCATGGGGATGATTTTGCCAGGATAAGGAGAACCGAAGGCGACGCGTTCCTTTCCCATTCCCTGGTTGGAGAAAACAGTCATGAACAGGGACTCACCGGTGAGCAGACGTTTGCCGGCGCTCATCAATGAACCAAAGAATCCGGACTTCTCTGCGGAACCATCACCGAAGATGGTTTCCATTTTGATGCTCTGGTCCATGTACATCATGCCGCCCGCTTCGGCGACCACGGCTTCCTGTGGATCGAGTTCGACTTCCACAAATTGCATTTCCGCTCCGTAAATCTGGTAATCCACCTCATGCATTCCTGACATTATCTGATCTTTCGTTTTGGTTAATGATGATTTTCTGTTCTTAAGTATAATCGGTGACTGCGCCCTTCCCGATGGGTTATACGCTCATGCCATACACGCGTTGCCTTGATATTGTTTCAATCGAAAAGGGATTCCCACTGCCAGTTCAATATCTCGCGTTTGATTTCCAGATAAAGATGAAATACTTCTTCTCCAAAGCAAACAAAATTAACTTGAGGAATGATTCCCCGGTCATTTCAACGCCCAAACAATCGATCAAAACCACGCCATTGACTCGGCGGCAAGCCCGGATCAAACAACGGTTGTCCCAGGTCGAAATCGTATTGCAACAGAATCCCGATACTATGGGCGCCTCGACCGCTTTTGCGAATGGCGTTGAACCCATAGCCATAGCCCAATGCTGCCTGCCAAGCCCGGTTGGGAGAACGATAGCGAATACCTCCACCCACCCCGGTGTGCCAGTCACCGCTTTGCTCAAGACCTGACAGGTAATCCACCGAAGCGCTCCCCACCATGAACGCGAGGAACCAGTTCTTATCGTGGTCCAGGGGGATGGAATAGAATCCATTGACCAGAGCGAAATCAGTGGCGGTGATTTCCTGGGCATAGTAACCGGGAATGTTCAGTGGAAACTCGGCAATCAAGGGGAGAAATCCTCCCATACGGTAGGCGGACAAGCGGTCAGCGCGCGTGCTTGTCCCAAGCGTCAGACTCAGGGAAAATTGATGTTCCTTCTCGGGCAGTGTGTAATATAGCAAGCCACGCGTCCAAAAAAGATGGCTGCGATCGTTCACCTCACGATCATTGCCGAATCCATATGACGAGTGCGATCCACGCAACAAGGTCTCATGCCAGATGGACAATTCCATCGCCACTTTGGGGAACAAGACTGGAGCCCGCCCGCCCCATCGCAACCCGGTTCGCAGACTGAAGTTTTTCAGATCATCCGGGAGTTCAAATGCGGGGGCGGTTCGATCTTCTCTTCCGTAAGCGGCATAATGAAATCCACCGCGCAGGATGGCATTGAGGGGAATGCGGCTCTCGGGATTAAACCGGTGGAACACACTCAATGAAGTCCCACCACCATGCCCCACAAACGATTCACCCCGCACAAATCGACCACGCCGCATTTCCGCAAAGCTGTCCGCAAAACCACCCCCTTCCAGCCCTACACCCAAATCGGTGTTGGGACCCAGGGCATCCTTGATGCCCAGTTGAGAATCCAAAAACACCGGTGCAACGGCCAAACGAAAGGTTAGGTTGGTGCGATTGAATGCGGTCGGTTTATTGAGGTAATAAAAAGCGTAACCGGCAATCGGCCCGCGCCCCTGCAAAGGTTGATTGTATCCCAACTGGAACATCTGCCGGTCTACAGGATCGATCTGTGCCTGGGCAGAGAGAAGGCACATCCACAGGCCCAGGACCATCCATCGATTCATCCGCAATCGCCGTCGAAAGCGCATGTGAAAACCATAGCTAAAACCAAGCATTAGGACAAGATTCTTTGCATTCACTGGTTCCCAACTGGGACATTTCATTGTTCAAACAATGGAGGGAATGGCTCCGCTCTGTCCCCTACCGGAACCTCAAACTATTCCTGAGCAAGAGACGTGGAACGTGGGGAGTCGTGGGTGCTTGTTATCCTGCGGCGTTTCCATTGCAGCTTGGTTGGGGTTCAAGATAGGCATGAGGTTTGAAGTGGGCGCAAAGCGGAGTTTGCCCCTCCTTTCAATAACAATGGAGGGAATGGCTCCGCCCTGTCCCATACTGGAACCTCAAATTATTCCTAAGCAAGAGACGTAGAACGTGGGGAGTCGCGGGTGTTTGTTATCCTGCGGCGTTTCCATTGCTGCTTGGTCGGGGTTCGATAGGCATGAGGTTTGAAGTGGGCGCAAAGCGGAATTTGCCCCTTCCCTCCTTACAAAGGAGCTCGCATTTTATATTTTGATCCAGTCCGATTCTCTGCGAACATGAAATCGAACTCATCGTAAAGAACGATTCAATCAAGCTATGGCAACATTTCAAATCATCGAAAAAGAGGGGCTCAAGATGGTCAAGGCCACCATTCAAAACGAAACCATTCGTGCCGAAGCGGGTGCCTTGCATTACATGTTGGGCGACATTGAACTCACCACCAAGATGCCATCGGCAAAAGGATTCCTAAAATCACTCGTCACACAGGAATCCGTGTTCAAACCCGCCTACAAAGGAACCGGAGACATCTTTTTCGGCCCGCCCATTTTCGGTGAATATCACACGTTGGAATTGAACAACGAAGCCTGGATTCTCGATAAGGGAGCCTACGTCTGCTCGGACGGTTCGGTGGAAACGGGCGCTTTCCGCAACAAAGCCATCACCGGATTGGTCGGCGGTGAAGGTTTCTTCCAAACAAAGGTCGAAGGCACCGGACAAGTCATCATTCAAGCACCCGGCAAAATCGAGATCGTGGATCTGGAAAACCAAACACTGACAGTGGACGGTTCTTTTGCCGTGGCCCGACAAGCCCACCTTGATTATGCCATTAAAAAAGCGGCAAAAGGCATTATCAGTTCAATGGCATCCGGCGAAGGTTTGGTCAGCGTGATCAAAGGAACGGGGCGTGTCCTGATCGCGCCTGTTCCGAATATTTACGAAAACTTGCTGACTCAAATCACATCCAGCATGCCACGTCCTTCCGCTGGCAAATAACGCATCACAAACCCATTTCCGCTTCCCAGGCTTTGAAGCGATTCAACATGCGACGAACCTGATCCGTCCGAAGAGAAGCCACATCGTGCTTCTCTTCGGGGTCATGATAGAGATCAAACAAACGGAACTGCTGATCGCCCGGATGCAGCAGTTTCCAAGGACCACTGCGAACGGCAAATTCATTGCCATCCCGCCAGAACAGGGTTCGGTCAGGCAGAGGTTCGCGTCGTAACAACAAACGTGAGACATCTATGCCATCCAGGTTCAATCCCGATATTGTCAATTGGTTGGCGGTGAGACTCAGGAAGGTTGGAAACAGGTCAAACCCCATGACCGTTTCATCC
Source organism: uncultured Verrucomicrobiota bacterium (assembly GCA_964415055.1). Classification (GTDB taxonomy): domain Bacteria; phylum Verrucomicrobiota; class Verrucomicrobiia; order Limisphaerales; family AAA164-E04; genus AAA164-E04. The sequence goes on along the minus strand of CAYPZD010000006.1, from coordinate 11,285 downwards.
GTTTCGCCCGGTTTGATACGTCCGGTCCAGCGAGCAATAGCGGGAACACGATGCCCCCCTTCCCACAAGGTGCCCTTCTGCCCACTCAAAGTCCCATTGCTCGAAATGTTCTGATGCGTCTCACCATAATACCGGTATCCTCCGTTGTCGGACATAAAAACAACCAGCGTGCGTTCATCCAGATGCAAGCGATCCAATGCTTCCATCAAACGCCCCACATTGGCATCCAATGATTCCACCATTGCTTTAATGTGCGGCGCTACATTGCTGCGATCGGGAATGATCCCCCATTTGTCGTTCCAGTAATCGGTCCCGACTTCACGATGCGGCGGATCACTGGGGCCTTGCCAAGGAAAGTGAATGGCCAGGTGCGGCAGATAAACAAAGAAAGGTTTGTTCTGATTTTCCTCGATGAACCGAATTGCATGATCTGTCAACAGATCGGCCGTGTATCCCTCCTCCTGAATCTTGTTTTCCTGAGACCACCAATCCGGACGCCCGGAACGATCGACGTGGGTATGATGATCACCGTCCCCGGAAGTCAATCCCACAAAGGTATCGAAACCCTGTCGGGTCGGTAAAAAGGGAGGCTGATAACCCAGGTGCCATTTGCCGAACATGCCGGTGGCATAGCCCGACTGCTTGAGCACTTCGGCCATAGTGACCGCTTGTAGTGGCATACCGGTTTGGACATCCGATTTACCGCTCAACGGACCCTCGAATTTGGCACCAAGCCGCTGCTGATAACGCCCGGTCAACAAAGCAGCACGTGTCGGGGTGCACATGGAGCCGTTGCTGTGGAAATCGGTAAAACGCAGGCCTTCTTTGGCCAGTCGGTCGATGTTGGGAGTTTGGTTGAGTTCGCTGCCGTAACACCCGAGATCCCCATACCCAAGGTCGTCAGCGAGGATGAGCACGATATTGGGGGAAAGATCGGTCGGATCAGTCGGATCTGACCGATCCGACCGATCACCCACGCTTACCGGGTAAGCAACCGCAAGTTCGCGGCTCATTTGGCGAACCAGGTCGGCGTACCGCGTTTCGGCGGCCAGGTTGCGCCGCTCGCTGGAGTCTTGGGTGTGATCGTAGAGTTCGCTTGCCAACACCTGACCAGTGTCGTAGGAACGCCACTCAGTGTATCGCCAGCGCTCGGTTCGCATGGAATAGCCCATGGCGCGTGGATCGGTTCCCGGAGGTGGATAAGCTGGTCTGGGGTGTTGGGTGAACGCGGCGGGTTTGACCGATGCTTCGGCATGTTCCAGAATCGGTTTAAGGCTCACACCCTCCAGGCGATGCTCGGGCGCTGGCAATTGGCAAAGGTCCATCAAGGTGGGATAAAGATCCAGCAACTCCACGAGACTCAGGGTGCTTTGCTGACCGTTGCGAAATCCAGGCGCGGAGATCATCATGGGCACACGCGCGTCGAGTTCGAAGTTGGAAGTCTTGGCCCATAGTCCATGTTCGCTGAGGTGAAATCCGTGATCCGACCAGAAAATGATGATCGTGTTCTTGCGTAAATCCAGGCGATCCAGTTCATCGAGCACCTTCCCGATTTGCGCGTCCACGTAACTGATGGCCGCATAATAGCCGTGGCACAAAGCCTTGGCCTGATCACGAGTCATCCCCTCGGGAAAACCTCGCAGCATTTCGCGACTGTCATGCATCGCCAGATTCGGAACATCTTCAGGAGGCAGGTTGTCCGAAGGTAGTTCTATGGCATCGCGGTCGTAGAGATCCCAGTATTTCCCGGGAGCATTGAATGGCAGATGCGGTTTCCAGAAACCGACCGCCAGAAAAAATGGTTCGTCTTTGAGTCGCTGCAAAGCCTTCACAGCTTCGTTGGCGATCCTTCCATCAAAGTAGGCGTCGTCCGGCACATCACGCATTTCGGCTCTGGGAACATTCAGTGTATCCGGCGGTACGGCCCCATCCACCATGGCAACATCATCTCCATGCCTCGCGTAATGCATCCGGGCCGGAACGCTCCAAGAGACCGGATCGCCTTCAAAGTTACCCTGGCGCCAGTTATGAAAAATCTTGCCGATGTCCTCGGCATGATACCCGTTGTTTTTGAACAACTGCGGCAGAGTGACCATGTCCGGAAAATGTTTTCGAAAATGCGTCGGCAGATCGGTAACACCTAAAGACTCCGGTCTCATACCGGTCAGCAAAGAAGCCCGCGATGGATTGCACACAGCTTGCTGACAGTAAGCGCGCTCGAATCGCAGGGAAGTCTCCGCCAACTTGTCCAAATGAGGCGACAACACGGTCGGGTGACCGTAACACCCGAGATCCGCGCGCATGTCATCCACCGCAATGAACAATACATTGGGCCGTGTCGAATCTGCTGCCACGCTCAAGTTGAGCAACACCCCGCATAAAAAAGTAATGACCTGGTTATAGTTCATGATGGGATATGCGTAGGAGTGTTGCAAAATAACAGAATAAATGAAAGTCGATTCCCAGCAGTCTAAAAGCAACAGAGCCTACTTTCTTAAACCCGACAAGTTGGCATGATTTCGGCGCAAATCTGGAGTGCTGGCGAGGTATCGCCGCTCTGGATACCTTGCGAGTACGCTGCGGGATGCCTTTCCGAATGCTTGTGCGTTACTATGAGGACGGTGTGGAGTGTTCCTTTTCAGAGAGGAAGCAAGGACGTTCCCTGGGTATGCGAACCGTATCCAGAGCTCCGATAGCTCGGAGCACTCCAGAATAGATCCATAAAAGACCGCCGCTTGAATAAAAACGAAACCCAATCAGAGCAACAAACCAATGCATCCCAACGTAAGCTTGCGTTTTGGAGGAATCCATGGAGACTCTGGTGCGGACCATCACATGGTTCCAAATGACGTTTCAACATCAAGCCCATGCAACCGGATCAGGACGAAACAATCGCGATGAGCGAGACGCCAACGATGGTGGAGACATCGGTGGCTCCCGGTAGTGAAACTTCGGCTTCGGCACCCGGCATGGGGCACCGTCAGTTGATCGACAATTTCCAGTCCATTGTTCATTCCCAATCCATCTATTATCCGGTCGCCTACCGTTTTCGGGAACGCATTGGTAGTGGACAACAGGGCGTGGTGTTTCATGCCCAACGACATGGTTCGCGTGGCTGTGTGACGGAGCATGCGGTGAAGGTGTTTGACCCGGGGATTTATCCCAACATCAAAAAATACTGGACGGACATGGGCAGGATTGCGGCGCAGGTTTCGCGTTTGCAAGCGGCGCGCTCTCCCAACCTGGTGGACTGCGACATCTATGAGGAAACCAACGGCATCGGTTTTGTTCAGATGGAACTGATCCGGGGCATCACTTTGTTGGAACTCCTGGATCCCAAGATTCAGCAATTGGTCAAATCCAGATGTTCGAATCGGGAATGGGAGACCTTGATGAAGATCATTTTCAACTGGCACAACAAACGATTGTGCATCCAACCGGGTGTCGCCATTTACATCATGCGCCAGATGTTATCCGGTCTGGAAACCCTGCATGCATCCAATTACCTGCACTGCGACATCAAGCCCAGCAACACCATGATCGATCCCTTGGGTTACGTGAAGATCATTGACTTCGGTCGCGCCAATCTCATCAACGAAAAATCCCGCATCCTGCTGGGCACTCCGATGTTCATGGCACCAGAGATCCATGACCGGCAACCGGCCACCGTGCAGTCGGATGTTTACGGTGTGGGTTTGGTCGGATTGTTCCTGATGACTGGAAAGCCCCTGAGCACAAGCTCCAATGTAACCGAACAGGAATTGAAAGAGATCAAGTGGCGTCTCCCCAAAGAACTCCCCCGCATGCTGCCGACCTACGTCACACGCAATGAGAAATTCGTGGAAATCTTGCAGCGATTGCTCAATCCGGATCCATCCCGACGATACGATGACGCGAGAAAAGCCGAATCATACGGCGAAGGATTGGCGATTGTTCACAAGCAACTTACCCAGCTGAACATTGACTCGGAGTATCGCCGCGATCTGGCCTATTACCTTGAAAAATTTCAAGGCCCAATGAGTCACCCCGTTGCCCGTTTGACTTAAAACTATCAGCCCCCCAAGCAACGATCTCTTGTTGGTGGAGCCACAAAAAAAGCCGCTGGTTATGAAACCAGCGGCCTTTGGAGAAAAATATTCAGGTTATCGCACCACTTCCATCACGGCGAATCCGCCAGGGTTCCAGGCGGTGGCCAGAGCATAGAGCTTTTCTACTTTACCGTTTTCGCCGTAGACCGGTTTCCAGGCTGCATTGTGAATGTGAGTGAACAATTCCAAACCGAAATCCTTCTTCGGATTCACTTCGGAGAGGAGGTTACCGTCCTTGTCAACGACGTAACAAGGAGCCGAGGTATAACCCTTTGGTCCACGCAAGCAACCCACCAGGACGAAACTTTGGTGGAAATCAATATCACAAGGAAGCGACCCGGCTGGGAGGTTGACATTCTCCAGAAACGTTCCATGGAAATCAAAATCCTGAATACGTGAGTTCGCGCGGTCTGCGATGGCGAGCCTCTTGGTGTGAGGTTCCAGAGTGATTCCGTGAGCAGTTCCGAATAAACCATATTCACGAGCACCGCTTGCTTTGCCACCGAAGTATTCATCGGTCCAGCTGGCCGTCCAAGGGTCGGCTATGGAGATGAAATTACCAGCGGAATAACCATCGGCAACATAGAGTTTGCCATTGGCATATTCGGTGTCGGTTGGATTGAAAGCGCCTCCACCTCCGTAGTAATCATTCAGGTCGAGTGGTGAGTTCAAGACAGACGCCAATTTCCCTTCATCAGAGATGATATAGACCCGGTGTTTTTCGTTGTCGGGCAAAGCGATGAAGCGTTCGCCGTCTCCACGATAGAGAATGGTCGTGTTGTGGAAATTCCCTTCGAGGATCATGGGTTCGGTCACAGGCAGGACTTTCTTCTCGGTGAGGTCGTTGCTCATCCAGATGATACCAGCACCTTTCAAACCGAAGAACACTTCGCCGGTTTTGTTGTCAACGGCAAAACCTCCGTGCGCTCCGGGCACCTTGGGCGCCACCTCGGCGGGCAATTCACTTAGATCCGCCGCATAGCGAAATTGGAAAGGAGCGCTCCCCGCCAACTCTCCACCTTGCACTGTCGCGGTCACACACAACATCGCCGCGCCTACACTACTGATAAATGCTTTTTTCATGTCCTTATTCATTGAAATCAAGTCCCGGGCCCATTGGGCACCTGTTGGTCTGGAATGGCCAAAGATCATGCCCGCGGATTCTGTGATGGCAAGACTAGATTTTCAGAGGGCAAGGGTCGGCTTCAAGTCTTCCAGATGCGACAAGCCCACCACATCCATCTGGTCGGCAAGACCATAGTTCCGGTCACCTGGATAAATGACAAAGAGGTGATGTAAATCAAGATCCACGAACGCGTGTCTCATTGATTTTGTGGTGGTTGGCGCATCGTTATATTTAAACTCAAAGCCATATCGCTTCCCGCCACGAAAGATCAGCAAATCCATTTCGGCCCCTCCGTGAGTTGCCCAGCAAAAGGCTTCCCCTGGCTCTATTCGGAATAAGCGCAGGACATGCTCCAAGGCAAAACCCTCCCAAGAGGCTCCCAGTTTTGGATGCGATTGAAGTTCGCGCATGTTCCGAATACTTTGCAGGGCATGAAACAAACCGGTATCACGGAAATAGATTTTCGGCGCTTTACGAAGTCTTTTACCAATGTTTTGCGTCCAGGGCTGTAATTGACGAACCATGTAGGAACCCGTCAAAATGCTCAAATAATTTTGAACTGTTTTATAGTTAACCCCTAGCGAACCGGCTATTTCGGAAGCATTCCAAGTCTGGCCGTGATAATGTGCCAGCATCATCCAAAACCGCCGCAATTCTTCGGCGGGAATGGTGATACCGAGTTGTGGGACATCCTGCGTTAAAAAAGTTCGAATGAAGTGATTTCTCCAGACCATGCTGGCATCATCCGATGAGCTGGAAAAGGAATCAGGGAACCCACCTCTTAACCAAAGGGTATCCGTGTGATCCCACCCCACTTCGCCCGCATCAAAACCGGCCAAATCCACAAAACCAATCCGACCAGCCAATGATTCGGAAGCGCCTTTGACAAGAGAAGGTGATGCACTTCCCAGCACAAGGAACTTGGCGGGACACTCCGGCCGATCAACCAAAACCCGGAGCAACGGAAACAACTCAGGCATTTGCTGGATCTCATCAATGATCACCAGCCCTTTGAGCTTGCTCAAAGTCTGCATGGGAGCCTGTAAACCCGCCCGATCATTCGGGTTTTCGAGATCAAAATACCGATCCGGATCTTCGAAAAACTGACGCGCCAAAGTTGTCTTTCCGCACTGGCGAGGCCCCAGTAATGCCGTCACTTTAAACTGCTTAAGGGAAGCTTTGACTTGCGATAAATAGCGCTCGCGCGGAACAATCATCCTTGAAAATTAGTATACGAACTCCTATTTTTCAAGGAACTTTCAGTCACCTTTTACGCTTTGCCTTGCTCAGCTTTTTCTGCAACGAACGCCAATTCCTCGTCGTATCGATTCAGTTCAATGGTGAAAACCGAACCTTTTCCCTCTTGCGACGTGACACGAATGTAACCGCCCATGAACTCCACCAGCTTCTTGCTGATGGTCAACCCCAGACCGGTCCCGTCAATCTCAGCCTCAGCCTGCTCTACATCCAATCGATCAAACGGCTTGAACAAGCGTTTCAGATTCTCTGAAGAAATGCCGTTGCCGGTATCCTGGATCTTGATTTGTATGGGGCCTGATGAAAAAGCAATCACTGCAAACGATAATCGCCCTCCCTTTCGATTGTATTTGATTCCGTTGTTGGCCAGATTGATCAAAGCCTGCTGCAGACGCTTGCGATCGGCCATTGCAGGCGGGATGTTTCCATTGGGGGCATCCCAAAAGATTTGAATCGCCCGTGTTGCCGCCAGGGGTTTGATCATTTCAATCACATCGCCGATGACCTCTTCCAATGGAACCGCCTCCAATTGCAAAGTCACCTTTCTGGATTCGATGGTGGAGATATCGAGGATTTCATTGATCAATCCCAGCAGATGTTGTCCTGCCTTATGAATACGGGTGGCGTTTTGGTCCATCGGACTGGGCAAGACCGCCAACTGCATTAATCTTGAAAAACCAATGATGCTATTGAGGGGCGTGCGCAATTCGTGACTCATACGGGAAAGAAATTCATTTTTGGCTTTGCTGGCATTGACCGCCTCTTCGTAGGCTTTTTGCAAAGCCTGCGTTCTGTCGGAAACACGCAACTCAAGGTCTTGCAGATAGAGTTCCCGTTGTTGAACCAACAAGTCTTTTCCGTGAATGTACTTCCTGAGGATCACCCCGGATAAAGCCACCATGCAGACCGCCACCATTGACAAGAATATGATGAACCTGGTTTTCTGATACCAAGGAGTATAATAATCATTGGGTAAAACATCGATGGCCACCTGGCTGGGTGGATAGGCATTCGCCAACTCGTCAAGCCCCCGATACTCCAGGGCATAACGGCCAGGTTGCCCGATAATGAGATCATCTGACTGATCACCGGGAATAATCTTCCAAGGAACGTCGTCTGATTTGTCGTCAAGAAGCCGGTACTGATAAACATGTTCCAATTGTGAACCCACCATGGAAGCCGAAGAAAATGAAATGGTGAGACGGCGATCAGCGAGCAGTTTGATGCGCTTTGCCTGTTCCTGATCCGGGTGAATATGGGTATGACTGTGTTCAGACTTGAGCGCAACACGCACTTTTGGTGTGGTGATGGTTGGTTTCCAACGAAAAACGCCGGCAGATGTCCCTCCCCAGACGGCATCTGCATCACCAATATATATCGCCTGAATGGTCCTGTGACTTGCAGGAAGCCCTTTGAGTGTCTCAATAACGGACCATTGCCCACGATTGTAAACGCCCACACCACCAAAGGACAAACTCAACCATGCAACATCCTTCTCCGGTGAAAAGCGAATCTGTTCCCCCCTGGACAATCGGGTCAAGTGCTCAGGTGACATACGAGTCAATTCACGATCGGCCCCAAAACGATAAACCCCCATATCGGAGACGATCCACAAGGCTTCCCCTCCGGGTTCGTATTCCAGATCCGCTATGGATGCGTCCGAAAGGATGGAAACAGCCGAATCCAGTTCCAGGCGATCCTCGCGTAGAACATACAGTCCATTTTCGGTCCCACACCAAACTTCTCCTGCGGGAGAAACGGCAACGCAACGCGCATGATAGTCCGCTTGTTTTCCCTCCATGCCATATCGGGTGGTCAATCTGGATGTGTGGTCGAACCGGATCAATCCTTTCAACCAACTTGCCAACCAAAAGTGCCCGGTTGCATCTTTGGCGATATCTCGAATCTCAGGAATCACGCCTTCGGGCTTGTTTGGATTCAAATAGGTATCCACGACCTTTTCATTTTCCAATTCGGAAAAACCGATCGGCCCTCCCACGAAAGAATGCCCGGTCTCTGGATCCACCAGAATGCAGGATACATGATCATGGGCAGACCATCATGAGTCGTGATCTGTTGAAAGTCATTCCCATCATAGTAAAACACACCATGACCCTCAGTCCCGATCCATATTTTGTTCTCATCGTTGCCTTCCATCGCCATGATGGAAGTACGAAGCTTCAAGATACGAAGGTGCCGATAATCCAATCGTGTCAACCCAGCCTGGGTTCCCACCCAAAGGTCGCCACCCGGATCGATCAAGCATTGATTGACGTAAACATGAGGGAGCACACCGGAATCAAACCACACCGTCCAACTATCACCATCCACACGCGCCAAACCAGCCCCCTTGGTGGAGACCCAAATGGTCCCACTCTCACCTTGAACAATGTCCGTCACGTAATGATCCATCAGACCTGTTTCCATTGTTTTATTGGAGAAGCTTTGATCCGTCGGATTAAAAATCGAAACACCACCATCAGTGCCGATCCAGACACGATCTTCCTGATCCCGCATTAAGGAACTGACATGACGGTGGACCAAGCCATGTCGCCCCTCCCATTGTTTCCATCCGGCATCGGTTTGTTCGAACACACCATTCCCCCAGGTGGCCACCCAAACCGGCTTACCATCCTCGGCCAGCACATCACGAATCCACATGGCATCAAAAGCATTCACTCTCTCCAGATGCTCAGGATCCGTTGGAGAGTAACAAAAGAGTCCCTGATCAGAACCAACCCACACCTTTCCATCGCCCCCCAAAGTCAGGCTCCAGATTTCATGGTCTGCAAGTTCTCTAAATACATCCGGTTTTCGAAAGATCTGTTCAGCCCCCAACTGCCAATAAACACCATGATCTGTTCCTACCCAGAGCCGGTTTCCATCGTGCAGAAGAGTTCGCACTTTCTTTTCAGGAAATTGATCGGATGACAAAGACTGAAAACTACCGTTTTCCCCGACAGCCAAACCTCCTTTTTCGAATCCAACCCACAGACGTTCTGCGCGATCAAAGGCCATGGAAAGCACCTGGATATCGTCGAACTTGGCGATTTGATCAAACGATTTAACACGCGGCTTTTCAAAGGATGGAATTCGAAAATGAAGTCCTTCCAAGTCAGATCCCGATACCACTTTCAACGGAGAGCCCTCCTCCCAATCGTTGAAAAGAGTTTCTGAATGAGGATTTCCATCAGTTTGCAAGGACCGCCGAATGCCGACGAATCCGTCGGGGGTATGTATCCGTAAGCGATAAGTATGTTCAGGTAGATGAGAGAATTGAAACTCCCCCCGGGCATCGGTCCATTCCCAAGCATGTGGAAACCGATTGTTGCCAGATCCCTGGTTGACATCGGAAACAGGAACCGCTTCGACGAGCACTTCCCGCATAGGCTGACCGTTCCAACTCACAACCGAACCCTTGATGGATACATCGGGTTTCAGCACCGGGTTCAGCTCGATCCTTTCCCCTGATTTAATCGGCCCAATCCGGGATCGATACCCCGAGCTGATACGCTGCACCACCAATTCTGCGGATTCCAGGTCGACGTCCCCACGGCCGATAACGATGTCATAACGTCCATCCGAATCAGACTTCACCTGATGCAGCATTTTCCCCTGATACCAGACGGAAACATCCGCTTCGTTCAAAGGTTGTTGATTCTGATCGTACACGACACCGTGCACGCCCCATGGAACCGGAGACTGCGTCAAGCTCGACCATTCCGACTCGACAATCTGAGCCTTCCCCAAAAAAGCATAGCTTCCCTGAACCTCAGCATTCCGAACATGTGTTGGAACATCGAAATTCCACAATCCCCTCAACCCTAGCTCCGTACCAGTCACTTTGGCACGCATGTTTTCACGGATTTGAGACTGCGACCGTGCATGATCCCAGATGCGGACTTCGTCCAGAAACCCTTTGAAGTGGCCATTGGATTCCCATGGACTGACACCCAGCATCGCAGGTTGATGTGCGGCAAGTTGATCGACAGGATGGAGCGGCTGCTTCGTTTGTCCGACCAGCATTCCATTCAGGTAGAGGCGCAAGCCCTCCCCTGGATCGATCACGGCAGCCAGGTGATACCACCGATGTAATTCAAGAATCGAGGGAACCTTCGTTACATGAAGTGTTCCATCGGTTTCGTATGCAAAAAACTGAAGTGTTGGATTACCTTGATAAGTATTGATTCCGATCGAACTATTTGCTCCACCAAAACGCCATGGCTGGGCAAACGGGACAAAATCTTTCCATTGCACCCAGGACTCAATGGTACACGCCTGCAGTCCGGACAATGTCTCAGTAGGCAACTCCACACCATCATCCGGGTGCAGCAAGGCCAAAACCCGGTTGGCATTCGGCTGGGCTTTCCCAGTCACGACGGGCAACAGGCAAATCGACAAAAGAAACCAATAAAAACGATGGCGAACACTCAAACTCATAACGAAGCCACTCAAACAGCTTACTCCGCAAACATGATAAAACAGAGGTCCCCACTCAACACCACATCAAATTGTCAATCGCAAACAGATGTGACAAAAAGCTGACATGGTCACTTTGATCGAAGCACATATGCAATGGTCGCCCTACATTTTCATCCACTTTTGGGCGCAAAATCCATGGACCAGGCGCCACGCAGTTCAGATTTTAGACAAGGGTGGAGAGATCCCGCATGAGGGACTCGCCCTAAGCTTTCACCTTGATAACGTTTCTGAGCAAAAGGAATGGAACGCGGGGAGACTATCGTTCATCGAATGACTGTGGCGTTTCCATTGCAGCTTGAAAAGAATTCCAAAGCACTGAGGTTTGAAGTGGG
>CAYPZD010000005.1:106474-112852 GCA_964415055.1 uncultured Verrucomicrobiota bacterium | reverse complement strand
CTCAAAACTTTTCAAACGAATTTTTCCTGCCTTGTTCGATGTAGCGGTCGTACCAAGGTTGGTTGTGGGGGAGGGGGATGCCGTCGCGTGTCCATCCGTCCAACCGTCTTTTTTCTGGCAAGTGATCCCGGGTTTCGATGCGCCATTCGTCCAGTGCGATGCGGAGTTTGTTGATTTCTGATTGCCATGCTTTGACTTCGATCTGGTTGGTCAGTTCATCCGGATCGGCGTCCATCACGAAAAATTCTTCATAGGGTCGGACGGGTTCGAACAGGAACGCCTGCGCCGGGGTGAGCAAGTTCTTCTCGCGCGCTTCCAGCATGCCTTGCCAGGTGATGCTGTTGATGGAGTCTACGGAATTCCAAAGAGGTGTGTCCCAATAATAGTGACGGATGAGTTTGAATCGATCACTGCGAACAGTGCGGGTGAAATGTTCAAAGTCGTGCCAGTTTGCTTCGGCAAAAATCAGGTTACGGTGTTCTGCTTTGGGATTTTCCAATACTGGTGCAAAACTTTTTCCCTGCAACGTGTTGGCAGAAACATTCGCCAAATCGAGCACGGTGGGTATCAAATCCACTGTGCTGATCAATGCGTCGGTGGTGGACGTGGCAGGAATCTGCTTGGGCCATCGCGCGATGAAAGGGGTGCGAATGCCGCTGTCGTACAGAGTGGTTTTGGCGCGGGGAAAGGGCATACCGTTGTCGCTCAGGTAAACCACAAAGGTGTTGTCCCATGCGCCTTGTTTTTCGAGCGCGGTCCGGATACGACCGATGTGTTGATCAAAGCGTGAAATTTCATCGTAATAAAGCGCGAGTTCCTTGCGGATTTTTGGGTGGTCGGGGAGGTAAGGGGGCACGATCACTTTGTCCGGATGATGTGGTTTTTCGATGGCACCTTCCTGGTATCCCCGATGGGGGTCAATAGAGGCAAACCAGTAAAAAAAGGGTTTGGACTGATCGCGTCCTTCAATGACCTCCAGGCAACGGTCGGCCATGACTTCTGCCTGGCATTCGACGACCTTGCTCCAGTGTTGTTTCTCGTTGCTCCCCAGATGCCATTTTCCCACTGAGACACATTCGTATCCTTCAGGTTTCAGGTAGCTGGCGACCGTGCGTTGGTCGGCGGGTAAGGGCATGTGCAGATCTTCGGCGCCGGTGTTGTGCGGATAACGTCCTGTCAGGATGCTGCATCGGCTGGGGCTGCAACTGGAGATGGTCAGGAAGGCGCGGTCAAAGCGCATGCCTTCGGATGCCAGGCGGTCGATGTTGGGCGTGCGAACGGCGGGATTGCCATAGCAGCCCAGATCACCCATGCCATGGTCATCTGCGATCAAGATCAAAAAGTTTGGGCGCGAAGCGTTGGCACTTTCGTCGGCGGTGGTTTTCGGAATGCTCAGGAAAACCATACATATCATCGTACACGCGGCCGTGACAAAGGATCGGATAATGGACATGCCCCATCTAAAAAGAGAGCCCCACCAGAAAGCAACCTTTTATGGTTTCGGAAACCACTCCAACAAGGCATCGGCAACCAAATCATGTCCTTTGCGATTGGGGTGGTTTATCTGGGACATGAGTTCTTCAAGCGAGTTGCCTTCGTTCATATATGCCTTGAATAATGCCAAGCTATCCACGATTCCTATTTGATGTTCCGAAGCCAGGGTTCGTACTTGTTGTGCGTGTTGATTCAAGGGATCGTCCGGATTTGATATGTCAGAGCGTGTGTCGGCGGTTGGGCTGAGTAGAATGGTTTTCACTCCTTGTTCCTTTGCCTGACGGATCATGGAGGCCCATGCGGTTTTGGCTTTTTCAAGACCGGCTCCACGATCGTTCAACGCGTAGTCGATCAATATAACATCCGGTTTCAATGACAGTACTTCCTCTTCGAAACGAGCTTCTCCACTGATGGAGTTCTCTCCGCCGATGGCCGTCACGATGACTTCAATCACTGCATAAGGGAAACGCTTTTTCAATCCTGCATGCAACAGGTGCGGGTAGGCATTGAAGGTGTCGACAACCGGGGTTTTAAAGAAACCAGCGGGGACACTGTGACCGTGGCAGACAATGCGTATCGTTCGGTTTTTTGGCCATTGTTTTCCGAGTTGAGTACATACGTCCTGAAGATAGGTTTGTGGATTGGCGGCGGTCGTGGTTTCAGACTGGATGCCTGAGGTTCCCATGATCCAGATCAGGCATCCGATGAAAATCGATCGAATGAAAGTGGCGTGGCGCATCATATCATCATTCAGCGTTGTTTTGCAGAGGTCAGCGGCGTCGGTTGCGGCGGGATTCTGTTTCCCATGTTTCATAGAACGATTGCAGTTCCTGAAATTTTTCCGGCATGGATGTTTTCAGATCTTCTGTTTCCGATGGATCAATGTCCAGATTGAACAGGTAGGCCTCACTCTGCTGGCCGTTGATTTCCCGGACGTATTTCCAATTGCCTTTGCGCAATCCTTGCCAGACTGTTTCCCCACGGGGTTTTCGCCAGTAAAGTTCGCGATCCTGATCGGGTTGATGATTGACGACGTGTGAGATGATGTCCATCCCATCGAGTGGCTTTTCGGCGGGAGGATTCCAGTTCGCTAGTTTCAGGATGCTGGCTGTCCAATCGGTCGTGATGCAGGGTTGATAGGAGATGGTTCCGGGGTTGATTTTGCCGGGCCAACGGGCGAAAGCCGGCACCCGAATACCCCCTTCAAAGGTGCCCCCTTTGAATCCGCTGAAGGGTGCGTTGCTGCCTGACTTCGAGCCGCCGTTGTCGCCGGCGAAGATCACCAGTGTTTCCCGATCCAGACCACTTGATTCCAGTGCGGAGAGGATTCTACCCACGGACAAGTCCATGTGTTCAATCATGGCGCGATAAATCGGTTTGGGACCTTTGCTCTGGTTCCAGAGGTCGCCATCGGTTGGGATCGGATCGGGCGTCCAGTCCTCAGGGCCTTGATAGGGGGCGTGGGGAACGGTGAACGGGACATAGAGGAAGAAGGGGCGATCATGATTTCGTTTCAAAAAAGAAACCGCCCGGTCAGTCAACAGGTCGGTGAAATAACCTCCTGTCTTCACAGGTTTACCGTCTTCGAACAAGTTATACTCATCAACCGTATCGGTGTAATGAAAGTAATCCATGCCTCCGCCGACACAGTAGAATGATTCGTCGAAACCATGCAAATGCGGCGCAAAATGTGGTTCGTAACCGAGGTGCCATTTGCCTGTGATAGCTGTTAGGTAGCCGGCCTGCTTCAATCCGTTCAGTAGAAAATTTTCTTCAGGCGGGAGACCTAAGGCATGTCGTTCGCGCAGTTTTACTGCATCGGGATAACGCCCCACGTTGCCGGTTCCGATGGCACACTCGAGACCGCCGATGCGTTGGGGGTAACGACCGGTCATGAGCGCGGTGCGGGTAGGGGTGCATTCCGGTCCGTTGGCGTAATGGGCGGTGAACCGGACGCCACTGGCCGCCAAGCGATCGAGATGAGGCGTGCGAATGTCAACGCGTCCGTAGCATCCCAGGTCCCCGTAACCGAGATCGTCGGCCAAGATGAAAAGGATGTTGGGCGGGGCGGATTTGAGTTGTGGGCTGATGAAAAAACTCAGTCCGAACACGATGGCGACTACCAATTTGGATCGCCAATTGAACAAGGGGTATTGGTGGTAAATCATGGTTAAGGTTTGGGTATGTTTGATTCCGCTAAAAAGAATTCGAAGAAGACGCGACGCATTTGTGAGCCGAGCAGATGCCAATTTTTGCCGCTGGTGTGTTGTTGGAGGCCTTCGATCCAGTTGGCGTTTAATTCCTGAACAAATGCCGTGATGCCGTATCGTTCGAGCAAACCTTCGCCAATAGTGCCCGGATTTCTGAAGCTGCCGCCGGTGCTTCCTTCGGTGAACCAGGTGTGTTTCCGCATCAAAGCTTCGTAGCGTTTCATCCGATCCAGATAGGCGTCCAGATCGATGTTCGGTCGGCTTACATGGATCCGGCCGCTTTGGTCGTTGTGCAAATCCATGGCCATATGGATCGGTGTGCCCTGATCGATCATGGATTGAAACCATTTTTCGAGGTAATGATTTTCGGGGCAGAGCGCTGGATCAGCTGGTTTGTCCCAATTGCGATTCAGGTCCTTTCCCATCATGTTGAACCGGGTTTTGCCTGCGGCCACGCCGTCTTTGTTGGCCATGGGGAGGATGTAGACTGCGTATAGGTTCAGGTAAGTTTGGTTTTCGCTGCTTTCTTCGAGCAAGGATTGGATCAATCCCTGAATCACCCAGTTACCGCCTGGTTCCCAAGGGTGTGCCCGGCCTCTCAGGAACACCCGGTATGGAGCGGTGTCTTTTCCCACGCGAATGATTTCCAGTGAACGACCCTGGACTGTGGAACCTATTTCCCGAATGTCCACCAAAGGGTGATCGGTGATCTGATTCTTCAGTATTTCAAGATCACTGATGCGGTAAGGTTCTACGTGGGCGATGTAGAGATGGCTTTGCCGCATTTCCACTTCGAAGACCAGTTGATCGAGGTGCTCAATTTCCGTTTCAATCGTGCGCCAGACCCTTCCGTCCTCGGACACTTTGCAGATGGTTCGATTGGATACCGGTACACCGGGTTTGCCGTTCCAGACATTGTTGAGGTTGTTCAGGACGATGGTGTGTTTGGAGCCTGGTGTGGCTTGGAGCTTGAAGTGCCAATGACCGTTCGCTCGATTGGGGCTTTCGCGTTCCAGATCGTAATTGAGATGGATTTGAATGCGACCCCTCTCATCCAGTTCATACCAGAGTGGTGAGGCGTTCTCAAAGCTGGTGTCGATGTAATGAAAGTTTGGATTTAGCTCCGCCGGGTTTACAGGTTTGGACACATCACCGATCAGGCGGTTCTCCAGAACATCCAATCCGGATGCAGCTTGGAGGAATCCCAAAAACAGCCATGTTGGGATCTTTGAATTCCATCTGGTCTTGGATTTTGGCTTCATGGAGCTTTAGTTTTTGCTTTCCTTTTTACAGAAAACGCCTCATGGGGGGATTCCATGAGGCGTTACAAATCGTTTATTGCTTTGGTCTCTACCGGATGATGGAACCATTCACCGGACGTGTTGTTCTATCTTGAATCCAAAGGACATCCTTGTTGTTAGGCGAAGGTACGTTCAACGGAATGTTTCCGTTCTTTTCCAAAGTCGGAACGGTGCGGGGATCCGTCCAGCGTTTGATCTCGGCATGACCATCGGCGAAGGAAATCCCAGCTGCCCCGTTATGGTAGCTGGCTGGATAATCGGTGATTTTGGTTGTGCTGGGATCGGGGTATCCGGGCATTTGTGTGACCCAGAATCCGTCGTTGATGCTATCCTCACGTTCATCGATGAATATCCAGGTCTGGCTGGCGCCCGGATCGACAAAATCCGAAGTTTTCAGATACATGCGCCATTCGGGACCGCCAAACCAGGTATGTTTCCCGTCGTGACCGCCCGCCCATGAGCTCATGGACATACTGCGAACGCGGGGCATGACCCGGCCATCGTCTGTCCTGACGGTGGATTTATCGGCCGGGCATTTGAAAATATCAGCGGAGCCACCCGTGTAACTGAAGAGAGGGCTATTGGCGATAATAACCGAAGGATCCCAGTTTGACGGGCTTGAAGAATAGTTGATGACTCCTCTCCCGCCAAACATCCAACCGTATTCATCACCATAGGCATGAGTGATTCGATCTTCGTTGTCATCCGCATAAAACATCCAGGCCAGGAGCAACTGTCTGTTGTTATTCATGCATTTGATGCCTGTTGCTTTGGCCTTGGCCTTGCTGAGAGCGGGCAACAACATGCCTGCCAGGATGGCGATAATGGCGATAACGACCAGCAGTTCGATGAGGGTAAAACCAGCGGATCCGCTTTTGCGGGAACAATGTTTTGAGTAGTTATTCAAGCGCATGACGTTTTTAACTTGGTTGATTGCATATCAAACTAGTGTGTTTCGAGCATTATTCAAGCCAATTTGGCAGTCTTGGCACTTCGTATCCTTTGAGGAGTCGAACCTGGTATTTTTCAAAAGTAAACTTGTAGGTGGCATCGGGTTTTAGTCCTCCAAAGGGTGCTTTTCCCTCGAAAGCAGGCGCCCAGTTATTGGGTGAACCGGGTAGTTTTACCGTTAAAGTCAATTGATGAGGGGTTGTGTTGATGAATAGCAGGTGGGTGACTCCCTCCACATCTTCAAGCATGGTCATTGAAATGCTCGGCTCGAGGGTGGCGCTACGCCGTTGTTCGCGCGGGGCGATTTCGTATTGAGGAAGCCACCATTTGCGTTGGGCGTTCAGGAGGTATGGGTTCTCATTGACGGAAGCCACAACTTGCTGAAGTCCTTCCCATAGTTCGGGATGTTCCAGAATGTTCCA
>CAYPZD010000005.1:91942-106374 GCA_964415055.1 uncultured Verrucomicrobiota bacterium | reverse complement strand
TTGAAGGAATGACCGGAAGACGATCCGGGTGAGGCGATGACTTTCATGCCAAGTTCCTGGGCCGTATCGAGAAAGCTGCGGTTTGCCGAACCGACCACGCTGTTAAAACCGGCCTCATGAACGAGCCGAAGATCTTCCGGGTCATGCACTCCATACATGCCGATGGGGAAAAAGCCTGTCGAATCCGCGTGCATCCGATGATTCACGGGAAGAGCGAGTATCGAAAGCATCAGGTAAAAGGTGATCTTTTTCCTCAATGATAGTCCGGTTTGCATTTCCACGAGTTTGTACGCCTCATCCATGCTGTCAAATCCACCTTTTACTGAACTTTGTCGGTGAACAGTGGGTTTCAGCAAAAACTCAGAAGTCCGCTCTGGAAAAAATGTCTCAAAGGTGTAACTATACCTTCCGGCTTGGCGTTGTAAGATGAGCTGCTTGAGAAAGGATGGTTCATTCGCCGCCTTTGGCAGGGAGCACGTGTATTGACGAATTAAAAACGATGAAGAGATTATTCTTATCCATATTATTGGTATGTTCGCTACTGGGAACGGTAGCTGCCTCTGCTGAGGAAGTGCGTATTGCCGAAGATTTCGGGCTGTTCGACCAGCATGGTGATTTTCACCGGTTGTCCTACTACCACAAAGACCCCAAGACCAAAGGCATTGTTGTATTCATTCATGGGATTGGTTGTCCCTTAGTGCGCTTGCGATATCAGGATCTTTCAAAATTATCCGAAGCCTATGCATCCAAGGGGATTCAATTTTGGATGCTCAACGCCAATGATCAGGACGAGTATGCTGATTTGGTGGAAGAATCCGAAGCTTATGACATCAGTTTACCCATATTGGATGATGCTTCCCAGGAAGTGGCCCGATCTTTGGGAGTGGATCGAACCGGGGAAGCCATCTTGATCGAGACCACCAACTGGGAGATTGTCTTTCGTGGGGCCATTGATGATCGGTTGACCTATGAAACCAAGAAGACTGAGGCAACCGAAACTTATCTCAAGGACGCCATGGATGCCCTGCTGGCTGGCAAGACCATTGAAACCGCAAAGGTCGACGCGCCCGGGTGCCTGATTAATTTTCCCACCTGGGAGGCGCATGAAGAGCAACCGGTTTCCTATGCGAAAGATGTTGCGCCTTTGATTCGTGAAAAGTGTTCCGGATGCCACATGAAAGGTGGTATTGGTCCTTTCGCTTTCACCAGTTATCGCAAAGCGCGTGGATGGGCGGATATGATGCGTGAGGTGGTCATGACCCGACGTATGCCTCCCTGGCAGGCGGATCCACATCATGGGACATTTGATCAGGATCTGTCCCTGACTCCCGAAGAACAACAGATTCTGCTTCACTGGATCGAGCAAGGCACCCAGCGTGGTGAAGGAAACGACCTTCTGGCAATCAACCCGCCTGAAGCCAAGCCATGGGACCTCGGCAAACCAGATCATATCCTTAACATCCCCGAGCAGCATGTACCCGCTGATGGCATCATTGAATACCACTATGTTTATCAGAGTTCGCCGTTCGAAAAGGACACCTGGATTACAGGGGCGGATGTTCATCCTGGTGATCGGCAGGCGTTGCATCATGTGATCATTTATATTGTTCCCAAAGATGACAACGATGAGCGAAAGCGCAAATGGTTGACTGGCTATGCACCCGGTGTTCAGGGAGGGATGTTTCCGAAAGACTCGGGTATTTTACTTAGAAAAGATGAAAGACTGTTGTTTGAGCTGCACTATACCTCCTACGGAAAGGAAACGACCGATCGCACACAAATCGGACTTTACCTTGCGGAAGGAAAAACCGATTACGTTTTCCGAACCGGGATCTTCATTGATCAATCCATCAAGATCCCGCCACATTCGAGGGCTTTTCCATGGAGTCAGACGAGGGACATCAAACAGGATATTATTCTTTACTCCATGAACCCGCACATGCATTACCGTGGCAAAGCCATGCGGTTTGAGCTGGAAACACCCGACGGGCAGAAGGAGACATTGGTATCCGTGCCGCATTACAACTTCAACTGGCAGCACACCTACGTGCTGGCTCAACCACGACGCGTTCCCAAAGGGAGTAAGTTGATCTTGCATGCCGCCTGGGATAACTCCGAACGCAATCCAGCCAATCCGAACCCCGCCAAGGAAGTAAAGTGGGGGCAGCAAAGCTATGATGAAATGTTCTTCGGGACATTCCAATACGTCTTGGATCGCGGGCAGTCCCTGTCGGGAGAATTGTTATCCTCGACGGATTGAGGATTGCGATGTTGCTCTCTTAAACATGTTACTGAAACGTTGCTTTGATCTGGTTTTGGCTGTTTTATCGGCACCCTTTTGGGTGCCGGTCCTGATTCTTGTGGCCCTGATGGTGCGTTGGCGGCTGGGGGCGCCTGTTTTCTTTCGTCAACAACGGCCTGGACTGAACGGCAAGGCTTTTCATCTCATCAAATTCCGATCCATGACGGATGATCGCGATGCCGACGGCAATTTGTTGCCGGATGCGGACCGGCTTCCCGCTTTCGGTCAGTGGTTGAGGTCCACCTCATTGGATGAGTTGCCGGAATTACTCAACATCCTCAAAGGCGAAATGAGTTTCGTCGGTCCCCGGCCACTGCTCATGCGTTACCTGCCTCTCTACTCCAAGGAACAGGCCAGACGTCACGAAGCCATCCCAGGCGTCACCGGCTGGGCTCAAGTCAACGGGCGCAATGCCCTGTCCTGGGATGAGAAATTCAAACTGGATGTGTGGTATGTGGACCGTCGCTCCATATGGCTGGACATCAAGATCCTGTGGCGCACTTTGCTGACCGTCGTGCGTCGCGATGGCATTCAAGCACCCGGCGAAGCCACCATGCCGTTTTTTGAGGGCAATCGCAATGACCCTGCCTAAGCGGTATCACGTCCCTACAATATCCGTGATTTGCTGAAACAACCCCTGCAGACCTTCGCAAGAATTGACTAGAAAACCGCCACAATGGTTTTGTCTGGTATTCGAATGATTGGAAGGCTATACGGGCACTTTCCATGAATCGAAACAGGAATCATTCCGGTATATGAAAGCAATTTGGAAAAACGATCCGGGCCTCATCGGAAAAGGGCTGATGGTCCTTGTGGTGATAAGATTGATTACTCAATCCGATGGGAGCCAAACTCTGTCTGCGCAGGAGATTTCCTTCACCCGCGATATTCGTCCTCTTCTCAACGAGCACTGCATGGATTGTCATGGGGGTGTCAAGCAGGCGGGCGACCTCTCCTTCAAATATCGATCCAAAGTATTTGAACCGGCCAAATCCGGAGCCATCGCAGTAGTGCCGGGGCGGCCCGATGAATCCGAACTCATCGCCCGTATCACCACGCACGATGAAGATGATGTCATGCCACCTCCCGAATCAGAATCCCAACTGGGAGAGACCGAGATTCAGATGTTCCGGCAGTGGATTCAACAAGGTGCCGTTTGGGACGAACACTGGGCCTTTATGCCACCTGAAAACCCCGGGCAGCCACAAGTTTCAAAACCCGATTGGTGTGCCCAGGGCATGGATTACTTTGTTCTATCGGAATTGGATCGTCAGAAGCTTGACCCTGCACGTCCTGCCTCACGTGCATCATGGTTGCGAAGGGCGAGTCTGGATCTCACCGGGTTGCCTCCTTCAGCGGAAATGATCGATGCTTTTGTGAAGGATCAGGAACCGGGCGCTTTTGAACGCATGACCGATCGTTTGTTAAATGCGTCTGCTTTTGGCGAACGTTGGGCATCGATGTGGCTGGATCTGGCTCGTTATGCCGATTCACAGGGTTATGAAAAGGACGGCAAGCGAACGATGTGGCCCTATCGGGATTGGTTGATCCGGGCTTTCAACACCGATCTCCCCTACGATCAATTCACCCGCATGCAGCTTGCCGGCGATTTGTTTCCTGCTCCAACCATGGATGACTTGATTGCCACCGGGTTTCATCGCAACACCCCGACCAATACCGAAGGCGGAACGGACGACGAAGAGTTTCGGGTCACCGCCATCCTGGATCGGGTCAATACCACCTGGCAGGTTTGGCAGGGTATCACTTTCAATTGTGTGCAATGCCATTCGCATCCTTATGACCCGATTGATCAACCGGAATACTACCAGTTCATGTCCTATTTCAATACGAGCATGGATTGGGATTTGCGATCGGATGATCCGAAACTGGATGTGCCGATTTCAAGGGCCGATTTTGATAAAGCGCGCGCACTGGATGCGGAAATCAGTTTGCTGTCTGCATCCATTGTTGATCAAACACGAGAAACGATTGAACAAACGCAGGATTGGGTATGGTTGAAACCTGAGCATGCCGAATCTACCAAGCAGACCAAACTCCGTATCCAATCCCTTGAAAATGGCGGCGCGGATGTCATTACTGAAGGAACGGTTTCCCATAATTCCCAATTTACCTTGGATTTTCAGTTACCCGATGGGATTGAGACCATCACTGCTCTTCGCATGGATGTGTTGCCAAAAGATCTCGAAAAAGCGCTCTACCAACCTGAGCTTGGGTTTGTGATATCCGAGTTCAAGGCACAGATTGGGGAGACCTCGTTTCGACAAGTTTCGGAAACTGAACCTGACAATTCGGGTGAAAAGAAAGATGAAAAAGAGACCCCGCTTCCCGGTCTGATCAAATTTCGTTATGCGTTGGGCGACGAGGCTGAGGCATTCCAAAAAGCCCAGGACACCTTACATCCCAACAAGCAGGGGTGGGGAGCCATGCCGCGGATCACCCACGACCGGCAACTGGTTTTGATTCCCGAAGCGCCGATCCAAATCCCGACATCCGGGCATCTTCGCATCCTCATTCGCCAGGAAGCGGCCCCCAATGATCTGGCCCCTTTCATTGCCAATCGCAGTCGATATGCGCTCAGTTCCGATGAACGATGGACCCAGCTGGCTCAAGATGAAGGTTTTCAACAACAACATGCTGATCTTTCGGAACTGGAAAAACGGCGTCGCTCCATTCCATCCTCCGCGCAGCCGTACCTTCGCGAGCAATACGTGTCTTTCAAACGCGGCACAGCGGTCTTCAAGCGCGGGGATTGGTTGAACAAAGGAGAGCCGGTCGAGCCCGGTTTGCCCGATATCCTTGTCACGGGCGAATCTCCCGATCCTGGGGATCGTCTGGGGTTGGCCAATTGGTTGGTTTCGGATCAGAACGCGCTTACTGCCAGAGTGATGGTGAATCGATTGTGGGAGCAATTGTTTGGGAGGGGCATCGTTCCGACTCTTGGAGATTTTGGCAGCAGCGGTCAACCACCGAGCAACCCGGCGTTGTTGGATTACCTGGCTCATCGTTTTCAGCACGATCTGAACTGGAGCGTCAAAGGCATCCTTCGTGAAATCGTGCTCTCCTCGACCTATCGCCAGGATGCCAAAGTTTCCAAAGAACTTCGCATGAAGGATCCTGACAACCGTCTGCTGGCCAGAGGTCCACGCACCCGTTTGACGGCGGAAATGGTTCGAGACAGCGCCTTGTTTGCTTCGGGGAAGCTATCCGACAAGATGTATGGTCCACCCGTCATGCCCTGGCAGCCGGAGGGAATCTGGCGTGCCGCTCGCAGCAGTTTGAAATGGAAAACGTCCGAAGGTGAGGATCAGTATCGACGCGCTATTTATACCTTCTGGAGACGTTCAAATCCCTATCCCAGCATGATTGCTTTCGACGCGCCCAATCGACTCATCTGCAACACAGGTCGTGTTTCCACCAACACACCGCTTCAGGCATTGGTCACCATGAATGATCCAGTTTATCTGGAATGCGCTTCGGCTCTGGCGAACAAAATGAACTCTCAAACAAGTGATGATCCTTTGGAAAAAATTCGCTTCGGATGGGGTCAAGTGCTGGGACAATCGCCTTCTGCCCAAGACCTGTCCGATCTGATGGATCTTTATACCACAGCCCGTGACATGTATGAAGCCAACCCGGATCTGACAAAAAGTTTGAACGCCGAACCTGAAGTGGCCGCCTTGACCTTGGTAGCCAACACACTACTCAACATGGACTCCTTCCTTACGAAATGAATACATACCAGCACCTCAAACAGGAAACGATTCACAACATCACACGGCGTCACTTTTTATCCCGTTGCACCTCGGGGCTTGGGGCTTTGTGGATGGCCCAACAGGGGTGGGATGCCCGTGCCGAGATGCTGAAGCGCGATCCCAAACGTCCCGCAGCGCCCTTTCCCGGGCACCTTCCGGGGAAGGCCAAGCACGTGATCTACATGCACATGACCGGTTCGCCGAGTCAGTTGGATTTGTTCGATTACAAACCGTTGCTGGTGAAACTCGATGGTCAGGATTGTCCGGAAGAGTTTTTGCGGGGCAAACGATTCGCTTTCATTCAGGGCGTTCCGCAGTTGTTGGGGCCTCAATACCCCTTTCATCAGGAAAAGAAAACCGGGCAATGGATCTCGGATCGCCTGCCTTTTCTGGAGCAACAGATGGATAAGCTTTGTGTGATCAAGTCCATGCAGAGTGATCAGTTCAACCACGCACCCGCACAATTGCTGGTGCATACAGGAAATCAGAACCTCGGACACGCGAGTATTGGGTCCTGGGTGCTCTACGGTCTGGGAAGTGAAAACGAAAACCTGCCCGGTTACGTGGTGCTTCTTTCAGGCGGCCAGATACCCGATGCAGGCAAAGCCGCCTGGGCCAGTGGTTACCTGCCGAGTGTTTATCAAGGTGTGCAGTGCCGGGGCGAAGGTGATCCTGTCCTGTATTTATCCAATCCAGAAGGAATCAACACGGAACTACGTCGTCAGATGGTTGACACCTTGAAAAAGGTAAACCAGAGAACTTACGAAGCGGTGGGAGACACCGAAACCGTTACCCGCATCGCACAATACGAAATGGCCTTTCGCATGCAACTAAGCGCCAGCGAGGCCATGGACATCACGCGCGAGCCCGAGTCCGTGCACAAACTCTACGGCACTCAACCCGGCAAAGAGAGTTTCGCCAACAACTGCCTGCTTGCCAGGCGATTGGTGGAACGTGGTGTACGATACATTCAACTTTATGACTGGGGTTGGGATCACCACAGCGGCCTGGACAAAGGTTTTCCCGACAAATGCAAGCAGGTGGATCAACCCATGGCGGCTCTGCTGCAGGATCTGGAATCACGTGGTCTGCTTGATGAAACACTGGTTGTCTGGAGCGGCGAATTCGGGCGCACTCCCATGCAGGAAAACCGAGGCGGCGTAAAAGCGTCCTCACCCGGTCGGGATCATCATATCGACGCCTTCTCCCTATGGATGGCCGGAGCAGGTGTCAAAGGGGGGATCAGTTACGGTGAAACAGACGATATTGGATTTGGTGTTGTGATGAATCCTGTACATGTTCGAGATCTGCACGCCACCATGCTCAATCGTCTCGGAATTCACGACCAAAAGCTGACGTATCCCTTCCTGGGATTGGATGCAAGACTGACGGGTGTTGCGCACCCGTCATATGTCCTGAAGGATATTGTTTCTTGATCCAGCCAACATTCACACATTATTTCGAGTGGCTGCTTACGTATTCAAGCGCCGCGTGTGCGAGTAATCCGGATCTGGAATCGCCCGTTTTTGCAGCAAACGAGTCAATTTGAACCAAAATCCGTTCCGGTAGTGTGATATTCACTCGTTTCGCTTTTCCGGAAAGTTTGGCAATTGAAATGTCCACCAAAGCCCAAATCCCGCCTGAAAATTCCCGCATCTTCCGGTATTTTTCTATGGTTTGAGGTTGGGGGATTTGCTCTCCATCCATCAGCATGCCCTCAATGTGGCATTCAATGGCTTCAATCACGTTACTTAGTGCATCGTCTGTGGTATCGCCAGCGGAAAAGCAGCCGGGTAAATCTGGAACCGTGACACCATAATCGGAGTCTTTTTCTTTGTGGATGACTACAGGGAATCTCATGATCGTTTAATTGGCCAATTCCATCCAGCCTGGCGAAAATTACTGCGCAGAGTTCCTGTCGGAAAGTTCTTTTTCGGGTGAGGAACGGTGACTCCTCCGCTTCTGGTCGGGTGTTTGTAGTGATGGTGTGAACCTCGGACATTTACCAACATCCAGCCTTCTGCTTTCAGTTTCTTGATGATGTCTCGACTTGTCACGCTACACACCATACACACTGCCATGGATCTGTCAAGGTCATAGGGGGGCAATGACAGGTGATGGAAAGAATCGTTTGTCTTTCTATACAGCTTCCGCCATCACTTTCACCTGGCGCGTCTGGGAGGCGCGTTTGCGGGCGTGTTCGCAGAGGATTTTTTTGCGTAAACGGAGGTTGCTGGGTGTTGCTTCCACGTATTCGTCCGGACCGATGAATTCGATGGCTTTTTCCAATCCAAGCAACATCGGGGGTTCGAGTTGGATACCTTTGCCGTCACCGGAGGAACGCATGTTGGTGAGTTTCTTGGTGCGGGTCGGATTGACCGGCAGATCCTGGTCGCGGGCGTTTTCACCCACCACCATGCCGGCATAGATTTTTTCACCGGGTCCGATCAGGAGCTTGCCACGTTGTTGGATCTGGTCGAGGGCGTAGGCGGTGGACTCGCCGGTTTCGGTGCTGACGAGGGATCCGGTCTTGCGTGTCAGGATGTCGCCGCGATCTTCTCCGTACTCATGGAACAAATGGCTCAGCACACCCATGCCGCGGGTCATGTTGACCAGATCGGATTCAAAACCAATCAGGCCGCGCATGGGGATGATCGCTTCGATGATGATGGTATCGTTGCGATGCTCCATGTTTTGGATGTCGCCCTTGCGGTTGGCGAGGCTTTCCATGACCGGCCCCATGAATTCCTGAGGGGTTTCGAGGAACAGTTTTTCGATGGGCTCAAGGAGTTTGCCGTTGGCATCCCTATGGTAAATGACCTCGGGGCGTGAAACCAATACTTCGAATCCCTCTCGGCGCATTTGCTCGACCAGGACTGCAATTTGCATTTCACCTCGAGCGGTGACGTCGAATAAATTCGGCGCATCGGTTTCGTTGACGCGAAGGGAAATGTTGGTGCGGGTTTCGCGGATGAGACGTTCTTTGATGTGGCGCGCGGTGACCAGTTTGCCATCCGTGCCGGCGAATGGTCCGTCATTCACAGCGAACTGCATGCAGATGGTGGGGGGATCCACAGGCACAAAGGGCAGGGGTTCCGCCTCTTCCGAATCAGTCAGAGTCTCGCCGATTTCAATTTCATCAAACCCGGTCAATCCAATAATGTCTCCGGCATAAGCTTGTTCCACCTGGATACGCTTCATGCCATCAAAATGGAAGACAGCGCTTACTTTTCCCTGGATGCGCTTTCCGTCACCTCGAACACGGAATATTTTTGCGCCAACTTCCACCTTGCCTGAAACTATTTTTCCAAAAGCAATCCGGCCGAGGTAGTCGCTGTAATCAAGGTTGGCAATCAGCAGTTTGAATTCCGGATCCTGAGTGATGCGCGGCGCCGGAATGTGTTTCACGATGGCTTCGAACAGCGGTTTCATGTCCGTGCCTTTTTCCGAGGCATCGTTCATGGCGATGCCTTGTTTGGCACTGGCGTAGATCACCGGAAAATCCAGTTGTTCGTCTGTGGCGTTCAGGGAGAGAAACAGATCAAATACTTTGTCGAGCACCTGGTCCGGAGCAGCCCCTTCGCGGTCGATTTTGTTGATGACCACGATGGCTTTGGCGCCGGATTCCAGAGCTTTACGGAGGACGAATCGTGTTTGTGCCTGGGGTCCTTCCACGGAATCGACCACCAGCACCACTCCGTCGATCATGCTCATGATCCGCTCCACTTCACCGCCAAAATCCGCATGGCCGGGGGTGTCCACAATGTTGACATCATGTTCGCCATACTTGAATGCCGCGTTCTTGGCTTTGATGGTAATGCCTTTTTCGCGTTCCAGGTCCATGCTGTCCATCATCCGTTCCTCAACATGCTGGTTCTCCCGGAACAAACCGGATTGACGAAGAAGACAGTCGACCAGGGTGGTTTTTCCATGGTCCACGTGTGCGATGATGGCAATATTGCGAATGTGTTGCTTCATATGAAAGTGACGTCCCACAACGGCGGGGCAGCGTAGTGTGCAAACTTTCTGCAAAAGGTCAAGCAGACAAGTTGTGACACAATCGTCATTTTTTGACGGTTGAAATCTTTAGTCAAACTGATGTAGGACCGGGTGGGGTGATCATTATTCGATCCCCCCACAGATTTCATTCAGTGGTTTTGCGGATGCTGCAATCCATCATTTCGGCTCAGGCAAGGGCCGTTTTTGTTTTCTTGAGAAGACGGATATCGCCGATGCGCATGGTTTTATCGACGGCCTTGCACATGTCGTAAATGGTCAAAGCGGCCACGCTGACCGCCGTCAGAGCCTCCATTTCGATGCCGGTGGATGCGGCGATTTTGGCCGATGCAGTGATGCCGATTCGATCACGGGTCGTTGGGATGGACATTTGAACCTCGCAATGTGTGATCGGCAACGGATGGCACAGCGGAATCAATTCACCGGTTTTCTTGGCTGCCATGATGCCGGCAAGGCGTGCCGATGCCAGGACATTGCCTTTGGCAATGGTGTTGGATTCGATTTTATCCAGCGTTTCCGACTGCACATAAATGCATCCTTCAGCTATGGCCTCACGAAGGACCACCGGTTTGTTGGTGACATCCACCATGGATGCTTCCCCTTGTTCATTGATATGCGTGAGATCTGTCATGCAGGTAATGTGACATCTGTGCCGGGAAGTTCAACAGGAAGGAGTGTTTCCTTGGTTTTATAAATAAAAATCAGGCGTTTGCGCTGGATTTGTCTGATTCCTGGCGGGTGCGTTGCTTTTGGTAAAGGGATTCCCAATCGTTGCGCCATTCCTGGACGGCGCCCTGCATGAGTCGGGTGGCCTCCATTTTGGGTTGAACGAATTTTGGACGAAACCAGGGAAAGGATCCCACCAGGTCATGCGTGACCAGAATCTGACCGTCACATCCGTTGCCGGAACCGATGCCGATGGTGGGTACGGAGATGGATTGGGTGATTTTTGCGGTGAGTTCGGTTTCTACCAATTCGAGGACGAGTGCGCAGATTCCCATGGAATCCAGAAAGGCGGCGTTATCGAGCAGATTTTGCTTTTCTTCGCTGGTCCGGCCCTTGATGCGGTATTTGCCTTCTTCAAGGATGTGCTGTGGTAGCATGCCCAGGTGTCCGACACATGGGATCCCGGCATTGCGGATGGCCTTGATTTGGGTGCCGATTTCTTGTCCACCCTCCAATTTGACCGCATGAGCGCCTGC
Source organism: uncultured Verrucomicrobiota bacterium (assembly GCA_964415055.1). Taxonomy (GTDB): domain Bacteria; phylum Verrucomicrobiota; class Verrucomicrobiia; order Limisphaerales; family AAA164-E04; genus AAA164-E04. Next base: position 95,080 of record CAYPZD010000005.1, on the reverse strand, counting down.
TTCCATCAGGTGACGTGCGTTACGGACGGCTTGCTCAGAGGTTTCGTAACTCTGGTAGGGCATGTCACCCACCAAACAGCTTTTTGGCTTGGCGCGGGCGGCGGCTCGCACATGGTGGATCATGTCCTCCATCGTGACGTGGGTGGTGTCCGGATATCCCAGCACCACCATTCCAAGCGAATCCCCCACCAGCAGCATGGGGATGCCCAGCTCGTCCAGCATGCGGGTCATGGGGAAATCATAAACGGTGAGAGCAGGCAGGAATTCCTTGCCCTTGCTCGCTTTGATCAAATCAGGTGTCCAGGTAACCATCGTTCGAGGACATTATTCACCGAGCGGGCTTCGAGTGCAATAGTCCGGATGAGGGTTTGAGTTGAGCAGGAATCGAGTGAGCGTCCATTTTCGCTCTATTGAGGCCAGCGCGTGTTATGTTCCTGTAGCCACCGGATATCAGGATTGTTGGGGGATTGAATAGGCTCTGGAGCCGCTGCGATTTGTGGCAGCAATTCGCCTTTCACTAACGGGGGCATGGTATCCGGGTGCTGCCATTTCTTAACCTCGGAATGCCCGTCGGCAAAAGACAATGTGGCGGATTGATTGTGATAGGAGGCCGGGTAATCGAAAATGGTGGTTTCTTCGGGCTGGTGTGGATATCCCTTCATACCGACCAGGAAATTGCCAAAGTTGGTTGAATCTTCACGCACGTCCAGAAAGACGAAGGTGGAAGCCGGTCCTGGATCCACGAAATCCGATTGTTGCTGGTAAACTTTATAGCCATACCAGTAAACCCGTTCATTTTCTCCCCACGCCCCACAATGCACGTTCATGGCCATGGAGCGAACGCGTGGCAAAACTTTGCCGTCCACTCTGACCGTGCTTTTGTCGGCCGGGCATTTGAAGATTCCCGCAGATTGGACGTAGGGCCAGAGCACACTGGTTTTGATGTCTTTTTCCACATCCCAATTGGAACGGTTGGAGGGATCAAAATTCAGCAAACCTCTGACCCATGCGGGTTTAAGCGGATCCGGACCTCCGGCATCGCGAGGATCACTGGCGGCCGTGATTTTGCCCTCATTATCATCCGCATACAGCATCCAGCCGTAAGTCAGCTGGCGGTGATTATTCAGGCAGCTGATTGCGTGTGCTTTCTGCTTCGCCTTACTCATGGCCGGAAGTAACAAACCCGCCAATATCGCAATGATCGCAATGACCACCAGGAGTTCGATCAGAGTGAATCCGTTTCGTAACTCTTTCCTTACCAAATGATTGGTTGCCGAGATACTCTTGGTATCACTTGATATGTCGGATCGTACCAGCATCATTGATGATTCAACTCAATATCTAGCATATTCCGGGCCTAATGGCCACGGATCGCTTATTATTGTTTATGGAGTAATAAGCTGATGATTAAGAGGCTTATAGGACTCGATTTCTTCCCGGTCAATGACCACTTTCAATTCTTCTTCACAAAGAAGTGGAGTTGGGGGCTCCAGATACCGGACTTATTCAAACGTAACCACCGCGTAATGTTTCTTACCTTTGCGAAGAAGGATGTGTTTGCCAAATAACAAGTCGCTGGTGTTCAGCAGGCGTTGAGGGTCTTGTTCGCGGATGTTGTTGATGTTGGCTCCGCCGCCTTTTATGTCTTTCCGTGCCTGCCCTTTCGACGGGGCCAGTCCAGCCTCTGTCAGGGCGTCCGCCAAGGGTAATCCATCTCCACCCATAGAACTTGCTGCCATCTTGACGGTTGGAACTTCTCCCAAAACATCATTAAAAGTTTGTTCCGTGATCCCTTCCAAGCCGCCGCCGAACAGGATTTCACTGGCTCGAATGGCTTCCTGGGTGGCTTCGGGTCCATGGATCAGGTCGGTCATGGCCTTGCCAAGCGCCTTTTGGGCTTCTCTGCGTTCGGGGCGCTCTTGATGCTGGGTTTCAAGGCTTTCAATTTCTTCCTGAGGTAAGAAAGTGAAGTATTTGAGGTATTTGATGACGTCACGGTCATCTGTTCGAATCCAGAATTGGTAGAATCGATAAACACTGGTGCGTGCCGGGTCCAACCAAATGGCACCTGATTCGGTTTTGCCGAATTTGGTGCCGTCTGCTTTGGTGATCAAGGGAAGGGTTAATCCGTAAACATGACGGCCCGCCTTTTTGCGGGTCAGCTCGATGCCCATGGTGATATTGCCCCATTGATCGCTTCCGCCAATCTGAAGTTCGCAATCGGTTGACTGGTTCAGGTGGTAGAAATCAAATGCCTGGAGCAGCATGTAACTGAATTCGGTGTAACTGATCCCCACATCCCTATCCTCCATGCGGGCGCGCACCGATTCTTTGGCCACCATGACATTGACGGTAAAGTGCTTTCCGATATCTCTGAGGAAGTCGAGGTAAGACAGGCCGCCCACCCATCCGGCGTTGTCGAGGACACGAGCCGGGTTGGTGGAGGTTTCAAAGTCGAGGAGGCATTTGAGTTGTTCCTGAACGCGCTCGATGTTGTGATTGAGTTCTTCGCGCGTTAGCAGGTTTCTCTCGGCACTTTTCCCGCTCGGATCACCGATGGAACCCGTGGCTCCGCCGGCAACGGCGATGGGATGATGCCCCACATCCTGGAATCGACGCAAAGCAATCAGCGGAACCAAATGTCCCACGTGAAGGCTGTCCGCTGTGGGGTCAAAGCCGCAATACAACGTGAGCGGACCTTTGGCCAAACGCTGGCTCAATTGCTCAAGATCAGTGCAGTCGGAGAACAGTCCACGCCATTTCAATGCTTCCAGTATGTCCATAAATGCAAGGCAGTATTCCGAAATCCTGCGGGTTCTGACAAGGATTTAGCGAGGAAGGTTTCAAAGCCAAAGTATTTCCTAAACTTTAGCGCTCCAGTCTGAAGTTGTTTTCTATCGACTTATGGCATAGGTTGTTTGTTCAGATAGACTCGAGGGATTGCGAAATGGAAACGACAAGATTGATGCCAATCACATTTGAAGAAGCAGGGCAACAGGATCGCGATTTTTGGCGGCAAATGACCCCAGTTCAACGTGTCTGTCATTTGGAATCGCTCAGGGAAAAGAACTATGGAGCCAAACGCCTTAACCAACGAATTCAAAGAATTCTTGAAATTGTTGAACGATCATGAGGTTG
>CAYPZD010000005.1:83891-91842 GCA_964415055.1 uncultured Verrucomicrobiota bacterium | reverse complement strand
GCCTTAACCAACGAATTCAAAGAATTCTTGAAATTGTTGAACGATCATGAGGTTGTAATAAAAAAAAGCCCGCCTTGCGGCGGGCTGTGAGATTTTGACTAAGATCAGTCAGATCAATTGCTTAATCTTCCTTTTCTTCTTCACTTGCACCTTCACCATCAGTGGTGGTGACGGCATCAAAAGCATGCTGCAGAGCGACCAAGTCTTCGCCAGGTTTGAGCTGGTCGAGGGCGTGTTGCTCGGCTTCCAGTTCCTCGGTGGAGTAGTTGGCTGCTTTGATGGACAATCCGATACGACGATCGGCGCGATCGATCTTGATCACGCGGGCGGTCACTTCCTGACCGACCTTGAGAACGTTCTTGATCTTTTCAACACGCTCTTCGCTGACCTGGGAAATGTGAACCAAACCGTCGATGTCGTGTTCCAGACCAATGAACGCTCCGAAGCTTGCGAGCTTCGTTACGCTGCCGGTGACCAGATCACCCACTTTGTAGTAGTGGTCGATGTTTTCCCATGGATCCTGGCTAAGCTGCTTGACGCCCACGGAGATACGCTGATTGGCCTTGTCGATTTCCAACACAACGGCTTCGACTTCGTCGCCCTTCTTGAGGACTTCGGAAGGATGATTGATCTTGCGGGTCCAGGAGATGTCGGACACGTGGATCATGCCGTCGAGACCTTCTTCCAGTTCGATGAAAGCACCGTAGCTGGTGAGGTTGCGGATCTTGCCCTGCACCTTGGTGCCTGGAGGATATTTCTCCAAGGCTTCGTCCCAAGGATTGGTTTCCAACTGGCGGATGCCGAGGGAAATCTTCTGCTCTTCGCGGTTGATGCCCAGCACGACCGCTTCGATTTCCTGGTCCTGTGAGAGAACGTCGGAAGGTTTGGCGATGCGCTTGGTCCAGGACAATTCGGTAACGTGTACCAAACCTTCGACACCTGGTTCCAATTCCACGAAAGCACCGTAAGGCACCAGATTGACGACGCGGCCTTTGACTTTCTGGCTCACTGGGTACTTGGTTTCGATGTCGTCCCAAGGATTGGCGAGCTTTTGCTTCAGACCGAGGCTGACGCGTTCTTTTTCGTAATTGATGTCGAGAACAACCACGTCGATTTCCTGTCCGATGGTCAGGAGCTCGGAAGGATGGTTGATGCGGCCCCAGCTCATGTCGGTGATGTGGAGCAGGCCGTCAAGACCGTTGAGATCGATAAAGGCACCGAAATCAGTGATGTTCTTGACTGTTCCCTTGCGGATATCGCCAGGGGTCATGTCGGCAAGAAGCTTGGCGCGGCGTTCGGCGCGTTCCTGTTCGATCAGTTCGCGGCGTGAAAGAACAATGTTCTGACGTTCCTGGTTGATCTTGACCACTTTATATTCGTAGGTGTTGCCCACGTAGGAGGTCAGATTCTTGGGAGGAATGATGTCAATCTGGGAAGCCGGCAGGAAGGCTTCCACACCGATGTTGACCAGAAGACCACCTTTGACCACGCCTTTGACGCGACCGGTGATGGTGCCGCCTTCGTTACAGATGCTGAGGATTTTTTCCCAGTTCTGTTTGAATTCCGCTTTTTCTTTGGACAGGACGACCATGCCTTCGCGGTCTTCCAGTCTTTCAATCAATACGTCGATGATATCGCCGACATTGACCATTTTAATGTCGTCGAATTCGTTTCCGGGGATGGAACCTTCGCTTTTGTATCCGATATCACAAAGCACTTCTTTGTGACGGACTTCGATAATGGTTCCTTTGACTATGTCGCCTTCAGCAAAGTTCACTGGACTTTGCTGCATGGCTTCTTCCATGGTTAGCATAATGAATTAATGATACAACCGAGACGCAATGCTGCGCCTATGATATTACTTATTTTAAGGAGGCTCCGACCTGTGTGTTCGACTCAGGATCCGCCGACAAAACGGCAACATCCTCGAGTAAAACCCATCGGCCTAACACACGTTCACCGGAGCAACGGAGAAGTATAATGAGGGTTAGGTTGATGGTTAACACTCATTTCAGCCTCTAATGAGCCATCCGCACTCGCGGGACTCAGGCGAACGCGCATTCTCTTGTTATCCACAGGGAAGATCAAGATTAAATCTGAAAAAAATATACCCCAACTTTTGGGTGATGAAAAAAGGGGGAGTATTGAAATTAGTTGGTGATCAAGACTTAGGGAGAAAATGCATGTGAAAACGTCAATGGTTTGAATCGGTCCTCAGGAAGAGATGGATGGTGTCTGGCGTTTGGATCCAGAGGTCGGGGCGTTGGTCGCCATTGGCATCACCTGTCCAGGCGGCCCGTTGTTCGGCATCTACACGTATGCCTGATGTTTGCGAGCTGAGTGGCCGAAATTGTCCCTTACCATCTCCCAGCAGGATCAATCCCCGGCCGGCGTCCATGCGGCTCAGATGGCTTGGAACCTGTTCCCAATTCTGGGCAATAAACAGATCCTGATGCCCATCCATGTCAAAATCTGATGCGACGATGTCATTGACCGGGGACCATTGGGCCTCGGCTGGTAAGGGTGAGGGGGTGAATTTGCCGTTTTCCTGGATGAATAACATCGAACTCAGGGTTGTGATTTCTACGTATTGCTCGGGAAGTCCGATGGCTTTCAAGATTTGAAGTGTGGTTGAGTCGGCAAATTGTCGATGCGAGGCATAGTGTTGGCGTATCGTTGTAAATACACGTTCCTGCTGCTCGAGTCCGTCAAACGGCAACCATGCTCTTCGAGCCGGATCGAAATAGGATTCCATGCCTTCCATGAATCCATCCATGTTCGCGTCACCATAGTACCATCGAATGCCATGTTGAATTGTCGATTGGTATCGTGTGTTGTTTCCCCAGTTGCCGGCAATTAAATCAAGATCGCCATCGTGGTCGACATCCAAGACCGTCAACGCCCTCCACCAGCCTTGATACGGTGACAACCCCAATGCATCCGTGTGTTCGGTCCATTCACCGGCGTTGTTGAGGAACACTCGAATCGGGGACCATTCGCAGGCGATCACCAGGTCCTCCCAACCATTACCATCCAAATCCCCAAAAACGACATCCTGCACATTGCCTACTTGATCGAATATGTTATGCGCATCCAGGGCTTGAAATGGACCCTCTTCGTGGATCAGCAACTGACTTCCGCCTGATTCAGGATACTTGCCCGGCAGGGGAGGCATTCCGACAAAGACATCCAGATCACCGTCCTTGTCCACATCCGCCATCGCGTAGGGTGCGGTTGAGTGGATAGGTGAACGGCGTACTTCCGGTGCATGCTCTGAATCGTGTGGATGAAAGCTGATATTGGGTTGAAGTTTTGCATCAACCCATGCCATGGCTTCGTGCGGTGGCATGCTGGTATTCGAATCAGGTTTCCGACCACTTTTTTTCTCTTGTGTTATGGATGGCGAAATCAATACATCGTTTGAAGTTTGAGGGTCCTTTTCAACAAGCGCCTGAACAGCCTGTCGGCGGATGGAACGATTGATGGCTGGTTGCCATTCCCAGTCCATTTTTTCATTGGCAGGTGGATGGATGGGAATGGTGAGTTCCGATTTTGAAAATATGGTTTGGGGGTTTTGTTGGGATTCGATTTGATTGCTTTTTTCGCCGCCTTTTGCGGCGCTCGCGCTGATTTCGTAAAGAGAACCCGCTTTGACCCGGGGCATCGTGGTCTTGGATCCGTCCGGCCACTGAACTTCCAATTGATAATCCGTCTCCGGATCAGGTAAGGCAAAGGTGCGGATGTTTTGATCATCCGAAAGGTATCGGCCACCGGCGATCATTTCCTGCTCTTGCGATTGACCGGGGCCGATTAAGCGCATGCGGGCGCCTATTCCAGATGTGTTTGATTTGTGTCCTTTCAACCGAACCGTCACGCGTGGTTTGGAAGAAGTGTTTCTGTAGATGAGTGGAGATGCATTCAGGCAATTCACGACGACATCCAGATCTCCGTCATTGTCCAGATCGCCGGTTGCCATGCCGTTGCCGATCTTGGTTGAATTGAACTGCCACTGGTCCCCGGCCGGCTCAAACGTCAGATTCCCCAGATTACGAAAAGCAACATTGGCCGTGGTCAATCCCGGATATCCGATCATCCTTCTTTGCGGCGAATTTCCGGGTAGCTTGTTGCGCTTTTCCAGGGTGTCCGAATCCAATGCATCCATGGCGTGTCCGTTCACCACCAACAAATCCTGCCATCCATCCAGATCCACATCCATGAATACCGGGCACCATGACCAGTCCGATGCTTCCACACCCGCCAGACGTGCGAGTTCCGCATAGCTTCCATCTTTTCGTTGTATGAGCAGGGTGTTTCTCCGCACTTGGGACGCGAACTTTTCAAAGGGCTCCAGGTAGTTTGGATTGGGGCTCATTTCCGTCTTTTGCGTCATTCTCAACTGATGTGAGCGACTGAGCATGTCCACGACAAAGAGGTCGTCCAATCCGTTGCGATCGACATCGGCAATATCCACTCCCATGGAGAAATGACAGGTGGTGCGAATGGCATTTTCATCCATGGCAAGAAACCTGCCATCACCCTGGTTGATCCAGATACGGTCGGGGGAATGAAAATCATTGCAGACATACAGATCCGGCAAGCCGTCACGATTCAGGTCATGAAACATGGACGAAAGGCTCAAGTCCCGGAACGGTTGCTCAATAGTTGTTCCATCAGCATGCTTGAATCGTTCCTCCTTCCATGGAGCCATTTGAAAATTGCCATTGTTATCTTGAATGAACAAATGATCCGGTTCGCCAAACTCCACCATTTGGCCGTCGATGATTTCGATTCGATCCCGCCATCTTCCGGTCACCACCTGCTTGCCCCGGACTGTTCGCACTCTGACGGCAGCCCCACTGCGGATGGTGTTGGCCCCGTAATTGGCCACATACAGATCAAGCCGATGATCTCCGTTAATATCTGCCAAACTAAACGAAGTGGGCCCGGTTTGAGACGAGAAGCAGGCAGGGGTGCCTTCGGTGAAATGCCCCTTGCCGTCATTGTGCCAAAGCCGGGTTCCGGCGCTATTGACATTGACCAGCAAATCAAGATCGTTGTCGCCATCGACATCCTCAAGCATCACACCTGTTGCCAAAGCGTTGGACAACACTATCCCTGAAGCTTTCGTGGCGTCTTTAAATTTCCAGTTGCCTTGATTCAAATACAGGCGCGATTCGCTATTGAGTCCGGCAAGGAAAATATCGCAAAGTTCATCACCATTCACATCACCCAAAGCGACTCCCGAACCGTTCAATAAGTTTTGATTAATTTCCTGGTATTTTTTTTCCAACACATTGACAAAGCCAATGCCCAACGATGCGGGATCCAAATCCTCAAATCCATCCCCACCTTGCGACGCGGGATTCAGCGAAGTCATTCGTCCCTGTGGTATCGATTTCCATTCAAGCGTTTCTTGCCCGAGGATCACTTCGTCGGGGGCAGACAACAAGGAGGCAGAAAGCAGAGCTAGAGGGGCCGGAGATTTGAAAGAACTGAACATCGTGGTTTGGAAAAGGGTGTTTGGTGTCAATAGCAGGGGCCAACCCAACAGGTTAATGGTGGTGGTGCTTTGTTTTCTGGAATTGGATGGGGCTTAGTTCCCGGATGCCGGGTTGTGCGGATGCTTCCTTGATCGTGATCCAACGGTTGACCGGTAACTTTTCAAAAGTCTGACTCAGGCCGGATCCATGCCAATGGATGGTTAACGCTTCTATGGAAGATGCTTTTCCCAGACCAATCTCCAGTCGGAGCGGGGAAGCGCCAAAACTGCCACCCGATCGCAGGACACGATGAATGGTGCGGGTTTGTCCTTCCGGCTCTCGCACGACCAGTTGAATTCGGGAACCAATGCCGCTGCGATTTGATTTCGTTCCCGACAAGGTAAGCTTGATCCAATTGTTTCCATGCCCAGGGTTTTCGAAGAGTGCGTTGCGGTAAAAATCACCTGTTACCGCACCGCCCATATTGGCATACACGTCCTGATCCCCATCGTGATCCAGATCCGCGAAGGAAATGCCATGACCTTTCTGTAAATGACCGAATCCACCGGACGTCGTCACTTCCTGAAAGACTTTGCCTGCGTGATTGCGAAACATGCGGTTGGGCACAAGGGTTGAAAGGTCAGGATCCCCGGTTCCAATGTAAAAATCGAGGTATCCGTCGTTATCGAGATCGCCGTAGTTGCTTCCCATGGCATGAAGCACTTTATCCAGTTCAAGTGCTTTTGTCTGGTCCTTGAATGTTCCGTCACCTTTGTTCCGAAAGAGTTTTGCTTTGGAACCCCCATGTGGCAGGCCCAGGTAATCCGCCGCAATATCTCCGACATTTTCGATGCGGTATCCGGCTACGAACAAGTCCTGGAACCCATCGTTGTCATAATCAAAAAACCAGCAGGGAAAACTGTGAACAGGTTCTGAAACACCTGCTCGGGTCGTGACATCCTGAAATTTCCATACACCACCAGCAGCCTTCGATGGGCCCAGGTTGCGATAAAGAAGATTGGGCTCATTCTGTCTGGAAATATACAAATCCATGTAGCCATCATTGTCAAAATCAGCCGCAGCTGTCCCCTTCACAAAGGATCGAACATTGATTCCGCATGCCCGGGCGGTCTCGGTAAAAGTGCCGTTGCCGTTGTTCCGGAATAATTCGGACGCATGCCGTTCACGTCCGTGAGACTCATTGCCGATAAATAAATCCAGCCATCCGTCATTGTTGTAATCCAGCCAAACCGCCGTCTGTGTCGGATGAAAACTGAGTAATCCACTTTCTTCGGTGACATCCTCGAACTTGCCGTTCCCGTCATTCCGCAGCAGTGAATTGGGCAATCTCCCCTCCGATCCGAGCCAGGCCCCTCTCAAGACCAACACATCGACGTCACCATCGTTGTCATAATCAGCCGGCATCATGTTCAAACCACCGGTTAATCCATCCAGCCCCGCTTTTGAACTCTGATCTTCAAAATGACCGTTTCCAAGGTTTTTGAAATAATGCATCGGATCGCTCAATCCCCAGGCGGATACCAGCACATCCAGCCAACCGTCCCCGTCAAAATCATCCACCACACTTCCTCCCGACAGAGCATTGACGTCCAGACCGAGTCCGCCGGCCACATCAGGAAAGCGACCGATGTCATATGGAGAATCGAATGTTTCTGGTGCGATCTTCCATGGAGAGGGAACATCGTTCGGAAATTTCCCCAAAGTCATGTAAGCAATATTCAGCAACCATCGACTCGACAAATCATCCGGATGTTCTGTCAGGATCTCTTCAAAAATCGTGATCGCACCCTCGGAACCCCGGGGGAATCGATGAACGCCACCTCCCTGAATGGGTAGAAGGCAGGATTCCGTCGTGTGGTCGTCGATGCAATTTTCCTGTTCACCCAGTCGCAAATAGCACAATGCCTGGTAGTGTTTCAGCAGGTGATGATTGGATTTGTAAAGCTCCGGAGCCGCTTCTTTTGCCAGAGACTCCCATACTCCAAATTGTTTCAACGCTTCCTCCGTTTGCCCGGCGTTCAATAATTCAACCGCATACTGATTCAGCAACTCAAGCCGATCAACCGATTTTGTTGTCCTCGCCAATTGCTGCCCGAGCATTCGGGCACGATCCGCACTCACATAAGTATTGCGGATCGGATTCGATTTCCTGGCCAACTGAGCCAACAACTTCACCATCGAATCGCTGGAGCCCAGCAACTGGCTATTGAAAACCAGCAGTGCAACCATCGAGGTTAAAAGAAATTTTGTTTTCGCTTCAGCATGCATAAATCAAATATCAGAGCTGGATGTCATGACTCTACCACACCCCTCCCTGTTAATACCAATCCCAACATTGAGGTCCTGATGAAGTGTTTTTTTTATTCAAATTTGATGGAATATGCATTCTTTGTTCGATGATTGTTTGCGGGGTTGGACGCGGTTGCCACCTTCTGGCGAAGGCGGCTACT